>JABXHM010000078.1 GCA_013373625.1 Alteromonadaceae bacterium | reverse complement strand
TGGTTGCGGGAGCAGGATTTGAACCTACGACCTTCGGGTTATGAGCCCGACGAGCTACCAGACTGCTCCATCCCGCGTCTGTTTTGTTTGTTTTTTCAGCTTAAATTCGAATTGTGCTGAAGAACAATTCTTTTGAAAATTACTGTTCTTTCGAACAATATTTTTAATGTGGTTGCGGGAGCAGGATTTGAACCTACGACCTTCGGGTTATGAGCCCGACGAGCTACCAGACTGCTCCATCCCGCGACTGAACTGGTTTGAACGCTGCAACTTTTGCGCTTTCGCTTTAGTGCTGCTGCTCAAGTGGTGCGTATTATACATAGGGAAAGTATCTTGGCAAGGGCTCATTGATGAATTGTTTCATTTTTTTGACCAAGCGGTTAAACACTCACCACTACGATTACTTATCGTACGAATCCACTGTGTAGCACTGCGCATTACTGAGCGTAATAGTGGTTCATTTTCTCTGCCATTTTAAAATCCAGCTCACTGAGTCCATCAACATCGTGGGTCGTGAGTTTTACTTCTACTTTGTTGTACACATTGAACCACTCCGGGTGATGAGTAAACTTCTCAGCCCAGATGGCCATTTGCGCCATCCAGCCAAACGCCGCTATGAAGTTTTTAAACTTGAAAGTACGGGTGATGGCATCACCATCACGGCACCACTGATTATTTTCGTCGGCATTTTCATTTAATGCATCAAGGTGTTCGACAATTTCAGCATCACTTAATCTTGCAGTCATTTTGATCTCCATTGCTCTGTTAATTCGACCTTACGTTATATTAGTTACGGCTGAAAGACCGGATGGATTAACTTTACTTAACGCCTGTAAACAAAGGTTTCAATCTGTCATCCCCATCCCCACCCACCAAGATCCGGTAATTTTTTACTTTGATTAAGTAAATATTTACCAGTTATTAAATCACCACTTTAGCGAACGATATATTTTTATTTTATTTCAGCAACTTAAGTTACTGGCATTGCTGGAGTAATTATTGCAACTCATGACTCGCTAGCATTATTGGAGATACTCAACAGCTTATGAAGACACTGCAAATCGACTCGTTTTGGAAACTCATTAACGAAAAGCTTCTGACATGGCTTGAAGCGAGTATTAAACATCTGCCCAATATTGCCGTTGCGATCTGTATTGCCATTGCATTTGGCATCGCAGCAAAAATCACCGGTAACTTTGCCAAACGTTTACTCGGCAGAACGTTTGACTCCGAACAAATTGTTGGTTTGCTAACATCTATTATTAAAGTTGCCATTGCAACGGCAGGTATTTTTATTGCACTGGATTTTGTTGGTTTGCGCGGCACCGTAACTTCATTATTGGCCGGTGCGGGGATTATTGGTCTGGCAATTGGTTTTGCGTTTCAGGATATGACTGAAAACCTTATAGCCGGGATTGCTATGGGCATACGTAAACCCTTTGAAATTGGAGATGTGATAGAAGCTCAGGACGTCTTTGGGACAGTAGAAAGTATTAATTTGCGCAATACCAATGTCATGACGTTTTTCGGCCAGCGCGAGATTATCCCTAACAAGATATTGTTTCGGAACATACTGACTAATTACAGTGTGAACGGCAAACGGCGTATCGAGGTACCGGTAGGCATTTCCTATGCAGACGACCCACAAGCAGCGGCGGAAGTACTTACTGCCGCAATCAATGAACTGGATTTTGTCGTCGACAAAGACGACACCGGTGTTTTTGCCTCATCGTTTGGTGACAGTAGCATTAACCTGCTGGTGTGGTTCTGGATCGAATACCCTGGCGAGCCAGGTTTTATGAACGCACGGCACGAGGCCGTTGTGACTATCAATAAAGCATTAAAAGACGCAGATATACTCATTCCATTCCCAATCCGCACCCTCGACTTCGGGGCGAAAGGCGGTGAAAAGTTAAATTCCATGTTGAAAGGTTCATCGCGTTCCACAGAATCATCAACGCAATCCGCTGACAAGACAAATCATGCCGACAATGAATCGTCTGATCAGCCATCTGAAAGTTAATAAAACCCCAGGAGAAATAGTATGAAAAATCGCAAACTACGTGAAATATTGTTTATTAGCCTTTTAGCTACAATCGGTGCTGCGGGAGGCTGCGCTACGGTTGAAGGTATCGGCGAAGATGTTCAGTCAGCAGGAGAGGGTATCGAAGGTGCGGCTGAAGACGCATCTAATTAAATTAACTCTTCCCACAGGCCGGCAACTTGTCGGCCTGTGGGATCTTATCAACGACATATAAGACGCCATTTGCCGCACACACTTCCCAATAAACCAGCCTAATAGAAATATTGATTTCCTATTAATATTCCTGATAATAGCCCTACTTAACTGGGTCGGGCCGTTAACTCATGAATCTCAATCGAATAGATCTAAACCTGTTTGCTGTTTTTGATGCCATTTATACCGCTGGCAATTTAACTCGCGCCGCTGATATTCTGTGTATTACGCAACCCGCTGTGAGCAATTCGTTGGCGCGCTTACGTGATCTTCTTGACGATCCCCTGTTCGTCAGAACCGGGCATGTAATGACTCCAACACCGGTAGCGCAAAATCTCATTGTTCCCGCCCGGCAAGCTCTGGATTTATTGCGAAACAGTGTATTGCACAGCAGAGAGTTTAATCCGGCAACTGCCGAGAAGATATTTCAGTTTGCCTGCCGTGATTTAATAGAAGCCAGTATATTGCCCAGATTAATTGCCAACATCAGTGCTCAGGCACCCTTTATTGCAATCAATAATTATGACGTAGACAAAAAAAATGTATTGAATGCACTTGCCGGCGGGCAACTGGATTTCTACACCGACAGCAACCCCATAACTGATCCGTACCTGGTTAAACATATAATCGCTGAAGACAGGTTGGTGGTGGTTGGCCGGCCAGGCCACCCCGCATTTGATTCGCCACTTACGTTAGACAGTTTTCTGAGTTACAGCCACATTAATGTAACCCCCCGGCAGGGTGAGCCCTGCGAACTTGATATCGAGTTATCCAGGCTGGGTCAGCAGCGTCGAATAGTCATGCAGAGTCACCACTTTTTAACCATACCAAGCGTATTAGTAAAAACCGATCTACTCGCTTGCCTGCCTTATCATCTGGCCAAACATTACGATCTGGCGGTCAGCGAATTACCCTTCACAATGCAACCACTCAATTACTACTTGTATTGGCATGTCAGTGCCAATGAAGATCCTGCACATCGCTGGGTAAGAGAACAGTTACTGGCGATATCTCAGTCTTTCAGAGCAAATACAACTGAGTCTTAACGAACATAAATAAGCAAAGTAGTGGAATAATCAATACTTCCACGCATTTAGTATATTTATGCCAGCTAATTCAATGGTTACAGTGATTATCAACGCAGCTCAGTCCACGCACCCACATCTTCTAACTGATTGATATAAAAACAATTAATAAAATTTTCGATTATCTTGGTCTCAGTTTAAGGTATTGAAAACTATAACCTGGTATCGGATCAGTCATTTAACCTCTTTTTATCGCACGTTTTAATTATTTCAACAAAACAAACCACGGCTTTAAACTTACTTTTAATTTACTGTTATATATCTGAAGGAGCTAACCATGTTGAAAATCGTTAAAACTTCTTTATTTACTATTATCGCATCAGTGGTATTCACCGGCACAGCAAATGCCAGTGTTGAAGAAGCGCTGGCTAACATTTGCACTATCGTTAGTGCGGACGATAAAGGCGAATTACGCAAAAAAATGCGTGCAGTGCAATCAGATTACCGCTTAAAACTGCGTGATTATTACACGGGTATATCCTGTAACGGCCAAAGCCTCATCAGAACCGCAATTGAGAACAATGCTGTTGAAGTAGGCACACTGCTAGTTAAGAAAATGCCAAGTCGTGATTTAGGCGAGCCGGAAAAAGACGGTAAAACGCTACAAGCGTGGATTAACGAAAACGGTCTTCAGGATCACGTTGTCGCAAAAGAACTGATGAGCCGCTTATAACAGAGCGATGCTCACCCAAATTCATGTTCACCATGTACACATTCAACATGGTTGCAGGGAGATAGCAGTTTCCCTGCGTTAAGAAGGCGCCGCGAGGCGCCTTTTTTCCTTGTCACGCTAGCATGTTTAATTTATTTATACCTGACTGCTCTACACCTTATTGTTTTGGCTACAATGTCATGGATATTTAAATTGCGCTGCCAGTTTGCTGGCGTAAAAACAACGGGCGTTAACCAGTTCAACTGCTGTGCTCAGCGTATAGCCTTTGCCTTCCGTAATCCCTCGCCAGCAGTTCACGAACTTCTTAAGTATTCAACCAAATACCTATGTATCAGCCTTACTGTTTAACACTTCGTCAGTTCAAGGTGTAATACATCCAACAAAACGAAACAAACCATTAACTGCTAAAACAAATAGGAAATAACCATGTTGAAATTTGCTAAAACTGCTGCCCTTGTACTGACTGCTTCTTT
>JABXHM010000069.1 GCA_013373625.1 Alteromonadaceae bacterium | reverse complement strand
GTTCTGGTCCTCGTTCTGGCAGCCGTCGTGCTGTTCGCGAACCTTCCCGACGCGAACGCGTTCAACGCCCGTGTCGAGCAGCTGTTCATCCAGAATGATGACCTGACGGCGCAGGCAGAGCTCAAGCTGCTGGAAATCCTCGCCCAGTCCGGCACGGCATTTCAGGACACGCTTGCCTCCTACCGCTTTGTCATCTTCGTGCTGTTCGTCTTTGCGACCGCGCTTCTGATCGCAGCCGTCGCGTTTCTCGTGATGCTGATCGAGATGAACCGCCGTATGAGCAAGATCGAGCGCGCGGGGATCGAGATCAATTCGCTCGTCATCAGCCGCGACCAGAACACGGTCACGCTCAACGATTTCGAATTCAAATTGACTGAAGCCTCCATCGAAACGCTCGCCGTTCTGGCAGAGGCACGTATGGACGACGAAGTCATGTCCGGCCTCCAGATCGAAGCCGTCATATCCGGCCGCGATCCGTCAGACTGTGACGAGGCGGCTGGCGCTACGCGGATCAAGCGTCTGCGCGATACGCTCGGCAACCAGATGATCAGCGAACTGCTCGTGAAAAACATCGCCCGCCGCGGCTACATGCTCGCCATCGACAAGGACGTCATCCGCATGACCTGATGTGGGTGATGGTGACCCCGACAGGATTCGAACCTGTAACCTGCCTCTTAGCGTCCAGATACATAGATTTCGCGCGCACAACATGCCTCACAACCCCTAAGACTGAGCGGTGATATTAGCGATTTTCTGGCTGACCGACGTCCAGATGGCACCTCTGGCTCACTCTTTTTCCGCGTTCCACTTGAAGCCTCGGGTTGATGCTAGTAAGTTCTGAAGCCGCATTATATTCACTAGTTGTGATGGCTGAAGACGGCACGCATTAGATGCTTTACAGTCGGTGGAGGCGATTGAGCGAGATAGACATCTTCGCTAAAATGATAGCCGACCTGTCGTCCGAACGCGGTGAGAAGACGACCGTGATGATTGACGCAATTGACCTCAAGGCTCTCAAAATGTCGAACAGCATGGCCGTCCGCCCCCAACGGGGAGGGCGTAGTCGCTTCATCGTCCGAACCAAAGGTAACATGAACTCCAAGCTGTGCACTATTTACGACAGCAATGGGTGACCGATCGAGTTCTACGCCCCCCCCGGACAGGACAGTGATTATATCGGCGCGCATTACCCAGTGGTCTATCAAACGTAAAATCGCCGCTTGGGGATCCTAGCTACGACGCGGAGTTGTTCAGAGAGGCCTTGCTAACAGCGGGATGCGCGCCTGTATCCCACTTAGAATAAAGCGGTACAGGCTGATCAAGTACGACAACGCCGATACAGGCGGCGCAATCGCGTCGAGATCATGTTCGGAGGATTCTACGGCTGAAGTAGTGTGGCCGCGCGGTTTGACCGATGCACGAAGTCTTCCTTCGGGCCGTAGCCCTCGCGGCCATTGCAATCGACTAGTTATAAACCCTGATCCCAAGTGAAAAGCTGCGCGGCAACCTAAAATAGCCCATCTGCTTTCAGCGCAGTCAGTCTGTCATTCGCTTCAGTATGTCGGTGTTGATCCCGGCTGCGTCCACGCGTCGTACACCGTGGTGAAGGGTATTTATCGTCTTTTTTCAATAAACAGTTCTGTTTCGTCGGAGCTCTATTGGCGGCCCCGCTGAGCGCAACATCGACATCTTGCAATCCTATACTTTTCAGTAACAGTCATCTGACTCTTGGCCTTTGCTGCCGCTATACGCCTAAAGCGTGCGCATTTCTCAAAAATCGCTAATTGTTTCGGCAAATCCTGCAGGCTTGTCTTGCAACGATTACATTGAGGGCCTATCCGATAAGTAATTTTTTAGTACTTGTCGGATATTGTAATGATTACTCCCGTGATTCTTTGCGGTGGTTCGGGAACGCGGCTTTGGCCTCAATCTCGACAGTCCTATTCCAAGCGATTCGCGCCGTTCATGGGGGATACAAATCTCTGTCAGGGGTCAGCTACGCGGATGATCGGCAATACCTTCGCGAAGCCTGTAGTTTTTACTAATTCAGACGTACGTTTTAGTGTTGTAGAGCAGCGTCAGGAGGTCGGCATCGACACAGGAGAAATTCTGATCGAGCTCGAAGGCCGTAACACCGCTCCGGCCGTGTTGGCTGCGGCGATTTACCTGCCGCAGAAGGATCTGGAAGCAATCATGTTGGTTGCTCCGTCCGATGACGTTGCGCCGGATGCGGATAGATTTCGGACTTCCGTCCAGAAGGGTCTGGAAGGGGTCAACGTAGAAAAACTGGTGACTTTTGACCTCACCTCACCCCATGGCGAGACCGCCTATGGCTACATCCAGTTATCGGACAAACCGAATGGCGGGCCTGTAGCCCTGAAACGGTTTGTTGAAAAACCCGGTGCTGACCACGCTGCCGAGTCCAGAAACCTCGCTGATGCGTGGGTATTCCTGCTGAAAACCTACTCCGGCTATGCTCACGTCAACGTTGGATCTGCTGTCGAGGTGACTTTCCGCGAGCTGGCCGAGACCATCGCCGAGGCTGTAGGTTACGAGGCCGAGCTGTTTCTCGACACTGCTAAATCCGACGGCGCCCGAAGGAAGCTGATGCACAGTTCACGGCTGCATGAGATGGATTGGGATAGGGCGAGAAGCCGGAAAGTTGAGATTGTGGGGACATATGAGGATTGGGTGAAGGCTGAAAAATGATCGGTTCAGACAAAGCAATTGAACGAGAGATACGTAAGCTGCATTCGGTTCAGCTCGGAGGTGTTTTCGTAGCAACCGAGGGACGGCAAGCACTCGCGGAGCGATGCATTGCCGATTGTCGAATGGTGCGGAACGGTGAGCGATCGACCAAATTGGTTTTTGATATGAATGGTCATGGTTTAGCAATGTATCATTCATATCAAGACTTTCGCGATTTAGTTGACCAAGCCGATATCATCCATGCTGACGGGGGATTCTTGATCACTGCTTCGAAGAAGCTTTGTGCAGAGCCAATAAAAGAGCGCTCCGCTACCACCGATATGATCCACGACCTAGCCGCGGCATGTTCAAAGGCCGGACTGAGTTTCTACCTGCTTGGAGGAACGAGGGAAGTAAATTCAGCATGTGTGCTTGAACTGGAAAGGTTGTACCCCGAGCTCAAGATCGTTGGCGCGCGCGATGGTTACTTCACTCCGTCAGAGCAAGATGCTGTAATTGACGCAATAGCCTCAACAAAGCCGGATGTTGTCTGGGTTGGAATGGGTAAGCCGCGCGAGCAGGCGTTTGCTGTGGCCGCGCGCGACCGGTTGGGCTGTGGCTGGATTATCACCTGTGGCGGTTGCTACAACTATATTACCGGAGCATATCCGCGCGCCCCACAATGGATGCAGAACAACAACCTCGAGTGGCTTCATCGCGTGGTCACCAATCCGCGCGCGCTGTTGTGGCGCTACCTCTGGACGACGCCTTACGCGCTCTGGCTTGCCTTTCGGCACTCATCGAAAGCGACTCGGAATGTCTAGGCCCGACCCCCTCTTCACCATTGTCACCGTGACCTGGAACAACCTCTCCGGGCTCAAAGTCACCGCCGCTTCTATTGCAGTGCAGCGGTTCGTCAATTTCGAGTGGCTGGTGGTGGACGGCGCTTCGAAAGATGGAACTCCTGACTGGCTTGCGAACTGTACGACGCCCGGGCTGACTTGGATATCGGAGCCGGACAACGGGCTTTACGATGCGATGAACAAGGCTATCGCCAGTGCCCGCGGCCGCTACCTCATTTTCATGAACGCCGGTGATGAATTCGCCGACATAGAGGTGCTGCGCCGCACAGCCGACGAAGTCGCCCGAGACCCTGCCGACATCCTCTATGGCCAAAGCTACGAGGTGGCTGATGGGCAGCGGCTCCTTAAGACCGCTTTTCCGCACGACCGAATCTGGTATTCGATGTTTACGCACCACCAAGCCATCTTCTACGCGCGCGAAGCGATCGGCGAGCGGCGTTACAGCGACAACCTCAAAATTGCCGGGGATTGGGCGCTGACGGCCGAAATTTACAAAGCAGGCAAGAGCTTCCGGCCGCTGGGCTATCCCGTCTGCATCTTTGAACGCGGGGGCGTCTCGCAATCGAATGATCCCAAGGTAATCGCAAAGATTTACGCCGAGCGCGACTGGGTGAACCGAAACATACTAGGGATGAACCCGCTGAAATCGCGCGCCATTCTCTTCGTCAAACATGGCGTCGAGCACATTAGGCACAAGTACCCCGAATTTTATGACCAGCTTCGCTTTCGGCGAAGCTGAAGCAACTTTTTCCGACTGAAAGGCACTCTCAATTGAAAATTCTTTTTCCGGCCAGCAACTGGGCTTCTAATATTGGCAATCCGTTTTTCACTCTTGGCGCCGAATTCGTTATGAAATCGGCGATACAGGGCTGCGACATTGTACACGGAGCATCTAATCCCATCCTGCCGCTCAAACTCAAAGGGACTACCGAGCGGAATGCATTCAATTATTCCGAACATACTGGCGACGTCGATGCAGTCATGTTCGCGGGTCCGATGTTCGACATGAACTTCCGCAAACTCTTTGCACCCGCGTTCAAACAGGCGCGCGAAGCGGGACAGAAAATCTTCTTGGTGAGCGCTGGTGGCATTAACTACAACCCCGCCGAAGCGGAACATTGCCGCTCCGTTCTGGAAGAATTCAAACCCGATCTTCTCTGGACGCGCGACTCCGAAACTTACGATATGCTCGGCGCCTATGTGAAAAATGCACATTCAGGTGTTTGCGGTGCCTGGTTTACCCCGGACTACTATCCGGGTTATGACACCCCGAGCCTCGGAAATTATTTCTGCAGCGCGTTCGATTTCAGACCCGAACCAGCTATGTCTGTGCTCGAACGTGCCCTCCACGGTGATGCGCAGCTACCCGGCGACGGGATCGACAACGCAAAGAAAACGGCGCGCATTCGTCGGGTGCTTCAGCGGGGATTGCCGTCCGAACTCGGTGGAAACACAATTATCCGCCCGACCCATCGTCCCGCAAACCATCCGATCACCAACTTCACCAACCCGAACACCTTCGCGGCCTATACGCCCTACGGCTATCTAAATCTTTACCGCAACGCCCGTTTTACCATTACCGACCGGCTCCACGCCTCGGTCGTTACCATGGCTTATGGCAATCCCGCCTATCTCTATCTTCGGTCCAAGAGGGGTTATCTGCTGAAATCCGCAGGTATCGAATACGATCACGGCAAACGTTTGACGGTCGACCCGACCTATCTTGCCGAGCGCAAGGCAAGTGTCGTGCGGTTCATTTCTGAGACGATCGCGACTATATAAGCGGACCCCTTCATGAACCGACTCCTGCGGCAATTCATGGTAAACGGCACGCTAAGGGCTGGCGCCATGCTTGTGAGCGTCCTGCTCGAAGCACTGCTCGTGAGGGCATTGCTTCCGGCTGATTACGCGACATGGGGCGTCGCACTGTCGTTCTCGCTGATTGCAATCGTCCTCACCCAGTTCGGCTATCAAACCTCCGCGATCAAGATTTTCGCCCGCTTCCGCGATGGAAACACGCAAGGTTTTCATTCCGCGCTTGTGGGTGCAAGTATGGTCTGGGCTCTCGCCGCCCTCTTGCTCCTTGTCATTTTCGCCTTCGCGTTCGGAATTTTCTTCCCTCTCGAAACCGATCCGGAACTGTTCTGGGCAATCTATGCGATGACCATAACGCGCGGCGTCAACACGGCACTTGCCGAAGGGATGCGCGGGACCGGACACATTGTCGTCTCGGCCTCGCTCGGCGGGCTCGGCCAGCATGGGGGCTTGATCAGGACACTCGGGTTCGGTGCAGCGGTGGCGGTTCTCTACTTCACCGGCGCGCTCGATCTCGCGAATGCGCTCTGGGCGTCAGCCCTCGTTTCTCTCATCGCCTCAGCCATCATTGTTTCCGTTGCGGTGAAGGCAATTCCCGATCAGAAAAAAGTGTCGATGGCCAGCGCAATCAGCGCGATCAGAACGGATCTGCCGTCCAACATCCGCCTGATGTCAGCGCAATTCCTTCAACTCGGGTCCTCGCGTTTCGCTGCGAACCTCGTGGGGGGGGCGCTCGCCCTCGGCCCGGCTCTCGCTCCATACATCATCGCGCAGCAGATCTCCCAACTTCTTCTGGCGCCACTCACCGTTCTCAACGGCGCTATCCCCAACCTCATCATCGAAGCTCACGCTCGCAAGGACCGGGACGAACTTGAGAAAATAATGCGCGCTGCCTCGACGGTCGCGTTTCTCGCCTCCGTAATCGGCTGTGTCATTCTCGTGTCGGCCGGTCCGGGCTTTTTCCGTCTGGTCTTCGGTCCTGATCAGGGAACGGCATATACGTTTTTCCTGATCCTCGTTCCCGGCTTCCTGTTCAACAGCTACACAGGCTCGGCCGCTCGCGCCCTCGCATTGCTGGGCGAGGAACACGCCTATGCGGTGACCAGCCTTTTTACGGCGCTCGCGGCCATTCCCCTCTATATCATCGGTGGTATGTTCTGGAACGCAGCTGGCCTCGCACTGGTCACCAGCGTCGTTTTGATCGGCCAGAACATAGTCTACCTGATGCTGGTCCGCGCCAGACTGGGCGTGCATTCACACGCGATGCTCGACCCCAGAAAAATCCGCCCTGCTTTGCGCAATTTGAAACGGTGTCAAAAAAACAAGGTCCCTCGCTGATGGAAGATACTTCCCGCTCTCGTGCAATCATCGTAGGCGCACCGCGCTCCGGCACAACCACTCTGTGGCGCCAGCTCGCGCAGCATCCGCGGATCGCGCCGAGCCGGATCAAGGAGCTCAATTTCCTGCATGATCCCGCACTCGCCGCCACCGCCTATGACGACCACTTCGAACCGGACGGCTCCGCTACCCTCGAAGCGAGTCCGGTCTATTTCCGCGAGCACGAGACCATCGCACCGCGCCTCGCCGCCAGTTTCCCCGACGCCCGCCTCGTTTTCATCCTGCGCGAGCCGGCTGCACGGCTGCTGGCCGGGTTTCGCTCCGCCCGCGACTGGGACCGCAACATCGCTCAAGGCGTGGACTTCGCGCAATTCGTCGAGATCATCGCCAAAAATCTCGACCCCCTGCCCGTCTTTCCCACCGACCGTGCGCGCGCCATCTATGCCACGGATGCCAAAAAGGTCGGCCTCTACGCCGACATTCTGGGCCACTATCTCGAGCATTTCGATGCCGCGCAGATGCATATCCTCTTTCTCGACGATCTCAAAAGCGCCCCCGAAGCGGCGTTGGCCGCAATCTGCCGACACATCGGCGTGGATCCACAGCTCATGCCCCGCGTCTCCACCGACGCCCAGAACCAAGGCGTCGAGGTAGGCAACCTGCGACTTTTCGCTTTCGCCCGTCGCATGAATGCGATGCTCGAGCCCCTGTTCAACAGGGCCCCTTGGGCGCGGGCCGCACTGCGAAAGCTGCACCACGCGCTCAACGCCAAACCCGCCGACCGCTCGAGCGAGGGCATCGTCGCCGCCCTCGCACAGGCGCGCGGCTGGTACGCCGTTCCGAACCACCGCCTTGCAGCCCTTCTCGAAGAGCGCTTTCCCGACGTGGCACGTCCCGCTTGGCTCGAGGAGACAACCGACTGATGCGCACAGGCTTCATCTTTTCCCTGCCCCGCGCCGGATCGACCTATGCTCAGCGGGTCCTTTCCGCCTCCCCCGGCATCGTGACGACGCCCGAAACATGGCTTTTCCCCGCGCTTTATGGCATCCGCTCCGGCGACGCGCCTCTCGCCGATTTCGCCTACGATCACGTCCGCATCGGCCTCGAGGACGTGACCGCCCTGCTCGACGACGGCGAACAGGCCTGGCGCGATGCGATCCGCGCGGCGGCCGAGACCCTGTTCTCGCGCTTCGTCACCCCTGACCAACTCTTTCTCGAGAAAACGCCCCGCAATTCCGGGTTCTCCCGCGAGATCATCGCGACCTTTCCCGACGCGCCGGTGCTGTTTCTCTGGCGCAATCCGCTTTCCGTGATCGCCTCAATCAACCGGACATGGGGAAAAGGCCGTTGGAAAGCCTATTTCTACTATTACGACATCTTCGCCGGGCTGCGCGCCATGATCGACACCGCCCGTAAAATGCAGGCGAACCCCAATGTGCTGTGCGTGCGTTACGAGGATCTCGTAGCACAACCGCAGGAAACATGGCCGCGTGTGTTCGCCCATTTCGGCGTACACTACGACCCGGCCTTCGTCGCCGCTCCACCCAAAATGCTCTCGCGCATGGGCGACCAGACGGGCCAGACGAAATATTCAGGCACCGAAGCCCGCTCGGCCGACCTCTGGAAGACGGGCTTTGGCGGACGTCTGCGCCGCCACTGGGTCAAGCGCTATCTCGAAAGCATCGGCGAGGACGACCTCGCCTTTATGGGATATGACCGCGACGCGCTCATGCAAGGGATCGTGCGTGATGGCGACCACCATTGGAGCGATGCGGCCTTCATCGGCCTCGCCCCACTGTATCACCTTATCGAACCGCGCATCCTAAAGGGCAAACGGGGCCGCTCCGGCCGACGGGCATTCGCCCGCCGCTGACCCTAGCGGCGCCCCGCCTCAGTGCGCAGCAAGCCCAAACCGGCGATACACCCAACGGCGAACGGCGTGATAGCGCTTTACGCATGCCTCGTGCATCACCCAGCCAAGGGCGATGCAGGACAGGAACATTACGACAAAGAACAGCCCCCAAAGCAGCGTTAGCCCAAGGGGCTGAAATCGATACCCAATCCGAACTGCATCGCTGTGCGCAAGAAATTGATCGGCACCACATGGGTCAGATAGAGCGAGACCGAAATATCTGCGAACCAGCGTGTGATCCGCCGCACCCATAATCCGGGCAAGGGGCCCGTGTGGCTCGCCACGAAAAACAGGCCGATGACCAGCCCGATCGCATAAGCTTCGATCACGAAGGTGTCGTGTCCGGGAACGAGGCTCGGCACGACCGGGGCGATCAACGCCAGCACGAACCACATCCAGAACGGCCCCGGCACCCTTGCGATCAGCACGGTCGAACCGCCGAAAATCCAATCCGGAAACAGGATCAGCGTATGGTGGATGTCTAGGCATCGAAGGCCACACCAGCGCCCCACCCCGGCGCATCAGCGAATCTCCGGCGGCGATCAGCGCCAGTACTAGGACGGGCCACAGAAAACAATAGACGCCCTCGTTGTGAATGTACCAATACGGCCCATTGAAACAAATTGTCTCGACGAAACCGTTGTTAAGGAACAAGACGGCGCTTCCAAAATCCGATAGGCTCGGCGTGCAATTTACCCCCTCGAATAAGGTGCTGTATCCCCACATCATGCTTGAGCATCCGTACCGCCGACTGGGAGAACAACAAAGCGTGGAGTTCCAACACGTACATACTGGTAATTGATCGACAGCATATGAGCCCCTGTCGAATGCGCCCTTCCGGCGTGACTGACAAGTACAAGAGCCGCCAGTCCAACGTGATGTCAGGTATTCCTGACATCACGTTGGACTGGCCCTACGAGAGTGCTCGTATAGACCGCCGCGGCGCCGATTGAGAACCAGAACATAACAGCAAGACGAGGGACCGGCAGGATCGGGTTTCCTAAGGCGCTCGCAATGTAACACAAAATCATAAACCCGAATAGAGAAGGAAACGGCATGCCTTTGCCGGAACTCGTGAACAGATCGGAAAAGCGGCGCCGTCCAAGAATCGTCACGACTATCGAGATTGCAAGGAAAAAACCGACCATTCCGCCTGACGCAAGAATATCGAGGTAGTCGTTATGGGTACTTAGATCTAACCCTTGCAGATAAGGCGTCGTATAAACCGGGCTGTCCGTGAACAGTTGCCCGACCAGCGGCGAGGAGGCGAACTTGTTCCAGCGGTCGGCCCACATCTCTGCCCTTAGGTCGTTCTCGTAGCGGGTCGCGCGCTCCGCAATGGTCCGAAAAAAAAACCATCCGATGCCCGACGCGGCAGCGAGGCCAAAATAAACCATGATGCCATTCATTGCGCCCGACCGCCCGCGGTCACGGCGCGTGCTGCTGCGCATGCGGACCAGCACATCCGCCACGGTGGTCGCTAGGATGAAGACACCGACCAGCAGCAGGGTCGTCGATTTGCCTGTATCCACCGCGAGCCAGACGAGCACGACGACGATCACCAGCCGCAACAGCGAAGAAGGCCAGCGCCGCGCGAGCCAGATTAAGCCTGCAACGAAGAAAGTGGTTTCGACGT
Source organism: Alteromonadaceae bacterium (assembly GCA_013373625.1). Taxonomy (GTDB): domain Bacteria; phylum Pseudomonadota; class Gammaproteobacteria; order Enterobacterales; family Alteromonadaceae; genus Alteromonas. The sequence goes on along the minus strand of JABXHM010000069.1, from coordinate 5,113 downwards.
GCAGGATGTGGCCTTGCGCGCTATAGATTAGCCCGAGTGACTTGGCCACGAGCAGCATCATCCCGATAACGCTCGCCGTAACCAATGCAACAAGGAACGCGCGCGCCACCCGCTCAAAGCTCTCCGGTCGGGAAGCGATGATCGCCCCGCCGAGTGCCGCCCATAGATTTAGGCCCCGCCCAAGATAGCTGTCCGCTAGTCTTTCTCCGTGCGAAAGCGGCACGATAGATCCGACGATCATAATCGTCGCAAGGATCAAAAGCCTGTTGAGCGAAGGGATTTGCAGCACCTTCTTCATTACGCCACTTACCAGAAATAAGGGGATGGACAGAATCAGCAATCCTATCGGCAAATACTTCAAAGCGACGATATCGTCGGTCGTGCGTAAGGGATCGAGCGACATTAATAGACTGAGCCACAAGGCGGCGATAGTGAATAACTCGCCTAACCTCGAAGCCAAGGGTGTTCTTAGAGTCAGAATTGTTGAACTGTCGGGATTTGCAACACTCATGGGACGATTCGCTTAGCCTGGTCAAAATCTCGGTTAAACACCGTTTCCCAATTCATGAAGATACTATAGTCCAAGAATCAGAGCGGATGATATTTCCTATTTCTGCGCAGACATCGTACCTCCCGCACTTCGCAGGACAACCCCAAATGTCTGAACGACACAAGCGCGTTTTGCACAGATCCGCCTGAGTTCGTAGATTCTCCTCCTAGCTAACTCAGATCACGCGCTCGCACTCCACGATCCCGAGATCGTTTGCGCGCTTCATGGTATAGAAGGCGATCTGAGCTCCGGCAGTCTGGCTCTTCATTTTCGGACGTTGTAGGTTCAGCTCAATGTCCGCCTTATAGCCTCCGGTCTAAGCTTTGGCGTGTGACCTCAGGCCATGCAGGGGCGCTACTTGCCATACGATGAGACCACGTTTGGCGATCATAAAGATTAAGACATTGAGGTGTAGCAATCGTTGGGAATGGCTTTCTTCGGCGGCGGCGTGATCAACTTGATGCCCAGCCTGAAAGCCCTGCGGATGATCGCCATGGCCGAGGCGTGATACTCCTATGTTTGTCAAGTGAAACAAATGGGGGCCAGTGAGGCGCAAAAAGCACAAAATATTTCTCGGACGATGTAGCGGGTAGTGTAATGCACAAATTCGCATCGGGCTGTGCCTTGCGCAGTTCGCCGCATAGCATAAGTGTTAGTTCTTTCATTGTCGCGCATGCGCATTATGGACTAAAAACGAGCAGCGTTGGCTTGCCAATTATCACAACGGTTCAATCGCATCCTATGGGTCATGCCGTCTCGGGCTGGGGTTGTGCGGACGCCACACAGTTTCAGATTGGATGCGCTATGGGTTGTCGCCAAACAATAATCAGCATCTCGGCCACAGTCATCATGAAGCTATCTTGCGATTGCATCAGCTCGGGTACCTTCTCTCAGTCCAGCCGCTCAAGCTCTTGATCTTTGGAGTTGATTTTCTCATGCAGCGTTCGCCAACATCGCGCGACCGCGCGAATGGCCTCCTTAGCGGATGTCATCAGGGATATAATATCCCGACAGCATACTCAAATGTGGCGAACTGAAGCAAACCGTCGTCTGATCCAATCAAGAATGTCACGTAGTTATACTAGTGCATCTACGATCAACGCCTTCTGGGTGATCATTGAATGTGATTTGGCTCTTACCGCGCTGTCTCATGCGACCTTGACATGACGGATCATCTCGGATGACTTGATCTTTGTCTTTGCTACCGCGTTGGCTTGCGCATTCAGCACCGATCTCAAAGCACCTTCGGCGTCGAGGTTGCCGGATTTACCATGCACATAGCGAAGCTGGCGGTTGGAGCCTATCAGATCCAGAATTTCGCACCCCTTACCCGAGTCCAAACATATATCATATCGCGTGCCCATTTCTGGTTTCGGGCAATCTGCGGCAAACTCTCAGTGCAGTAGCTTAGCCGCGATGCTGAAGCTCCGACAACCGTCCGTCTTGGCCTCTAATTTCTTGTTTCGCTTTAAATTTATGCCTTTTTCCTTCGTCGGATTGATGACGCAACGATGCCCGCAGCCAGACCCGAGCTCTCCCAATTCATCGGTGATGTTTGGTCGCCCATAGCTGCCAGCACTAGAGAAGACTGTTCACGGATTTTGAGCCAACAGAACCATTTCTGCCCACTGCCTGCCTTTAACTGGCCAGACAATTGCGATAGGCAAATATACCGCGTTCATGACGTACAGAATCTGGCAAAGGCGGTTGATTGGGAATTGAGGGCCATGCTCTTCGATAGACCGAAACCTTATGACGTTTGGCTAGAAACAAAGACCTTTTCTTTTTCACTATGTCCCTATGCTCACTAAGAGTAGGGTTCTCCCGTGGAGTTGGTCGTTCTCACGGCAAGATCCAATTTCCTGTCCGTCACTAGGTCAGTATCCCTATGTACCATGTCCCGCTTACTCAGCCTCTAAATGTCGGCGCAGAATCCGATGCAACTTGCGTGTGTGTCAGGCCTCTCCTTAGCGGGATTTTTTTTGCATCAATACGGAATTCGTCCGTTCATTTCGTTCCCCCAAGTCATCTACTTTGCTGCAACAGATGTTTTCAGAGGAGCGGCTTCGAACCGTGACAGACCCATCTCGGCCTTCTTTACCCAGTCAGTCTGGGTCTGCTGTACGCAGCCAATTTTTGCAGAAATCAACATTACCGCCTGCCCCGGCGCCCCATGCAGACCTCCATAGTCGAAGACCACACACGCGTCGCGCTAAAGGACTTCAGGGGATAACTCGCTCGTTGCCCTACTCATGATGCGCCGCCCGGTTCTGGTGTAGGGACCTTCGGTAAACCCGCGCGGTTCAGTCTGCATAATTGCCCCAACTATTAGAAATGAACATTAACCAGAAACCTTCAGGCAAGCGGTCGACTTTTTCAAGGTCGCGACAGTCGATGCAATAATCTAGGGTTCACCGTAAACTTTGCATGAATTGGGTGTGGTTAAATTGAATGTGGTGCCTTTCTGCGTCTTGCAAATTAGTTCAGAGCTGCTGCCTCACGATGCCGTGGCCGGCCCACGCGTCTAGCTATGGTTCAGCCGCTTGTCGGTGTTTTTCGCTAGCTTCCAGCTAGTTGCTAACCCCAATGGAAGCTTCTAGTAATAAATTTTTCTGTGAGGCAATTCGGCTAATGTGGTAGAGGAGAGGAGTTGTGATTCCGTCAATATCACTATGCAATGCGATAACCTATTCACCTTGCTTTTGGTCATGCTTGTTGAACATTTCTCGAAGGCGTGCGATTTATCGGCTGAACGTTCGCGGACCGTCACAAATAGTTTGACGGATGCGAGCAATTCGCGCTTTAATGTTGTCATCGGCTGCGTTATTTGATACTCATTGGTCTCTATGAAGATCATTAGCGTTTACATGATCGTGAAGACCTTCAATTCGACCCAGCCGGTATCTAGCGTCACTCGAGTTTGCCCGGCCTGCTCGCTCCGTATCAGGCGAAGCCTCGCAATCGCCCAAACAAGTACCAAACCCGTCCACAACCAATTCACATTCAGCGCCGTCACGTTCCAAACGGAGACCATCGGCAAAATCCCTCCGCCCGTGATCGTAAGCTAGGGGCGGATCGTCTCGCCACAACTGTCCAACTCCCTCTTGCTGTCGTTGAGAAAGAACCTGATAACGGTCTCGATTGGATGGAGAGCGCTACTCCAATGTTGCTGAAGTCATTTATGAAGCAATCGAACTGACACGCTGTCACGGCGGCGTGGCCTTTCCGGGCATTTATAGGTCTGCGCTCAATTTCCCGGCGGCGCGATACGGCTTGCCAAGCCTAAATAAAAATCGCTCCTTCGAAACGCCAGCACTCGCCGATTTGCAGGTCTTTAAAATTTATTTAATTCTTGCTGGGACGGGGTATCCCGGAGCTTGCGTCTGCGAGCGCGTCGTCCATGGTGGCATATTCGACAGTAGCCCCGTTACCGATCTGATTGAGGTTGTTGCCGGCACAGGTATTCGCAATATTGACCTTCGGATCAAACAGTCCGACTGGTTTGCGCCGACGAGCCTCCGTCAGCCCCAAGGCTTGGCACCAGATAAGCCAGCGGCGCGCACTTTGGCCACAAGCCTTGATTTTTTCCTACGGCTTGCATCGAAAGTTCAGGCTCCTAGAAAGGCGCTCGTCAACGCCGCTTGCGTGTGTCTCGTTGGTTTTTTAGCGGGACGCTTGCCGCCCCTCACAAGTCCCACAGATGCAATCGGTGGTTGAACCCGTTCTCCGCTCATTATTGAGGTCGGTCACACTCAAGATCTGAGTCCCACCGCATTTATCACAACTAGGAGGATCAAGTTTTCGATTAGTAAAGTGGTCAGTGGGCCAAGTACAATACCTTGACATACAGATGGCGGTCCAATGCCCATTGGGCCAAACCTTTCAGCAGTTCGGCCTCCTAAACTTTATCCGCTTCATTCGCCTCCTCAACGTACCGAAGGTATATCAGCCAACGGCGAAAGCTGAACCCGTTGTTAGAGCAGCACACATGAAATTGGTTGAACCCTTTGCTCTAGGTGGCGTCGCATGCACGGCTTCCTCAAGGTGTTTGGAGTCCACGCCATCGGCCAGCGCTTAACGGATTTATGAGCGACAAGTCGTTTTGCCGCGAATGCAATACTTCGGATAGTGGGACAACTCATTGAAGCCCTAGGTGGACTTGCACATCCAATACCGCCCGTCTCGGAAGTTGCAGCGGTTGGCATGGTTCTTCTCGAGCCAGAAGGTGATAATTTGAAAAATCACCGCTGCATTGAGACCTACACTTTGATCGATTTCAGAACCAAAGCTATGGCGGCTCATTTTTGGCCACCAAGATATGCACACACGTGCGAATTTTCTGAGGGTTTTGCACGCGGAATCAAGCATTTCTGCATGCATCCGCACAACGTCGTGTAATGAATTATATTTTTCAGGTGCTTTTGGTGACCCCGACAGGATTCGAACCTGTAACCTGCCCCTTAGGAGGGGGCTGCTCTATCCAGTTGAGCCACGGGGCCATCGCCGCACTGATTGCCCAAGATTGAGACGAAGGTCAATCTTGTCTCATTGCGTGGTTGGATT
>JABXHM010000010.1 GCA_013373625.1 Alteromonadaceae bacterium | reverse complement strand
TGCCCATGTCGAATGGTTCGAAGGCAACTTCGAGGATTACGAGGAAGACAAGAAACGCCGCCTTGGTCCGGACGCGCTGGAGCCCAAGCGGATCAAGTACAAGAAGTTCGCGCGCTAAAGGCGCGGGAGTTTACGTGAGACGGAAAGAGGGCGGCCTTCGGGCCGCCCTTTGTTTTTTTGGTGGGGGTGCGATTTCGGGAGGAATGACCGTTGTGGGTAGGAAGGGGGGGCGGATGTATCCGTGGGGTTACTGCTGGGGCTTTCGGCCCAGAGCCGCCATTCGACACACGATCAAGATGCTGCAGTGCGGCCAACCGAAGGAGACGTTCGCGTATCACGCCGTAAATCCCCGCTTTATCAAGGGGCGGCGATGAAGAAAGGCAAAGCTTACGCTGAGGAAGAGATATGCATCGAAGCTGAAAACGTGATGTACTATAAGTATGTTGTCATGCAATGCCATTTCATCTTAAAAGGGTGGACCCTCCAAGGTAATCGCGCTTCCTGAGTTGAAGTGTGTTGAGACTGGAAAATGAATGACGTGGAATTTATAAATGGCGGGTCTGACGTACTTTTTTGCAGGTGAACACTCAGTACCCTTGGATGAGGCGGAGACGAAAGGTCACCATCGCTCCAGGATAACGGTCATCCAATTCACCCATGAAGATAGTTGCCATGCACACTTTTGGATTCCAAACAGTATGTTGGGAGGCCGCTGGTTCAAACATGGCCCCCTAAGTATTTGCTTCCTGTCAAATGAAAAAAATCCAAAAATTCTCGAAAACTCCGAGGTGCGGGAAACAATTTTCAAAAGCGCCCAAGGGAATTATTTTGTCGATGCTGAATCGGAAGATTTGAATTTTTCGTTTATCACAATGGGTCTGGAAGCTCAGGAGTATCGCACCCTTGTTGATGGTCTGGGAGGTCATCAGGCTATAGAAGCTCTACTGGCAGTTAACGATATCATTTCGATGAGGGAGTATCGACCTGATAGCCCCAAAATTAAAAATCACCGCCTGAGAAATAAGGTTATAAAGTCCTTAGTTAGGCGAACTGAACAGTCATTTCTTTTAGACAATGGGGTCGAGATATTAAGAGGAAACGAACGAGCCTCTATAGATGCCGCACGCCCAGAGTTTAGGTGTGATTTCAGGTTGCCGGATGGAAGGGAGTACGGGTTCGATTTTCAATTCGGCTCCACTCAAGAACTGGGTCAGCGGATTGCAGTTTTAATCGGAAGAAATGGCTCAGGAAAAACGCAGGCTTTACGGCACACGGCGAAGTTGGCTTTAGGCTCTCTATCAAACGAATGGCGCGGAAATTTTACGCCAAGTAGAGTCATAGGCTTTTACTCGGGCCATAGAATATCGAAGGTTTTTCCTCCACAGACATTGAAGAGAATGGTGTCTGGATACAGGGTTTGCAATATAGCTGATGAAGCTGGGCGGTCGTCGGCCGGCGTAATAGACGTTTTGTTGCAGATGATTGAATCAGACACCAGGTTGGCTGACACAACTCGGTTCAGTATATTGCTCGAGAGCTTAAAACAGGCTCGGGGGCGCCAGCCTACTTCAATTTTTCATGAGCATTATGGTCCAATTGATCTATCAAATATTCGAACAGGAGGCGGAGGGAGCATCGAATTTTTTAGGCCGGATATTGGTTATGTCGAAGAATCAACTTCTGATTTTTTAGAGGCCATAGATCGTTCAAAAGGTGTGTTTGGCCGGGAGCTAAACGACTTTAGTTCAGGTGAAGAGGCTTACGTTCGTTTTTGCATATTCTCGTCGGCCTACACCGAAAATGGATCTTTGGTTCTATTGGATGAGCCGGAGGTCTTTTTGCACCCTCAGTTTATTGACGCATTGATGGGTGCCTTGCAAAAAGTACTGGAGTTGACAGGGTCTGTCGCTGTCGTTGCCACTCATTCCGCCTACGTCGTTAGATGTGTGCAGGAGGATATGGTTCACATCATACGGGAAAAGGAATGGCACTCTTTCGACAATAGGGTGGAGATACAAAAAACTAGAATGAAGACATTCGGCGCTGATGTTGGCCTTATCTCCCTATTTGTGTTCGGTGAAGATGAAATGGAGACAACAACAAATAGGGCTCTTGGCTATATTTCAAGAAGTGGCCAAGATGCGTCGTCGCTTAGAGCAATTGTGTCTGAGGATTTGCTTTCCAAAATTGTAAACAAACATGAAGAAGATTGAGAAGCCGCTTGATAGCGGGTCAACTAGCTTTAATTCAGCCACCAAAGACAAAAGGCTTCGTGGGACTTACCCGAATCTCCTAAAGCTTGGGCTGCGTGCGTCGCGCTTGGCAAGATATTATGATGATTCTCGGGGGGATCCGAATATAATTCGATCAGCAGGCCTCTCCGACCGGGAAAAGAGGGCTATTCTGTATATATACGATAATCCCCCTGCCTCTATGAGTTACATAGGGGATCTTCGGCTATCTTTGGCGGGCGAAACATGCCCGATGTGTGGAGGGCAAAACCCAGGCGAGCTTGATCACTATCTAACAAAGCAAAGATATCCTGAATATGCATGCTTGTCATACAATTTGGTTCCAGCTTGCTCCTGCAATAGGCTACGTGGAGAAAAATTGTTCGACCCTATTACTCAAGCGAGAGTTTTACATCCCTACTACGATGAATGCTTGGGTAGGCCTTTAATTGATCTGAGATTTGATCCGAGCGCCACCCCGCCAGTTTTCAAAATTCACTATATGATAGGCGAAGCTGATCCAGATTTTGGAAACGTCAAGTTTCATGTTGATAACATCATACGTAAAACCAACTTTTTAACTCATATTAGTAAAAGGTGGGGTAAATTGAAGGCTCAACCCGATGCTATCCTTCCGAAGCACAGGGACTACAGAGATAACAAAAATCAGTTTCACGAGTATTTGGCAGAGCTTAGTGAAGGAAAATCTGTAGACGAAGGTGCCAATGCTTGGTCGACGATCTTCCTGCGCTCAATTTCAAATAGAATTATCTCAGATTGGATTTTCGACAACTGTTAGGGCTTTGGTTGTAATTTATGATGCCAGAGGGATTGTTTACGGTACGCAACACGGCAAAAAACTCAAAGCGACTTTAGGTATGCCATCTGACGTTGCCCCACATCGCAGACCCCCATCACCATTGCCATCGAGCAGCAGCATGGCCAATCGGGACTGTGGGCTGCAATGTCATTAACAAGCATCGGGTGGGAGTTCGGACTGTGGGCGTTGGGTAGTTTGGGATTGGAGAGCTTGGAATGCCCCCACTGAAGTGGTCCACCAATGGCGTTTGACGACATGATCTCTTGATTGGGTCAGTCGATCAAGTTTTTTCCCTATCCGTTGCAGGCGGTCGCGAAAACACCCAGAGTTGTCCAGATTGGGTCGATATTATTGTGGCGCAGCTTCGCTGCCACTGCGAACTCGCTTCGCCAGACCAAAGTTAGAATGGTCTCGGTGATGTCATGCGGCGTTGCAGTGCAGACCTCGAGGTTGTTCCGCTCTGAATGTCGGCTTCCATTTTTGTTGGGTGATCCGATTGCCAGCGCAGCAAAGGACCGCTTCCCGCCCGTCGTGTTGATCGACGCCTTCGGCCCTTACCGGACCTCCGTGCTTGGCGCGGCGGATGTCCGGTCCCAGCCCGTGCGTACGATCGCGCATGGTACAGATGATGGTCAAACCTACCCTATCTTCAAGCCGCAGACTTTTCAGGGGAGCACGTCAAGGCGGGTGCCGTTCATATGTTGCGCTTACATTGCCGCCTTCGGAATGAACTCAGACATATCAAAGTCTTTGACGTCTTCTATGTTCTTGACCACGCCTTGTTTGATGATCTGGTTGTAAATCACCTCTCTACTGGCTTTCTGCTCTTCGTCAGTCATACCAGCCTTCGAGTTGACAACATCTCCGTGGGAGGGGCGTAGGTAGTTGGTCGGTTCACGGTAGTCCAAGGGTGTTTCATGCGCACACATCGGCACGTGTGGGGGGCTGCAAGTACGCACAGCTTCAACCGGGAAATCCACCGCCCCCACTAGCCCTCCCTTGTCGCCGTTTGCATTCACCTGAATATCGTTGAGCTGTTTAGCAGTGTAGGTCAGCTCTTCTTCAGAAGCATGCTCTAGGCGAACAATAGATAACCCGACTTTGTATGCCCTGGTGAGGTCGGTTGGCCTGAACTTCCGTTTATTCAGATCCGCTGGTTTTCTCACCCTAAGGTGCGAAGGGGAGGTTAAAAAGAGCCGTAGGAGTTCTTGAGGCATAATTCTACCAACGCTGCCAACAGGTGAGTCAGCTTGTTCACAAGCGCAAGATGGATACGCTGATGCTAGCTCCTCTACGTCGATTTTCTGGGCGCAAAACTTGTCTAAATCATCACGCATTCTCGCGCCTCTGACGTCCTTATTCTTCGGCAGAAAGCGCGAGCCGAATGCAGTTAATGCTCTTAATGATTTCGCTAAGTGAGCCAGCATTAAAGGTTCCAGAGCTGAGAATTTCAGTTTCAGAAATTACAGTGTATACAGCCTTGTGGTTCCCTTTGAACTCTACGCCGCCTCTTGTGAAGCCTTCTTCGTCGTAGAGCTCAAGCGCGACACTTCCGTCAAACGCCATGGCGGGTTCAGGGGTGTCTATATCTCCCAACCAATTCTGAAGCACCTCCAAGGCGTCATCAATAACACCAGGGAGAGCTGGACTGCTGTCAGGACCATCCCAACCAGCGTCAAGCTCTTCAAAGCTTCTCAAGGCACCTCGGACGTCATCAAGCTCTGACAGAACACTGGTTGCGTCTAAGTAATCAGCCTCGATCTCAGTTGCTTCGGCCGTAGGAGCGCTCGCCTCCACAACGGTTCTCGAGACGCGGAAGGTTCGTTGCGCCTTAGCTGGCAGATACCTAACCTTGACTTCTTTCAGGTCACCTTCACGCTCAAGTGAAATACTCCGATTTTTGAGGGTGAATCCGGAATGCTGTGGAGTAAAATAATCCTCGGCTGCGCCAATGGTGCTCGCGTGAATCATTTGTAGGCCTCCAGATTAATTCCAATTTGGTTTCTATATTCTTCTGAGAGGGACTCGCCAAATAGAAGAAGGGAGCGGTTGTGCATGCCATCAATGAGGTCTTGTACGCCTTGAAAATCAATAGGAGTCGATTTGGAACGTCGCTCCACCAGCGTATAGATCCCTAAGCTGCGCATGTTTTGACCCTCCTCATTCGACGTATCGACGACGTCTATATTGCGGTTGATAAGGGTGGGAGATTCTTCATCACCCTCGAACCAGCCCACATGAGAGTGCCAAGCAGAACTGCCTGCACGAACACCTGATGGTATGGCAGCATCCACAACACTCAGAAGCTTTGAGACATCCGCTTCCAAAGGGTCGCCTTCGAAAACGAAGCTATCCCAGTATTCGAGCTTGACGGCATCTAGTTCGGCAATGTCGCTAATATTATTGAGGGCGGGAAGTAGGGCTTCCTCCAAGCGTGCAACCAACGACTCCCAGCGCCCGTAGGTCTTAGTCATGTAGCCGTAGACCATGTCTCTGAAGCCGATCTCTTCTACGAGGGCTCCATCTTGATGACGGCGCATGACAAAGCCGTTCTGGGCGGAAGGTTCCGTTTGCGGTGCGTTGCGAGCTTGTAGTTTGATGGTTGCGATGGAACTCTCGGCAGGTCCGACGGCATCGAATCCGAGGTCGGAGGCTTGCTGGCGTGTCTCGTACGAAGACTTGGCCACCACCTTAGAGGGTATCGGTTCGCGAAATGTGAATAGAAGCCTTACGCGTTCAATCGCGTGTGCTTCGTGCCTTGGTTTCCACATTTTGCGTTACTCACCTGTTTTGTGTCATATGATTGTACCGACTATACTTTTCAACATTTTTTGGCTGCGTCGCTGTTCGACTAGGGTCCAGCAACTCAAACGCTCGGCTGAGCCATGGGTCGCTTCCTCGCGCGAACAGTTCGGCAATCCTGATCCTCGTTTTTTTAGAGCCTATCTTGATGTGAAGGTGGGATGCAATGTCTGCTTCCGGCATGCCGCGCATGGAAAATCTGCATGTGGGAAGTTTCCGTTCGTGCCTGTTGCGCTGACTCCTGCATCATAATTCTGCAAAATCCACTCCGTGCGCCCGGCGTCCGTTCAGAAGGGCCACTTGCCAGCCGCGACCTTACATGACGGTGGTTCAGATTCTGCTAACTGCGCAGAGCCGCCGTTGGTTTGGGACGCGGCGAACGGCAGCTCCCCGCCCATCCAAGACCGTGATGGCAAACACGGACGGCCGGCTCACCCCTCACCGCGCCGTCTTCAGCCGCATCTTGATCTGGTTGGCGCTCATCCGGATGGCCGGGCTGGTGCGCACGGCCTTGGCGATCAGCTCGTAGGTCGTGGGGTCGATGCCGCTG
>JABXHM010000108.1 GCA_013373625.1 Alteromonadaceae bacterium | reverse complement strand
TACACCCATGGCACCCCCTTCCGCCGCGCGATCGAGGAAGGGCTGCTGGACCCCGCCCGGGTCATCCAGATCGGCATCCGCGGGCCGGTCTACGGCGATTTCGAGGACGTCGAATGGGGCCGCGCCCAGGGCGTGACGATCATCACGATAGACGAGCTGTTCGACCGCGGGATCGCGGATGTCATGGCCCAGGCCCGCGCGGTGGTGGGCGACGCGCCGACCTACGTGTCCTACGACATCGATTTCGTCGACCCGGCCTTTGCGCCGGGCACGGGCACGCCGGAGGTCGGCGGGCCGAACAGCTACCAGGCGCAGCAGGTTGTGCGGGCGCTCTCGGGGCTGGACATCGTGGGCGCGGACCTGGTCGAGGTCTCTCCGCCCTTCGATGCGAGCGGCGGAACGGCCTGGCTGGGGGTGAGCCTGATGTTCGAGTTTCTGTGCGTGATGGCGGAGGGGCGGTAGGGCGCTGGGGGGCGGTGTGTTTTGTTTCGGCCCTGAGCGGACAATCGTATCGAGTGCCGCGAAGGTCGAGGGCCATCAGCTACGAGCAGTCCGCAGCTGTTTCATCGGGGCCAGGCTGCGCAGGCGGATTCCTGCCGACGAATTGACGCGGGCACCCTGGCGCCCACGCCGGCTCCGCTTCAGGCGGCGAGGGCGAGTACCTTCTTGCGGGCGCGGTGTGCGCGTGCCTTCAGGGCTGTGATCGTGGCACCAGTTTCGGCAGAGATCTCCGCCAGCGAGTTGCCTTGCGCTTGGCGAACCAACAGGCGGAAGTCCCGGGGACCGCACGCCTGCGCGCACCTGAGCAGCATAATGCGGCTTTCCGCGGCGTCTGCGACGCCGCAACCTTCACTATCACCCGCTATGTTGTGACGACGCGCGTAGATGATTGCGCGGCGGCGACGCTCCTTCCCGATGCGGTTCACGACTAGGTTCCTGGCCTGCTTCGCACCGATCGTACGGTGCTTCGCAATCCCTTCGAGAAGGTCAGTCATTGCCGCTTCGATTCCGGCGGCCTTGTATGCGTCGGTCGTGCGGTCAAGCATCGACTGAAGGCGGGCATACTCCACCCATGGATCTGCACCCATCTTTTGTCTCCATTGTTCTGTGCGGGCGGCTATCGCCACGCGGAGGTTGGAGAGGGGAACTTCGCGTCCAGTCTGCACGTCTCATCGCGGTCGCTGTGCCCGATGGCGGCGTGTGGATCAGATCGGCACGAACCCCCTCAATTGTATTGTAGCCCAAGTCGGGCTTCGGTTGCGAAAAAAGTGCCGGGCGCCGGAAAGAGGCGCCCGGTATGATGCTAAAGGGTCGTCAGCTGGGTCTTGAGCGTCTCCGACCATTCGCGGCGCAGATCCTCGAACAGTTTGGCACGTTCGGGGTTGTCGCCTTCAAGGTTCATCTGGCTCTGCGCCCGCCCGAGGCTGAACAGCAACATCTGCAAAGCCACCAGAACCTCGGACGTCTCGTCGGCCTGTCCGCCGTCATCAGTGCCGGATCCTTCGCCAGTGTCGGCGCTGCCGTTCACGGTCAACTGCGCGATCGGATCGTACAGTTTCGAGAAGAATGGATGGGCCGTGTTGATCGTCAGCACCACTTTTCCGAACTGGTAGTCGACGTGATAGAATGGCCAGTAGTCGTCGTGCCTGAAGGTCGTGATGAACTTCGAGCTCTTGACCCGCTCGAACGCCTCATCGTTGGTTTCGTCCTTCCGCTTCAGCGACACTGCCAGTCCGCGCAGGTTTGCTTCCAGCTCGGCTGCTTCCTCCGGCGTCGTAGGAGCGGGGCTGGGCAGCGGTTTCGCCTGCATGGAATCCGCCTCACCGGCGCGTCGTTCCGCGTCGCTCACCTTGTTTCCGGAGTCTACCGCACGCCGTTCCTTCCGGAATTGAGCGGTGCGGTTTCGGACCCGGGTGACCTCTTCGCGGATCTGTTCGCGGATGCAATCGAGGGCAAACTTCTTGGGCCGAACGCCCTGCTTGTTCATCGCCACGCCGAAGGCCTCGTCCAGTTCGCCACCGAAGTCGATTTGGAGCCGAAGCCAGTCGTTGTCGCCATGTCCGGCCCCGGCCAGTTCCCGAACGGTTCCGCTGAACACCTCCCGGTCATTGCGCATAAACGAGACCGTGTGACCTTCGAACACGTGCAGGTCGTTCTTCAGCGTCTTCCGTGGCAGGTCGTACCATTCCTCGATCGGAAGCATATACAGCCTCACCGCTACAGGCGCCGTCTGATCGCTGTTCTCGCTCACGGGCACCTGAATCTCAGGCCAAGATTTGATCAGTTTGCTTCGCTTTTCCTTGATCTCCTCCACGCGGGTGTGACGTGCGTTCAGATCCCAGTAGGTCGGATCGAACGCGTGGACACGTCGGTTGTTGACAAACAGGCGAAGGCCTTTACTAAGCTGGACCCGATAGATGCGGGACATTTCCCGAATGGCATCCTCAGCCAGCGTCTGTGCTTTCTTGTAGGTCACACGATCACAATCCGGGATATTGACGATGGTGCCGGACCGCCCCATGCGATCCAGAAGCTCGTCCTCGTCATCCGCGAACAGGTCCTGATCGGCATGAAGACGGGGATAAGCCATCGGTTTCGTGAGGATCCGGGCTACGCTCGATGGCAGTGCGTCCAGCAACTGCGGCTCGGGCAACTCCAGGAGATTTGACATCTTGGAGCTGATGTCCTTGACGTCGAGGGTCATCGTATAGATCGCCCCGGGCTCGGTCCACGAGTAGAGTTCCACGACCGGAGACATGCTCAGGGCCGCCGTCTTCATGCCCACGCCGAAGCGGCCAATGCCCTCCCGGTTGTCGTAGTACATAGATCCGCCGAACGACATCGCGACCTGTAGGACGTGGGATTCCATCCCGCGCCCGTCGTCCAGGACTAGCGCATCGATCGAATAGCCGCCGCGCTGACCAGTTTGATGGAAGTAGACGCGGACCTCAGTGGCGCCAGCTTGAATGGAGTTGTCCACGTGCTCGCAGAGGGCCGATGTGGTGGTGTTGTATCCAACGTCGCGCAGCGAATTAATGAAAGTCTGCCCGAGAAAAAGCGGAACCTTGGTGCCTTCTTTCAGAACGCGGTTGAGGACTGACTTGCCGCCGCGGGGCGCGTGATCGCCCCACTGCGGCTCAAAGTGGAAATCATCTTCGACGTCGATGTGCTTAGTCTGGTCGTTCATCGTCATGCTCCTGGTGCTTGTAGCGATCGCTGTGATCGCCAGGGTGCCGAGACGCAAAGCGCCTACATCCTTATTGTCGGTCAACCACAGCAATGGTTTCGTCGCTTGGCGCGATTTTCTTGGTCGGCGGTCGGCGCGGCAGCATTTGGGAGTTCCGTGCGTCGGCGAGGCTCGACTTCAGTTCCCGTAGACGTATGCGCTAAGCGGTCGTCGGTGGCGATCGCAGCGAAAGACCGCTCTCCGCCCAACCAACCACCCCCCCCACCCCGATCCACGGGGTCTCATCCCGTGATCAGGGCGGCAGGGGGGCTTGGCCTTCTTGGGTCAGAGGGCGAAGAGGTCCTGTTCGACGCCGGCTGTCTCGAACAGGTAGTCTCGGCTGGCCGTCAGTTCGGAGCGTAGGCGGGCGATGTCGAAGCCGACGACCTGGCCCTGCCACTTGCGGGGGCGGCCCGCGACCAGGACGGTGTCGACGTTGGTGCGCTCCATCAGGGTGACAACCGCGCCGGCCGCGTTGTTCAGGGGCGCGACGTTCAGCGCCTCTGCGTCCAGCAGAACGATATCGGCGGCCTTGCCGGGGGTCAGGCTGCCGGTCACGCGGTCCAGCTTCAGGCCCTTCGCCCCGTCGATCGTGGCGTGGCGCAGGGCGTCTGCGCATTGCATCAGCGCGGGGTAGTCCTGGGCGCCGGAGAGCGCGGCCTCGTTCACGAACATGCGCTGCAGGGTGATGAGGCCCCGCATCTGGGTGAAGGGATCCGCCGTCATCGTGCATTCCACGTCCGAGGACAGCGAGGTCGTCATGCCAAGGTCCAGCGCCTTCTGGATCGGCGGGGTGCCGTGGCGCATGTGCATCTCGATCGGCACGGCAAGGGAGACATGCGCGCCGGCGTCCGCGGCCCGTTGCCAGGCCATGTCGGACATGCCGGTCATGTGGATGAAGATGTTGTCCTCTCCGAACTCGCCGGCCTCTGCCAGCTGGTCGAAGGTGCCGGCCATGCCGAAGGTGCCCACGACATGCAGCGCGATGGGCAGGCCAAGTTCGCGCCCGATGGCCCAGGAGGTCTCGTACCCCGGCAGGTAGATTTCGCCGCCCATGACCATGGTCAGCAGCTGGTCATCGGAAGAGAAATACTGCTGCTTGATGCGCCGGGCGTCCTGCGGGTACTGCGAGCGGTCGCCGTGGCCCTCGAAATAGCCGAAGACGGCGCGGCGGCCGGCATCGGCCAGCCCCTCGATCGCGGCGTCGGAATGCTCCGGGCTGTGGTGGATCTGGCTGACGTCCATCACCGTGGTGACCCCGGTGTCGATCTGGGAGATGCCGGCGAAGAGCTCGTT
>JABXHM010000007.1 GCA_013373625.1 Alteromonadaceae bacterium | reverse complement strand
GCACGTTATTATGCACAGGAAAAAGTGCTTTTTGAACTCGGTCATCAGTCCCGCACGTTGCTGGGCGGCTGGAACAGCCAGGGTCAACGCAGTCAACTGCGTATCAGCTCTATCATCGCCTGTGATGGTCAGGTTACCCAATACGGTAAAATTGCACTGACCAATCGCTATTTGTTTCGGCGTGACAACTACCTTTGTCTGTATTGCGGTAACCGCTATCGCTCAGGCCAGCTTACCCGTGACCACATAATTCCGCGCTCCCGTGGTGGCCGCAACAACTGGCAAAATGTTGCGACCGCCTGCGCCCGTTGTAATCATCAAAAAGGCGCTAAAACTCCCGAAGAAGCGCATATGCCGCTGTTGGCGGTACCGTTCGAGCCCAATGTTTACGAACGGTTTTACCTGATGAACCGGCGTATTCTGGCCGATCAGATGGATTTTTTAAGCCATCATTTCAGCACCAAGCGGAAGTGGCTTTAGCACGTCTCGAAAGTCCCGTCACTTAACTGATTATCGGCGGTATTGCGCCCTTTGCCTGCTGACGTTGTACAGCATCAAACCACAATGATAACCAGTCAGCACGGATCTTTTCTTCAAGATGGAGCGACTCATCTGAGGGGCAAAACAAACCAATTTTGATTACAAACTTGGCAAGCTCATTGGTTTCGATATCAATCACCGGATTGATGCTGATAAACTCCGCATCAAGATTACGCTCAATCCAGCTCTTATACCGTTCGGCAACATCGCGAAAATGGTCACAATGATGATTTGCCAAATCTCTGAATTCGTTGAGCAACGAATACGGGTTCACAAGAGGCTCTACCACGACTTGAAACTCGTGTAATCGATAGCGACGTAAGAAGTTGAGGTTTTTTACAACCTGTATCATCAACTGGTTGTTCGGCACGTAGACATGTTTACCGGTATAACCATAGTGCTCGGCATCAACTTCCAGTAAGGTAGTTTTAGCCCAGTCCATTTCTACCACTTCACCCACCTGTTCACCAAGCTGCACCCAATCGCCCACTCTGAACGGCCGGGTAGTCATGTAGTAAATAAAGCCTAAAAAACACTGAATCATTTCGCGGGTCGCAAAAACAATGGCAACCATAAAAGCAGCGATGGACAACGCCAGGTTTTGCACTTCTGCAGCCCACAACATGAGCAGCAGTGCCAGCAACACAGCATTACCGAGTTGATCAATTGTGTTAATAGAGTGACGGCGGTCGTCGCCGTGTTTTTTGCCCTGACGGCGCAATATTTTTATGACTACTCGCTTGGCCGCCAAAAACACCACAATCAGCAGAATTGACGTAAGCAGTTTGTATGACTGGGCGTAATTGAGCAGTATTTCCCAGCTTTTGTCGATAAACTCGTTTATCGCCATGTTTTAAATATCCTCTAACAAAAAAGCCCACCGCTATAAACGGTGGACTTTATTATTGACTTCCGGACCTATGGTTTCAACACTGCCTGCGTGGTTTTACTAACCGGCGCGGCTAACAAGGACTAATCGCGAACCTGCCCTGTGCCGTTGACTACATATTTTTCGGTTGTCAGTGATTCAAGTCCCATCGGACCATACGCATGAAGTTTGGTTGTTGCAATACCAATTTCTGCGCCTAAACCTAACTGACTACCGTCGTTAAAGCGCGAAGACGCATTAATCATAACGGCTGATGCATCGACGGCCCGCTGGAAATGCTTGGCGGTATCATTGTTACCGGTACAAATCACTTCAGTGTGGTGGCTACCAAATTTATGGATATGATCAAGCGCAGCATCGTAGTCTTTTACCACACGAATGGCAATTTCAAGGCCAAGATACTCTTCACCAAACTCGTCTTCACTAATCACATCAGCATTGTCAAAATATGCTGCCGCGGCTTGGTTAGCATGCACGATAACGCCTTTCTCCTGACACATCTTGCTGACCTGTGGTAAAAAGTCACCGGCAACCGCTTCATGAACAACTAAACCTTCAAGCGCGTTACATACGCCGGTACGCTGTGTTTTACCATTAATCAGTAACGCTAACGCCATGTCCAGATCAGCGTCTTTATCAACGTAAAGGTGACATACGCCTTTAAAATGCTGAATCACCGGAACTTTACTGTTGTCGGTAACATAACGAATTAAGCCTTCACCGCCGCGTGGAATAATCACATCAATGGTGTCGGTTTGTTCCATCAATTCCTGCATTAGCCCGCGGTCAGGATCCGGGATTACGCTGATCAACGCTTCGGGTAAATTGTGTTTACGTAATACATCCTGCAACAAGCCGGCAATTGCCAGACTGGTCTGCAGCGCTTCTTTACCGCCGCGCAATATAACGCCATTACCCGATTTAAAGCACAATGCACCGGCATCTGCAGTAACATTAGGACGTGCTTCATAAATCATACACACCACACCGAGTGGAACGCGCATTTTATTGATCTCTAATCCGTTATCTCGTTTAGTGATGGGACGTTCCTGTCCTACCGGGTCAGCTAACTCGATAATGGTTTCAATGCCTGCAGCCATATCTTCAATACGCGCAGGTGTCAGAGTAAGTCGGTCGATCATGGCGTCGTCAAGGCCATTTTTCTTGCCTTCGGCGACTTCTTTGGTGTTCACCGCAATAATATCGTCCTGACTATTACGTATAGCACTCGCCATGTCAGCCAGCACTTTATTTTTGGTGGCTTCGTCTAAAATCGCCAGCGTTTTCGCAGCGCTGGCAGTGTCATTCGCAATTTGCGTAATTAAACTCATTTGTTCTCCAATACGGCTATGTGTTGTTCAGAAATGATCGGTCCGGTTTTTTCCTCGAATTCCGATGCAAATTTCTGGTTGCCTTCACTTGAAATGAAGTTCAACAAACAACTACTATAATTTGATTTCGCTTTGGCCAGCTTCTGACCATCTTCACGTCGAACTAATATGGTATCGCCTACCGAAAACTCGCCTTTCACATCAAGAATTTCGCTACTGGTCAGCGAATCGACGCTATCGTTCAGGGAGTCAGTAAAAGCTTTCTTAATAACAACTTCACCTTGTGCGTTCGAGGTGTGTGTCATCCAGTGAACGTTTTCTTTCATTGGTTTTTCATGCGCCTGGAAGTGAGTACCCGGGTTTTGACCTTCCAACATTAAGTTGAATGATAACTCGGTAAAACCATTGATAATAAAGGTATCAATACCATGCGAAACCGCCTTTTCAGCGGCTTCTACTTTGGTGCGCATACCACCTGTACCCACACCGCCTTCTTCTGCTCCGCCTGCCATGGCAAAAATTTTCTCGTCGATTTTGTCTACCCACGACAACAATTTAGCGTCGTCATGCTTGTGAGGGTTTTTGTCGTACAAACCATCAACGTCAGAACATATGATCAACGCATCAGCATCGGCTGCAGCGGCAACCATTGCCGACAAGTTATCGTTATCACCCACTTTTAGCTTGTCGGTAGTGACGGTGTCGTTTTCATTTATGATTGGCAGTACATCATGATCCAACAGACTAAAAATGGTTTCACGAATACTGACGTAACGTTCACGGTCACGCAGATCAGCATGGGTCAATAAGATTTGCGCTGTGGCAAAGTCAAATAGCCGATCCCAGGTTGCCATCATTTCTGTTTGCCCTGCTGCGGCCATTGCCTTCTTAACTGCAATGTTTTTCTTTGAGTGATCAGGGAACTGATGTGCCCCGGCCGCCACGGAACCTGACGATACCAACACAACCTGGATACCCTGGCTTCTGCAACGCACTATAAACTGCGCAATACTTAATAAATAATGAC
This sequence comes from Alteromonadaceae bacterium, assembly GCA_013373625.1. Taxonomy (GTDB): domain Bacteria; phylum Pseudomonadota; class Gammaproteobacteria; order Enterobacterales; family Alteromonadaceae; genus Alteromonas. The sequence goes on along the minus strand of JABXHM010000007.1, from coordinate 43,200 downwards.
TACTACATCCCTGGCGGTTAGGCGCAATAAGCGCACTTCCTACCTTCACTACGATGCGTTTCCAATTTGAGCGGTTCATATTTGTTATCACCTTAAGATAATTCTGCTAAAACTTTATTTGTTTCGTTAAACTTAGCCTGCACATCAGCGTGCGGCTCTTCACTAAAGACGCTCACGGCCCAGATTGTTATTGAACTGACAATAAATCCCGGCACGATTTCATACATCACGCTACTTAGCGCTTGTCCGTCTTCTAACACAGGCGCATAAATCCAAAACAGGACAGTTACAGCGCCGCTTATGATCCCCGCCAATGCGGCGTTATGGGTTAAATTCTTTTTATATAAACAAAACAGTACCAATGGTCCGAACGCTGCACCAAAACCGGCCCAGGCATTACTGACCAGCGAGAGAATCGAATTAGACGAATCCCACGCCAGGATAAGTGCTACCAAAGCGACACCTGCTACACCATAACGTCCAATTGCTACGGTTTGCGCCTGAGTTGCTTCTTTTTTACTGACAACCCGATAAATATCTTCGGTTAATGAGCTGGCCGACACTAATAACTGTGACGATATGGTACTCATTATGGCAGCTAAAATAGCAGCCATTAAAAACCCACTAATAAGTGGATGGAACAAAATTTGGGAAAATAAAATAAATATGGTTTCTGCATCATCGACCACTAAACCAAATTGATTTGCATAAGCGATGCCCACAAAACCTGTTCCCAAGGCGCCAATAATTGTTACTAACATCCACGACATACCAATGTTTCGCGCCGTACCTATAGCGTTAACCGACCGAATCGCCATAAAGCGAACAATAATGTGTGGCTGACCAAAATATCCCAGCCCCCACGCTAAACTCGATACTAATCCCAGTACAGTGAGTTGTTGCCACGACTCGCTTAATGAAGGTACGGATGCCAGCGCTGAATCGTTCATTTGTGCCCAACTGTCGAACTCTGTAAACGCCACTACGGGCACCAACACCAGGGCAACAAACATAATACAACCCTGCACGAAGTCGGTCATACTTACAGCCAGAAAGCCCCCTAAAAGGGTATACGACACAACAACGGCGAGCGTAACAATTAAGCCGGTCTGATAACTCAATTCGAACGCGCTTTCAAATAACTTACCGCCAGCAACCAGGCCAGCAGAGGTGTATAACGTGAAAAACAATACAATAATGACTGCAGACACTATGCGTACACTGGCACTCGACGAACCAAACCGCTTAGCAAAAAATTCCGGAACGGTTAAAGAATCATCAGCTACTTCAGTGTAGACCCGTAACTTAGGCGCCACCAGAAAATAATTGGCCAGAGCACCCGCTACCAGACCAATTGCGATATACATTGCGTCGAACCCGGTCAGGAACATAGCCCCTGGCAGTCCCATCAGCATCCACCCACTCATGTCTGAAGCGCCCGCTGATAACGCGGTAACTTGCGGGCTGACCTGTCTGCCACCAAGTATATAGCCAGAAATGTCGCTGGTAGACTGTCGGTAAGCAAACAAGCCTATACCGAGCATTACCGCGAAATAAATCGCCAACGATATGTAACTTTCAAATGCCATACAGAAAATTCGCCTTAATCTTTAGTAAGATTGCTACATCCAAATATTAATTTGAGGTCTAATTATACTAAACTGAAATTAAATTACAACCCGTTAGGAAGCGAACGCAAAAACTAAACGTATAATAAACAATGACTTGAGATTAATCAGTAAATAAAGCAAGCATTATAATCGTTATAAAAAAACAAAATACACTCACATAAATAATTGTTATTTATGAAATTAATTTATAAGAAGACCACTTATAAAGAGTTCAAATTAAAAACAGTACATAGCGCAGTGAAAAACGCTAAATGAGATTAAAATGATATTTTTATTACGGCTCTAAATATTTGATCACGTTATTAAGCTCTTACTAAGCCGCCAAAACTGAGGCACCCTTAGCCGTTTGCCTGACGCGTAATGCAATGCCGCGGCACCATTGTTGAAACTGTTTGTCATTGGGCTGCGTATCGGCCAAACCTAACCACTCGCACCGTTGAACATGCGCTTTCATACTTAAATCAATCCCGGCTTCCATATCACTGCTACTCATTTCGCCCGAACTAAATGCCGCGATGACTGTCCGGGATCCAAAAATTTGCTGTTGGTGGCTCTGTAATATAGCGTCGAAGCGACGTTTTTCCGCTGCATCAGTATCTGCCATAATCTGAAAAACCACCCCGTCAAGGCTATCGGCTTTTTTATCGAAGAGTCGAATATCCGTATAGGTGAGTAATTGCATCCTTATCCCGGATCGGCCTAGCTCGCTCCCCAGTTTTTGTACTCGCTGACGAATGCAGTCATTCCATTGAAATACCACCACGCCGACGGTCAATATCGATGGCTCAGGTCTGGTATAACTGAGTGCTCTGGGCTGCTGAGCCGGGCTTCCTGTCGTTACAGTTGATGTATTCACTTGGTGCTCCTTAAAACCTTTCATATAAAGAACACGTGCTTCATTCACATGCACACATTCTTCAGAACATTCTATGAAGCAAGTCCGCGGCCAATTTGGCGGATTAAAATTCCATTATAGTTAACAAGGTGTTAGTTACATGAACTGCGGCTACACCTGATACATTCTGTATGTTACTCCCCAGTGTTCTGAAAAATTTTCACAGTTGTCTACCAGTCAATAGATTTGCGGTCGCGAAAAAATAAGCCATTTGGCCCATCTTCATCCTGGCTGGCCAGCCAAATGGCTGTATCAGCGCCTTCTTCAGGGCTTAACGGTGCATCACTCCCCCCCATGCGTGTATGCACCCACCCCGGACACATCGCATTGACCGTGACATTTTTACCGGCAGGAATATAAGCAGCCGATTTAACGGTTAAGGCATTCAAAGCAGCTTTGGTTATAGCATATGCAGAGGGGCCTTCAAGACCTTCTGCAAAGCTCCCCCAGCCACTGGAAACATTAACAATACGACCATAATTATTTTCAATCATCGTCGGCAGCAATGTTTTCGTCAGCACGGCAGGCGCCTTCACATGTACATCAAACGCTGTTTGCAAATCCGCTTCAGATAATTCAGTTATGTCTTCGTCGAACATGACACCTGCGTTATTAACCAGAATATCGATATCGCCGAACACGGCCTGGGCCTGCACCACGCCGTCGCTTATCGTACTACTATTCGACAGATCCATGACAATAGGATGAACATCGCCAATTAACGATTCTGCAGCTTGCTCTGCAGTGTCTTCATCTCTGCCCACCAGTAAAACTTTATAGCCAAGCTTGAGCAGCCCTTTGACAATTTCAAGGCCAATGCCACGGTTACCGCCCGTTACCATTGCAATCGGTGTCATAGTTACCCCTTGTCATTTTTTGCGGTTATAATAGTTGCGGCACCCAGCCGCGCGTCAATCTCGTTACTGATATAAAACAATAGAGGCATAAGACATGCCCATATGCCAGCGAGTATCGCCGTTACAATAAAAACATCGGGGCCAAACTGCACGGCGTCAAATTTCATTCCTGCCAAATAGCTTGCCGGCCCGCCCATAGCGCCCAGTAAAGCCGCAAGCCAGTATTTATGACGCAGGTAACTCAGACTGTGGCGAAGGGTGGCAGCAAACGCCATCCACAAACACACCAGCCACAGTGGAATGAGTAATATTTGCGGGCTGGGGGTAAAGATATACACACCAAACAACGTTAATACCCCATCCACTACTGCTCCTATGACCCCTATTGAAACGATGACCAGTAATTCTTTTAACACCGCACTACACAGCGCTATATGGGTAGCAATCAAAGCCAATGCCAGCCATACATACTGACTCTGGCCCAGGATGAGCAGCCACCACAACAATTGAAACCCGGCAAAATTAACTAGTTTAAGCAATGGTAAAACTCCTGTTTTTGTGTGCCCGGCATAGTATTTGTATTGAATAATGAGGTACCTGAGGGTTAACGATCTTGGTCAAGACAAAACTCGATGTCGTTAACTCCCGTATAACACCACGAAAAATGATTAATTAACGTTACACTTACTACGCGGTCATCGCGGCATATAATCTAGATACGATAAAACAGCCAGTGAGTTCACTGCGAAATAAGGAACATGTTTATGAAAATGGTGAAGTACTATGTTTTAGCTGCCGTTATTTTCGGCCTCCTGGCCTTTTTTATTCCTGTTTGGTGGCTTGATATATTACTTTGGTGGAGCAGTGCTTCATTGTTGCTGGTCAGTTTCGCGTACTTGTCAAACTACCCTGAATTATTCCGTAAAAAGCAAGACGGCAGTATACCCTGGTTCGTTCGCTGGCTATTTATTCCTTTCTTACTGGGTGCCCGTCTGTACAATTTCTATGAACGTAAAACCGATAAAGTGCCGAATATTCAGAAAATTGAAAATCAGCTTTATTTGGGCACCCGATTAGTCAGTGCCGACATTGAACAATTAAAACAGCAAGGCATTGACTGCATTTTAGATGTTACAGCAGAATTTGATGGTCTTGACTGGACCGCCTACCGCTATGATGTAGATTACCTGAACATTCCAGTGCTCGATCACACCAGCCCCACTTCAGAACAACTTCACCTGGCCATCAATTGGCTCGACCAGCATTTAAAAGACGGCCGCAAAGCACTGGTGCACTGTGCATTGGGACGCGGACGTTCGGTGTTGGTTATGGCCGCCTATTTACTGGCCCGCGATGATGCGTTGTCTGTTGTTGATGTAATGAATAAAATTCAATCAATTCGAGCTACAGCAAGGCTCAACAAACATCAACTGAAAAGCTTATCTTCAGTAAAACAAAGCGGCCGGTTAAAACTCAACAAAAGACTGGCGATTATTGCCAACCCAGTCGCAGGTGGTGGTAAGTGGCCCACTAATCGAGATGAGATTTTGTCGTACCTGAACAATCATTTTCAGGTCTCCATTTACGAAACAACCCCGGACTTAGATGCCAATTACATGGCTGAACAGGCCATTTCAGCCGGCGACGAGATATTAGTATCATGCGGCGGTGATGGCACAGTGACCGAAGTAGCCGAAGCCGCCATAAAACACGACAAAGTGATGGGTGTTATTCCACTTGGCACGGCCAATGCGCTAAGTCAGGTGCTCTATGGTAAGCGTAGCAAATTAACCCCGATCACCCGGGCTTGTGAGATTATTTGTCAACAACACTATCGAGCGGTTGATACGGCCACGTGCAACAACCAGTTAATGTTGTTGGTTGCTGCTATAGGCTTCGAATCAAAAATGATTGAACACGCCGACAGAAAAGAAAAGGACAATGGCGGTCAAATGGCCTACTTGTCTGGCTTGTGGAAAGCGATGAACAGCAATGAACCGCTGAATATTGAGGTAACGCTGGATGATGAAACGATTTCGTTAACCACCCCGTCGTTCGTAGTTGCCAATGCCGCACCATTGAGCACAGCATTGGCACAGGGCGGCAACTTACCTGACATGACAGATGGTGAGTTAGATGTGACCTGGTTAAACTCAGATGATACTGAGCAGCCACTGTTTACCATAGCCGAATTAGTTTTTAGTGACGCCGAATCTAAACGTTCATCAGACAAAATTAACCATCGTAAGGTGAAGAAAGTCATGGTTGAACTCGAGAAAGAGACCACTTATGTTATTGATGGCGAAACTTACCAGGGGCAGTTAGTTACAATTAAAACACAACCTGAGAGCTTATTAATGCTGGTCGATAAAGAGCGATTCAGCGCCACGCAGGCTATAACGCAACCCAACTAATACTATTTTATTGCAAGCGACGTATATCAGAACGAGTTAAGTATCGATTGGCGAACATTAGCGGGCTTAACTCGGACGGCCTGATCTGAAGGTAAAAAGCGGACGTTCAGTGCCCGCTCCATCAGTGCCCATACCCGGGAGGCCTAAGTGGTAAAGTGTAGCGCTGCGAAAAACGCCAGAAGCAGCGTAGGTTTGGGCACCTGCATAGAGTCGTTTTTACACATTTGGTAATGCTGTAGTACTAAACCCATTATCAACATGAAGCACCTGAGCCGTTACCGCTGAAGCCAAATCACTCGCTAAAAACGCTGCGCTGTTGCCTACTTCTTCAATAGTTACACATCGTTTTAGCGGCGCTGACGCTTCGAATTGAGACAACATTTTTTTGAAGTTCGATATACCTGCGGCAGCCAATGTCCGGATCGGACCAGCTGATATGGCATTGACTCGAATTTGATGATCTCCAAGACTTGATGCCATAAATCGAACATTCGCCTCAAGCGAGGCTTTTGCCAGACCCATAACATTGTAATTTGGGATGGACCGTTCAGCACCAAGGTAACTTAGTGTGATTAAGGATGACCTATCATTGAGGTAGACTCTAGCTTCTTTTGCCATTGCGGCAAAACTATAAGAGCTTATGTCATGAGCAATACTAAACGCTTCTCTTGAAATCGATTCCAAATAGTCACCTTCAAGAGACTCTTTTGGCGCAAAAGCAATTGCGTGTACAAAGCCATCGAATTTTGGCCATTTTTCAGACAAAGAAATAAATAACTCTTTTATTTGCTCGTCTGAAGATACATCACAAGGAAAAACCAAATCTGATCCACACCTTCCTGCTACGGCTACCACTCTATCTTTCAATCTATCATTCAGATAAGTGAATGCCAGCTCTGCACCTTGCTGATACATTGCATCGGCAATGCCAGTCGCGATCGACTTTTCGCTTGCTATACCAGCAATTAATATTTTCTTTCCCGTAAGAATACCCATTTATTTCCTCAGTCTAATTTTGGTTGTTACATAACGCTTGGCTCACGCATTGGTTTGGCGCCGCCAAGCGGTGGAAAATCGGTCGCCGCACAGCCGATTTTAGACTTGCCCATTACTATTTTGGACTGCCGCAACATAATTGCTCATAAACGTCGAAATTTGCAACTCATACTCCTGGCCCCTCACGAACTCTTTGATTTCTTCTGGGGCCTTCCCTATGAGAGGGACACGCAAAAATATATCTTCCAGGAAATTATCGCTAACTGTAGAAAGCACCAGCCTTAGAGAAGCAAGCATATCTTCACCTCGGTGTGAAGCATGTACTAACGCTATGGGCTTACCTATCACTTCGAAACGAGAAACCATCCAGTCGATAGCATTTTTGAGGCCCCCCGGAATAGATCTGATGTATTCTGGACTCGATATAATAATACCATCGGCGGCAGAAACCGTTTCCATAAATTCGCGCACCGCCATTGGTGTTGCCTCATCTTCGGAGTCTGGAGAAAACACGGGAAGTGCATCCAGCCTGTGAAAAACCGTTAACTCGACACCATCTGGAGCGAGGCTTTTCATAACTCTCAGCAAAGCCGTATTGGTGGATTCTTTGCGTACACTACCGGAGATGGCTAGTATTTTCATGTTGTCCTCTTTCCAACCTCCCCCCAACTAAGCGGGCCAAGCGATAGCCTTGAGTGTTTGTTATACGTCGCCTATTTTAAACCACAGAAGTTTTTAAACGCATTAACCGGTGTTACCTGAGGCTAAGTTCCCAACAAATCTGCGTTGTTAAAAGCTGGATCTATAATAGATATCGATTTTGGAAAAACAATGGTTATATCATCGCCACTATTATCTGTATAGATGCCCACATATCTGTGTCACGTAAAATAGCAAGTTCTGTGTACACACATCATCCAGCGACTAATGCTCGCTGAACGAGCTTGAAAGCTCGGTATTAATAGCACAGAGTCCCCCTACTCGTTTAACTTCTGTGACGTTGAAATCAAATGCAGAAATTCCTCTTTCTAAAGAGGAAACAAAAACCAACTCTTCGGCACTGACTGAAACTGTAAAACCACAAGTGATGAATAAGAGTGTCAAAAATATAGGTTTTCAGTTTCAGGGAAATGGACACTAGGAAATCAGGTGCCTTCAGGCTGAAATGCTGTTAGTGAGGTTTTGCGCTGCCTCAGCGATTCGTATTTTTTTGTTGTTCATGTTTTGCGAACTCATAAGCGTATGACTTGGCAGCGTAAATCTGTAATATGATGACAGTGATTCATTTATATGCGAACTTTGGGTCGCATATAAATAGATTCGCAAAATATTAAAAGTGATGCCAACGCAGCCACAGCAAGGGATAGCGGGAGCAAGTCCAGTATGTTAAACATTAATATACGGTTCTTAGGGTCAGAATCACTTAAATGCTAGAGCTACAAGGAAAGTATGGTGTATAAATTATCTCGTAAAGATATATTCGTTGTTGTTTTTCTATGGGGCGCGGCTTTTTTTATGTTGACCACCTCCATTTATGAATTATTACTTGCCTCGTTTTCCGTCGGTGAGGTCGTGAGGAATATAGGAGTAGCCTTTTTGCTGTTTGGTGTAGGACTAACACCTCAATTTTTTTCTAAACGTATATCTAAAGCATTCAACGAAATAGAGCAGCTTCAACCAATACTTTTCACACGAGAAATTCGCTTTTATATTAATAACATTGGATTGTCTTTATTATTGCTTGGGTGGAGTATTAGTTTTTTATTGTGGTTGGTGTAGCTCTAACAAGCTGTTTAACAAGGACAAAATATAGCTTAGTAAACTTCACACGTTTAAATTTTAAAGGATTAAATCTGAAACTATATCCATTTTCACAGATTAAATCGAAAAACTTAAAGCTACTGTTGCTCGCAGCACGGCTGCTAGCATCCAGCGCAATCCTTCTCTTTGTTGCAACGTTTGTTTTTGCAATTTACTTTTCCTTTGTAACGCCGCAAACCATTATGGAAACTGTTTTGAAACAGGGGATGCTTTCATACAGTATGTTCGCTTTTATTACGGCAGCCATTTTACTCGTTATCAGTGGTCTTTCTGCTGCTGTGGTTTCTTGCGAATATAAATATACTGACGACTGAAAAGTGCAGTTATATATCAAGGCGCTCAAGCAAGGAAAATACTCACTGGCCGTTCCGCCCAAAGTGCAAGTATTTTCCGCTTAGCTTGGGGTTATATGCACTGGCACATTGGTGGCGCTAATATGTTAATCAATGTCATATAAATGACCTGTCAATATAGGCGCTTTCTTACGATAATAAATTAACGTTTTATCATTAAGGAAGTCATTATGGAAATGCAATTAAACATTCAAAAATTAAAGCAATTAAGAGAATCTAAGGCGTGGAGTCAATCACAACTCGCGGATGTTGCAGGAATAAGTTTAAGGACTGTTCAGCGCATCGAAAAGTCAGGAATCGCGTTACCTGAATCGGTCATGTCAATCTGATCTGCTTATGATATTCGGACAAACGACCTTATTAAGAAAGAAGAGCCTCTGATTGATATGGCACCAACGTTCTTAAGTACGGCTAGACATAAATTTATCATATGAATAAAAAAGCAACATTAGTCTCATTTTCGGTAGCATTTATTATAGCTTTTATTTTAACGGTATAGTGCGAATAACAAATTGCTTAAACGGACATCAATCAACAAATGCTTCAGTGTCAGATGGTGTATGAGTCAGTACACTTAATAATAGTCAAATGACTGCATTATCGCCGGTTGTTTGTGTCAAACTGACCGCGCCTTTTGCCAAACTGCCCGAGCAGCTACATCAAACACAAAAAAGCCCGTACTCTTAGAGATACGGGCTTTTTAAATTGGTGCGGAAAGCGGGACTTGAACCCGCACGAGCTATGCTCACCACCCCCTCAAGATGGCGTGTCTACCAATTCCACCACTTCCGCAAAATCGTTGTCTTACTGTCCCGGAGGAACATCGTCCTGCTCAGCAGGAACAGCCGGTACATCCTGGTCAGCAGGAACTGTTTGTTCAACCGCTGGTACTTCCAGGTTTTCCCACTCATCTGGCGCTTTTTCACGCTGAGCAGTAATACTGCCTAATATCAGGCTAATAACAAAAAATAATGTTGCCAGTATACCGGTAGTGCGGGTCATAAAATTACCTGAACCACCTGAACCAAAAACGGTACTTGAACCACCAGCACCGAACGATGCGCCCATATCGGCACCCTTGCCCTGCTGAATCAATACAAAGCCGATTAGCAACAGTGCGACAATAAGGTACGCAACCAGAAGCACTTGATAAATCATTTTATATCCTCATTAGCTTGCCGCCTGGCAAACCTTTCTAAATTCGTCAACTTTCAGACTAGCTCCACCAATAAGACCACCATCTATATCAGCTTGAGCGAATAGTTCTTTAGCATTTGATGCATTAACACTGCCGCCATACAGTAAAGGCAACGTATCAGCTACGTGAGCATCAAACTCTGCCAGGTGCTTGCGAATAAACGCGTGTACCTGCTGCGCTTGTTCCGGGCTGGCTGTTACGCCAGTACCAATCGCCCATATCGGTTCGTAGGCAATCACTGAGCGCGCTAATTGTTCTGCACTTAACGTCGCTGTCAGTGCATTTAATTGCGCCGAAATAAACGCTTCTAACTCCCCCGCCTCTCTGGTTTGCAGAGATTCACCAACACAAATTATTGGTGTCAATCCAGCCTTCAGCGCCTGAGCGGCTTTAGCTGCGACTATGGCGTTCGTTTCGCCATGATCTTCACGTCTCTCTGAGTGACCTACAATGACGTATTTGCAGCCTACTTCCAGCAACATTTGCGCTGAAATATCACCGGTATGAGCGCCGTTTTCGAGCTCACTCATTGTTTGGCCGCCGATTGCATAATCGACGCCCTTAAACTCGCTTAAAAAGCACGCTGGTGGACATATAACCACGTCGACAGCCTGCTTATCAACTCCATCCATGAGCGTTAAGAATTCGTTTACTAATGAACGGCTTCCGTTCATTTTCCAGTTTCCTGCTACGATTGACTTTCGCATAGTGATTCCAACTGTATTTGACTTCATCCCAGCGTCAAAGCGGGCGTGATATTAACTATTCCACTACAAATATACAAGCATAAAACTGCAATTTATTGTGCTAAACCGCACTAATCGGCTACATTACGAACAGCTTCGGCGATTTTATCTGCCCAGGTGGTAGACGCCAGCTCGTCATCTGATTCAACCATAACGCGGATCAACGGCTCTGTACCACTTTTTCGCAGCAATACCCGGCCTTTTTTACCCAGCGCTTTTTCAGCCTCAGCTTTAGCTGTTAGTACGGCGTCAGATTCCAGCGGATTAAAGTCACTTTCTGTGTATCGCACGTTAATCAGTGTTTGTGGGAATTTTTCAAAACCACTGGCGAGTTCATTTAATGACATATCCGCATGCAACATAGCTGAGATCACCTGTAAGCCAGCCACGATGCCATCACCGGTGGAAGCCAGGTTCAAATTAAGCACATGCCCGGAGTTTTCCCCGCCAATACTCCAGCCTTTTTGCTGCAGTAATTCCATTACATACCGATCGCCAACCTTAGAACGAAGGAATGGAATACCCAGGTTATTCAGTGCCACTTCCAAGCCGAGATTACTCATGAGTGTGCCTACCACGCCGCCTTTGAGCCGGCCCGCTTTTAATGCGTCCCGGGCGATAATAAACAACACCTGATCGCCATCGATGACATTGCCCAGGTGATCCACCATCATAATGCGATCGCCGTCACCATCGAGGGCAAAGCCAAGATCCGCTTCATGTTCGAGCACCGCGTCAACCGTTGCCCGCATAGACGTGGCGCCGACCTTATCATTAATGTTAAGGCCATCGGGTTTGGTTCCTAATTCAATAACATCAGCGCCAAGTTCAGCCAGTACATTGGGAGCAATATGGTAGGTTGCGCCATGTGCACAGTCGACAACAATTTTTAGCCCTTTGAGTGATAAGTCTGAAGGGAATGTGCCTTTACAATACTCAATGTAGCGACCCGCCGCATCGTTAACCCGCATCGCTTTACCGAGCTTGTTGGAGGCCACACAAGTCATCGGTTGATCCATCATCGCTTCAATATCAGCCTCTATGCGGTCGTCCAGTTTGTAGCCATCGCCGGAGAAAAACTTGATACCGTTGTCGTAATAAGGATTGTGCGACGCACTAATCACGATGCCAGCCTCGGAGCGAAATGTTTTTGTTAAATAGGCAATTGCAGGTGTCGGCATAGGACCCAACAAGCCAATACTGATACCGGCGGCCGACAAACCCGCTTCCAGTGCAGATTCCAGCATATAGCCAGAAATTCGGGTATCTTTACCGATCAGGACTTTGTTGGTGCCATGGCCGGCAAGGACTTTTCCTGCTGCCCAACCGAGCTTAATAACAAACTCAGGATTAATCGCACTTTCACCAACTTTGCCCCGTATACCATCGGTGCCGAAATACTTCCTGCTGCCCATATTTACCCTTTAAATTATACGTTGTTTAGATAGCTGACAATATCAACTACATCTTTCGTTTCTGCGACATCATGTACTCTGATGATTTGCGCGCCCTGCATAGCGGCAATGGTCGCCACCGCTAAACTACCGGCCAGTCGTTTCTCAACCGGTTGACCGGTTACGTTGCCTATCATCGATTTTCGCGACATTCCAACCAACAATGGTAGATCATATTTATGAAACCTGGATAACGAATTTAGCAATTTGTAGTTGTGCTCCAAAGTCTTACCGAAGCCAAAGCCTGGGTCAAGCAGGATATTGTCACGGCGAATGCCAGCACCTACGCAAGCGGCTATTTGTTCATCAAAGAAGGCTTCAATATCAGACAACAGATCATGATAATGTGGTGACTCTTGCATGGTACGTGGTTGACCCCGCATATGCATCAGGCAAACGGGTACATTAAATTCAGCCACTACCTGTCTGCACCCGGATTCCCGTAGCGCCCGGACATCATTTATCATATCCGCTCCAGCTGCCAGCCCCTGGCGCATTACCTCAGCTTTGCTGGTGTCCAATGAAATAACAACATCAGAATGACGCCGAATTGCCTCGATAACGGGAACGACACGGTCCAGCTCTTCTTCCAGGCTCACTTCCGGCGCGCCCGGCCGGGTCGACTCACCACCGATATCTACAATTGTTGCGCCAGCTTCCACCATCGCATGGGCCTGACTGACTGCAGCTGCCAGAGAATTATGTTTGCCGCCATCAGAAAAAGAGTCGGGCGTGACGTTGAGTATGCCCATCACCTGAGGTGTTGTTTTACTTAGAGAAACTGACCTGATTTGCATAGTGAATATAGAATATCTTTGAAACTACAAAAAAGCGCCGGAGAACCGGCGCTTGCTTATCATCAAACAATGTAGCGATAACTACCCTGGCAAGTCGCCAGGCTTGCCGGCAGAAGGCTTATCAACGCCGTCGTCGGTAATCTCACCTTCTCTTGATGGTGGACCACCATTAGGCTTATCGCCATCAGAAGAACGATCGTCCCACCCAGCCGGTGCGCGCACTTCACGTCGCGCCATCAGATCATCAATTTGCTTGGCATCAATCGTTTCGTATTTCATCAGCGCATCTTTCATCGCATGTAATACTTCAATGTGCTCCTTCAGAATATTCTCTGCACGTTCATAGTTGCGATCGATTAATGATTTGATTTCAGCATCAATAGCACGGGCAGTGTCATCCGACATATTAGACGCTTTAGACATCGATTTGCCTAAAAATACTTCGCCTTCATCTTCAGCATAAAGCATTGGCCCCATTTTGGTAGACAAGCCCCACTGCGTTACCATCTTGCGGGCAATTTCTGTTGCTCGCTCAATGTCATTTGAAGCACCGGTAGTCACTTTGTCATCACCATAGATGATTTGCTCTGCAATACGGCCACCAAATAAACTTGAAATCATGCTTTCAAGGTGCTGTTTGGAGTGACTGACACGATCCTGCTCTGGCAGGTACATCGTTACACCCAGGGCACGTCCACGCGGAATAATCGATACTTTATATACCGGATCATGTTCTGGTACCACTCGGCCAACAATAGCATGGCCTGCTTCGTGGTAAGCCGTCATGGTTTTTTCTTCTTCGGTCATCACCATAGACTTACGTTCTGAGCCCATCATGATCTTGTCTTTGGCTTTTTCAAATTCTTCCATCGACACTACGCGACGGTTTGACCGAGCCGCAAACAGGGCTGCCTCGTTAACCAGGTTAGCTAAATCAGCACCAGAAAAGCCAGGCGTACCACGCGCTATGACAGATGGATTTACATCGTCAGCAATAGGCACTTTACGCACATGTACTTTTAAAATTTGTTCACGACCGCGAATGTCTGGTAAACCCACGACCACCTGACGGTCAAAGCGTCCCGGACGTAATAAAGCCGGGTCCAGTACATCTGGTCGGTTGGTCGCAGCAATAACAATAATGCCCTCATGACCTTCAAAACCATCCATTTCAACCAGCATTTGGTTTAGTGTTTGTTCACGCTCGTCGTGACCACCGCCTAAACCAGCACCACGCTGACGGCCTACGGCATCAATCTCGTCGATAAAGATAATACATGGCGCGGATTTACGTGCTTGTTCAAACATGTCACGCACTCGCGATGCACCTACACCCACAAACATTTCTACGAAGTCTGACCCTGAAATGGTAAAGAAAGGCACTTTCGCTTCACCAGCAATAGCCTTGGCCAGTAGTGTTTTACCGGTACCTGGCGGTCCTACCATTAAAACGCCTTTAGGAATTTTACCGCCTAACTTCTGGAATTTTGATGGGTCGCGCAAGAAATCAACCAGTTCAGACACGTCTTCTTTGGCTTCATCACACCCTGCAACATCTGCAAACGTGGTTTTAATCTGGTCTTCACTTAACAAGCGCGCTTTGCTTTTGCCAAACGACATGGCACCGCGGCCACCGCCACCCTGCATTTGACGCATGAAAAATATCCACACAGCAATAAGCAACAGCATAGGAAACCATGAAATAAAAATCGACGTCAGTATCGACGGCGACTCTGGTGGTTCACCCAGCACCCGCACATCCTGTTTTACCAGGTCAGAAATAAGCTGATCATCGAAATACGGAATGATGGTTTTAAAGGTTTCGCCTGTGCGCTTGATTCCACGAATTTCTTTCGCATCGCTGTCGATACGTACTTCGCGAATTGTGCCCTGCTTAACTTCTTTCAGGAATGTGGTGTAGTCAGTTTGCGCCCGGCTTGATTCGCCAGGAGAAAAGCTTTGGAAAACCGCCATCAGTACTACTGCGATAACCAACCACAAGATTAAGTTTTTTGCCATGTCGCTCAATGCTACTAACCTCTGTAAATATCATCCGACTCACAATTGACGCCAATTTGCGTCATCTGAACCGTCGGTGAGTGCCTTAAAATACGCGATACCCAAGCCTACTATATTTTAAACCGGCTTGCTACCAAATACACTTCTGTCCAACGCGCGGGAAAGGATTCCCATTTGCGCGCAAAAGCTGTCTGAATTTATCCCGATTTGCTTAAAAACTGTCGGGGCCGTTCGTTGAAATACCTGCATAGCAACATGCTACTGCACTCAGCTATGTCTTTACTGTATCGCCACTACCATGTCTTTCAATATTTGCAATGAGCATATCCGCAGTGACTGTTCGCATGCCTGACGCGAGTCTAACCGAACAAGTTATTGCATTTAGTGTCAGCGCAACGTCAGTCGGGTCATTGCCATAATAATAAGTACGGTTTTTTCAACAATTGCGTTCAATACACCATGCAACAAATATTCGTTTATTAATAATGCTCATTAACACCGCACTGTATAAACCTTCTCTGCTGACATCCTCTACTATAAAATAGTATTAATCACTACCGACTGAATTAACTCACCCATAAGCTGTCAACAATGAGTAATTGTTAGCACTAGTAGGACATACTGAACGTTAAATTGTTCCTTTCATCGACGTTTACTAGTGGCTGAGTAACCTTTTTTGTCATTCCTGCACAATGTCGTTAGGATTGTAGTCGAGATGGCGTTAGAATACGCGTTTTCAAGACACACACTAAACTTAAATTGTAAGAAAAGCTGAATAATGAAACTTTCGAATAAACAAAAGCAATTCCTAAAAGGGTTAGCACACCCCTTAAAACCGGTTGTACAACTGGGTGCAAATGGCCTTACTGAAGGTGTTTTAGCTGAAGTTGAAGGCGCCCTGGAGCACCATGAGCTGATAAAAGTAAAAGTACCTACTGACGACCGCGAAGAAAAAAACCTCATCATGGATGCGATCATTCGCGAAACCAAAGCCGAAAAATTACAGGTTATTGGCCACACTCTTATTTTATATCGCCCTACTGAAGAGTGTAAAATTCAGTTGCCAAAAAAATAAAGTGATTAAACGCCCCCACATTCCCTTTCCGTTAACGTAAGGTTAAATTAACTTTTAACAGTTTTATTACAAACGGATTCATTATGCAGTTAATCAACGCCACAGCTATGATCACCGGCGGGTGTTCGGGACTAGGTTTGGCTTCGGCGCGCGCTTTAGTAGCAGCCGGTGCTAATGTTGTGCTCATAGATATCAATGAACAAGCGGGTGCCGAGCAAACAGAAACTCTGGGCACAGCCAAAGCATTGTATGTGAGCGCAGATGTCACGAATGAGCCCCAGGTATCAGCAGCCTTGGAACTGGCTGTTGAGCGTTTCGGTCAGATAGATATCTGCGTTAATTGCGCTGGTATAGCGCCGGCTGAACGCACGTTAAACAAGTCTGCACAACCAGCGAGTCTGCATACCTTTACTAAAACAATGGCAATTAATTTAAGTGGCACCTTTAACGTCGCCAGACTTGCCGCAGCCAAAATGGCTGGCAACACAGCGCAGGCAGATGAGCGAGGGGTCATCATTAACACTGCCTCCATCGCTGGTTACGAAGGCCAAATAGGCCAAACTGCCTATGCGGCCAGTAAAGCCGGTATCATTGGCATGACGTTGCCGATGGCACGAGATCTCGCTGCGGTCGGTATACGCGTGAACAGTATTGCGCCCGGTATTATGGCAACGCCGCTGTTAACCGCTATGCCCCAACCCGTGCAGGATGCACTGGGTGCCAATGTGCCCTTTCCTAAACGTCTGGGTTTACCCGAAGAATTTGCCCGGCTGGTCCTGCATATTGTTGAAAATGCCTATATTAATGGCGAAACCATTCGTCTCGACGGTGGCTTGCGGATGCAACCAAAATAGCGGCTGTTGCTGAAGTAACAACAACCCGCGTAGACTATGTGTTGGTTTAAGGTGCGTGGTGAGCTATCTGATACGTTGCAGAAGACAGAGAAGATAGCGCAGTAGCGAGCGCTATTCTTCGCCACCATTCACCACACAGGCAATTTGATAAAGACGTTTCACCGCTAAATCATTCACTGAGTTTTTGGGGTATCGGCACCGACTCGACAGCACGCCAGCTTCTTTATCCATCAACAATGACAAGGCATCATCGACAGTCTCAACACTATAAATAGAAAACTGGCCTTGTTTAACCGCTTCAACAACCGCTTTATCCAATACCAAATGACGTACATTGGACCGGGGAATCACCACGCCCTGCTCCCCATTTAACCCGCGGTGCTGACAAACATCAAAAAAGCCCTCAATTTTCTCGTTTACACCACCTACTGCCTGAACTTCACCATATTGGTTAATCGACCCGGTAATGGCTAATGATTGTTTGGCCGGAATGTCTGTTATTGCGGAAATGAGCGCAACTAACTCCCCCAGCGACGCGCTGTCTCCATCAATATGGCCGTAAGATTGCTCAAGGGCAATATTGGCAGACACTGTTAGCGGGAACGACTGTGCATATTTGTTACCCAGATAGCCGGTTAACAGCAAAACGCCTTTTGAGTGAATTGGCTGACCCAGTTCTACCTCGCGTTCGATGTCAACCACACCACTGGCGCCGGCGTACACTGTCGCGGTGATCCTGGCCGGTGTGCCAAACGCGGTATCACCAACATCCATTACGGTTAACCCATTAACTTTGCCAATTGCTTTGCCTTCTGTCGCAATTAACACCTGCCCTTCTTTAATGTCGTTGAGTAACGAGGTGCTGACCCTGCCCGTGCGGCGTTTCTTTGCCATCAGTGCCGAGTTTAAATGACCCAAATCGAGCTTGTCGGCAGCCACTTTCTGACAGAAGTAATGCGCCTCATTCAGTAATTCAATAACATCAGCAAAATGGGCCGAAAGCTTCTCCTGATGCTCGGCCATACGCAGCGAATATTCAACCAGCCGATACATGGCCTGATTAGTAATACCCGTTAAGCCTAATTGCAGGACTTTTTTACGCACCCGCCCAACAAAATCAAACAGATTCTGACGAGTGGCTGATATTTCATGATCAAAATCCACCAAAACCCGGAATAATTCATTAAATTCAGAATCATAATCCTGTAAGGCATAATATAAATCCCTGGAGCCCAGCAATATCACCTTTACTTTGAGATCGATGGCCTGAGGCATTAAGGTCATTGCATTGGCCATTCCCACTTCCTGTTGTGGCAGGTCCATTTTTAATTTGCCGAATTTAACAGCCAGTTTCAGTGCTTCCCATACATAGGGTTGCTCCAACAGCTGATCGGCATCTAACAACAAGTAGCCACCGTTGGCTTTATGCAATGCGCCCGGACGGATCATTTTATAATTGGTGTAAACCGCGCCCCCCACATGCGTGTACTCAATTAAACCAAATAAATTCTGGTAGGTAGGATTAGGCTCATAGATAACAGGAGCACCGCTGTCGATAGGCCGGGCACAAATTACATTGGGTAAAAAATGCTCTTCCAGCAACTCACGACGATCGCGTTCATCGAGCTTTTCTGCTTTTTGATCTTCGGTTAAAAATGCGACCACGGCTTCAATTAAATGAGATTTCAACTGGCGTAAGTGTTTTAACACACCCAGATCAGCGGCATATTTGTGCTCTAGCTGGCGCAGCATCGGCTTTATACCATGCTCAGCCGTCTCCCGGTTTAACTGGCGCAGCTGCTCAGAATTCTCGCGTTTCCAAACGGGTAATGACAACAAACTCTCGCTGAGGCGATTTTCCAGCTCATCAATCAGGTGGTAAAAGTACTTACGCTGCTCATCACTGAGTAAGGCAAACTCTGCGTCATCAAGTGGCCGGTTATCGATGATAGGTGCAAAGCTGACTGTGCCATCATCTTCATGCATGGCAACTGAATTGGCCTGCGCAAAACGCTCCACACTGTTAATAGCTTCATCATATTTTTGCTCAAACGTGCGTGCTATCGCCGTTTTGCGGCGCTGATAGCCCGGGTTATCAAAGGCCGCCGGAAAGGTATCGAGTAATTCATCAACAAGATTAGCCATGTCTTTGGCAAATGCACGCGCGCCGCCAGGGTGCAGACGCAACACCAGTGGTTCACGCTCTTCTTCAAAATTATTAATAATGCACCAGTCGTCTGGCGTTGACAGCTTACTGACATGACGCTCAATGTATTCCTTGACCAGCGTAAAACGACCGGTAGCATGTTCACCCATCACAAACAGGTTATAGCCGGTAGAATCGATGTTGAGACCAAATGTCAGTGCTTCGCGGGCGCGCTCCTGACCAATAAAGGTAGAATTTAATGCTGCGTCGTCTTTCAGGGCCTGATTGATTGCCCGACGGTTAATGGTTGGAGTCAGCTGCGTAGCAGATAAACGCTCCCAGGTCATAGCGGTGTTCTTCTTGTTAAACTCTCTTTGTACAGTGAATCCTGATTCCTGCAGACTGTCAAACCCAAATCGGTCATCCTGTCCCTATTTGTTTGCGGTTGCGCATTTATCATACTGGTCTGCAGTAATTTAGCGCTGATCGCGTGTTTAGTCTGGGGCTACTCACACTTTCGCTTTCTTATTGTGTTGTTGCTTTTCAAAGCGTTGAGCCGTCGGGCCATTGCAGCTAAGTCGGTTAATACTATAGATAATGACGGTTTTGTCTTCGAAAACACTTTCAGCATGCAGGTACCGCCAGAGTATATTTTAACAGTATTAGTGATCGATACCCATGCAGGTAGTCCAGGCGGTTTAGCCGGTGGCGAGCACTATTGATTCACTATTGATGCCGCCGCTGTTGATTGCTTTTAGCAACACCAATCGAACTAGGGCGAGTATATATTTACGCTGCAACAACGTTTGGCACAACATAGTGCTGAATAAATAACCATTCGAATAGGCTGGCAACACATTTACTGCAAAATAAAGCATTTATTAGCCTGCAATACAGCTTCGGCTATTGTGAGACCCCACAGGGCTAAGTTATTCTATGCGGTTATGATATCAGGCAGCGGGCAGATTACCGGCTGCCATCCAGTTGTTTCAGTATAAATAAAGCGGAAGCCTCAGTTAAATGGCCGAAAATCAATATAATCCACAAGAAATCGAGCGTTCAGTTCAGCAGCACTGGCAAGAAACAGACACCTTTAAAGTGTCTGAAGATGCCAGCAAAGAAAAGTTCTATTGCCTGTCAATGTTTCCCTACCCCAGTGGCCGACTCCACATGGGACACGTACGCAATTACACCATCGGCGATGTGATTAGCCGGTTCCAGCGTATGCAGGGTAAAAATGTATTACAGCCTATGGGCTGGGATGCTTTTGGTTTACCTGCTGAAAATGCGGCAATTAACAACAACACTGCGCCGGCTAAGTGGACCTACTCAAATATTGATTACATGAAAGCCCAGCTTAAGTCGTTAGGTTTTGGTTATGACTGGAACCGCGAAGTGACTACATGTAAATCAGACTACTACCGTTGGGAACAGTGGTTTTTTACCCGCCTGTATGAAAAGGGCCTGGTGTATAAGAAAAACTCAACGGTAAACTGGGATCCGGTTGATCAGACCGTACTTGCCAATGAGCAGGTGATCGACGGCCGCGGCTGGCGCTCTGGTGCGGTAGTCGAACAAAAAGAAATACCCCAGTGGTTTATTAAAATTACCGACTATGCAGAAGAACTATTAAGCGATCTTGAGCAGCTAGATGACTGGCCTGAACAGGTTCGCGCCATGCAGGCTAACTGGATTGGTCGTTCTGAAGGCGTAGAGATCACTTTTCAACTAACCGACCCGGCAGCAGATGTGGCTGAACTCACGGTTTACACTACGCGACCTGACACCTTCATGGGTGTTACTTACTTAGCGGTTGCTGCGCAACATCCGCTGGCTGAGGCCGCAGCAGCTAACAGCCCGGAACTGGCCGCCTTTATTGAAGAATGCAAAAATACCAAAGTGGCAGAAGCCGAAATGGCCACCATGGAGAAAAAAGGCTGTGCGACGCCTTTCACCGCCGTTCACCCGCTTACCGGTGAACAAGTACCGGTATGGGTAGCAAACTTTGTTCTTATGGATTACGGCTCTGGTGCAGTCATGGCCGTGCCAGGACACGATCAACGTGACTGGGAGTTTGCGACGCGCTATAAACTGCCCATTAAACAGGTCATTGCACCAATTGATGACAGGTCTCAGCAGTGTGATTTAAGCCAGGCGGCTTACACTGAAAAAGGCGTTCTCATTAATTCGAACGCTTTCGATGGGCTGACTTTTGAAGACGCGTTTAATCAGATTTCGGATAAGCTGGTCGAATTGGGCTGCGGCGAGCGTAAAATTAACTATCGTCTGCGAGACTGGGGCGTGAGTCGCCAGCGCTACTGGGGGACGCCAATTCCAATGCTCAACCTGGAAAATGGTGAGTCAGTGCCGGTGCCGGCCGATGAATTACCGGTAGTATTGCCAGAAGATGTTGAAATGGACGGTGTTATATCGCCGATTAAGGCTGATCCTGAGTGGGCAAAAACCACCTACAATGGCCAGACAGCCCTGCGTGAAACCGATACCTTCGACACCTTCATGGAGTCATCATGGTATTACGCGCGCTATAGCTGTGCCACGAATGAAGAGGCGATGCTGGATCCGGCTAAGGCCAATTACTGGCTGCCGGTTGACCAGTATGTTGGTGGCATAGAACACGCTATTTTGCACCTGTTGTACTCACGTTTTTACCATAAACTGCTGCGTGATGAAGGATTAGTAGATTCTGATGAACCATACAAGCGTTTGTTGTGTCAGGGTATGGTACTGGCGGACTCTTATTACAGCGAAGATGACAAAGGCAAGAAAACCTGGTACTCACCTACTGAGGTTAGCACTGAAAAAGATGATAAAGGTCGTATCACTAAAGCGTGGTTAACGGCCGATAACACGCCCGTTGAACATGGCGGCATGACCAAAATGTCGAAGTCAAAAAACAACGGTATCGATCCGCAGCAGGTTATCGATCAATATGGTGCTGATACTGTGCGCTTGTTTACTATGTTCGCCGCGCCGCCGGAACAAACATTAGAATGGGTGGATTCTGGCGTCGAAGGCGCCAATCGCTTCCTGCGCCGGGTATGGAAACTGGTTACCGAGCACCTGGAGCTCGGACAGCCTGCAGAACTTGATGTGAAAGCCCTGAATAAATCACAACAAGCACTGCGTCGTGAAGTGCACAAAACCATCGAAAAGGTCACCGACGACCTCGGTCGCCGTCAAACCTTCAACACTGCCGTTGCAGCCGTTATGGAATTGCTCAATCACCTGCAAAAAGCGCCTCAGGAAGATGTCCAGGATATCGCGTTAATGCGTGAAGCCATAGAAAGTGTCATTCTGATCCTGAACCCAATTACGCCGCACATCTGCCACTACCTCTGGTCACAGTTGGGGCACAGTGAAAGTATTGAAACTGCCCAGTGGCCTGGCGTCGATAAAGACGCACTGGTGGAAGATGAAAAACTTATCATTGTGCAGGTAAATGGCAAGTTACGGGCGAAAATTACCGTAGCAGCTTCCGCCAGCAAAGATGAAATTGAAGCGTTGGCAAAAGCACAGCCTAATGTACAGCAATTTACCGAAGGTAAAACGATCCGCAAAGTGATTGTTATACCCGGTAAGCTGGTAAACATTGTGGCGAACTGATGCATTTTCCAATAGCGGTTCGGTACTGCTTAATCGTGCTAACCACAGTGGCTTTGGCCAGCTGTGGTTTTCACTTGCGCAGCGATAAAACACTACCGAGCGACATCAATTACCTGCACCTCGAATCCAGTACCCGCAATGCGCCTCTGATAAGAGCTTTAACTGTACGTATGGGGGTTTACCAGATAGACGGTGGCACTGAGGCCAACCCTGCTTATCAGGACAGTACCATTACCCTGCGTTTGCAGCCTGAGAAACTCGACAGACGCTTACTGTCGGTTTTTTCCACCGGACAAGTGGCAGAGTATGAGCTGATCTACGGCGTTCGCTATACCGTGACTTTGCCGGATGGTACGCAAATAGAAAACTTTTTTGAAGTACTGCGTGAGTATCAGGATGATCCGGATCAGGTATTGGCTAAATCCCGCGAGCTCAACCTGGTTTTAAGTGAGATGCGGGTAGAAGCTGCCGATCGTATCATTCGTTTGCTGTCCAGCCAGTATTCGCAAGGTTAACGGCATGCAGGTTTATCCCGATAAATTTGTCCACAATCTCAATAACGGCCTTAAAGGCTGTTACTTAATATTCGGTGATGAACCACAGCAAAAATTTGAGCTACTTCAGGCATTGAGAAGTACAGCAAAACAGCAGGGATTTGATGAGCGAACCGTACTGGTGGCCGACAGTGAATTCAGTTGGTCAACGCTTATCGATGCCACACAAAGCATGTCTTTGTTTGCGGCAAGACAGTTGATTGAGCTGGAACTACCAACCGGCAAACCTGGTACAGAAGGCGCAGCCATTCTCACCGAGCTGGCCAGCAAATTGTCACCCGACACCCTGCTGGTGATTCATGGTGGCCGGATTGGTAAAGATGTACAGCGTACTAAGTGGTTTAAAGCACTGGATAGCATAGGCGTTTACACGCTGTGTTATCCGCTGGAAGGCAATCAGTTGCACAATTGGATTCAGCAGCGTTTGCAACAAGGTGGCTTTCAGTTTAGCCCACCTTGTGTAAAGTTTATCGCTGATTACAGTGAAGGCAATTTAATGGCTGCCGCGCAGGAAATCGAAAAACTACTGCTCGCCTACCCTGATAAGCAGCTCGATGAGGAAAAACTGGCAAACGCACTCGTTGATCAGTCCCGCTTTAACGTATTCCAGCTCATTGATATTATGCTAGAAGGCGATCGTACTCGCTGTGTAAAGGTGTTACACCGCCTGGAAAGCGAAGGTATAGAGCCTAATATTATTATTTGGGCGCTTATTCGTGAGTGGCAAATATTGTGGAAGTTAAACCACATGCAACACACTGGTCAAACAATCAGTTGGCCAAAACTCGGTATCTGGAAGAATCGCCAGGGCTATTACCAACAGGCAATGCGACGACTGAGCAAAGACGAACTAGCCGCTATTGGTCAACAGTTCACCGATGCTGATCAAATGTTCAAGCAAACCAGTGTGATCCGGCCCTATGTCAAACTGTGTCATTTATGTTTGCTATTTACCGGTGTGCCGTTATCTCATTTGTCGTTCGCCGAAGCGCAAGATATTATCTGATGTTAGCATTATTAGGCGGCACCTATAATCCACCGCACCGCGGCCATATTAAAGCTGGTCTCGATGCCTTAAATGAAATTGGCGCGAGTACGCTGGGCTTACTACCGTGCAAAATACCACCACACAAAGCCGCGCCTGAAACATCCACGACACATCGGCTAAACATGCTCGAACTGGCCTGTGCCGACGACCCCAGACTCTATGTTGAACCGTTGGAACTGTCATTACCGGCGCCATCATATACGGTCAATACGCTACGGCAAATTCGAGCAAACAAGCCGGACACACGATTGTTTTTCCTGTTAGGCGAAGATTCACTGTATAATCTACCTTCATGGTACGAGTGGCAGTCACTGACAGACTACTGCCACCTTATAGTCATGCGGCGTCCGGACGCCGCCGGAACGATAAGTTATCAGTTGCAACAATGGCTGAATGATCGCCAATGCAGTGAGACCGAACAACTGCATAAGCAACCGTCAGGACTAATATATACCACTGCAAGTCAGGATTATCCGGTGTCATCGACCCGGTTACGCGAACTCATCGCTAGGGATGTTAATGACATTAATGTGTCTTACTGGCTGAACCCGGCGGTAATGCACTATATTAAACAACACCACTTATACGGCACTCAGTAAAGTGTCAGTGAGGAGAACTTTTGCAACACGAGCAACTCAAAGAATTTATCGTTGATAAAATTGACGATATGAAAGGGCGGGATATCGTCGAACTTGATGTTAAAGACAAATCGACTGTGACTGATACGATGGTCATTTGCTCAGGCAACTCCAAGCGTCATGTCAGTTCTATTGCAGAACACGTTCAGCTTGAAGCTAAACATGCCGGTCATGCGCCACTTAATGTCGAAGGCAAAGACACGGGTGACTGGGTATTGGTTGATTTGGGCGAGATTATTGTGCATATCATGCAGGACGAAGCCAGAGACTTCTATCAGTTAGAAAAGCTTTGGGGCTAATAAACCACTAGACGGAGTTGGTGAACAGTGCGTATTCAGGTCATAGCGGTAGGCAATAAAATGCCAGACTGGGTTGCAACAGGAACCAATGAATTTTTGCGGCGTTTTCCCTCTGATATGCCGGTTTCGTTTACTGAGATAGCGCCCGGTAAACGCGGTAAGAATGCCGATATAAAGCGCATTCTGCAAAAAGAAGGTGAAGCGATGATTGCTGCCATTGGCAAGCAGGATAAGGTTGTTACGCTGGAAGTGACAGGCCGGCCCTGGGATACCCCGACGCTGGCTAAACAACTCGACAGCTGGAAAATGGATGGTCGTGATATTAGCTTACTGATTGGTGGGCCTGAAGGCCTGGCTCCGGATTGCTGCGCACTCGCAGAGCAACGCTGGTCATTGTCGCCGCTAACCCTGCCTCATCCACTGGTCAGAATAATTGTTGCAGAGTCTCTGTACAGAGCCTGGTCTGTTACTCAAAACCACCCCTACCACCGGGAATAATCAATGCCCATTAAGCGTCAGACCATTCGTGACCATTCTGCTGAGGCTAACCTGTTCGCCCGTCGTGCGGTCATCGCCGCGTTGGTGGTATTTGCCTTGCTCGCATTAGTTGTCAGCAACCTTTACGTGTTACAAGTTGAACATTACGAAGACTACCAAACTCGCTCCAACGGCAACCGCATTAAAGTGCTTCCGGTAGCACCTAACCGCGGTCTGATCTACGACCGGAACGGCGTTTTACTGGCCGAGAACCGGCCCGTTTACAGTTTAGAAATTATTCCTGAACAGGTCAGTAATCTCGATGAAACGCTGCAGGTGTTGCAGGCGCTAATGGGCATCACAGACGAAGAGATCGCAGACTTCAAAAAGTCACTCCGTGGTCAGCGTCGTTTTAAACCGGTAGCATTGCGTACCCGATTAAGCGAAGAAGAAGTTGCTCGTTTTGCCAGTCGCAGTCATCGCTTTACCGGTGTGTCAGTAGAAGCCCGTCTGACCCGCTATTACCCCTTTAAAGACACCCTCACCCACGTTGTTGGTTATGTGTCAAAAATTAACAAAAAAGACCTGCAAAAAATTCAGGAGGCCGGTGAAGAAGACAACTATGCGGCGACTTACGATATTGGTAAGCTTGGCATTGAAAAATACCACGAAGATATCTTGCATGGCAAAGTCGGTTTTCAGCAGGTTGAAGTTAACAGCCAGGGACGAATTATCCGCACTTTAGATGTCCAACCGCCCACACCCGGTCGCGATATTGTGTTGAATTTAGATATCCGTCTGCAACAGGCTGCACAGCAGGCCCTGAAGGACATGCGTGGCACCATCGTAATTTCATCGACCAAAACCGGCGGCATACTAGCGATGTACTCAAATCCCGGCTACGACCCGAACCTTTTTGTACATGGTATTAGTAGCAAGAATTATTCGGCACTGCTTAACAGCCCCGACCGACCGCTGATCAATCGCGCAACCCAGGGACAATACCCGCCCGCATCGACCGTTAAGCCATTACTGGGTTTGCTTGGTCTTGAGAGCAAAAAAATTGATGAGGAATACAGCATCAATGATACAGGACGTTTCCGCCTGCCGAACGTTACGCATGTCTGGCGCGACTGGAAAAAATGGGGCCACGGTAAAGGCGTGAATATTACCAAAGCCATAGAGTTATCATGTGACACCTATTATTACGGGCTGGCCTATGAAATGGGTATAGATGCTATCAGCGATTACATGTCTGACTTTGGGTTTGGTGATTATACCGGTATCGATTTGTATGAAGAAAGCGATGCTAATTTGCCCAACCGAGGCTGGAAAAAAGCGCGCTTTAACCAACCCTGGTATATTGGCGATACCATTGCTGTGGGAATTGGACAGGGTTACTGGACAAGTACCCCGGTTCAATTAATACATGCAACAAATGCACTGGTTAATAATGGCACCCGCTTTGTGCCGCAGATACTTCGTGGGTATCATGAGTTGGGCGGTGACACCACGCTTGAACCGCTAAAGACGTTGCGCCCGATTGAAATAGTCGACCAGAATAACTGGAATATTATTCATGATGCCATGTTTAAAACGGTCAATAGTGATATCGGCACCGCCCGTTTTGCTTTTGCTAATACACCTTACCAATCAGCCGGCAAAACCGGGACAGCACAACTATTCTCCGTTGCCCAGGATGCCGAATACGTAGCCGAAGAAGTTGACGAACGCCTTAGGGATAACGCCATGTACGTTGGTTATGCGCCTTATGACAACCCTGAAATTACTGTCGTGGTTGTGGTTGAAAATGTAGGCGGTGGCAGTAAGTATGCCGCACCTATGGCGCGAAAAATGATGGACGCCTACTTTGAACTATACCGTCCTGAAATGTTTGCCAGTACCAACGATACGCAAGGAGCTGCTGAATGAAACGCAGTACCCTCAGAGAAAATCACTTATCAATCTCACATCGGTTTCACGTCGATTTACCGTTATTGATTGGCCTGTTGGTATTAATGGCAGTAGGACTGGTTACCATTTATTCGGCCGGTGGCCAGGATATCGGTCTCATCGAGCGTCAGATTGTACGTTTAGGGATAGCGCTTGGTGTGATGCTGGCACTGGCTCAGGTACCACCAATGGCATTCAGACGACTCAGTATTTATGCTTACGGAGCAGGCGTTTTAATGCTCGTTGCTGTATTGGTATTCGGCGACATCGGTAAAGGCGCACAACGTTGGCTTGATCTTGGCTTCGTTCGTTTCCAGCCCTCCGAAGCAATGAAACTGGCTGTACCCATGATGGTCGCCTGGTACATCAGTAAATTTAATTTACCCCCTCGTTTGCCGCACATTATTATTGGTTTTACGCTGGTTGTAGTGCCAACCATATTGATCGCCAAACAACCCGATCTTGGTACGTCACTGTTAATCGCCAGCTCTGGGGTATTCGCTATTTTCCTGGCAGGTATGAGCTGGCGACTCATAATGCTGGTAGCCGGACTAGTCGGCGCTTTTTTACCCGTTATGTGGATTTTCCTGATGCAGGACTATCAAAAGCAACGGGTACTCACGTTCATGAATCCTGAAACCGATCCGCTCGGTTCAGGCTACCATATCATTCAGTCAAAAATTGCGATTGGCTCAGGTGGCCTGGAGGGCAAAGGCTGGTTGCAGGGCACACAATCCCAGTTGGAGTTCTTACCTGAACGCCATACCGATTTTATTTTTGCTGTATTCAGCGAAGAATTCGGTTTGATAGGCGTGTTGGCATTATTAGCTATCTATCTGTTTATTATTATCCGCGGGTTAATGTTAGCGGTACGCGCACAAAATGCCTACAGTAAATTACTGGCAGGCAGTATCACGCTCACCTTTTTTGTCTATGTCTTTGTTAATATGGGCATGGTGTCAGGCATCTTGCCGGTCGTTGGTGTTCCATTGCCCTTGGTCAGTTATGGCGGCACGTCCATGGTGACATTGCTGGCCGGTTTTGGCATGCTTATGGGTATCGGTACACAAAAAAAATTATTGTCGCGCTAATGATCCGATATTGTTATGTTTTCATTATTCTGGCCAGCTTAGTATTGGGTGGCTGTCAGGCTCCTTCAAGGTATAGCCAGGCACGGGATTCGGCACCGAGTAGTGCTTACCCAGAGCCGGCTATGGAGAATGTAAAGCCCAGGTACGAGCCCTATCGAAAAAGCAACAGCAGACCTTATGAAGTATTCGGCAAGCGTTACACACCGCTGCACGATGGTAAAGGGTATACCGCTGTCGGTAATGCGTCGTGGTATGGTCAGAAGTTTCATGGCCATCTGACCTCAAACGGAGAAGTGTATGACATGTTTGGGATGAGCGCCGCGCATAAAACATTGCCCCTGCCTTCCTATGTGAAAGTGACTAACCTGGCAAATCAAACCTCTGTTATCGTCAGAGTGAATGACCGTGGCCCTTTTCATTCTGAACGTATTATCGATTTATCTTACGCTGCCGCTAAAAAACTTGGTTTTCACAAACATGGAACAACCGCTGTAAAACTCGAAGTTATTCATGTTGACAGTAATGATATGGTGTCAGTCGGTAAACAACCTGCAATACCTTATTCATTGTACGCAGGTGAGCTGCCCTCTCAACAAACCTTACATAGCGCTGAAACAGAAACGGCCGCTGTAACGGTACCAGTAAATAACGACGAGGTTGGCAACGATAACCCAACACCTGCAGATAACAGCCCGCCGGGATACTATATACAGGTGGCAGCACTGTCTGATGAAGGCAAAGCAAAACAATTGTCGACCGGTTTATCATCACTTTACCAGGTCCCTGTGGAAATCCCGTTAATCAATCATGTTTACCGCCTGCGATTAGGGCCGCTTAACGATAGTTTCAAGCTTGATATGCTATTAGATACTCTCAGGCAGAACGGCTATCCGGGTGCTTACAAAGTGTCGGTCAATTAACAACCAGGCTTCAGCCCAAAGACGGGGGTAATTGAAATTAAACTTTTTGCCCTGCCCCTAGTCCAATCATTTGGCATACGGTAAAATGCCGCCGATAAATCAGAATTTCGCCTCCAACTATAACGGTAATAACATGCATAATAAAATCAAGCGCGCTAAACCGTCATTCTTTACAACATTGTTGTTCAGTTTTTCTTTAGTACTTACAACCTGCTGGCAAAGTGTTAACGCCGCAGTGGTCATTCCTCCGCCTCCCACTGTTGCGGCAGCCGGATTTATTTTAATGGACTATGAAACAGGCAGCAGCATTGCCGATCAAAATGCGGATATGCGTCTGGCACCTGCAAGTTTAACCAAAATCATGACCGTTTATGTCATAGGTAAAGAACTCCAGGCCGGCAATATTTCATTGGATGATGAAGTAAAGATCTCAGAAAACGCCTGGGCAAAAAACTTTCCTGACTCTTCTAAAATGTTTATTGAAGTGGGCACAACTGTATCGGTTCGAGACTTGCTCCGCGGCATTATCGTGCAATCGGGCAACGATGCCTGCGTAGCAATGGCTGAACACATCGCAGGCTCAGAGAGTGCCTTTGCCAGCATGATGAATGCTCACGCAATGAGTTTAGGCATGGATTCAAGTCACTTTGTAAACAGCCATGGCTTGCATGATGCCGAGCATTACACGTCACCGCGTGATATGGCCACGCTTTCCAGAGCGTTAATTGAAGAAACACCCGATATGTATGCCATATATAGTGAGAAAGAGTTCACCTATAACGGTATTAAACAATACAACCGCAATAGTCTGTTGTGGGATCAAAGCATGAATGTTGATGGTATTAAGACTGGCCACACTTCTGACGCAGGATATTCACTAATCACTTCCGCCACCCAAGGTGAAATGCGCTTAATATCAGTGGTCATGGGTACTGACAGCGAACGGGCAAGAAAAGTAGAGAACAAAAAACTATTGCGTTATGGCTTCCGTTTTTACGAAACAGTAACCCCTTATAAAGCAGGCGAGAGTTTTGTAGCTCACCGCATTTATATGGGCGATCGGGATACCGTTGACTTGGGAATTACGCAGGCAACCCCCATTACTATTCCGCGCGGTCAAGTTGGTAACCTGCAAGCCAACTTTGAAATTGACAAAGAGCTTGAAGCGCCGCTGGCCAAGGGAGAAGTTGTCGGCAAAGTATACATTCAACTCGATGGCAACGATGTAGCTGAATACCCGCTAGTAACATTGCACGAAGTGAATGAAGGTGGCCTGATTGATCGGTTCACGGATTATATTAAGCTTCAACTGGGCTTTAACGACTAACCAGTCTGGTTAATCTGGTGGTGTTCGGCACGAATTGCTACAATTCGTGCCGTATTCTTTTGAGAGGTGATAAAATTGGACACGCGTTTTGATGAGCTGTTAGATTTCCCAACAGCACAAACCTTTAAAGTGATGGGTGTGGCCCATGAAGACTTGCCCGGTCATGTTATTGCATGCTTGCAGGAACATGCGCCAGGTGATTATGCGCCAACTATTAAACCGAGCACTAAAGGCAATTACCACTCTGTTTCAGTAAGTGTTACCGTCACCAGTAAAGAACATATGGAATTAATTTATACTGAACTGGCAAAGCTCGAATTAGTCAGGGTTGTATTGTAAGTGACGGCAGTATCAGCGCCGGTTGCTGACAGCACATTAACCGATTCAGTGATAGTCAGACAGCTCAGTCGCCAGCCCTATTTGCCGGTATGGCATGCCATGCAAGCATTTACGGATACCCGCGATGAGCACAGTGCTGATGAAATCTGGCTGGTAGAACACGAGCCGGTATTTACGCAAGGTCAGGCCGGTAAAGCAGAACATGTGCTGATGCCTGGTGATATCCCGGTCGTTCAGGTCGACAGAGGCGGACAAGTAACGTATCACGGTCCGGGTCAGCTGGTTGTTTATCTGATGCTTAATGTAAGACGACGTAAAGTGGGTGTGCGACAGCTGGTCACAGCGATGGAAAACGCAGTGATCAATACACTGGCTGATAGTCGTATAGAAGCCAATGCGCGGGCTGATGCTCCGGGCGTTTACGTTAACGAACAAAAAATATGTTCTCTGGGTTTACGAATTCGTAAAGGCTGCTCATTTCATGGTTTAGCGTTAAACGTTAACATGGATCTCGAGCCCTTCCAGAGAATCAATCCCTGTGGTTATCAGGGAATGGAAATGACCGATTGCGCTCGCCTTGGCGGCGTAGATTCAATTGCCAGTGCCGCTGGTGCAATGCTCAGCCATTTACAGGCAGAGCTTAATATCGCTCACATTCAAACTATAGAAGGCTTTAATGAGTAACGTAAAAGCAAAAGCCGGAGTGAAGCTCCGCGATGATGAAAAGGTCAAACATATCCCGGTGACAATTGTTCCCACCGAGAAAGAAGAGATGTTGCGCAAGCCGGAGTGGATTAAAATAAAGCTCCCCCGCACTACCGATCGCATCGACCATATCAAAAAAACGTTGCGCAAGAATAAACTTCATTCTGTCTGTGAGGAAGCCAGTTGTCCTAATCTGGCTGAATGCTTTAACCACGGTACCGCTACCTTTATGATCCTCGGCGATATTTGCACTCGTCGATGCCCGTTTTGTGATGTTGCTCACGGCAAACCTCTACCACCCAGTGCAGAGGAACCAGTTAAATTAGCCACAACTATTAAAGAAATGGATTTAAAATATGTGGTGATTACTTCTGTTGACCGTGATGACTTACGTGATGGCGGTGCCCAACATTTTGTTGATTGCATTAAAGCCATCCGTGAGCATAGCCCAGCCACTAAAATAGAAGTACTGGTTCCGGATTTTCGTGGTCGTATGGATCGGGCCCTGGAGATTTTCAAAGACGCGCCCCCGGATGTATTTAACCATAACCTGGAAACCATCCCACGCTTATACCGCGAATGTCGTCCGGGAGCTAACTATCAGTGGTCGCTGGATTTGTTGAAGAAATTTAAGGATCAGCATCCGGATATACCAACAAAATCAGGGCTGATGATGGGTATGGGCGAAACAAAAGAAGAAATTGCCGAGGTGCTTAAAGATCTCCGCGCCCACAACGTGAACATGCTGACACTGGGCCAGTACCTGCAGCCCAGCAAACACCATTATCCGCTAAAACGTTATGTGCACCCGGATGAATTTGACGAGTTAGGCGTAATCGCTAAAGAAATTGGCTTTACTCATGCCGCATGCGGGCCAATGGTACGCTCAAGCTACCATGCAGACCGTCAGGCTGCTGGCGAAGATATCAGTTAAGAGATTGCCTTTCGGTCAGTCCATTCTGACACTGCATTATACAGTGCCGGAATGGACCCTCTCATCAGTGCTTCAACCGCATTATCTGGCAGGTCAGCCACACCAGCTCATTTAGTCATTGACGACGTATACTCATAAACACAATTGCGACCGTATTGTTTGGATTGATATAGCACCAGATCAGCCGCGGCATACAAACTGTTGTGATTATAGCCTGCTTCAGTCGTGCAGCTTACACCTGCACTCACTGTGATAGAAAATCCATAGCCTGCTTGCAGTGCATCGATGCTATTAATGGCCAAACGGCACTTCTCTGCAATAGCAACGCCATTACTGGTGTCTTCCCCAGGTAATACGACACCAAACTCCTCGCCCCCAAGACGACCAACAATCGCACCTTTACCTGCTGCATGTGTTAAGCGGCTGGCAACTTCTTTTAGGGCCCAGTCTCCGGCCTGATGGCCAAAATTGTCATTAATATTCTTAAAATGGTCGAGATCCAATAAAATAAGCGCTACGGGCGTATTGGTTTTCTGTGCCTGATGTAAACAGCCCGTCAGGCATTCGGTAAAGTGGCCACGATTGTATATCTGAGTCAACATATCGGTGCGGGCAAAGTACTTGAGTTTTACCTGAATTTTGTGATTCCGATATGACCAGAAAACCAGTGACGCCAGCAATAATGAAACCAACGATAACGCCAACAACGTGTTTTCCAGACTTTCGTTGGCCAGCTTTGCCTGTGTTGACAGTAAAGCATTGCGCTTATCCAGTAATTCAATTTCGCTCTGTTTAGCGTCCATCTCAAACCAGGCTTGTTGAATAGCCAGCTGCTTTTGAAGTTGTGAAGAGCTTTCTTGTTCCTGCAGACTTTTAAGTTGTTCAAGATAGCGGTATGCATCTGCAATACTACCGTGTTCACGTTCAACTTTATTTAGCACGTCCAATGCTGTCATGACCGCGCTGGTATAATTGTTTGTTGGGTCTAGCGTCAACACTTTTTGCGCGGCTTCTCTCGCCTCAGCCACTCTTCCTAACTTTAAACTGGCTGACGCGTACATTGACAACGCAGTCGTTAATTGTGGTTTAAATGATTGCACCACAGGATTACTAATCACATTGTCCAGAAAAATAACCGCTTCGGAATAATTCCCCTGATTAACTAACCACGTTATCTTATACAACTCTAACGCGACGTAGTAAATCGACAAGTTATTTTCTAAACAAAACTGACTGGCTGAATTAATTTCATCAAAAGAATAAGCGTGATCGTCGAGTTGATTGAATGCACTAATCCTGGCAGCCATTGCGCCACATAGGACTTCGGGTGGCACGTTCTCTTTATCAACCACTTTACTGGTAAGAATCAGCACCGTTTCGGGTTGATTCAGCTGATCATAAAATGCAATTAAGCCTAAATACGCACGTAATTGAGTTTCGGTATTTTCGGATTTAGCGATACGTGAAAACAAAGCTTCACCTAACGACAAACCCTTTTTCCAATGCCCTAAAGCAGCGAGAAGATTCAGATAGGACGCTTCTATGCGCACTCTTAGATCGTCGTCGGACACGGCTTCGAGGAGTTCTTCATAACGTTTTGCCGCTAGCTTTACGTCTCCGTCGAACAGGTTTATAACCGTAGCTATATACTGATAATAAACCTTTTGCTCTTCTGACAACGTCCCCGGCTCAATGGAATCTAATAAATGCCGGGCTTTGTCCTTATCCGACAGCCTTAGCTTATCTGCTTCCTGAAGTGTACTGTCAACATTTGCAGCAACTAACTTGCCACTCATAAAAACAGCAACGAACAACAGTATAAAACACGTAAATCTGAACAAAGTGGGCCATCAGTCCGATAAGCTGTCTTTGGGTTCGTCGTCGGTATCCGGCTGTTCTGGCTCTACGATAGTCAGCACCGGATTATTTTCACCTGCAAGCTTTACTGCATTGGCAATCTCCGCCTGTTCTGCGGCCGTTAACGCAGTGATATCTAAGTCGGGGGTTTTTCCTAATTTGTCTAACAACTCTATAGCACTCATCGGTTTACCTTTAATGATATTGGATAACAATATTTATAAAATAGTGTGACAATTACCTATTGTGTAAAAATAACGTACTTCACTGTCACATGCACCAGAAATTATGAAGAAATAGTATTTATACCCAAATAATACAGTGACCGGCATCAACAACGCTTTTTTATACTCGTGTCGTTCGTGTGTTGATTTGACTCTACGGAGCGTAACCGCTGCGATTTTTTAAACCGCCCCAGCTTAAAACTATGAACTTTCATAAATCAAGTTTAACGTTTTAACGATGTCCGGGGCTGGCTTCATAGCCTGCCCTGGCGGCACTACCAGCGTCGAAACCAGAGAAATATCCGCGGTTGCCAGGGCATGCAAGGGATACCAGTCTATCTTTGGTTGTTCGGTAATAATGAAGGGGCATTCATAAATTGCAACCTGATGTTCTGGTGGGTAGTACTTCAACAATTGGTCCACTAAAACCTGACGCTCTGCTGTACCGGATTGACGGGTTGTCAGCGAGACATCCCCTGCATGACCTATCTGCCACAGCAGTAAATAGGCCGAGGGATCGATATTGCGTTTATAAAATAAAAACTGACTGGCTTCGTATTGTTGAATGCCGTAACGCCCCGGATCGATACCCATATCTGCATACAAACACGCGTCTGCAGAAATACCCGGCTCCATATGTGCAGCAAAGCCTTCTTTGCGCGCCTGAGCTATGGATTTATGTGGCACCTGCGCAAAAATTCCAGGATGACCATAAAACACGCCAACAACGCGTTTATTCTCGCGGACTTGCTGGATTATGGCGTCTTGCATTTCTCTGTAAGTCTCGCGACGATCTTTACCCTCACCGTAAAAATGCTGTAGTGAGTGAACGTCTTTATTCATTGACGCAATCCAGCTTTCCACAAGAGGATGACAACTCATAAATACCACATCAGCCTGTTCGATATAATTACGACAACGCTCTGTGATATGTGCACCTAAGATCATTCCTGGCCCGACACAGACCAGGCTACCGCTTTGTTGTTGCATTAATAAATCCTTTAAGCAAATGGATACACTACTGCGTTATTCCATTAAGACTGCATAAAAGCGACTCAATACTAACGCTATGCTTTACAATAACATTTAAAAGGCCACGTTAAATTAATATAAGTTCAACAAACCTATGCATTAACGTTTAAATCATGAGGGTAAAGTAAAGCACAATTAACCGTTATACAATGTTGGCAACCAACAAACCCTGTTACACTACCTCAAAAAAATAAGTTGGCAACAAATCATGCGCAAACATATTTACATTGCCTATACCGGCGGCACCATTGGAATGAGACCCTCGCAGCAGGGTTACGTGCCGGTTGCGGGCTTTCTGGCTGATACGCTGGCATCCATGCCTGAATTTCATCGCGACGAAATGCCTCGTTATACATTGCGTGAATACGACGAGCTTATTGACTCCTCTGATATGAGTCCGGCGGACTGGCAATTCATTGCCGATGATATAGCTGCCCAATACGATAAGTTTGACGGCTTTATTATTCTTCATGGCACCGATACCATGGCTTATACCGCCTCTGCACTAAGTTTTATGCTGGAAGGATTAACCAAACCCGTTATTGTAACAGGATCGCAAATACCGCTTGCCGAACTGCGCTCTGACGGTCAGGTAAACTTGCTCAATGCTTTGTATATCGCCGCAAATTATCCGATTGCCGAAGTGAGTCTGTTTTTTAACAACAAACTGCTGCGAGGTAATCGCAGCCGAAAAGTCGATGCCGATGGCTTTGACGCCTTTGACTCACCTAATTTTCCTCCGCTTATTGAAGCGGGTATCAACATTCGCCTGAAAGCCGGACAAATCACTCAATCCGTACAGCACAGTATTGCCGTTAACCCGGTTAAAGCGCAACCTGTGGGGCTCGTAAGTTTATACCCTGGCATATCACCAATGGTCATTGAAAACACCCTGCAACAACCCGTTAAAGCACTGATTTTACTCAGTTATGGGGTGGGCAATGCACCGCAAAATTCAGCCTTACTCAAGCAGTTGGAAAACGCCGCGGACAAAGAAATTGTGGTTGTGAACTGTACCCAGTGCTTTAAAGGGAGGGTCAATATGAGTGGCTACAAAACAGGTCATGGATTGTCAAAGGCAGGGGTGGTGTCAGGCTATGACATGACGCCGGAGGCGACATTAGCCAAACTGCACTATTTACTCAGCCAATCGCTCTCATTTAACCAGATTAAATCTCGCCTGACGCAAAGCTTGCGCGGCGAACTCACCGATTAACAGGACTCCGCCATGTCGTATACTGGTACTCTTAGAAAAATGCGCGTATCTACCGATACCAACCACCAGGCCCAATACCAATTGCCTGTTGGCGACAGTTTACTCGCAATGAATGAGCTCATCGGGAAAACCGTTAGTTTGCGTTTCACTGGTGCTATTTACTGCGTTCACTGTTCACGTAAAACCAATAAGAGTTTTAATCAGGGTTATTGCTATCCCTGCATGCGTTCTTTGGCGCAGTGTGACACCTGTATTATCAAACCCGAGCAATGTCATTATCATGAAGGTACCTGTCGTGAACCAGAATGGGGAGAAGAAAATTGCTTCTCCGATCACTTTGTTTACCTGGCTAACACGGGCAATTTAAAAGTGGGGATCACGCGCCATGTCACCGATGGCATTTCAAGTCGTTGGATAGATCAAGGGGCCAGCCAGGCGACTGTCATGTTACGCGTGCCTGACCGTCTCACCAGTGGTCAGGTCGAAAAACTGTGTACCCAGTATATCGGCGACAAAACAAACTGGCGCACGATGTTAAAAGGTGCGCCTGAACAACAGAACCTTATCGCACTGAAACACGAAATGCTGGCAAAGCTTGAAGCTGAATTGAGTGCAATTAGTGCGCATAAAGGCCTGCAGGTCTTTTCTACTGTCGACGATGTCAGCCATGATATTGACTACCCGGTAGAGCAATATCCGGTAAAAATTAAATCTATTAATCTGGACAAGACACCTGAGTTTAGCGGCACGTTACAAGGTATAAAAGGCCAGTACTGGCTGCTGGACGAAGACCGGGTTATCAACATCAGAAAATATGCCGGTTACGACGTAGAGTTCGACACGCCTTAACTTTGCATAAAACAAACAAGGGAAACCGACGGTTTCCCTTGTTTGTTTTATGCCTTGAGCAAGTCGTTTATTTGTCTGAAGGCGTCAACATGCCGTGCATTGTCAGCCAGGCTGAATAGGCTTCAAACCAACCGGTACTGGTAGTTTCTTTTTGATACATACCAAAGCCATGGCCGCCCTGCTCGTAAAAATGAAACTCAACAGGCTTGCCGGCTGCATGCCATTTCTCAATTAAACCAAAGTTGCTGTTAGCGAAAAACGGATCGTCCGCCGCCAATGCTACAAATAGTGGCGGCGCATCAGCGGGGACTTCAACCGCAGAGATTGGACCGTAAACATTACCAATAAAAGCAGGCGTTGGCCCATCGCCAACCAGGGTAGTAGCCATTGTCAGCATAGCACCAGCTGAAAAGCCAATCATACCAACACGATCCTTATCAATGCCCCACTCGTCAGCGCGTTTGTAAATCAACTCAAAAGCGGCTTGCGAATCTTCAAGCTGTGGCGCAAGTCGTTCTTTCATTTCAGACGGCTCAGGACGCGGTGGACGTCGGCCAGTATTAGAGAACATTTCTTCCATTGAACGCTGAAAGCCCGCCATGGTAGCCGGCGTTTGATTGAGTCGATACTTCAGCACAAAAGCCGCTATTCCCTGCTCTGCAAGCGCTTTGGCAACATCCCACCCTTCGTTATCCATTGACAATGTTCGAAAGCCGCCGCCCGGCGCGACGACAACCGCAGCACCTGTGGCTTTCTCCGGATCAGGTAAAAAAGGCGTAAGGGTCGCAACAGTTACATTGCGAGCAAAGCGGCTGCCATACTGTGCGTGCCATGACTCGGCAACTTCCGCCCCCGGCAACTCACCAGTACCCAGCTCAATAGCATCCGGCTGGTCAGGCGTTTCAATAGGCGTCATTGTATGATCTATCTGCGCGGCAACCGGTAATGTGACAACCAGACTCATTGCCATTAAAGCGGGTTTGATATAACCCCGCTTAAACCAACGAGTGCGCAGAGATAATGAACCAAGTGTGTCTTTACACCGTGTAGCACAGGTCAAACTTTGAAACTGCTCAACTAAACTTTTCATAAATTGATTTCTCTTTTACTGTAAACCAACAATGTAAACTGACTTAATCAGTAAACATCGCATAACCATAACCGCCATCATCCTTGATAAACACATTCTGCTTAGCGATGACTGCGGACTACCCGTATTTCTCTATTTTGACTCTTTTGTCGATGGCATTGATGTTCTGACAATATCTTTAATCGTACCATCTTCGTTAAAATACACTCTGTCGATACACACAGACCGCCGGTAATTGCCACCGCCAGGCAGCTGGGCACTGTGGTAGGCAAGATAAGTGTTACCTTTAAAATCAAACATGGCCGGATGAATAGTGGTGGTATTTTCAATCGGCGGCATAATCACTCCCTGGTAGTCCCATGGACCAGTAGCAGACGTGCTGGTTGCGTAGGCAATACTCTCGGGAAAACCTGCTGCATAAACGAGATAATAAAGGCCATTGTGCTTTGAAACGTAGGGCGCTTCTTCAAAGTTGGGCAATGTTTCTACGGCATGGATGTTCACCTCACTCATATCCCGGTTTTGCATATTACCGTTAGCATCGAGGGTATATCTCTCATCTTTTAAGTGCACCAAATCTGGTTCAAGCTCTACCCACCAAAGTTGCTGATTACCCCAATAAAGATAGGCCTTACCATCATCATCGACGAATACTGCCGGGTCGATATTGCGCCAGGTGTGATCTTTATATTCTGCCGTATCTTCCAGCAATATCATTGGCATTCCGCGCGGATCCGTAAAAGGGCCTTCGGGGCTGTCTGATACGCCTACTCCAATTGCAAAGCCAAACTCGTCATTAGCCTGACCGCCTTCGACGGTGGCATAAAAATAGTATTTTGACTTACCTGACTCATCTTTACGATGAATAACATGATGTGCATAGGCATTACCGGTTTTGGCATCCCCCCGGGCCCAGTCGAAGTCGGAATAACTAAGCACGGTGCCCTTATTTTCCCAGTTCTGCATGTCACTACTGGTCCACAAACGGTAATCGTACATCCGATAACCTTCGCCATCGATAAACTGTTCGTCATGGGTGGTGTAGAGATAAACTGTATCGCCCAGTACCATTGCCGCAGGGTCCGCGGTATAGATAATCTCCCCCTTCTCGTTAGTCGGATCGGCGGTATCGTATCTGATAATTGGGTTGTCAAAAACGACTGGCGCTGAGCTTGCCACAGTGGCCTCAGCAGTCGTTACTGTATCGGTCTTTGAACTACAGGCCGCCAGAAACACACAACCGGTTAACAATAGAACACGTTCAGTATGTTTACGGAAAACACTTTTATTTTTTAATATCAACATCTAATGGTACCTACAAGGCGCAAGTTTGATTTATAAATAGATGTTACAAATATTAACAATCGAGCAATGAAAGGCTATTACAGATACCCGTAGTCTGTTTATCTTATTTATGAAAGAGCAGTTCTCTCATGAAAAAAGCAGAGTAATATTGAATTATAAAGGTACTCTCAAATTCACTGGTTTACATTGCATTACACCGGCAAAAAGCGTCTGTGATGTATCATACAGCGATGAATGCTCAGCATGGCCAGAAGGTGTTTACTCAAACCTTTGCCAGCACGAAATGAAAGTTCTATTGAGAGGAAAAGCCAACTGTAACAAGACAATCTTGCTCACTACAAAATACGGGCACATCTTGATATAACGCTTCCAACTTCAATGACGACAAGACTACCACCGTCGTTTCAGACTCACCCGGCAAGCATCAAACAAATGACTTTATTGTTCTAAGTGACGTCAAATTTGCGGCATAAATATCACCGGTAGATACACAGCCAAACCCGCGGCCACTCAGTTTTCTAAAACTTGTTCATAGGGTGAAAAGAGCTTATTGCGTTAATGACATTTTATAAAAATAGTTAAATTCTTCTGAGAGTAATCCCGTCGTTAACGCACTTTGAGGGTGAAGGTATTCAAAAAAGGAGAACTTACATGATCAAATCAAACATCTTCACCATTTCAACCCTTGTTTGCTGTCTGGGAATTATGCCGTTTTCAGTTAAGGCTGAAGACGAATTCATAGCAATTAATTGTAGTAACGACAAACAGAAACAATGTTTAGCGGCTGAAGTGCCTGAAATAACATCTTCGTTATGCAGTGACCACAAATCTTTCGAAACATACAACTTAACGTCACTGGCCAGCGTTA
The DNA here is from genome assembly GCA_013373625.1 of Alteromonadaceae bacterium. GTDB lineage: Bacteria > Pseudomonadota > Gammaproteobacteria > Enterobacterales > Alteromonadaceae > Alteromonas. The sequence goes on along the minus strand of JABXHM010000007.1, from coordinate 1,594 downwards.
AGTTCCCTGAAACAAGTGAAGCAAGCGCGCCGGTAACAAGCGAGCTCAGAGCAAAATGGATATCGTTAATGCAAAAGAATTGCCAGGACGAGCTCAGTTTTAACTCCAGATCAGAGTCTAGTTGGACAAACCAATTCATGCTGGGTTACACCATGCAGTCTAATTTTAACGAGGAAGGTGAGCATCTTGGATTAACTGAAAAACGCGGTTTCGCACAATTCGGGTTCGAAGGCAGGTGGATGTTCGATAACTATCGGGCACTTCACTGGGAAATAGGAGGGCTTTTAGCAGGTAGCCCTGTTAAAAAAGAAATCAGCGAAGACTCTGACCCACAACAGCCGAACGATGCTGATAACCCTCCATCATCTGATAACACTGAGAATGACAGCGTCACTTTCAACGACGTCAGCGATTCATTTGATCTTTATTCGAAAGTCAGCACGTCTATGTTTTCATTTCAGGAAAAAAAGATGAAAGATTATTTTACCATAGGTTGGCTTGGTGGTTTTAAAACACGCGAGAAAATTACAGACGATAAAGACTCTGTCATTTTTTACACTGGTCCCTTATTAGAGTATCTGTACTACGGTGATGACATGAGAAATGTTAGAAACCGTATCCCTCGGGGAAAGATCTGGCTAGCTTATCTGAATTTTGAAGAGTATGGCGGTGTTGAGCATGTGAATCGCTTGTTATTGACCGGCGAATGGCAACTCAATCAGGACGCCGCCCCGGATAAAGGTAGATTTGTCGCTGGATTTAAGGCAAACGTAGGCAGCGGTGCCGATGATGTAGCAATTTTTTTCGCTTACCGTTCAGGGTTTAACGCCATTCAAAAATTCTTAACGGGCTCTTAGTATGGAAAATAGCAAACAAATGGTATTTGATTATACATGGGCTAGAACTTACATTGGAATTGTCGCCTTGCTAATCGCATTGGGCAGCGTTGTTCTGCATAACATTAATCAAATAGAAACCAATGGGCTCGTACCACAAAGTATCAGTCATACCTACCATAGCGGTGCAAGGGACTTTTTTGTATCCCAATTGTTTGTTGTAGCCGCTTTTTTATTTAGTTATAGAGGCCATACGGGCAACGAATGGCTAGCAGCAAAAATTGCTGCTATTGCCACTGTAATGGTGGCCTGGTTCCCGACCTCTTGCAAACTAAATAGCGATATGATCTGTGAACAAGCAACCTTCGGTTTTGTATTCAACAACCCTGTCTGCACCGCAAGAGTGCACTATATAGCTGCTATCATATTGTTTGTTTCTCTTATTTACTTTACATATTGCTTTTATAAGAGAGCCAAATCAAAACACGCAGAAAACCCAAATAGCCAGGGTATTATGTTTAGAAAACTGCTTTATTTTTACTGTGGTATTGCAATGACTTTTACCATAATAGTTGGCGGTTTGTTGCACTACTTGGCAATAATAAAAAACTTGAATCTGATATTCTGGATTGAAACTATTTGCTTAAGCTTATTTGGTATTGTCTGGTTGGTGGCAGGAAAAAAAGTTCCCTTTTTTAAATAAACGCTGACGACCAAAAAGGGTTTCTATTTTATGAAACCCTTTTTTATTAAATTAT
>JABXHM010000117.1 GCA_013373625.1 Alteromonadaceae bacterium | reverse complement strand
TCGGGCTCGCCCGAACCCCCCGCCTGACGTGATCGCCGCGCTCGCGCGGGGATCTCCGATCCTGCACAAGCGACCGTCACCCGAATGGGCCGAGACAGACCGGCCCGGGCGACCATGCGGCCGCGACGGCGGGCGGCTCGGGACGAGACGCACGCCGGCGCACCTGGGCCGCAGGGAGAACGGGGCGGGCAGGCTCGGGGAGGACCGAAGGGACGACTAGGGCGCGGTCCCGGCCGGGCGTGTCCTCGAGCGAACGCACGAGGTCACGAACGGACGGGATGGGCGGAACCGCCTTTCGTGCAAACCGACAAAATTATAAGATTGAAGTTCATACCCGGAATAGGAAATTTCATGTTCACGACACGACTCGCCACGTCCTCGACCACCGCAAACGCTTCGTCCGTCATCGCCCTTCTGCATGACGATCGAACGGAGCGCGTGACCTTCTTCGCCACGGAAACGAAGGCGACCGATCAATTTCACCGCGAACACGGCACAGATGGGAATCTGCCGCTCGTGGCGATCCTGGCGGAAGGCCGGATGCTCGGGCCGGTGAAATTGTTCGTCGTAGGCGACAGCGTGGATTTCCTCATGGCGACGCGGCAACCGCGCTCGGGCGAGGTAAAGGACGTGACGGACGCGGCAGTGAAAAGCGGAAAGGCATACTTTTCGCGGGTCCGCGCGCCCTTCACGTCGCATTTGACGGCGGAAGAGGCGGCTGAGACTCTGCGCCGTCTCGAAACGGTGGAGCTGACGGCCGCGACCGTCGCGGAATATCGCGCGATGCTGTCGAACGTGCCGGACGCTTGGCAATAAATGCGGCGGCGCAACCTCTTCGGTCGTCGTCGGCACAGCAAAGCGCCTGGCGCGATCATCTTCGTTGGGGTCTTGATCGTGCTGGCCGGTGTGACGCCGGGTGGGCTCGATCTCGTGCGGCTCAATGACCAGCTCGGCCGTTGGGTGGAAAACCTGGGCGCGGGTGACAGCTCGTCCGGAACAGGGTCGTCATCGACGTTGAGCGGTCGTGCCGAGATAGTCGATGGTGATACGCTTCGCGTCGCGGGTCAGCGAGTACGGCTGTTCGGAATCGACGCCCCGGAATCCGATCAACCGTGCGAGCGACCAGACGGCTCAATCTGGCGGTGCGGCGAAGCCGCTACGGAAGCCCTGGCGACGATGATCGTCGCGGGGCGGGTCGATTGCGATGTGCAAGACGTGGACCGCTACGGGCGTTCGGTGGCGATCTGCCGATCCGGAAGCCGTGAGCTGAACCGCGAAATGGCCGCGCAGGGCATGGCGGTGGCCTACCGCGAATACTCGCGGCGCTACGTCGAAGACGAGCGCGCCGCGCGTGAGATCGACCGCGGCATCTGGGCGACAGACTTCGCTATGCCGCAGGACTGGCGCCGCCGCTGAAAGCGGCGGAAACCCTGCCCGAGCTTTCCAGCGCGAGGCGACCGCCTCGCGCCTTGCAGGCGACGAGCTGGACGCGCCCTCATAGTGCGAAGGATAGCGAGGAGTCCTGTGGAAAGGTCGGGCCAACCGCCCCGCTCCAAAGCGGGGCCGGATCAGGCACCCGTGGCCTGATCCGTGTCTTCCTCGACCCACTGGCCGCTCCAATAGTCCATACTCGCAAGGAGCTGGCCGTCAGGCGTCAGGAGCGTAAAGGCTGGCTTGATGGTGGCCGCACGGTAGTGGTCACGGGCGAACAAACGCAGGACGGCCGGATCGCTCGAAAAAAGCTCGCTTTTTGCAGTCTCGTAATCGGCAACAAGACGGAAGAGTGTAGCGCTCACGACAGCTCGCCCTATCTCCTGGGCGTGGTGAAGCCCGGTTTCTGACCGGGAAAAGGGCCTCGCCCGAAGGCGAGGCAAAGTTCATCCTTCACCACAAAGGATCGGTATGGTGTAGCGCGAGGTTCCGTGAGTGGGCCTTCACAACTACCTGTCACAACGTACATCAGCCCTGACATTATAGCAATCTTGTTAGGGGGGGCTGTCTGCCCCCAAAGCGCTGACGCGCTTTCCCCCGAGGATATTTCGGGAAAGATGATGGGGGTTGATCGGGTGCAAAATTGCAGTATTGTCGAAGACGCGGAACAGGCGGGGACGCCGATGGCCGCGAAAGGTGATAACACCGGGCCGGGACCGCAAGGTTCCGGCCTTTCTCGTTCCTGGGCCGCGCGATCGGTCATGCGCGTATCTGCTCGAAGTAGCGTTGCGATAGGCCAATGAGCCCGCCGACAAGGTTAAGCGACCCCTCTCGATGCTTGGCGATCATGCCGCGCAAATACCCGCCGGGCGATTTGATCTGCGGGCGCGGGCCGCTGGCTTTGGCGTCGATGATGAGGACTGCAAGTGTGGCGGCACCTCTTGGCAGAGCTTCGCGAGCTTTCTCCCATGCGCTCGGACTGATCCCAAGCTCGGGAACGCGCTGCTCGGCAGCGATCTCGAAAGATCGGAAGTCGAGCCGCCCGCCTGCACCTAGCCTTACGTCGATGTAGAGCTTCATTTCCTCTGAACATAGGCGATAAAGCTGCTGTGGGCTGAGCTTGGCAAGATATTCGGTATTGCGCTCCGTCGCTCGCCGCCCATCCTCTTTTTCATCGCAATATGCGCCGCCGTCAGGCGGGGCATCTGCCAAATCCGAGTGCGCGGGCAAGCCCGCGCTCCGCATCATCGCGTTAGCGTTACAAGGTACAGAATTAAGATCTTGGTTTGTATCTTGTATATAGGACCGCGCGTTTTCAGCCGGTTCACCGCGCGATTCTGGCACGTCACTAAGAAGATCGAAGGCGGTTGTGCACAGGCTGTCTGCTTCCTCGACGTGCTGTCGAAGGTCTTCGAGGGATAGGCGGTGGAGCGCGTCGGCGCTCGGCCAGCGCTCGTAGGCATCGAGTAGAGTTTGAACCTCGGCCGTCATGCCCATTACGTCCATCAGGTCAGTCAGGGCGGCTTTGATGTGGCGCTTGTGGACGCTGCGCATCCCGCGAAGCGTGTTGTGCTCGCGGCGCTCGGCTTCGAGCTGGTCGCGCAAGGCTAGAAAATCATGAACGCGGGCGATGGCGTGGGTGAAGAACACACCGCATCCGGCGAAGCCGGAGCGGGCACCGTTCGCCATAGTGCGGCGCTCGATCAAGCCGGCGCTCTCAAGCTCGCGCTCATGGGCGCGGATACGCGACGGGTCCACCATGCGCTTGTGCGCGATCTCGCACTGGCTGGCATAGCAGCACGGTTCCTGGGTGCCGCTCTTGAAAGCGCTCGGCTTGGTCATCCCGATCATGGTTCGGAAGGTGCTTAGGGCTGCATTCCCGACCCCAAGAAGCGGGGCGACGGTATCGACTAGCGCCACGAAGCCGTCACGCTCCATGCCGTTCGGTAGAACAGGTTGTCGAGGCTCTGATCGAGCCGGAAATTGAAGGGTAGTTGCCTGCATCGGTTCTCTCGCTGTTGTTGGAGCGAGGCGGCCGCAAGGCAAAGCGGGGTCGATCGCACGAATGCGTTTTTCGCTTGCCTGCGATGTGGGGAAGCTGGTAGAACCGAAGCTGAAATTGAGCGCTCTTGGGTTTGCCGACCCTGGTTCTATAGCCCCCCCGTGATGGTTGCCGCCGTCGCGGGGGCTTTACTTTGTGCTGGTGGTGCTGCTCCTTTGCCTGCGACTCTCTGGCCGCACTATTCTGTGATTAGACATACTCGGTTTCGGAAGGTGCCGCAATTCTGGGGTTTGCGGGCCGGTTAGGGCACAAACCCTAGTAATTCACCTGCTCGAAGCCATACGTGCCTGTGTAGTCTCGCCAATCGACAAAGACGGACCTTACGCTGACGGTCGGGCAATGATCGCCCCAGCGTTCATCCCCGACGAATGCTTGGGGCAAGTCCTCGGGATCGCCGTGATGCCATGAGAAGGAGCCTTGCGGCCCGTAGGTGCCGACGCGGACACGCGACTGGCGCGAGCAATATTCATCGCCGTCCCTGCCGCGTTCGCGCTGACGCATGTACTCGACGCTGTAGACGCGGATGGAGCGAACGTAGTCAAAAGTCGGGTCGCTGATGTCGATGTCGGCCTGCCCGTTCCCGCTCGTGTAGTCCTGCACGAAGTGAAGAAGCTGCTGAGGCTCGAACTCTTCGCCGCCTAAGCTCCGTAGCACGGCGGGGACGGCGCTCGATGGATCGGGTGACGCGGGCGCTGGCTTCGGCGTAGTGGCGGCGTCGATCACGCGCTGATCGAGCCAAGGGCTTTGCGCAGGCGCGCTTTGCAACTGAACGCCTCCACCCAAAGGGCAACGCCAGATTTGCAACGGTGGCTCTACGGGCCAGGGCGTGATCCGGCGAATGAACTCGGCCTTAGCTGCGGTGCAGGGTGCGGAGGTGGGCCAGCCGTGAGACAGACAAAGTAGGATTGCACAATCTATGGGGTAAGACTGAGCCCTGGCCGGAGCGGCTGACAACACCGCGAAAGACGCAGCGGCCGCTAGGGTAGTGGTTCTGAGCATGGACAGCATGAAGCGCACCTCCTTTCTCTGGGTCGTAGAACCCATGCCACAATATTGTATCTTTGTCATCCTTAGATGAGCTGAGCGGCGCCGCCAAGTCGAATCGAGGTGCGTTGAAAGTGGCCCATTTAGACAAATGACATTTTGGTCCAAACTGGAAGCCAGTGTATGAAGGCCCTGAGTGGTGTCCGCGCAAGGAGGGTTAAAATGGGCCACAAGATAGCGATCTATGCGCGTGTCTCGACGCGCGAGCAAAATGCGGAGCGGCAGTTGCGGGAACTGCGCGCGTTCGCGGAAAGAGGCGGCTATGAAGTTGTTGCCGAGGTGTCCGAGACGGCCAGCGGGCGACGTGACAGCCGCCCCGGTCGAGCGCGTCTCCTGGCAATGGCAAAACGGCGTGAGTTGGACGCCATCGCGGTTGTAGAATTGTCGCGATGGGGCCGCTCCACCGCCGACCTTCTCTCTACATTAAGCGAGCTGGAGGCGAAGCGAGTGTCACTTCTGACGCTCAATGGTCTTGAGCTGGACGTGTCATCACCAATGGGGAAAATGATCTCAACCTTCCTCGCCGGAGTGGCGGAGTTTGAGACGGCGCTGTTGTCTGAACGAGTAAAATCAGGACTCGAAGCCGCTAGGGCGAAAGGGAAAATCTTGGGGCGACAAACGGGCGATGCGCCCACGGTGCGGCGGTATGAGCGCAGGATTCGTGCTCTATCCGCCGAAGGGCGTAGCCAGAGGTGGATAGCGAAAGAGCTACAAATCAGTCGGACGACAGTTGCGAAGGTGCTTCGCTGAACGCGACCGACAGCTATTCCGAGACGATCTCGATGAAACGCTGATATTGTTGCGTGACCTCTTGGGCCTCGCGGTAGGCACGCGCGCGTTCTTCGTCTAGGCAGGCGAAGTAGCGCGAAACTTCGGACAGATAGTTCTCGAAGTCCTGGCGAAGCAGGTCGGCATAGTGGCGCACTTCGCTGGCAGCGGTTGGCAAATATGGTTTCTCTGGTGCTAAACAGCTCTGAGCAAGGGCTGTGGACGGAAACCATGAAGACAAAATTACAATCGTGGCGACAACGTGACGATGGGCGCATATCATGGGTGAAGCCTTTGCTTTTCAATGGTAAATTAGTGAGGGCGTCGGCTCTCGTGAATGGCGCATTTCTGACGCGAAATGCAATCTGCACGGTTGCGGACAAAATAACAATATTGTATCGGTGGTGCCATCTTGTCCGGTGTGCGCCCCCGATGCTCCTGTGAGTGGGGAGGCCAGCCAGACGCATGTTTAAAGCAGCGCCTAATGTGGTCGTCGAAGAGACATTCCGAAACTTACTTGAACGCGGGTATCGCGCTGAAGTTGTCTGCGCGGAAAGCGCAGTCAAACAACACGCAACCTGGTACGGTCGATGGTATCTCCGAGCTGTCTCGGACGATAACGGCGAAGAACACCTGTTGGTCACAGCCCGAGGAAAGGGCGCAGGGTCGAAGGACTTGGCCCCGCGCTACTTCCGCACGGCTCCGGGCCTCATCTCATTCCTCCACGATCAAGGGTGCAAGTTCATCGAGATTCCGCTTGAGGCGGGCACTCGGGCTTTGCAACGGCGCCTCCACAAGCCGGAAGGCTCCGCAACCTAGGCTTATATTCGGCGCGGCTCTCGTAGCCGCAGCGCTCGCGACGACGCCTGCCATCGGGCAGGGCATGGTTCTGGTCATGCGGTCGGATGGGAGCCTCGACGCACAATCCCCCCAATCTGGTTTCTCTCGGACCTACGGTGATGCCCGCAGGTCGGATCGAGACAGCATTTTCCTGTTCAACGAGGAAGAAGAAGAGGAAGGAACCGAAGAGGCAGAAGCAGCGGCGATTGTGCCGCGCGCTGTCGTGCCTCCGGCGGCTGTCCTTCAAGCGATAGACGAGACCGCCATGCGCTACGGGTCGCACCCGGCGCTGCGCGGTGTCGGCTTCTCTGTCACGGACTGGCGACGCCTGTTCCGTGCGAATATCGAGATTGAGAGTGCCTACAACCCGAACGCGCGCAGCCATGTTGGCGCGATCGGGCTCGGCCAACTCATGCCCGCCACCGCGTCCACCCTTGGGGTGGACCCGCATGACTGGCGGGAAAATCTGGACGGGTCAGCACGGTATCTACTGATGATGCTGGCTCGGTTCCAGGACCCTCGGCTCGCCCTCGCCGCCTACAACGCGGGGCCGAACGCCGTGGTCCAGAACGGGGGCATTCCCCCCTATCAAGAGACCCAGAACCACGTCCTCAAGGTCATGGGGGTCTATGCGAGGCTGCAAGGAGACTTAGGATGAAGCCCAATATCACTCACGTGGCTATGGCGGTCGTTTTGACCTTTGCCATTGCTGAACCGGCGCTCGCTCAAGAGCTGGACCTGTCGCCGGTGCAAGACCTTCTGCAAGGCATTGTCGATGCGATCACCGGCCCGCTTGGCATGGTCATCGGGACACTGGCGCTGATCGGCGTCTTCCTGACTTGGCTGTTCGGGATTCTGGATTTCCGCCAAGCGCTCTGGACCGTGATCGCGATTGCCGGTGTCGCGGCAGCTCCGACCATCGTGGCGACCATCTGGAACGGTAACTGAGGTCGAAGCGCAATGACAGAACAGTCCCGTGTCTATCTCGGTCTAACCCAACCTCCGAAGCTGCTCGGCTTGCCGATCATGTACGCGATGATCTGGATGTTCGGGTCTGTTCTGATCTTCCTCTGGGTGCAGCACGTGCTTGTCGCGTTGCTCGCCCTCGCCGCCTACCCGGTTCTTTGGAAGGCGGCAGATTGGGACCCGAATTTTATCGACGTGATCGCGACCACTCTCCAAGAGACGCCACCGACCCGGAACCGCAGCCTGCACGGGGGGGATAGCTATGTCCCTTAAAGACAACGAACTCCTTCCAACGTGGTTTGCCCGCGAACGCAAGATGGCGTCGCTTCTGCCTTACGTTTCCTTGGTGGACGACAAGACGATCCGCACGCGAGGCAATGAGCTGATGCAGTGCATCAGGCTCGATGGCCTTAACAGTTACACGACGGAAGACGAATTGCTCGACAAGACGCGCGCCCTGTTTGCGCGCATCGTTGCTCAGTCGGGGGCTGACTATTCCTTTTACGTCCACAAGGTTTCGCGGGCCGTCGAACATGGCCTGCCGCCTGTCGGCGGTGAGGACTTCGCGGCGGCGGTCGATGGCCGGTGGCGCGCGCACCTGGAAGCGGGAAAGCTGCGCGACAAATCCTTGACGCTGACCGTCCTGCGTCGGCCCTCGCTCGGCTCGAAGGTGCCCCTCCGTCGCGCAAGGTCGATAGAGACACTGCGCGCGGAGACGGAAAAGGGCGTTCGGCGGCTCTACGAAGTTACAAACTTCCTGCGATCGACGTTCGCAAACCTGAATGCCCGACTTCTAACGGCGGAAAGCGGCGAGCTGCTGGGCTTCCTCGGGGGGCTCAATATTGGCCGGGAAAACCCGATCTATCGCGGCTCGTCCTATGGCTATGTGGCGCAGGACGTGGCGAACACGCGGGTCACGTTCAAAGGGCCGAACTTCTATCTGTCCGAGGGTACGATCGGGCGGCGCGTAGGGACCACCTTCGCCCTCAAGAGTTACCACAGCGCCTCGAACTGCACGATGTTCGATGAGCTGAACTTGCCGGTCGATATGGTCATCACGCAGTCGTTCAGCACGATCAACTCGAACATCATGGCTGGCCGGATCAAGAAGCAAATGCGGCTTCGCCGGGCTGCGGACAACGGCGCAACATCGCTTCTCGAAGAAATGCCGACTGCGCTCGATGATCTGGATACGGGGCGGCTGGCCTTCGGTCTGCACCACATGACGGTGACGATCTTCGCGGAAAGCGAAGAGGACCTGGACGGCATCGGCGCGGAGGTGCGCAACATCGCATCGACGCAAGGCGTGCAGATGGTCAATGAGACCTTCGCCGCGAAGACCCATTATTTCGCCCAGCATCCGGGCAACGGAGCGAAGCGCAGCCGCAGGGCAGCGGTGACGAACCACAACTTTGCCGACTTCGCCGCCTTCCACCGACCCCAGATGGGAAAGACTGGAGATCGCGTTCCGTGGGCTGTGCCGATCACGATGTTTCCGACAGTGGATCGAGGCGGCTACCGCTTCAATTTCCACGAAGAGGGCACGCCGGACAAGGAACCGACCGGGGGGCATACGCTGATCCTCGGCCGTCCCGGCTCGGGCAAATCGGTCCTCGCGGCCTTCCTCATGACGCAAGCTAAGCGGGCGGGCGCGCGACTCTTCGTCTTTGACTATCGGCGCGGGATGGAAATGGCCGTCCGCGCAAACGGAGGCCGCTACACGTCAATCAACGCTGGCGAAAAGACGGGCCTTAATCCGCTTCGCACCGAAGTGGACTCGCGGGGACAGGCATGGCTTTCCGACTGGCTCTCCGCTCTGGTTCATCGCCCTGATAAGCCTCTCACGCCCACACAGGTGAACCGCATCCAAGAGGTCGTGCGGCAGAACGCGGAAGCGCGCGAGGATCTTCGCAACTGGACGGACCTGGCCTCTCTGTTCAGCTCGACCGACGATGACGGCGATCTGCATGAAAGACTTGTCGAGTGGACAGAAGGCGGGCGCTACGGCTGGATTTTCGGGAACAACCAAGAGGACACGTTCTCGCTCGAAGGCGAGACGGTCGGCTTTGACCTCACCGGCATTCTGGACAGCGAAAGCGAGAAAGAGCGCATGGCGGTCCTCTCGTATCTGTTCCGCCGCGTGGAGCGGAAGATCGAGGATCGCCGCCGGACCATCATCGTCATTGATGAGGCGTGGAAGGCTCTCGACAACCCCTATTTCGCGGAGCGGCTGAGCAACTGGCTCGTCACGGCTCGGAAGCAGAACGCGGTCGTCGTGATGATGACGCAATACGCCAGCCAGCTTAAGCGCACGTCCGTGGGCCAGACCATCGTTGAAGCTGTGCCGACGCAAATCCTGCTCCCCAATATTCGCGCGCGCCGGGGCGACTACGACTTGCTCGGGCTGCACGAAAAAGAACTCGACCTGATGCTCAACTCGGGCAGCAACTCGCGGCTCGGGCTCGTCCGCGACGATCAGGGCTCGGTTCTGGTGAACGCCGACCTGAGCCCCCTTGGCGACCTTCTGACCATCCTGGGCGGCATGGAGAAGGGCGAGGAAATGGTCGGACACGATTACCGCAACCGCCCGGATTTTTGGAGGATCGGATGAAGCTCATTACCGCGACCGCTCTCTTGATGGCCGTAACCCTCGCCGGCTGCGGCTATCAGCCCTCGACCGCGAAGTGCTTCAACTTCGCACCCACTGACCAGCCGTGCACCTTCACGCCTGTCAGCGGGGCGCAGCCGTGGCAGGAGGTCGTCTATGACGGGGCGGAGTAACCTCAAGGTTCTGCTTCTGACGGCTGGTGTCATCACCGTGCCCGCCTTGGCGAGCGCGCAAGGCGTGCCGGTGGTCGATGCGCAGAACAACGCCCAGCTCGAAGCGGCGCTAGAGCAAGGGCAGCTCGATCTTTCGTTGCAACAAGACATTCTCGGTACGGCCGAGCGGCTGGTCGAGATAAAGCAGGAGCAACTGGACGCGCTGGCGGACATTCATTCGACGGCGACGATGGGCGACACGGATGTGGCGGGCATGGTCGCCGGTCTGGAAGAGGGCGATGACGGCGAGAGTGCGTCGGATGAGCTTTTCTCGCCGGTCGACAACAATCCCGGCGCGGAACAGATGTTCGGCGCGATCCCGAACGCGGACGGCGAGCCGAACCCCGATACCGGGGGCGGTGAAGTCGAAGAGCGGTTCGGGGATGCCAGCGGATCAATCGAAGAGCTGATTATCCGGGTCGCCAAAGAGACGCACGGCAACGCCGGTGTCGGTGCGGCGGGCCTTTCTGTTGTGCAGTGGCGGGCCTTGCTCCAAGCGCTGATCTGGCAAGAAAGCCGGTTCACGATTGGAGCCAAGTCGCCAGTGGGGGCTTTCGGCCTGACTCAGATCATGCCGGGCACGGCGAGCGATCTCGGGATCAACCCGGAGTATTACGACAGCCCCTATCTCCAAGTCGAAGGTGGCGCGCGCTACCTCGCCTCAATGCTGAATATGTTCGACGGGAACATCATTCACGGGCTTGCAGCCTACAATGCCGGTCCCGGCAATGTGCAGAACTACGGCGGCGTACCACCCTTTGAGGAAACCCAGCACTACGTGAAGGTCATCCCCGAGCGGTACAACTACTACCTGGGGATCATCGGCGGCGTGGACGCCCTCGGCACGATCGACGCCGCCACGCTGGCTAACTCGACCATGAGCATGACGGCACATGGTTCGGGCGTCTACGGCGACTATTCCCTCACGTCCGTGCAAGCCGCCGCTGCCCGCGTTCGCTCGATCATCGAACGGATCGGGGAAACCGAAGACGTGCAGGAAGCCTACGCGCTCAACACCTACGCTCGTGCTGAGCTTGCGCGACTGGTCGCAATCCGAACCCGGCTCAAGGCGGCACAGACCCGCGCGCTCTCTGCGGAGCAAGTCGCGATGGCAGCTCGGGTAGCCCAAGAACGGGCCTTCATGAACTTTCAGACGGAGGATTTCGAGTGATGGCTATCTCGAAAACGATTGGGCGTTGGGTCCGTACAACCGCCGTGTCGGCTGGTCTGGCGGCATCCAGCGCAACAGCTCTGACCGGCGTTCTTGCCGTCTCGAGCCCGGCCTACGCCCAAGGCGTGCCGGTGGTCGATACGGGAAACATCACGCAGAACATCCGGCAGCTCACGCAGATGCTGGAAGACTTTGGCATCCAGAACGATCAGCTCGACCGGCTGCTAGAGCAAGTCGAGCTTTTGCAGAGCCAAATTGACCAGCTCGAAGAGACCTACGACGCGCTGAGCGGCCCGACCGAAGTAGCCGCCATGCTGATGGAAAACGGCGATCTCAACGGACTGCTCGATCAAGAATTTGAGGACGTAATCGACCTTGCCCAAGGGGTTGCCAACGGTGACTTCTCCGGCCTCCTGGGCAGCTCTGCACCGCAAATGCAGACGCAGATGGAGCGCGTCTTGGCCGAAGCGGGCTTTGGCGAAGACGCCCTGTCCGAAATGGCGTCGAGCGGCAATCAAGGCGCGGCCAACGTCGCCACGCGGGCATCGACCGGCGCGGTTATGTCTGCCGCCGCACAGAACAGCCACCGCGAGGCGGCGCAGTCGCTAGAGCGCGTTGATGAGCTGGTCGAGATGATCCCCGACATGGAAACCCTCAAAGCGAGTGTCGATCACAACACCCGCGTTACGGCGGAACTCGCAATTGCCATGACGCGCATGTGGGAACTCGAAGCAATTCAGACGGTAGGCGCCGGGCAAGGGGGCGTCGTGGACGCCGCCACAATCGCTGAGGAACAGCGATACATGAGCTTCAGCCTGCCGGATCTCGAATGAGCGGGGCAGACGTGGCACAAGAGAACGAAATCATCGAAGAAGAACTCGTTTACGGCGCGCGCCGCCGTGAACGGCTCTGGCAGAAGGTGGCGCTAGGCAGCGCCGTGTTCGGCATCCTGGGCTGCTTGTCCGCTGCGGCGGTCGCCGTCCTCGATGTGGACCCGCCGCCGGTGGTCGTCCCCGTGGACAGCGAGACCGGCATGGCGGTTCCGAATGCCGCGGTGAAAGCGGTGTCCCTGACGGAGCGCCCCGCGATCATTCAAGCCGAGGTGTTCCGCTACGTGACCGCGCGGGAGACCTACAACCAACTCGACAATGATGTGCGGATCGGCCGTGTCCTCGCCATGTCGGACGGAAATGCTGAGGCATCGCTACGCCAGCTTTGGACGAGCGGCCATTCCAGATACCCGCCGAACAACTATGGCGACGAAGCACGGCTCGATGTGCAGATCGACTCAATCAACCTCATTACGAACAACCGGGCACAAGTGCGGTTTCGGAAGCGGCTGACGTCCAATGAAGGGACGCAGGTAGGGAGCTTCACGGCAACGCTGCTCTATGAGTTTCGGCCCGCACAAATGCGGCAGATAGACGATGTGTGGCGCAATCCCTTCGGCTTCACGGTGACGGAATACGCCGTCGTGTCCGACAGGCAGGAGTAACGCCATGCAAAGACGAGGCATCTGGACATTGGCTATCGCAATAGCCCTCTCGGCGGCGACGACAGCCGCGCAGGCGGAATATTCCCCGCGACCTGGGCACTACGACAGCCGCGTCCGCACAGCCACCTATCGCGATGGCGAAGTCTATCGGGTCAACGTCTCGATGACCCATGTGACGAGCATCGAGTTTGGTCAGGGCGAAACGATCCGCTCGATCATCGCCGGTGATACGGAAGGCTTCATGCTGGACGGTGTGCCCGGAGGCCGCGCCTTTGCCATCAAACCTGGCGCGCAGGGTATTTCGACCAACATCACGGTCTATACCAACCGCCGCAGCTATTATTTCAGCGTCACCGAAGCTTCGAACCCGACATACTACGTGGTGCGCTTCGACTATCCCCAAGATCGGCAAGCGGCGGCGAACAACACCATCGCCCGCAGCGCTCCGAACAGCAACTACGGGGTCAGCGGCCAGTCGGAAATTACACCGACCTCGATCTGGGACGATGGGACATTCACCTACTTCCGCTTCGCCAGAAACGCGCCGGTTCCGTCGATCTTCAAATGGTCCGGCGGCAACGAGCGGTCGGTCAACAGCATGGCGACGGAAGGCGACGTGATCCGGGTTTCGGGGGTCAGCAACAGGTGGGTTCTGCGCCTCGGTGATCGGGAAATCTGCGTGGAAGCATTGCCGACGCAAGGAGCGGTTCAATGAGTGATGAGAACACGAACGGCGAAGAAGACCGCAGCCTCGAAGAACGCCTGAAAGCCCTCGAAAGCAGCGAGGGCGCGGGCGGCTCCGGGGGCCGCTCGCGGCCGAACGTCTCGCCTGCGGCAGCAATCGGCGGGGTTGCGGCAATCGCGCTGATGGGCGGAATGCTCTATCTCGCGGTGCAGCCGGAAGAAGAGGCCCCGATCCAGACCAGCGCGCCCGCCGAATTTCAGCTCGACGGCGACGGCTTTGGCGACATGATACCGGAGCGGACGCCCGAACCTGAACCGGAGCCTGAGCCGGAACCAGAACCCGTGGCGTCACCAAATGCCGAACTTCTGGATCGCATAGACCAGCTCCAAGCGGAGATTGAAAATCTCCGCAACGCGCCAGCGGAGCAACAAGACACCTCCGCCCAAGACGAACGAATGGACGAATTGCTGGCTCGGGTTGAAGAGCTGCAAGATGCCAATGCTGATGCGCAGAGTGAGTTTCAGCGCCAGCTTGCAGAGCGCGATCGGGAACTGCGGCGGCTTCAAGCAGACCTAGACCTTGCTCGGCTACAACAGCCAGCCCCGGTGCCTGCCCCTGCGGGGATGCCTGTTGATACTGGCCCAAGCGAGGAAGAACAGCGACGCCTCGCGGAACTGGAACGGCGGCGGCAGGAAGCGCGGGAGTTTCAGGCCGCCCGCAACGAAAGTGGCATCATCGCCTTTGGCAACAGCAGCGGCGCCGAAGGCGAGGGCGACCAGATCGAGCGCCTGCTTGATGCGGGCACCGACTTTGTTCGGAACGGCGCGGCGGCGGCTGAGGTCACTCAGGCCGAAGTGATAGCAAACCCGTCAAACACGGTGCCCCAAGGGACGCTGATTCAAGCCTCACTCGAAACGGCAGTCGATAGCTCGACGCCGGGACAAGTGCGGGCGCTGACCTCAGAAAACGTCTACTCCTACGATGGCAGTCGTGTCCTGATCCCGCGCGGGTCGCGGTTGATCGGGCGCTACAAATCCGGGGTCGAGATTGCCCAGAAGCGGATAACCATCGCGTGGGATAGGATCATCCTGCCAACCAACCAGACGGTCCAGATCAGCGCGTTCGGCGGCGATGAGCTTGGTCGGTCCGGGGTTAGCGGCTTCGTGGATTCTCGGTTCGATGAACGGTTTGGATCGGCCGCGCTCATTTCCTTGATCTCGGCCGGGGCGAACTACGGCGCGGGTCAAATTGAAAGCGAGGATGGCTCGGACGCGGCCGATCAAATCGGCGGCGACCTCGAAAGCGCCTCGAACAGTGCCCTCGATGACTACCTCTCCCTCGGGCCGGTGATCCACGTCGATCAAGGCGCAACGGTGACGGTCATGGTGGATCGAGACCTGGAGATTTTCTGATGGCATCCGGGTATCTCGAAAGCTCGCTAGATCGCATACCGGAAGCCAGACGGGATGACGTGATCGAGATATGCGTGAACCCTGACGGCCGCGTATGGGGGGAGTTTCAAGGGGACCACTTCATGCGTCCCCTTGAAACGGTGCTGACTGAGACGCAGGCGAAAGACCTGGCTAACCAAGTCGCGTCCGCAACGAACACGACCATGAGTAAATCGAAGCCCGTCGTTTCGGTAAGCATCGAATACCGGGATCGTCCGATCCGCGCGCAGGTAATGATTGCACCCGTGGTCGGTCGTGGCGCGTCGATCTCTCTGCGGTTCTTCACGAATGTTCCGCTCGACAAGATCGAGCTGAAATTCCTCTACGGCGAGGAACGCAGCCTTGAGCAAGTCCGGCAGGAGCGCACGCGCGAACTTCGTTCGATTGTGGCAAGCGGCGATATTACTGCCTGTCTGCGGTTCTGCGTGGATCACAAGCTCAACATGATCGTCGCGGGCGGCACCTCCACGGGCAAGACGGTCGCAGCGCGGAAAATCCTGTCCTACGTGCCGCCGGAAGAGCGGATCGTCACCATCGAAGAGGCGGCGGAATTGCTGCCTGCACAACCAAACGCGGTCACGCTGATCTCAAATCGCGAAGTTGAATATCAGACTGCCGACGCGCTGCTGACTTCAACGCTACGGATGAGGCCCGACAGGATCGTTCTGGGCGAGGTCCGCGGCCAGGAAGCGATGACCTTCTTGGAAGCGATCAATACCGGACACGGCGGCTCGATGACGACGCTGCACGCGGAGACACCGCAACTGGCGATGCAAAGACTCGCCATTGCAGCACTGAAAACCAACGTCCCAATGACCTATGCCGACATGGTGCGTTACATTGAGAACTCTATCGACGTGGTGATCCAGACGGGCCGTCTCGAAGGCGATCGCGGCATCACCGAATTTTTCCTGCCGGGTGCGGAAGAAACAGAGGGCCAAGACAATGACTAGATTTGAATATGCGACTGAGACCTTCGACTCGGACCACGAGAAGAAGATCAATCATGCCCTCGACAAGCGCGGTATCGAAGGCTGGGAACTTGTCTCGGCCGCGCCGGTCGGCCTGACCCAGACCCGCCTTTTCTACAAGCGGGCTGTGGAAGCCGACAGTCAGGTGGCAGCATGATCCGACAGGCTCTATCCGCCGCCCTTCTGGCGTCCGTCATAGCTCAGCCTGTGACGGCGCAGTCTGATTTCATGCTGCCGGACCTAGACGAACGCCCGGAGAATCCGGACTGCCCGAACGCTCCTTCGCGGCCAGAGTCGATTGAAGGGATGACAGCTCGGGCGCTGGCGGATGAACTCTATCAGCAGCAAGGCTACCGCAACGTAGTCGAAGCCGGAGAATGCACCTGCGCAATTCGGTTTCCGTCCTGGGACAGAGTTACCGAAGCGCTCGAAACGGACTTCGCTGGCATTTCGCGGTTCGAGTACCTTGAAATTATATCCGACATTCAGAGTACGACGAAGGCATATCGGCGAGAGGGTCGGCCGATCTGTAGAGATGCGGGCCTCTGGTAAGGCAGGAGATTATCTATGGGCGTTGTGACATTTTTCGTCGGCACCACCGATGACATGCTCGAGGAAGTTGCGAGAACTCAATTCGGCATGGTCGCGGCGCAAGTCGGGACCATCGGAACGGTAGCCTGCACTTTGGTGGTTATCTTCGTGTTCCTGAATCTCCTGTTCGGCTTCCGTGACATGGATGGCCGCATGGCGTTCTGGCTCGTAGTGAAGATGGTCCTGATCTCGTTCTTCATTCAAAGTTGGACCCAATTCAGCGCATTTTCCGGGGCAATCCTGAACGCGATCGACACGTTGGCGGGTGCGCTCGTCGGATCGGTCGGAGGGGGTGAAATTGGCCCGTCGGGCACGTTCGCAGAAGAATTTGACGTCCTGATCGAGCATATGACGGAGTACCTGGACGCGATCGCGGACAGCATGAATTGGATGCAAGGAGCGATCACGAACGGGATTGGCCTCGTCCTTCTCAGCCTCCTAGGCGGCATTGCCGCCTTCATCGTCGTGTTCTCGCGCGTCATCATTACGCTCATGCTGGCGCTTGCCCCGATCATGATCTTCTTGACCCTGTTCGATGCGACGAAGGACTATTTTCAACGCTGGCTCAGTGCGACGGCTTCGTTCGCTCTGTATCCGGTCGTTGTTGCGGGGATCTTCGCGACGATCATCGGAGTCGGTCAGCAGTTGATGGACAGCTTGGGCGAACCGAACCTCGCGGAAAATATCGGCGCGCTGGTGCCTTTCTTCATGCTGGTCCTCATGTCGAAGGCGTTCATCCTCGCTACGCCCTTCCTCGTGCGCTCGATCTCGGGGAACGTGGTCATGCCAGCGATGCAGGCCGTCAGCCCGCAGGGCTTGCAAGGGTTCGCTGCTGGGGCAGCGAACACGACGGGCTCGCAGGCGCGCGCCAGGTTGGGCGCGCGGAGTGGCGCCGAGCTGGCCGGGTCCGCAGCCCGGACAGCGACGTCCAACGTCAGCGCTCGGGTCGCAAGGGTTATGCAACGCAACGAACGCCTCTGAAAAAGAAAAGGCCCGCTTCGGCGGGCCTCTTTCATTCCGGCGTGATTGTCAGGGTTATTCGGCAGCGCTTTGCAGCACTCCATCCTCGTCGGCCTTGGCAAGCAAACTCCTGAGACTGCTAACGCCCTCTTCCAAAACCTCGCGGTCAGCTTCGCTACCCCCCTGCCCTTCATCCAGCGGCAGCTTCGTTTGCGTTGCAAGGTCCAAGGTCATCTGCCGGGAGCTGATGGCCTGTGACCGGCGACGCTTGCCGGGCTGGATCGTGCGACCTGCGGGCGAAGGGGTTTCGCTCGCTTGCCGGATGCTGATGGACTCTTCGGACCGGCCCGGCTCTGGTGGTGAAGCGGGCGTAGCCGGAACCGCCGCCGGTTCCGGTTCGGGGGGCGGAGCGGTGGACGGCTGCGGCGTCGCCGGCGTCGAAGTCTCCATGTTCTCGTCAGTGGCGACGGTTGCAGGTTCAACGGATATGACGCCCTCTTTCGGCAGAGGATAATCGCCGGACTGCGCGTCATAGAGCTTCTTGAAATAGCGATCCTTGAAATACTGGATGCGCTTGGCGCGCACCGGCATCTGAGCGTCGATCACCATCACAATGTCATCGAGCGACATGCGCCGCGCCTGGTCCTCCGTCAACAGAGGCGCTTCCTCGGTTCGCTCGGACGTGCTGCGCCCCTCGAAGGGATTTCGACCCACGGCACGCGACCGGGTGACGACGCGCTTCGTGGTCTTGCCGACCGCGTTGCTCAATTCCTCGACGGTCTTCTCGTCGGAAGGCGTGAGATACAGCTTGACGCCCGCGTTGCCCTGTAGCGACCGCCGCGTGTTCTCGCCGTAGATTTCATCCAGCGCGGGGATCGTCTGCGTGACGATGGCAAGATGGCCCCGATAGGAGCGCAGGGTCTCGATGCTATCGACCACGATCGGCATTTTCCCGAGGCGGTTGAACTCGTCCAGCATAATCATCACCGGCCAAGGCTCGTCCTTCTGTGGCTGGCGATCTTGAAGGGAAGCGATCAGATCGGAGAAAAATAGCCGGATCAGTGCGGCAAGCGGCTTCACCATCAGGGGCTCCACCACAAGATAGACGGTGAAGGGCTTCTTTCGGATCGTGCGGAAGTCGAAGTCGGATTCCGCGGTCGCATGGTCGATGGCCGGGTTGCTCCACTGGTCGAGACCGGAAGTCATCAAGAGCGAGACGTAGGACGTGAGCGTGTCGTTGTTGGTCGAAGCCATGCGCTCGAAGATCAGCCGCGCGGCCGGGTTCTGAACCTCAAGCCGCCGCGCGTTATACTCCTTCTGCTTGTCGCCGCCCGAGGCGGTAATCCGGTAAATCTCGCCAAGGGTCGGCACACCCCGCTCGAAGGCCAGTAGCCCGGCAGCGACGAAGAGGTCGATGCCGCCTTTCAAGAGGCCCTGCATTCGGTCGTTGTCGCTTTGCAGAAAGAGCGAGGCCAACAGTTGCAGCTCCATCTGTTGCTGGTTGGGGTTCGCCAGCTCGTAGATGCGCTTGAGCGGGTTGTAGTGATGGGTGCGGTTGTTCCGCCAATCGGTCGGGGCGAAGCGGTAGACCTTATCCCCCTCCCCTGCCCTATGGCGAGCAGTCGCGTCGAAAATCTCGCCCTTCACGTCCAGGACTACCGCACTGCCCTTGAAGGTCAGCATGTTCGGGATGGAAAAGCCGCTTGTCTTGCCTCGGCCGGTTGGCGCGACGATCAAGGCGTGCGGGAAAACCTTGGATGTAATGAGGTTCGCTCGGCTACCGGGCTTCCCCATCTTGCCAAGGATGAAGCCGGTTCCCACTGGCCCGAAGAAGCCGTTGCCCTTCATTTCGCGCGGCGATTGCCAATGCGTTTCCCCAAACTTTGTTAGAGCCTCACCGGCCAAGACGACACTCAACAAGAGTCCGGCAACCGCGCCGCCCCCGATGATGAGGCTGACGATGGTGAAGTCTTCGGGCTGGCTCGACGCCATGCTGGCGTAGTTGCGCGCGAGCATGAGAAAATCCACGTCGCTCGAAACGCCACCATAGCGGAAAGTCAGAAAAGCGGTGGCGATCACGTAGCCGATCGCCGCGCCTACAAGGCTAAGGCTGAGGACGGCACCGGCGAACTTGCCCTTACCCATGAGTCTGACCTTTCTCGGTGTCACGCGCAGAATGGCGAAGCCGCGCGGCGTCGATTTCCTCGTTGGCGATCTCGTTGTTGATCTCCTGCATGACCTCGCCCTCGGCAGTCGCCGCGTCGGTTTGCAGGTAGGCTTTGGCTGCATAGAGGCGGTCGAGCCGGTCGTCGGAAACGTCCGCCAGCGCTTCGTCGCTGCCGTTGCGAAGATCCTCGATCTGATCCTCGGTCAGTCGGGACTCGATCTCGGCCCGATAAGCCTCTCGCTCGCTGGCGCTTGCGAACGGATCGCTGGCGCTGTCCTGGCGCATGGCGGCCAGCACGGACGCGGTGCTGGAAGCGGTATCGCCGTCCTCGGTCAGCTCCACGTCTTCGGCAAGGCGATCATGATAGGCATTCCAGAACTCGCGGTCGTGGCGCGCGTCGAACTCGGAGCTGGTCTCGACGGCTTCCCGGGTAGGCGCCGATTTTGCGATTTCGTCGCCAACGCTGACCGTCCGCGCGAGGGTTCGCGCCCCGTACTCGGTGCTTTCAACGATGCGCGGCTGGTCGGCGGCGTCGGCCTCGGCAAAGGCGCGGCCCGCTGCGGCAGCGGTGGAAAACGTCTCCACGCCTTCGGCGCGGGCCGAACTGAGCTGGAACGTGGAGGTGTCGCGGTCGATGGGCCTGGGCAGCTCGTCATCGACATACTCGTAATCGTCGGTGACGCCAGCATCGCGCAGCACCTCGGCGTTGTGCAATGTCTCGCCAAGCTGGACATGCACGGCATCGAGGCGGTCGATTGCGGCCTGCTGGTCTTCGGGCTGGGATAGGTCCAAGCCGTCATGTTCAGCGATCCGCTGCAAGTCATCTGCGATCCATTGGCGCTCTAGCGCTTCGTTGTTCGCCCCGGCTTCGACACGGGCCACCACGGCATCGGCCGAAATTCCTGTGCCCTCAAGAGCGCTCTCGATCTGCGCGCGTGTGTCTGCTTCCCCGAGACGGTCCAGCGCCTCGCGGTTGATGTTGTTCTCGGCGTAAATGCCGGTTTCGGTCGGCGCAGCTTGATAGGTCTCGGAGCGCGAGACACTTGCATAAATCTCCGACAGCTCGCGCTCGAAAGAGGCGCGACGGTCGGGTGCCAAGGTCTCTGCCCTGGCTTCCGCTTGGGTGGCAAGATTGGAAAACTCGCTGCGAAGCTCGTCAAAGGTTTGTGTTTCGGCCATGTAAATCTCTCCATCAGGCTTTAGGGGTTCGCCGCGTTCGAGTAGCGCAGCGGCACGGTTTAGGGCGGTGGCGACCGCCTCTCGGTTCTCGGCAGTAGCCTCGTCCGCCAGCGACCGATAAAGCTCGGCCGTGCTGGCAATGTCTGCCAAGGCGCGCTCAAGATCGGGGCCGATGCGCTCTCGCGCCTGCGGCTCCCGGCCCTCTTCCTTGGCCTGATAGACCTCGCTCTTGTTGGGGCTGTAGGTGGCGACGCCTCGATCAACGCGGCGGGTAGCTTCGAGCCGGACACCATGCCGCTCGCCCGCCTCGACCATCGCCTGACGGAAATCATCGTAGTTGAAGTGATGATCTTTCCCGAGATAGAACAGCTCCCCTTCTGCGGATCGGCGGTTGAGGATCACATGCGCATGAGGGTGGGCGCGATCCTCGTGTATGGCGACAATATAGTCAAATTGTCGTTCGTCTTGCATGAAAAACTGTTCGCAAACCTCACTTGCCATATCCCGCACGTCTTCACCCTTAGTACCTATGGGAAAGGCCATAATCATGTGTGTGGTGTGGCCTAGCTTGGGACTGAAACCCTCGTTCCAGCTTCCAGAAAACCGATCAACAATATCGTTGATCTGCTCGCTGGTGAGTGGTCCTTGGCCGTCATAGACGCCGCGACTGTCAATGATATGTGTCGCCTTCGTACCCACGTAGCTGAGCTGACCGGAGAGCTGCGAGCGTGTTCGGCAACCGCCTTCCTTCACCGGCTTGAAGATCGCCGGCGAGTGCCCGCGCGCCGCGCGCGTGACCTGGTTGTTCCTGCGGGCCTGAGCGCCTGCGCCGCTGATCTTGCTCCACCCGTCGCGGAACAGTTCACCAGTGACGGCGGAAACGGCGTTACTCCGGGCCATTGCCAAACGCCTTTAGAGCATCCGAAACGCGAAGAGCCAGCGCGGTTCGGCGCTGTAGGATCATGCCCTGGAGCTGATCGCCGAACCCCATGACCATCCCGGCAAGGCTTCGGATTTGGGCTAGGTCGTCGTCGTGAAGCGGCGGTTTCAGTCCCTTCAGCTTCGCTTCGTTGAGCCGTTTCGCGATCTGACTGATGTTGTTGCCGATCCGATTGAGGGCGACGCGGTGACTATGAAGCTCGTCCTTTAGCTCGGCGTCCGAGACGAACATGCCATTGGCGGCATGGATTAGCGCCCGCAATCCGTCGCCACGGTTCTCGATCCCGTGCCGTTTCAGGGCCTCATCGAAAGCCTGCAACTCTTGATCCGTGACCCGAACACCAATCGTCCTCGTTCGTGACTGGTTCGCTGTCTTCGCCTCTTGGACAGCTCGAACAGTGTAGTTGATCGTTCGCGTCGAGACTCCGTGACGGGCTGCAAGTGCCTTTGCAGACACACCTTTTCCGTAGTCGCGAGCGATCGCGAAACGCTCATGGGGGAGAAGTCGGCGTGTCTGAGCCATGCGAAGTTAACGCCTCTATTTCTCGCTACCTTCTCCCCCACTAAACCCTCACGCCCCTCAATTCAACGGAAGCGCAAGCTTCCAACGAATTATCCGGGGGCGTCTTCCGCTTGAGCGGACCAACGGTCCGCGACGGTCGAGCCCGAGGGCGAGACCCGGCCGCTGAAACGAAGTTGAAGCGGCGGCGCTGAAAGCGCCCCACAGAGGCGCCAACAGGTCGCGACGGATGGGGAGGCGCGGAAACGTCGAAAGACCCCTCAGCGGCCAGCACAGAGCCGCTACGGGGCATCCCCGATCTGAACGGACCCCCTAAGATCGAGGGCAAAGGTCAGAATGCCCAGATTCAGGCCCCTGCGCGTCGATCAATTCGAGAAACACACCGCACACCTCACACCGCACACGTCACACCGATAACAACAGGCCGCGCACCGCAGACAGCAAACCGCAAAAAGATCACCTCAATATAGAACACCGCAAACCTCACAACTCGCACCGCAAGTTGCAAACCATCGTACCGCACACCGCAGGCCGCATTATTTGCACCGCATACGACACACCACACACCGCAAACCGCGTTATTGACACCGCAGACCGCACGCCGCATTATGGACGCCGCAGACCGAAAACCGCGAACAACAAACCACAGACGGCGGACCGCAGGCCGCAAACCGCACGCCGCAATTAGGAATGAAAGGACAGCCCGCGATGAAGGTCATCACGACACTTTCGAGAAAAGGCGGCTCCGGAAAGACGACACTGATGCGCGCCCTGGCTGACGCTGCCGTGTCTCAAGGGCACTCAACATTGGCGATCGACGCCGACCCGCAGAAAGCGCTCTTCCGGTGGCACCAAAGCCTCGACCACGAAACTCCGCTTCTGACGGTCCAAGAACTCGATGACCCGAACGCGCTCGAAGCGATGCTCGCGGCGGCTAACGGCCAAGCTGAATATGTCTTCATAGACACTCTTGGAGCGGGCGGCATGTGGGCTGATATTCTGGTTGAACAGAGCGACTTTCTGATCTGCCCGATGATGCCCACCCAGACAGATTTCAGGATCACTTGCGACACCTTTGAATACTACCAGCAAGCGCGCGATGCGGCCGATGATCCGTCCCTCATGCCGCCGTTCTCGGTCGTGCTGACAAGAATGCCGTCGAAGCCCACAAAGTCGATGATCCTTGCGGCGCAATCGGCGCTCGGCGCGCTTCCGGTAATAGATGAAATGTTCCTCGAACGCTCCCAGCATGGCGACGTGGATAGGGAAGGGCTCATGCACACCATTGCAGACAATCGACGCGACAACCCCATCCCACTGCTACGCACCCATGAACGGCACTATCGAGACGCGGTGCGGGAAGCCCGCACCATCCTCGAACAGATTGAGGCCTCCAAATGAGCGACACTCCGAAGGAATATCGCAAAAAGAAGCCAAGCATCACACGGCCGGGCGTGGATCGGGCACAAGGGTTCGGCGGGCACTATGGCCCGCCCCCGACGAACTCGACGCCCGCCAAGGAGGACAAACCGAAGGCGGACGCGACGACTACACCCGATCACAAGGGGGAAACTGCGCCAACGCAGCCCGATGACGCCACCGTGTCCGCTCCCCCGCCGAAGGAGACCACGCAGGACGCTCAGAAGCCAAAGGCGCGTGAGCGAAACGTCACTCAAGAGACGGCGCCGAAGACGTCCACCCGGACCGTTGCCTCAAAATCGCCATCTCGGGCGGGTCGGGGCGAACCGATGAAGACGGTTGCGCTGACTGCGTACCCCAAGGAAGAACAGCGCGCGGCTCTCGAAGCGGCACAATCCGATGTGGTCCCTATCATGGACATGGTGAAGTTGGCAGGACGCCGCGCATTGGCCCGTTTCGAGCCGAAAGGCGATTACATACCAGTGCCGGATATGCAACGGATGAGTGCAAACTACCGTTATACAACTACAAAACAAGTAAACGAAAGGCTGCTGCAAGAACTACACGACGCCTTTAATCCGCTCGGGCTCAAATCGGACAACGAAATGCTTAGAGGGCAATTTGAACCTCTGTTTTGGTCTGAACTCGATGGCATCATCAAAGAAATGCAAGGGATGAAAAGGAAGTAGAGGCGTTTCACGCCCATTGTTTCCTTAGAGGGGGAAGGAGTTTCGACTTCCTTCCCCCTGAACCAAAATAGACAGGGCCGTGTCCTCGCCTTCGGCTGCGGGCCGCACCACCCCTGTCGATTTTGGTTCACCCCCATCCTCTCATGTTCGCCACATGGCAGGGGTGAGCGGCGCTCACCCCAGCTCTGATGATACACAAAGCGGGACCAGACGCCGTGCGATGTCAAAGAGGTAATGCGTCATGGCAAAGACGAAGAAGAAACACGGAGAGATTGTCGGGAAACTCGTGTCGCGCGAAACGCGCGAGCATGTCGGCTATCTCTACGAGTGGAACACTGGCGAACGTCAGAACGGCTGGTTTGGCGATCCAAAGACGGACGTGGTGATCGAGAAATTGGAGGATGGCGATGACAAGCGCTCGGAAGAAAATTAGCTCACTAGGCTTGGCGCTGGCGCTCGGGCTGACGTTCGCGGGTCCGGCGAGGGCTTGGCAACACGACTTTGAACGCGGCGTCGATCTATATCGGGTGTCCTCGGGCGGCGTGGTTCTCTCGTTGGTCTGTGATCCGAATAAGGTCTACGGGGATCAATCCGAAAGCGCCGTCATGGTGCAGCTTGGAGCCGATGATGATTTTACCGGGCCGGTGCGACTGGCGTTTGCCGGTGACTCGGTGATCGACACGCAGATGGAGCGTGGTCGGATCGCGAAGCGGGTTGTCCCGGCCGAGACCTGGGCGACGTTGCTCGACGGCTTGAGGTCGAGCGAGACGCTTGAACTGACGGTGGACGGCAGCGCTCGAACCATCGAGACGGGCGAACCGCAAGCCTTCACCTGCAACTAAGCGGGGCCGCGCAAGCGGCCTTCGGCGCGAAAGCGCCGGGACGGGCCCGGGCCGGG
>JABXHM010000088.1 GCA_013373625.1 Alteromonadaceae bacterium | reverse complement strand
ATTTGGCGATGCGTCAAAACCTGACATGCTCGATACTGCCGGCATAGCCGAGGCAACTTTAATGGTTATAGCCATTGACGATCGGTAAACGGCCATTGATATGGTTAAGTTTGCCAAGCATGCTCACCCCCACCTTAAAGTGCTGGTGCGGGCGTTTGACCGTGGCCACGGTTACCGCTTACGCCAGGCAGGTGCTGACTACATTATTTCAGAAACCTACCATTCGGCATTAGAAATGGGTGCCGAGGCATTACGTTCGCTGGGCGTTCACCCGTTCCAGGCTGAACGTCAAAAACATGCTTACCGCGACATCGAAACCCAACAAAATGACGTGCTGTATAACGCCTGGAAAGACAACGCCAGCGGCGAACGCGTCGACAATAACTACCTCGATTTGCTGATGGAATTAGAGCAGCTTATCGAAGAAGCCCTCAATACCGACTTACACGATAACCATTCTAAGCGCCGAGGCTGGACCCCGCCACCCAAAGGGTATGCCGAAGACCAAATGAAACAGTATAAAAACAGTAAGCAAGACTAAGTGTGGCCTTACCCGGTTACGGTTTATCTGTATAACCGGGAGCAATCGCCAGATTATCGGCGTTGCGTAGCGTAAAACGATTCTGTAACCAAAGCTGATACTCGGCGCCGCGCAAGGTGCCTCGCTCAGTACAATCGACGTTCCAGCGACGCAGCAGATACCCAGCCATTGCGGCGCGAACATTAATGAGTAACTGGCTGTTTTCCATACCGTAATCCATTTCGATAGCAGTAGGAAAACTCACGTTTTTAGGGTGCGGTACCAGTTGCAACGGAATAAGCCGGTGCCATTCATCATCGCGGTCAGCCAGTTCATGAGCCTCGGGCGTGGCCTTCAGGCTGACTTTACTCATACGGGTTAATACAAAATCCCGAAAGCTCTGGCTTTTACGATCGAACGCTCGCACATGCCAGCGCAGGCCGTTATCGACAATCGCATGGGGTACCAGTTCACGGGCGCCCGAGCCACTGGACAATGACGTATATATGACGCTTACCGCTTTTTTGTTAAGGATGGCCTGCACCAGCCGCGCCACAATAAAGATATCCGGCACATTCAGGCTCGACGGCGCTTCCACCGGAAAATGAATGTCACCGATAGCATCAAACCCATCTGAGATATCATTAGCCAGCTTGGTAAGCGTGCGCTGGGCGTCGTGCTCAAATAAGGGTTTAAACTGCGTCGTTTGAAAATAACGCTTTTCACGGGCATCGTATTCGAGATTACCGGGCACCAGATCTTTATACAAATTAAAATCGCGCGAACCGGCCGATAAGCCTACCTCAAAACGATTGATTAAATCCTGTCGATGGATAGCCCCCTTAAACAGTAAGCAAAAATCGATATAAGCCAAACGCTGACGCTGGGCAAAACTGATACTGTCTAATGGCATTCCAATACTCCGGCCGTGGCAAAAACACCAATATGGTTTATTTTAATTCGGTTGTAAAGCGTGCAGACAAACTTATAGACTATTGCCTAGGCCATACACGCTTCGCTGGCATTTATACGCCTCTTTTTTGTCCTGGCAGGAACCAGTACACTGTTAACCAACAGCAACGACAAGACTCAATGATGCGCAGCAACGATAGCAACACCGCACACCGCCAGTTACCCAATCTGCTTGCAGAGGTTCGCGCCTGTCGCCTGTGCGCCGACACTTTGCCCCACCCACCAAGACCTATATTGCAAGCCGACTGCGCTGCCCGCATACTGATTATTGGCCAGGCGCCGGGCATTAAAGCCCACGACAGTGCACTGCCATGGAACGATGCCAGTGGCGATAAACTGCGGCGCTGGCTGGGGGTGACCCGGGAGCAGTTTTACTCACCACAGTTTGCGCACCTGCCAATGGCGTTTTGCTTTCCTGGCTATAAAAACGGCGCTGACGCACCACCGCCCAAAATTTGCGCGCCAAGCTGGCATGCCAGAGTAATGACATTGCTTAAGCCAGCCCTCACCTTGCACATTGGCCGCTATTCGCAGCAATACTATTTACCCGAATACGCCACGCTAACTGATGCGGTGCGCGCCACAACGGCCCATGGCGGTGAGCGTTTCGTACTGCCGCATCCGTCTGGTCGCAACAATCGTTGGCAATCACGCAACCCCTGGTTTGAATCTCACGCGCTGACGCAGATACAACAAAGGGTGCAGGAAGTGCTGGCAACCACCTAGTCACGCTATTGGGCACTCAAAACAACGCGTTTTGCATGAAAGCAGCCGCGCTGGTAAATGTGACTACAAAGTAAACAAGTTGGCAAAAGTGTAAGAAACGGCTTCCAATCGCCGTGTAATAACCGCGAAACACCGCCTGCCATCCGGCTTCGCTTTACACAACGGCCATCATTCTTTATATTGCGCGCCTCTTACGCCACTTTTTTACAGCGCATACCGAAAAGTGCGTCGTTAGCCTATTTTTATGACTTCCCGGGAACTGTTTTGATTACTACCGCCAATATCACAATGCAATTTGGCTCTGAGCCACTGTTCGAAAATATTTCAGCCAAATTTGGTAACGGCAACCGCTATGGCCTGATTGGTGCCAATGGTTGCGGTAAATCCACGCTGATGAAGATCCTCAGCGGCAAGTTAACCCCGACAGGCGGCAACGTATCCTTAGCCCCCGGCACCAAACTGGGTATTTTGAATCAGGATCAGTTTGCCTTTGAAGATATGACCGTAGTGGACGCCGTTATCATGGGCGACCGTGAACTCTGGGAAGTAAAACAGCGCCGTGACGAAATTTACGCCAAAGCCGAAATGACCGAAGCAGAAGGCATGGAAGTGGCAGAACTTGAGGTGCAATTTGCCGAAATGGACGGTTACACAGCTGAGTCACGCGCCGGGGATATACTCAGCTCAGCCAGTATTGACGAAAGCTATCACTTTGGCTTAATGCGCGAAGTGGCGCCAGGCCGCAAAGTACGCGTATTACTGGCTCAGGCCTTGTTTGCCGAACCAGACGTACTGTTGCTCGATGAGCCGACCAACAACCTCGACATTTACACCATTCACTGGCTGGCCGAAGAGCTTAACAAGCGTAAGTCAACCATGATCATTATTTCCCACGATCGTCACTTTTTAAATCAGGTCTGTACACACATGGCCGACATTGACTACGGTGAGCTGCGTATTTACCCGGGCAACTATGAAGCCTTTATTGAAGCCTCAAGCCTGGTGCAGGAGCAGTTGCACACCGAAAACGCCAAAAAGAGTGCGGAGATAGAGGAGCTACAGAGCTTTGTGGCACGCTTTTCAGCCAACGCGTCAAAAGCAAAACAGGCGACCTCTCGAGCCAAGCGGCTGGAAAAAATTGAACTAAACGATATAAAAGCGTCGAGCCGTCGCAAACCTTATATCCAGTTTAAACAGCATAAAAAGTTACACCGCTTAGCCATTACGCTGGAAGATTTAGGCCATGGTTACGATGAGCCGCTATTTAGCAACGGTAACCTGTTACTCGAAGCAGGATCTAAACTGGCCATCATTGGTGAAAACGGTGCCGGTAAAACCACTCTGCTAAAATGCCTGATTAACGAGCATGCTAACGAAGGCACCGTAAAGTGGGCCGAGAACGCAGCAGTAGGTTATGTACCACAAGACAGTTCCGCTGACTTTGCCAACGACATGACCCTGTTTGAGTGGATGTCTCAATGGCGCCAGCCGCGTCACGATGATTTGCAAATTAAGGCCATGCTCGGACGCTTGCTGTTTGGTTCGGACGATTTTAACAAGAAAGTCAGCGTGTGCTCAGGCGGCGAGAAAAACCGTTTATTGTTCGGCAAAATCATGTTGCAGGACATTAACGTGCTGGTGATGGATGAACCCACCAACCACCTGGACATGGAATCTATTGAAGCGCTTAATAACGCCTTACTGGCATTTGAAGGCACCGTAATATTCGTCAGCCACGACCGTGAATTTGTTGAGTCTCTGGCCACTCAGGTAATTGAAATTAAAGACAACAAACTGACCCACTTCGATGGTACGTACGAGGAATTCCAGGCTCACCTGGGGCTGTAATCAGTTTGTCTGGCTGGGCATATAAGTTCCGATGCGGTTAGTTTGAACGGTCATGGGTATTACTGACGTGGCGAGAGCCTGTCTCTCGCTACCAGTTAAACCGCGACACATAACCCAACAAAAATCAGTAAGGTTACAGCCGTAAAAAAGCCATATTGAAACCCTTGTGCACAGGTGGTCGTCAGACGGCACGTTGTGACTTGCTCTGACTGCGCTGTTTACTCAGTACCGTTACCAGCAAGGCCGGCAGAAACGTTAAGCTCAGTACCGTTGAAACAAAAATACCACTTAGTACGATAATCCCTACCCCCCGGTACAGCTCTGTTCCCTCACCGGGAATTAACACCAGCGGGGCCAACCCAAACAACGTAGTACAGGTCGACATCATTATGGGTCGTAAGCGCACTTCTACAGCGTCCTTTACTGCATCGGTAAGGGTTTCACCCTGATCTAACAAGCGCCGGGTTTGATCAACAATCAATATTGGGTTGTTTACCACCGTACCGAGCAGAATTAAAAAGCCCAGCATGGTAATCATATCAAAGGGCTGATATGCACCACCGGTTAAGCTGTTAACACCATTGAGCGCAATTAAGCCCAATAAACCCCCTGCCATACCCAAGGGGATCATGGTAAGAATAAACAACGGATACCCCCAATGACTGAATATTGCCACCAGCAATAAATAACACAGCACCACCGCAATTAAAAAGTTCACCGACAAGGCATCCTGCGTGGCGGCAAGCTGGTCGGCAGCGCCGGTTATGCGTACGCTAACACTCTGGGCAATATCGCCGGCTTCGCGAAGTTCCGGCAACAGCTGGTTTTTAACGATATTCACCGCCGTTTCCAGGGCAATCTCTTTGGGAGCAATCACATACACAGACACCGTGCGCTCCCCGTCAATACGCCTTACCGTGTCGCTGCGCTTACTCTCCAGCAACGTAGCCAGGGCATTGAGCGGCAGGATAGTACCCGGTGGCGTAAGAATTGGCGTGGTAGCTAACTGCCTAATTGTTTGCTCATTGCCAGCACTACTGAACAAAAAGATATCAACCTTGTCATCGTTAAGTAAAAACTCGTCCACAAAAGCGCCGTCGCTGACCGCTGCCACTGAGTAGCCAAAATCATCGGCACTCATACCTAACTCAGCCAAACGCTGCCAGTTAGGGTGTATTTCAATAAAGGGCTGTTCCAGCGCCAGCGAACCGGGATCAGAGTTAATTTGTGGGTTATCAAAATAGTCGTCGGCTTTGCGATACAGCGCGTTAGCAGCGCGATAAAGCTCACGGGTATTACTGCCAGAAAAGTCGACGGCCACCGCACGGGTGCCACCATCATTACTGGAAATGATTGAGCCTTTACTGGAAAAAGCGCGCATGCCCTCATAGCTTTCAAATCTTTGGTTAATCACCGCCATCATGTCTTCAACTTCGTCGGGATTCACCGGCATGGTCACCATCCAAATGCTACCAATACTTACCCGCATATTGTAAAACGCAAGGGCCGGCATTTCTGCTTCACCGCGACTGTAGGCGTCGGGATCGGCCTGTACAAAGGGGGTAAAAAACGCCCGCAGTTCATCACCAATTTGCTGCATCTGACTCAGGTTATAATCTGGCGGCGCGGTCATGGTAGAAAAAGATTTAGGCTCCTCGCCTTCGGGCAGGTACTCGGCGGCGGGCATCAGTGCCCAGGCACCGCCAAGGATAAGCGCTGCGACACCTACTACAATGGCCAGTGCTCGTGGTTTAGAGGCAGCGATCGTTGCTACCATGTTCAGGCACGCATCGGCCAGACGCTGTTGCATACTGGCGTTGGCCGGGCCAGTCTTTTCAAGACGCGCCATCGCCACCGGCACGACAAAGATTGCAGCCAGCATGGAGGCAAAAATGGCACCTGAGATAGCAATGGCAACATCGGAATACAGCTGTCCGGCCTCTTGCTCAATAAACAGAATAGGCGCGAACACTAAAATCGTGGTGACTGTTGACGCTAAGACCGCCGACCACACATCTTTGACGCCTTCAACCGCGGCGTCGAACCGGTTTAAGCCCTTGCGCCTGAATTGCACTATGGATTCGAGCACGACAATAGTGTTGTCAACGGTCATACCGATGGCGAATGCCACGCCAGCCATGGAAATCACATTGATAGTACGTCCAAACACCAATAAGGCGATAAACGCGGCGATAGTGCATAAAGGAATACCCATCACGCCAATTAGCGTGGAACGCACCGAGCGTAAAAAGTAGAACATGACCAGCGTCGCCAGGCCTGCTCCCAGGGCAAGATTAATCATAACGTTGCGCAGAGAACTCGATACGTATACTACATCGTCGCTGAACAATTCCATTTTCAGACCATTTTGGGACAGTACTTGCTCATTAAGCTCGGCAACGATGGGCAAAATTTGTTGTTTAATGTTGATCACATTGGAGCCGGTTTCGCGCCGTACAGACAGGCCCAGATTACGATCACCATTTGCATAGGAAAGCTGACGGCGTTCAAAGTGATCAAGACGTATCTCAGCGACATCTTTCAGATAAACGTTGGCATTGTCGAAACGCTTAATAATGAGATTTTGCAGTTCACTTAGTTGTTCAAACCGCCCTACTACACGCAACAAAAAGCGGCTCTTGCCCGACTCGATATCGCCCGCGGATGAATCCTGATTGCGCTGGCGAATGGCATCGCGCACGTCGGTTAAACTAATCCCGCGCTGTGCTAATTTAGCGGGTTTCACATCGATTTGTATCTGTCGCGCTGTGCCGCCACTGATTTCAATTTGCGAAACTCCGCTCACGCTTTCCATTTGCGGGCGGATCACTTCATCAGCAAAATCGTAAAGCATGTCGATATCCAGCGACATGGGGTTGCCTTCAAGGGGAATAAGCTGAAAATACATAAACGCGTTACTGGAGAATGAATCAGAAAACAACTGCGGTTGATCAACATTTTCCGGATAATCGGGTACCTGATTAAGGGCATTACTGACCCGAATAAGCGCCTGATTCACATCAACACCAAATGGAAATTCCAGCTCTACCGACCCCTGCCCCATTTCAGCGAATGAAATCATCCGCTTTAAGCCAGTGACGTTACGTAAATAACGTTCCTGTTCGATGAGAATTTCTTTTTCAATATCCTGCGGGGTAGCGCCGGGCCAGCCGGTTTGAACGGTTATGGTGCGCACTTCCAGATCAGGGATCATCTGCACCGGTATACTCAGTGCCGCCACAATACCCAGTATGCAACTAATACTGACCACCACGGCAACCAGTATGCCGCGCTTAATGGTAGACTCAATCATTGTTGTCTGGCTCGTTGGTGATGGTTACGCGGGTATTGTTACCAAGCCGGGATACGCCTTGGGTAACATACATCTGCTGTTCGCTGATATTTTCCAGCAGCACGGTATCACCCTGACGCCTGACAATGTTGACCAAAACCCGTTCCGCACGATTATTGTTAATCGCAAAGACACTCGCGCCGCCGTCAGGGTGTTGCTTTATAACACTGACTGGCAACCAGGCCTGGTTATTTTTTACATTTGGCAGCGTAACCTCGGCACTGGCAGACATACCCACCAGTAGTTCGGTAGTAGCAGGCAAACTAATGTGTGCGGTATAGGTGCGTCCCTGATTATCCGAGGCGGCCACCAGCCGGGTGAGGCGCCCCTCTACACTACTGAACTGGGGGTTATCCGGAGTAACGGTTATGGGAGAGTTAAGCTCATTAAAATAACGATAGTATTCCTGAGGCACTTCTATACTGAGGCGCTTGTGATGTTGTGAAACCAGCGCCAACGCTGCTGTTGTCGGCTCAATCCATTCACCCACATCCACGTTGCGTTGATATATCACCCCGTCAAACGGTGCTTCAAGTGTATGTCTGGCAACAATTTCTTTTTGCAAAGCCAGGGTAGATTTTAACCGTAACAACTGCGCTTCGGCGTTAGCCACTTCGGCAGAGCGCTGTTGATAAAGGGTTTTTGCGGCAAGTTGTTGTTGCGCAAGCGCATCGACTTCGTTCAGTAAACGTTTTGCTTCGTTGAGCGCCACTTCGCCGACTTGCAGCTCGGCCTCTGCCTGCTGTTGCGCCAGTACAGCCAGTTTGCTGTTAAGGGCCAGCAGCGGTTGTCCCTGCTTAACAGTGTCGCCCACCTCGACATACACTCTGGCCACCACGCCAGCTTCCAGTGGTGCAAGCAGTGCATCCCTGGCCGAATCGACACTGCCGCTAAGTGTAACGGTCTGGTGCGTTTGTGTTGCAACCGGATACGCAACGTTCACGCTTGTGGGTGCCTCCTGGGCAAGGCCTGGCTTTGCCAAACTTACCCCTGCCAGTAACAGCGTGTTTAACAGCACAGTTAAATAGCCAGGCATGCACCCTCCTTGATATGTATGTAAACTGCCCTTAACGCAGTATGTTGCGAACAGGCAATCTATTTTGTCATTGGCCGGTAACCTCTCACGTAATGCATCCGCATGATGGGTTAACACGCCTTTTATTGTGTTTAGTTGTTTACCACCTCAGGTTAAAAATAGATCAATACCAGTGAATGTACCGGCGCTGCTAAACAGCGCCTGTGCAATGGTTGCCAATTACCCGGTCAGGCCGGCAACGGACACCTCTACACTGCGTTGTTGATCACGCTGGCTATAATGAATTGCAGCAGTCATGGTACTAAAATCAACCTTCAATGCTGCTTTGCAGGCGATATCGGCCCATCCCAGAGTAAGCGTCTGGCCCACTGCTGACACCATAAACTTACCTTGCAGTGCGTCGAGCTCACTACGCAAACGAATAAGCGCAATCAGCGCTTTCACCACCGGTTTTTGCATTGCACTGGTGATATCACCGTCGCTCAGATAAGGCCGGTTAATGTCTCGTCCAATATTGGTTTGTTGCAATAGTGCCATATCATTTTGCGCAGCAAACAGACCACCGTAATACACCTGCGGAATACCTGGTGCAAAAAACTGAATGGCGCGCGCAATTAAATAGGCCTGATCGTCAGCCCCCAGCGCATCATAGTACGTGCAATTTACCTGGTACAAATCCACATTACTCGCTGCCGCTCCCGTCGCCTCGCGACTTTGTCCCTTACTGTTGCTGTGAATTTGTTCCACAAGACGGTTAATCTCTTCGTTAGTTAACAGCCCGGGCTTATCACCTTCCGGTCCCACATCAACAATCCCAATACCATCGTGGGTATCGAGTACGGTGACACAATTACGTGGTGCCAGGTGTAACCATTTTGCCAATGCTGCGGGGTTTTGCGTAAACAGGCTATGTAAAACCAAGGGCGGCAATGCAAAGTCGTAAACCATATCGCAGCGCTTGGCTATTTCGATTTGGGTTTTATAGTAACTGTGAATTTCTACCAGACACTGCATATTGCGACGGTGCGCGTCCTGGCTGAGTTGCTCAATAAAATCGAAGGTTTCTTCTATCATAAAGCAGTTGGTGCCGGGCTTTTTGATGGCGTAACCGGCGGCATCCAGGCGAATGAGATCAACGTTATTATGCTCAAAAGCCGTCATGATCTTTTCCAGATAGGCCTGTCCTGCCGACGAGGTTACATCAATATCAACCTGATTGGACGTAAAGGTCGTCCAGAACGGCACCGTCGCACCATTTTTTAATGTCATCTCACTAAAGCATGGCGTAGGGCGAGGACGGTAAATACGTTTAATATCGTCTGCACTGTCCGGCGAAAAGACCTTGTCTCGGGTTAAAAACAACGGCCAGAATTCAGACGCTTCACCGTTTTCGAGTACATCTTGAAACTGCGGGCTCTGCGCCGACATATGATTGACTATCATATCGGCCATGATATCCAGGTTCTCACCCAAGGCGCTGACATCGGCCCAATTGCCTAAGCGGCTATCTACCTCTGTATGGTCAATTGGGTCGAACCCCGCATCTTCACCATCAATAGGATAAAAAAACGGCAATAAATGCACGCCGCCAAACACCCCCTCAAGCCGGGTATTTAATAACTGACGTAATGCGACGATATTGCCATCGCCTAACCGGTCAACATAGGTAATTAACTGAACACCTTTTGCACTACTCATATACATACTCTTGTAAACAACTTAATCGATTAAGTTAATGGTCGGATATTAACGTTTATTTGGCAAGTGTTATTTATTTGTTAATTTTTAAATAACTGAATATTTTGATGATTTTCTTAACCAATAAGACTTATTCACATCAGTTTTTTTGAGATGAGTAACACGTTCTTAGTGACGTAGAATGTGTTAGCTGCTGGTCTGTTGCTGTGGCAATATCCCACCGGGTTCACTTAGCGATTCATTAACTCTGTGAAGCTGTGCGTATTGGTAATATTGCCAGCGCATTATAGAGTGTACTGGTTACCTGTCAGTGAAAAATAATAAGCCTTAAAACCTGGAGCCTAACCTCCTATACTGAAAACAATATAATTGTTTAAGGCTTAACATTATGTTTCATTTAAAACACCCGCCAAGGACAGGCGCTGCGCGCAGGTCAAATCCTGGAGCTACGAGCACCTCGGCCATATCTGAACGACCTGACGTTATTATATTTGACGTCAACGAAACCCTGCTCGATTTAACACATATGCGAGAGTCTGTTAGCACTGCCTTAAACAGTAAACAAGAATTGTTGCCACTGTGGTTTACCACCATGCTGCATTATTCACTGGTGGGCACGGTGTCTGGCCGGTTTGAGGAATTCGGTGCCATTGGCGTAGCAGCATTGCAAATGGTGGCTCATAATAACGGTATTTCGCTGACTAAAGAGGACGCTCAAAGCGCGATAATCCCGGCTTTGTTTCACCTGCCCGCCCATCCGGATGTTAAGCCAGCCCTTCAGGCATTAAAGCAGCAAGGCTACAAACTTGCCTGCCTGACAAACTCTTCGACACAAGGCGTAAAACGTCAGTTTGAGTATGCCGGACTCACCGACTGTTTCGACCACCGCCTGAGTATCGAACCTCTGCAAATTTACAAACCGGACAGGCGCGCATACGCCTGGGCGCTCGGGCAGTTAAATGTGAAACCGGCACAGGCACTGATGGTAGCCGCCCATGGCTGGGATATCGCCGGAGCCCAGGCAGCTGGCATGCAAACCGCGTTTGTTGCGCGGCCTGGCCAGTCGCTTTATCCATTGGCAGACACGCCGAACTACAACGTAACAGATCTGGTCGAATTAGCTCATGTACTGGATATCGATTGAAACGAGTCAAAAAATCACAGTAAAACTGCTCTTGCAAAGTATAAGCTAATCCGTGCTGGTCTAATGCTAACGGTTTGTACCTTACGCATAAACAACGCAACGACTCCGGACAAACTGCAATAAACGGTGGTGAATCGGGTAATTTTTGCTGGTCGGTACCGGGATATAATTTCAGCGTCAAAATTACTGAACTGAAACCACCATGAAACATTATGATACGAAGCTGTTATTGCTTAGCCTGTTGCAGGGCGCTACCATCTTAGAGGCTGCAATTTGGGATATAACGATATTGCCTTCTTTGCTTTTACTGCCGCTGATATTGGTGGCCGCACTCTACGCAAAAAGTACCCGTA
Source organism: Alteromonadaceae bacterium (assembly GCA_013373625.1). Classification (GTDB taxonomy): domain Bacteria; phylum Pseudomonadota; class Gammaproteobacteria; order Enterobacterales; family Alteromonadaceae; genus Alteromonas. The sequence goes on along the minus strand of JABXHM010000088.1, from coordinate 37,477 downwards.
AAAAGCTGGCCAATTCACTGTTACCTGAAAATTGTAAGGTATCGTAAAAGGACAATTTGCCGTGAAAGTACCTTATGTTGTCGTGGGTTTAGCAGCGCTGTTACTCTCTATGGTTGCTCAGGCCATTGTAATTCGCCACGATGTCAGTGATGAAAAGTATATTGCATTGGGCAAAAAGTATTCTTCTTCGGTAGCCTACGTTGGTGGTTGTGCAGCGACACTTGTTGATATGCACTGGATCCTCACCGCTGCGCACTGTTTGCAGGATCATCGCAACGTGCCATTTTTGGTGCGCGTTCAAGATAATCATTACCGTGTAGCACGTGTTGTAATTCACCCTGAATTCAGCTCCGAAAACGACGAAATCCACGATATTGCGCTGGTTAAGCTTAAAGATCCGGTGCGCAATGGCATCCCCGTGAAACTTTATTCACAGCGTGATGAAACCGGCATGTCTGTAGTATTTATTGGTAAGGGCACCTTCGGCAACGGTCAGGACGGACTCATTCGGGATGACGGCAAACAACGCGGTGCCACTAACACAGTCGATGATGTTACCGAGCAGGTTATCGCCTTTACGTTTAACGCTCCGCCTGACACCACCGAACTGGAAGGCATCAGCTCTCGTGGCGACAGTGGTGGCCCGGCGTTTGTTTCAGCCAGTAACAGGTTATATGTCATTGGCGTGAGTTCATATCAAATGAGTCATGGCCATAGGGAAGGTAACTATGGTGTGGGCGAGTATTACACGCGGGTGTCCAGCTATCGGCCCTGGCTGGAACAGGTCATAGAAAACGCCAGCACACCCGCGATTGCCGGGCACGCAATAATTGATGCCCTGCTGGATAATGATTTAAGTGCGTTTGGTGAGCACCTTGCCGATCCCAATATTCAACAACCCGATGTACTCACAGAAGTGTTTTATCAAATTATTATGCAAAATAAGCCTGAGTTTGCTGCTGCACTTGTCAAAGCCGATATCGATTTTATGACGGTGCGTATTAATCAACAATCCCCATTTGAGTTTGCATTAAGGCAAGGCCGGACAGACATTGTTGATGTATTCATGGCACATACCAGAACGGTGCCGGTAAAGCACGATGCCACTAGTCGTGTACTTCCCTATTATGTGGCGTACTATCGCAATAGTGCCAATTTACTTGAAGGCGTGACACAACTCCTCGCACAAGGTGCAAACATTAATGCGGTAACGAGCGCTGGTGATTCGGCATTAATTATCACCGGCTGGAGCACTGACAACCTGGCATTAATAAAGCTACTGGTGCAAGCCGGAGCGAATATTGACCAGCCTAATAATAATGGTGATACGCCCTTAATGGATGCAGCTTACCTTGGTAAAATAGCGCACCTTGATTATTTGTTAACTCAGGGTGCCGATACATTTCTCACTAACAAGCGAGGCCACACGGCACTGGATTTAGCCCGCAGAGCAAATCATAGTGATGCGGTAAAGCGACTTTCATCAAACTAACTTTACGATCACATTGTGAATTCACGGCTAAATAAAAACGTTAATTCAAGTTCATTGGTTTTCCATTACTTTGCGAGCAACGGGAATACCGCGAAACTCACACCATCATGGCCCGTAATCATAAAGTTTCGAATGTTGGCGTGATCACTACCTCGTGGATTACCCAATACATCAGCACGATAATATTGCCCGAACAAGCTCAGCGTTTGTTCGTTGGTCAGGTTCAGATACTGCCCTAATGCCAGTAATTTGCATGAGCCATTATTCTGATTTTCCTGGTTCTCTACTTTGCCATTCGTAAAGACTGTAGGCGTAAAAGCAAAGTTAGCGTCAATTAACGCCATAACATCGCTAAATTCAATTGTGTCGGGGGCGTGAACAAGCTGTTTTTTTAATTCTTCAACATTCAATATGGCCATATTAATCTCCGGTAATTAACGTTTACGGTTATTCATTTGTTTGGCGGGTATTAAAGCAAAATTACTCACTATTACCTATGTAAAGTTCTGATCAAAATGGGTGGGGGCCAAGTAAACATAGGTATGTTTGTTTGATACAACACAATCAGGCAATTGCAGAGCAGTAACAGGCAGGCGTTGCACGGCTTGCATTGCGTAAAATAATGTTAAGTTATCAACTTTTTTAAGTTTCGACAGAGGACAATATGAAAACAATTGGCTATGCCGCACACTCCAGTGAAGCACACATGCAACCGTATCACTTTGAACGCCGCGACTTGCGTAGTAACGACGTGGCTATCGAGATTTTGTACTGCGGTGTATGTCATTCCGACTTGCATACGGTAAACGGAGATTGGGGCGATCAGCCCTATCCGTTAATCCCCGGCCACGAAATTGTTGGCAAAGTCATTGAAGTTGGCCCGCAGGTCAAAAAGTATCAGGTAGGCCAGCACGTAGCGGTGGGATGTATGATCGACAGCTGTCAGGACTGCGACCAGTGCCATAATCACGAAGAACAGTTTTGTCGTAACGGTGTCACCATGACCTACGGTTCAGACGATCGCATTGACGGCAACACCACTCAGGGCGGTTATTCAAAACACATTGTGGTGCGCGAAGAGTTTGTGCTGAATATTCCACACGGCATGGATTTGGCCAAAACTGCGCCGATTTTATGTGCCGGCATTACAACCTACTCGCCGCTTCGTACCTGGGGTGTTACTGAAGGCACCCGCGTTGGGGTTATTGGCTTGGGTGGCCTTGGGCACATGGCAGTCAAACTAGCCGTTGCCATGGGTGCTGAAGTGACTGTCATTACCCGCTCCAATAAAAAAGAGCAAGAGGCCAGGTCAATGGGTGCGAAGGGTATTTTGGTTTCTACTGACGAAGACGCCTTGGCCGACAGTGCCTGCGCTTTCGATTTTATTATTGATACAGCGCCGGTCAAACACGACTTAAGCATTTACACGCCATTGCTCGACATTGACGGCACACTGGTAGTAGTTGGCCAGGTTGGGCCGCTTGAAGAGCTAATGAGTGTTCCTCTGGTTGTCGGTCGTCGTCGGGTTGCAGGCTCTTTAATTGGCGGTATTGAACAAACTCAGGAAGTGGTGGACTTTTGTGCCAAACACAACATTTACCCCGAGTGTGAAATGATCAATATGGACAGCGTAAACGATGCGTTTGAAAAACTCGCAGCCGGGGATCTTGCCCACCGGTATGTTATCGATATGGCGTCGTTAAGTGTAAATTAACGCCTCTCATTAGCGGTAATTGATTAGCAATGCCGCGAAACAAAAACAGCGCTCAGTGTCGCTACTGACCGCTGTTTTTTATGTTGAGCAGGCGTTAACCGGTATCGATTTATACTCCCTGCGAAACCAGCGCATTGGCCAACTGCCTGAATGCGGCAATATTAGCCCCTTTGGCATAGTTTACCGAACCATCGTCCTGTTTGCCCTCGTCAGCGCAGCGCTTGTGAATATCAGCCATCACAGACTTAAGTTCGTCATCCAGATGGGCAAAAGTTCTGCTCTGAAATGACGCGTTTTGCGACATTTCCATACCCGACAGGGCTACCCCTCCGGCATTTGCCGCTTTACCCGGCACAAACACGATACCGGCTTCATCAATCACCTGCTTAGCATCACGCGTAGTCGGCATATTGGCACCTTCAAGCACATAGCGGCAATGATTATCTTTTAATTGCCTGGCAGAGTCCTCGCCAAGCTCATTTTGCGTAGCGCACGGTAATGCTATATCGGTGGCTTGGCCCCAGGGCTTTTCCCCCTTATACCAGGTGCCGCCGTGTTCATCACCCAATGCGGTAAGCACATTTTCGTGTCGCTGACGGGTGTCTATGGCCCAACGGATGGCGGCTTCACTAAAGCCGCTTTCGTTTATAAGGCAACCACGACTGTTAGATAAACTGATTACCGTAGCCCCTTTTTCGATGGCTTTGAGCGCCGCGTGAAGTGCCACGTTACCGGCGCCAGATATAGCAATACGCTTATCGGTAAAGTTATCATTGTGGTGGGCCAACACGCATTCGAGCATATAGATAAGGCCAAATCCGGTAGCTTCGGTCCGTACATGGCTGCCGCCAAAGTCGATATCTTTACCAGTCAGGCTACCGCCAAACTCATTGTGCATACGCCGGTACTGCCCATACAAATACCCAATTTCGCGCGCCCCAACGTTAATGTCGCCTGCGGGTACGTCAGTACGCGGACCTATATGACGCTGCAACTCCTGCATAAATGCCTGACAAAACCGCATGATTTCGTTGTCGCTGCGACCCTTCGGGTTAAACTCTGAACCACCTTTCGCGCCACCCATTGGCAGTCCGGTCAGGGCATTTTTAAAAGACTGCTCAAACGCTAAAAATTTCAGTACCGACTCGTTCACCGTGGGATGAAATCGCAGGCCACCTTTGTACGGGCCGATTAAGCCATTGTGCTGTACACGCCAACCCCGGTTTACTTCCACTTCGCCATTATCGTTCATCCAGTGCACTGCAAAATGTATTACCCTTTCGGGTTCTGCCAAACGCTTCAGTACATTTAAACGTTTATAGTCTTCGTGAGCGTTAAAAATGGGCATTACATCGGCCGCCAATTCTCTGGTGGCCTGTAAGTACTCTGTTTGATGCGGATAGCGGCTTTCTATCCAGTGGTTAAATTCGTCCAGATTAGATTCACTCATGCAATACCTTATTGATTTGTAACACGAACATTAGTACAGCTTAGGGCAGGATTCTGATCACTCACTCTCACTATTGTTGCCGCTATTTTTTGCGCGAAGTGGTCCTTACGTTGCGCTAAACAAGCGTGTTACATAATTGGCACTGGTTCACGTAAAAACGTATAATGCACGCTTCGTGTATTTCATTGGTTGCCGTTTTGTTGTTGGCTGTGCCAGTGCATTTTACTCACTGTAACGTTTTTAAGAGTGGTAATCGGCGTTGTTCAATTTTGGGGTTTCGTTTGTACGTGTCGTCGCGGGCTTAGCGTTGTTAAGTGTTAGCTTAACCGCGGGTTGGCAGGTGCATGCTCGTGAATCTGGCTGGCATAAATTCAGCCAACCTGTTTTTCATGTTCCATTGGGCACTTCACCGCTCGCTGAAGGTCCGATTGGCTCCGTGGTCGAAGATGAACGTGGCTTTATTTGGCTGGTTGCAGCCAATGGACTCTGGCGCTGGGATTCACACACCTTAGTGAGAGCCAGCTTTGCACCGAACATGTCATTTAGCACAACACCACAGGCGCAAGTGGTTTTTTCCGGCCCCGATAAACAGGTTTGGCTTGGCACGAATCAGGGCTTATATAGGCTTAAGCGTGGCAGCCTGACATTGAGCGAAGTCGCCCCTGAGCAACTTAGTACCATATCGGTACAGCTTGGCACATCAGCAACAGTTAACCACCAGGACATCATGGTTATAGCGGCCGATCGGGCGCTGTATCAGTTTAATATAAAACAGCAACAACTTACCCCGATTGTTATACCTGTCGATGAACGTATGCACGCGCTGCATATTGATTCCACCAATACACTATGGGTAGGCACGTCCAATGGCTTATACCGGGCCCGTGCCGAAGGTGCACAATTTGGTCCCTTGCAGTTGGAGACTGGTTTTCCGGCAGATTTCAGGGTGAGTACAATCAATACAACGGCCGATGGCTGGCTCGCGGTAGGCACCGCAGCTGATGGCTTACTGGTAAAAGCTCCCGGACAGTCGTTTACGCGCTTTCCCTTAAACACATCGTCACCGGTGTGGATATTTGCCGCGACCGAAATTCGTCCGAACGTATTATTGCTTGGCACCTATGGCGATGGCCTGATAGAACTTGATTTAACCGCTGACCTTCAAGCCCCTGAGCTGCGATATTATCGTCACAACCGCCAGCAACCTGCCCGGCTAACCGATAATAATATCTGGACGTTATTCAGCGACTCTCACGGACGGGTATGGATAGGTGCTGGCGGCGCGCTCAATTTACTCGACGCTGGTAATACGGGCGTTGAACATGTTCTCGCAGGCAGCGGTAAATCAGGTAGCTTAAAACATAGAAAAGTGTTGTCAGTGCAAGCTCTCAACAACCAAATAATAACGGGAACAGGCACACAAGGTATTGAAATACTCAGCCCGCAGGATGGCAGCACATCCATATTGTGGCCCCACTCTGTCGATCCGGTTGAAACCTTATACCTGGGTCATGATGCCAATTTGTATGCGTCAGCTAACTTTGCCACCGTACAAATGAAAGCCCCGGACTACGTCGCAACACCATTGCAGATAACCGGGCGCAGCCCCACTGCATTTACCGCCGCTTTTGCAGAAACGGCGCAGACGTTGTGGCTCGGCGGTACCGATGGCTTGTGGCAGTTAACCAAAGCCGATCAACAAACAACGGAAATTTTTGTCAACCGTCAGGGAGAACGACGCATTGCGTCGTTACTGGTCGATAACAACACATTGTGGATTGGTACCTGGCAAGGCCTGATGAAAGGCGATATTGCTCCCAGTGGACAGTTGTTACTCAATACGATAACGCTTGTTGATCACCCGGTACTGCGCCAACAGTTTATTTCTGACCTGTTTGTCGATAAACATAATCAGCTTTGGGTGAGCACCAGCGGCTCAGGCTTGCTGGTGCTAAACCACTCAGGCAATTGGTTGCGACTTACCAGCGCAAATGGTCTGCCAGGCGATGCCGTAAAAGCCATCGCGGGGGAAAGTGCTGAACATGTTTGGGTTGGTACTTCACGTGGCATTGCCGCTATTAACCAACTTACCCAACAAGTAAAATCCGTTGTCGCCGGGCAACAGGCGATTAACAGTCCTTATTCACGCGCTGCTGCCACGAAAACCCGTCAGGGTGAAATCGTATTTGGCGGCAGTGCCGGATTAACGTTCATAGACCCCAATGTGGTTTATAGCAGCCACCTTCAGCAACCTCTTCCTTTGGTCTTCACTCAAATTAACGTAGTCAATGCGAATAATCAGCAATATTCACCGCTGGTAAACGACTATCAGTCATTCAGTATTGCCCCACTGCCCAAACGACTGACCTTCGAATTTACCGCACTAAAGTACATTAATCCCAAGCAGGTTAAGTACCGGTATCGCCTGGAGGGCCAGGATGAGCACTGGACCTATGCGGATGCCGATCACCGCGTGATCACGCTGACAACACCGGCCCCCGGTGACTATAAATTAGCGCTGCAATACTCCCTTGATGGCCAGAACTGGCTAGCAGATACGCAGTTTCAGCCCTTTACTGTGTTACCGGCATGGTACCAAACCGCCGTCGCAAAAATAGCCGCGCTGGTTCTGCTGATTGTCGTCATTTATGTATTGCACCAGCTTGGCTTGCGCCATTATCGATACCGTCAGGGCGTATTAGAACAACGGGTTGTTGCACGAACCGCTGAGCTTGAAGCGGCGAACCTGAAATTGAGTAAACAAGCACTTGCGCTTGAGCAGGCCAGCCTCACCGATCCACTGACCGGACTCAACAACCGGCGATTTTTAGACCAGTATATTGAACGCGACATCACAAGGCTGCAACGTTATTATCACGATTGCCAACGTCGTCAAAGTAAACCTAAAGCCACAGCTGACTTACTGTTTTTTATCATCGACCTGGATCACTTTAAAGTTATTAATGATACTTTCGGGCATCAGGCCGGCGACGCGGTGCTCATCGAAACGCAACAGCGTTTAAAGCATATCTTTCGTGAAACCGATTATTTGATACGTTGGGGCGGCGAAGAGTTTTTGGTTGTTACACACGACACACCAAGGAACGAGGCCGAAGCCCTGGCAGAGCGCATAGTTGAAGTCATGAACTCATGTGAAGTCACAGTTAATGAAACAACCGAAATTGACGTAACCTGCTCGGTTGGTTTTACTGCATACCCACTGGATAAACAGCGGGTAGACGCCTTGAGTTGGCAAACGACTATTGCCATTGCCGATGCTGCTCTTTACGGTGCCAAAAATAACAATCGCAATACCTGGCTGGGCGTCACATCTTTCGACCCGGACGTTACCGAAAGTATGCTGCAAGAAATAAAACAGCAACCTTCCAGTATTTTTAAGTATGCGCCGGTATTGCGCCGTTTATAGTGCTTGGGCTCTTGCGAATGCAGGAGGTCATAAATGGCAACTATCACAGATAAGACCTTAAACTTCGGCGATTAATTACCGGGAGCCGGTTTTCCAGTGTTTCAGTGGAATACGAATCAGACTGTCATTAAACCATTTAATGGTAAGCGGTTGCCCTGCATCAGCAACACTTTCAGCATTCACATCTTTGCCCGAACCATGGTTGACCTGCGCATGCTGATTTTTATTCACATTGAGGACCACGGCCAGACGACTCCCCGGCGCTAATAATTTGGCAGTCATTCGCGCATTAACAATCGGCACCCGCGTTTTTTGATGAGGCGTTAGTAACTTTCGTTCACTCATATCAGCGGCATAGCTGGCTCGGCTACGATAATTATTTAAATGAAACGCCTCGCCGCTGGCATCAATTGCGTAAAAGTTGTAGCCAATATCCACATCCCGTTTATTAATCGCCAGTTCAAAATAGCCGCTAATGGCACCCGCCAATTCCATCGGTTCGGAAAAGGGCTCTGTCATAAATACCAGCCCGTTTGGCTCATTCAGTTTTTCCTGAATGACCGGCCAGGGTGTCCGGTTATGTTCGTTTGTGCGATCAGCCATATCCACAATCTGACTGACAAACCCGGTTGCGGTTTCTGGCTTAGTCAGCAGTGTAAAGTTACCCGACTGGTTTGTCGCTGATGCAAAGTAATAATCCATCGTTTCGCGATTAATCGCAGCAAAGGATTCGCGGTGGCGCCACTGATTGCTGCCCATTAATTGATAGTTGACTTTATTCTTCAGTAAGATTGGCTTCGGTGCATCAAACAACACATGATCAAACCAGGCAAACACGATTTCTTCGGTGTCTTTTTCCAGCGCGACCGGATCAAGCGCATAATTGCTGTGATAAGCACGCGGCAAAGTTTGTGCTGTACCATGATTGTAAGGGCCAATTAACAGGGTATGGTCAGCACTCGCATTATATTGGTAATGTCTGGTGAGATAATCGATAGCGGAAATCTGCCCACCATCAAAATACCCGGTTACCGTCAGTACCGGAATATTGATCTGCGCGTACTCATCTTTAACCGGTACCATCGACTGGTAGTAGCGATCAAAACCCGGATGCGCCAGCCATTTTTGAAACCATGGGTTGGGTCTGCCATCGAGCTCATCTATGGTATTAATGGCCCTGCCACTTTTATAAAACGCTTCAATTAGCTGATTACTTTTTTGCCAGTCGCTATAAACCGAACCATCGGTGGTTTTGTTGTTGGTCACAAAAAACGGCCATTCATAATTACCCGTTAACACAATATTATTCTCATAGGGTAAACCGGTAATCAGGCTGGCTGCCGTATAGGGCGCCATAGCTTTGAGAGCCGGATGCATATGTTTGGCAGCCGCCCATTGTGTAAACCCATTGTAACTGCCACCGTACATGACTACATCGCCATTGCTCCAGGGCTGTTCGGTAATCCATTCAATCACCTGTGTTGCATCGTCACCATCGTGTTCCCACGGTACAATTGCATTGTTACTCAAACGCTTACCCCGACTGTTTGCCACTACCCCAACGTATCCATGAGCCGCCGCATGAATAGCGGTAATAATGTGGGCTTTTTCGTCTGCGTAAATGGTAAATTGCATTGCGGTGGGTAACTTGCCGCTAAGATGTTTTTTGCGCACAACCGTAGCGGTTAATTCTACGCCATCGTCAGTCGTGATGAGTACTTCAGGCTCGATAACGTAACGACGTTGGTTTTCTTGTTTTATCAAGCGTTGAGAAAGCGGGAGCACTCGCGCTAACACTCTGTACAAATGCGCATTTACAATTAAATCAATGGCCTCATTTGTGGTCAGCGCGGACTGACTGCGATACTTTTTAAACAGGTTAAATGCGTAATCCTGTGCGTTACTCAGCGACCAGCCAAGGGCGTTAAACAATTGGTACAACGCCTCGTCATTTATGGTGCTAATCTGACTGGTAAAGGAAGCTTCCAGTGTGTCGGCAAAACTCCTCTCTGCAGCGGCACTCAATTGCAGCAGTGTTTCGCTGTGTAAACGGTAATGTGTAAAGCTAATTGCGTTTTTGAGTTTTTCGATATCGGCAATAAGTGCTTTATGCTCCCCCAGAACCGACAATAAAGCCATTTTGCTAAACGGGCTTTGTTGTCCAATGGCCTCTTTTGGCAACTGTTGTGCCAGATAACTCAATTGGGCGTGAAACGTATTCTTCTGTAACAGTACCAATGCATCCTCACGAGAAACCATGGGGGCTTGCGAAAGTGACTCCGGCGTAGCTAGTATGAACGATGTCTCAGCCTGCACTGAGATATTCCTGAACAGCAATAATATAAAGAACGTTATCAGGCGTAAAAACAACGCATGCAGAGGTGTGATTCTCATCATTTAATAACCTTAAATTCAGCAAATAGTGGTAGTCCTCAAATAGGCAGTCAGGCTAAGTTGAAACGCAATAAGAGTCTTGATTTAGTTGTGACTTTTTATGACTTGTAATGACCATAGGTTGCTAGTGTGCTATTTTTCTGGTTTTCAGTAATGTTATTAGGGACAAGCATGCGTTGGCGTATTGGTCAGTGGGAATTTTGTGATCAACAGCAAACTCTGACGAGCGGTACATCAACTCAACAACTTGAACCTATGGTGGTTGAGTTACTGAGCTATTTTTGCAGGCACACCGGCAGACTAATTAGTAAAGACGAACTCATTGAGCAGGTTTGGCTTAGTCGTATTGTCAGTGACAACGCTGTTAGCAAATTAGTCACTAAACTACGTAAAGCGCTCAATGATGACGTAAAACAACCACGCTATATCGCTACCCTACCTAAAAAAGGCTATAAATTTATTGCTGAGGTCGTGCCGATCCAGTCTCCCAAGCCACCCCCATTACAAGCTGAAATCATTGCATCAGAATCGCGCTTGAAAGCTGCAACTTCACACGGAGTGAAGAACACTCAACTGCGAAACACATTTGCCAGTGTTTTACGGCGACGCTGGGTATCAGCGGGGGTCATTGCGATTGCTTTACTGATACTGCTGGGTATTAACTGGCTGCCCACACAATCGAGCCCAGTGGTTTCGGTATCGGCCAAAACTCTGACTACCGATGCAGGTGATGAACTGTTTGCCGCCTTTTCCCCCGATGGCACACGCGTTGCCTACATGCGGGAAAAAGAAGGCCATATAGATTTATTGGTTAAAGAGCTTGCCAGCGGTCAGATTGTTGAGATCAAGCACCCAGAGAATCCTGGTGTGGGGCCCGGCGACTGGCGCAAAGATGGCAAACAAATAGCTTATCTTGTTGCGACACCAGAGCGCTGCGAATATTACTTACGTGACGTTGATGGGATGACATTTGGTGCGCCTGATCTTATTCATACTTGCCCGGCCGGTAGTTACGGTAAAATTCTTTTCACTCATGATAACAACCGTTTAATATACGCAGAAAGTACCGGCGGTAACGCCCCCTACTCTCTGTTTGAGTTAAATTTGCAGACGCGACAAACCAAACGACTGAACCAGCCGGAGCTGCATATTGGGGGCAATAGTCAGTTTGATTTACATCCAACCGACAATAAACTGCTTATCTCCTCGCCCGACAACAAACAGTACGAAGGCTTTTATTCGCTCAATCTCGATACCGGTGAGCTTACATTGCTTTTTGAGCAAAACGCCTATATTTGTTGTGGGATCTGGGACCATAGCGGTGAGCGAGTAATACTGATGGGAGAACACCCAGCGTATGAATTGCTTAGCTATGATCTCAATGGCGACAATGTGACAATGATTTACTCTGGCAGTCGGATCATTCGGGCGCCACGACGACATATAAATGGCACCGATTATGTGTTTACATCAAGTGAAACCAATTTTGATGTGAATATGCTGGATGTTATCAGCGGGCAAACCTCCCGTATCGCCGACGACTCAGTCGATGAACGCCTGGCAAGCTTTGCCAACCATACCAACCAGATTGCTCTGGTAAGCCTGGCCTCTGGCAGCGAAGAAATCTGGTTAACAGATTTTGCTGGCCTGCTACGTAAAAAACTCACTGACTTTAACGATGGGCGTCATTATCTGGCGCTCTCGTGGTCGCCCGATGGCCTTCTTTTAGCAGGCTTAACACTCAATGCGATCCACGTAATAAATACCCGAACCGGCAACGCCCAGCAACTGGATATACCACAAACAGAAATTCGCGGTGTATCCTTTAAAACGAATAACAGCATTACATTTAGCCTGCAGGAGGGCAATCGCTGGCGAGCCTATACGTACCAATTGAGTGACCAACGCATAGTCCCCGAAGCGCCGCAATGGCAGTTTATTCAATATCATCCGGATGCGCGCAATACATTATGGCTCAGCGACTCAGGTCAATTGTTTGCTGGCGATCACCCCACCCTGGTAACGGCAACGCAAGTGCCCACCGATGCATTATTGTTCGGCCGCCAGTTTAACCTTAAAAAACGTGGCGAGCGTTGGTACTGGTTTAATCGTCAACAACGCGCTATAGAACAATTTGATGCTTCGCAGCACAGCCTGACCAGTATGACTAACACCGCGGTTGCATACTTTGACGTGGCAGAACAGCGTATTTTATTTGGCACCAGAGCGCAGGGTAACAGTAACTTATATCAAACCCAGACAGCGCAATAAACACGGCGTAATAAGCGCGGCGCTGCAATGTACTGCGCTGCGCCATTTAATATAGTCTGGCAAAGCGCTCTGCCAAAAAATCAACCAGTACTCTTACCCGTTTAGATAAATGCTTGCGGTGTGGGTAAATTGCATATACACCAAAACTGTATGCCTGATACTGCTCAAACAGTGTGACCAGTCGCCCTGCCCTGATATCATCGCTCACAATATACAGTGGCGATAACGCAACTCCTAAGCCTGCGAGGGCCATTTTGCTTAATGCGCTGGGCGAATTGGACTTAAACCGTCCAGACACTTCCACCTTTATGTCTTCGCCGTTAATTTTAAACGGCCAGTATTTACCGTACTGGGCATTGATAAACTGATAGCAGTTATGCGCCGTCAGGTCAGTTGGCACTGTTGGTGAGCCATATTTATCGAGGTACTCAGGTGAAGCACATACCACCAGAGGCATAGAACAGAGCTTTTTAGCAATCAATGACGAGTCGCTGAGTTCACTGATACGAAGCACCATGTCGTAACCCTCTTCGACCACTGATACCCGCCGGTTCGATAGATCTAACTCAATCATTATTTCTGGATTGGCTAACTGAAAGTCCCGGAGCGCATCCACTAAATGTTTCTCGCCAAAAGCCGTTGGCGCACTGATGCGAATGGTGCCTTTAGGTGTGCCATGCAGCGTTGAAACCGATGACTCTACCTCGTCAAATTGTTCCAGCAGATCTACACAGCGTTCATAGTAGGCATTACCAGTATGATTGAGCATGACTTTACGGGTTGTTCGGTCAAATAGCTGGGCGCCAAGGCGATCCTCCAGAACTTTGACATACTTACTAACGGTTTGCGTAGCGATATTCAATTCAACAGCTGCTTTAGTAAAACTGGCCGTGCGCGCCACCACACAAAACACCCGCATCATTTCCAGTTTATCCATGTTGCCCCTATATGCCGTCGGCAGTTATAGTTTATCTACATTTTGTGGATTATCATTCATCATAAAGGATATTTATCATCATTGTGAAGACAACTATAGTATATCCATTACATGCACTGTCACAATGATCTTAATAACTTCAACCAGAGGATACCCAAAATGAAGCTATACGATTTAGCGCTTTCCGGTCACTCACACCGCGTACGGTTACTTGCCAGCCTGTTAAACATTACCATTGAACTGGTCCCCGTAGACTTACTTAACGGCGCCCATAAACAGCCCGATTATCTGGCCAAAAACCCGTTTGGTCAGGTACCCACTTTGGTGGATGGCGACGTAACTCTGTACGACTCCAACGCGATTTTAGTGTACCTGGCAAGCCGTTTTGATCCGGCTCGCACATGGTTGCCTGAGTCCCCGGAACTGGCCGCCCAAGTGCAAATATGGCTTTCCAAAGCCGCTAATGAGCTAGCCAGTGGACCTGGTGCTGCCCGGTTAATAGCCATATTTGGTGCCCCGCTCGACAAAGAAAGCGTACAGGCAAAATCACATGCATTATTTGCCGTAATGAATCAACACCTGGCTGAAAGAACCTGGTTTGTAGGGCAAACGCCAACGATTGCTGATGTGGCGCTCTATTCTTATACCGCTCACGCACCTGAAGGTGGCATTGACCTGCGTGAATATCCCCACATTGTGCGATGGGTAGAGGCTATAGAGAGGTTGCCGGGATTTGTTGCAATGCCTGACACTGACACCGACGCCAAACTCGCTCTGGAAAATTAAATATTAAGCGAGCACAACTCGCCTGCATAGTTTGATAGCAGCTGTCACAGTTTGTAGAGGTACGCATGAAAAACGCGATATCACCGGTTTTCCACGAAGGCGAACGAGCTATTCAATCCCGCCTGGGGATTGAAAAACGCATGGAAAAAGTTGGCGATAAAGTAATAAGAGATTACATGCCTGCTCAGCATCAGGCGTTCTATGCGCAGCTGCCTATGCTATTTGCCGGCTTCACCGACAACCAAGAAGATGTATGGGCATCGGTGCTGGCCGGCCAACCCGGCTTTATTAATGCGCCCAGTGCAACACAGCTGAGCATACAAGCAACACCATTTAACGGTGATCCCCTTGCTACTGCCCTGGCAGAACACAGGGCAACACAACCAATGCCAATTGGGTTACTGGGTATTGAACTGCATACACGGCGGCGTAATCGGGTAAGCACCCAGGTAAACAGTATTAACAATGGGTATTTACTGCTGGATGTATTGCAAACTACCGGCAACTGCCCGCAGTATATTCAGCGCCGCGAACTGCACGCCTATTCGCCAGAATCAATTCAACAACCAGTCAGTGCATTTAGCCAGTTTGATAACGCACTGAGTAAATTTATACAGCGCGCCGATACGTTTTTTGTAGCAAGCACGGCACAAAAGCCAGGCCAAGAACCCACCACCAAGGCTCATGGTGCCGATGTGTCTCATCGTGGTGGCCGCAGCGGCTTCGTGCGAGTCGATGATGCCCGCACGCTGACTATCCCTGATTACATGGGCAATAATTTTTTTAATACGCTGGGGAATTTTATGCTTAACCCGGCTGCCGGGCTATTGTTTATTGATTTTGAAAGCGGCGACATAGTTACCATGACAGGTACTGCTAACATTTTGTGGGACGACAACCAGCATCACTTTAAAGGTGCCGAACGGTTATGGCAGTTTACCTTAAAACACGGCTATGTATTAAAAGCTGCCATGCCCTATCGCTTTCGGCTGCAGGACTACTCGCCGAATTCGCTTATGACAGGCACCTGGCATGAGGCAGCTTCACATGCCACCCAGCATACCACAATCGCGCAGTGGCAAAATTACAGCGTAACAGGTACCTTCACCGAGAGTACTTCTGGTAAAAGTTCGGCAATTAAATCCCTTCACCTGACATCCCCAACAGGTGAAGTACCCAATTTTAAACCAGGACAGTTTATCAGCGTTAAATTAACAGTCGCTGGCACCGAACATGTTAGAGCCTACAGCATATCAAGCTCTCCGCTGGATAACGTGTTGCGGATCAGTGTCAAACGTGAGGGTGTTGTATCGAACTGGCTACACGATCACATTGTTGCAGGCGATATTCTGCAAGTGAAACTTACCCAGAGCGATTTCTATCTGTCAGAAAACAGCCAGAAACCGGTTGTTTTGTTATCGGCGGGGGTTGGCATTACGCCCATGGTGTCGATGTTTCGCTATATTGTGCAGAATAACTTTCGCACCCGCAGTCAGCAAAAAGTCATTATGATAAACACGTTTCGTACCCGTACCGAGCAGGCCTTTAGACATGAAATACGACAGCTATCCAACGCGCAAAGTACACAAGCTCAGGCAATATGGTTGTTAACAGCACCATCAGAAACCTGTCGGCCAGGGATTGACTATTCAACTCAGGGGCGCCTCACAAAAGACATCCTGCAGACCCTTTTACCCTTTGATAATTGCGATTTTTACTTGTGCGGCCCCACGCAATTTATGCAGGATACCTATGATTTACTGCAAAACCTGGGCGTACACGACAGCGCAATATTCGCGGAATCTTTTGGTCCGGCTGCCCTGCAACGCAGCAAACCGGCTAACGCAGACGCCGTATCTGAAGACGCTGCGACATCGGCACTAATAACCTTTTCACGCTCCAGGATAGAACAGACCTGGACGCCACAAGACGGACACTTACTCGACTTTGCAGAAAACCACGGGTTAAGTCCGGAATACGGTTGCCGTGCTGGCAGTTGCGGTGCCTGTAAAGTTCGCATAACCCATGGAAAAGTGTTGCACTCAACCGCCGCAAGCACGCCGCCAGGTGCAGATGAAGCCTTATTATGTTGTGCGAGGCCCGCCAAAACTGCCAACGATGACACTCCACGTATTACGATAGATTTGTAACTTACATCAACCCCAGGCAGCGCCATTAACGACTAATTCAACATTGATTGGCGCAGATACAGCCAACTGTGGCATCACCGTAAAATTGAACGCTAAAAGTAACACTACTCTGATTTTCATAGACCTATCCTGGTCTTTTCAGTACAAAAAAAAGGCAAATTTCGCACTACAAATAAAACCCTTTTATAATTCAAAAGGCTAAAAAACAGGCAGCTCTAATGAGCATTAAATGTGTCAACTATTTTTACAGTGTATACAGCAATTCTTTACAGCTTACTGTTTAAAAAGCGCTGTGCCAGGCGCCTAAGCAAACCGTCAACCACTATCGCTGTCTCCGTAATGACTGGTTAAATTGAATATTAACTGTCATAAAATTACGCCCAACTATAACGGTGTTCTTTACTCCAGTTGAACAGGACTTCCTTGTCGTTTATTCTTCGTGCAGGTTTGTGCTATTTGCAAAAACAAGTCATGCTAACGGTCTGTTAGCTAAACAATAAACACATTTCAGCCGTAGTTTGCCTGGCAAAACCACTGCGTGCTTAAGGCATTGCATATGAATAAACAAAAAATCGTTATTGTTGGTGGTGGCACTTCCGGCTGGATGGCCGCTAATATGCTGGCTCATCAGTTAGCTGACGTAGCCAGTGTCACAGTAGTTGATTCTTCGGGCATTGCACCAGTGGGTGTAGGAGAAGGCTCTACGCCTTTCTTTAAACAATTTTTTGACGAGTTGGGCATTGCTGAGCAGGAGTGGATGCCCGCTTGTCATGCCACCTATAAAAACGGCATTGTATTTCCTGGCTGGAATGAGCAAACCGAACGAGCTGAATATTTTCACCCCTTTTACAACGAAGCCGACACCGACCAGGTGAATGTATTCTTTGCTGCTTGTGCTGCACGGTTGAAAGGCTATGAATGTTGCGCACACCCCGATGACTTTTTTATAGCATCGCACCTGCAAGCCCTTAATAAAGCGCCAACCGGGAGTAAACCGGTGGTTGATTATGGCTATCATTTTGATGCTGGCTTATTAGCAGAGTTTTTGCGCAAACTTGCTCTAAGTAAAAGTGTGGCGCATATCGATGATCGGGTGATTGACGTTAAGTGTGCACACAATGGCGGAATTACTTCAATTGTTACCGACAATCATGCCGAGATAGCCGGCGATTTGTTTATTGATTGCACTGGATTCAGAGGCTTACTGATACGTAAAACACTGGGCCGGGCGTTTATTTCCTACAGCGATCGGTTGCTGTGTAACGCCGCAGTCGCGCTACCGCTGGATAAACAAATGTCAGCCCCGGGAAAAGATGGCCTGGCCAGCGCTACGGTATCGGCTGCAGTGGAACAAGGCTGGATTTGGAATATTCCCCTCACTCACCGCACGGGAACCGGCTTGGTTTACTGCAGCGACATGTGCAGCCAGCAGCAGGCACTCGAAGCACTCGCCAGTTACCACGGCATTAACCTTAAAGAGCTTGAAGAACAAAATGCGCCCTCCCCAAAACACCTGAGTTGGCACCCTGGTCGACTCGAAGAACATTGGTACAAAAACTGTGTGGCCATTGGCTTGTCACAGGGTTTTATTGAGCCGCTTGAAGCACCCATGCTTAACTTAACCCAGCAATCCATTGGCTTGCTCATTGCCAAACTCAAATCGCATGAAGAATCCGCGCAAGTCGATTTTAATCAGCAGGTAAACGGTATGTACGACGGTACCTGCGATTATATTCAGGCACATTACTTGTTAAACAGCCGCCAACAAGGCCTGTTTTGGCAAAAAGTACGCAATAACATGTATGTGCCTGATAGCCTGCAAGCACTTATTGGCAACTGGCAGCAAGGCAAAGCCATCGATCCGGTACTCGCAGCCAACCCCCAACAGCAGATTTATTTAAAAACCTCGTGGTACTGTTTATTGGCCGGGTTAGCCCAGTTTCCAGAGGTAACACAGCAAATGCCAGCGCGTTCTCAACGTATTATTGAACAGGCGAAACACCGTGCCGCCAGCATTGCCAGTGAATTTCCTGACCAGCAAAAAGTACTTACGCAGTTTGCCAATAACGCCAGGGCCTCTGAGCAGGTTACTGCCTGAGGCCCGTCATTAAGTCTGGTCGCCAACGGCAAAATCAAGCAGAGCCTCGGCCTTTGTAATACTCATGGGTTTGTGAAATAAGAACCCTTGCCCATAAACCCCACCAAGTGCAATGGCCTTGTCGCGCTGTGTGGCTTCTTCTATGCCTTCAATAACCACCTGGATATTGAGTGAATCAGCCAAAGATAGCACCGCTTTAACAATGGACTTTGCGGTATGGGACTGGCCGATTGTGCGCACAAATGAGCGATCAATTTTTACCATGTCGATAGGTAACTGATGCAGATAACTCAACGAAGAATAACCGGTACCAAAATCATCCAGAATAATTTTTTGCCCGGCCTTTTGAATTTCATGCAACGCATAGGTAGCCTGTTCAAAATTGTTAATCAGCGCTTGCTCGGTAATTTCAATATTGAGCACACCTTCAGGTATCCCGTACTGGGCAATTTTTGACTGAAAGTACGCTAAAAAACCTTCGGCCGCGATAGAGCTACTCGAAACATTAATGTTGAGATAAGGCACTTTGTTGCTGTACTTGAGCCAGCGCTGCATTAATTTACAGGCGCAGTCCATCATGATTTTGTCGATTTGAATAATTTGCCCGGACTTTTGGGCCACCTCTATAAAATCACCGGGGCTGACTAAGCCGTGTTCAGGATGCTGCCAGCGAATGAGCGTTTCAAACCCTTCAATATTCAGCGTTGTTAAATGTATGATCGGCTGTAAATAGCAAACAAACTGACCATCCTGCAGCGCAGTATCGAGTGCCTGCTCCAACACTAAGATGTCGTGCAGAGAGTTGCTCGTCAGCTTATGATGAAAAACAAAACACCCTTTGCCCTGACGCTTGGCCTGGTACATGGCATTATCTGCACAGCGCAGCATTTCCGAGGCCAGCCGTTTTTCCTGTGAAAATTCGCTGGCATGCACAATACCAATAGAGGTAGTAGTCGCGATATGACAGCGTTCAATGTCTATTGGCAAGCGTAGCTCTTCGATAATACGTGTTGACAGGGTTTCGACCAGCGTCAAATCGGTAATATCTTCCAACAAAATGGCAAACTCATCACCGCTTAAGCGAGCTAAGGTATCGTGCTGACGTAAACAACTTTTTATTTTATTGCTGACCAACACCAATAGTTTGTCGCCAATGTGATGACCGTAACTGTCGTTGACCAATTTAAACCGATCTAAATCCAGATATAAGATACAAGTTTGCTGTTGTTCACGGCGCAGATCAGCTTCGAGTGAATGCATTAAACGGTCTATAAACAGGGTGCGATTAGGTAAACCGGTGAGTTCATCGTGCAAGGCCAAATGCTGCAACATGCTCTCGTCGTGCTTACGCTTTAGCGCCGTGCTGATTTGCTGGGCGGTGTACCATAAAAGCTCCAGCGACTTTGACGAGAAAGGCGTTTGATTAGTAATGTTTTTAACTGCAACAGTTCCGGTAATTTTATTGTCAATACGCAGCGGCGCGCCCATCCAGCAATAAGGTGGCGTTCTGCTGTTGTCATACTGAAGCTCATTATTATTGAGATAAACGGAGATATCTTCCTGAGACAAAAACAGCGGCGCCTGTCCGGATATAACCCGTTGTGCAAAGGCCCTGTCTAATGCATCGCCATGTTGTTCATCCGGTGAGTGATTGCCGGTGCTTTTGTCAAAATAGTAAGGGAAATTCAGCGTTTTGCTGTTGTTATCGAATAAACAAATATAAAACGCATCGGCTTTAATCAGATCCGCCAAAATACGGTGCAGCTTTCTGTAAAAGTCGCTCAGGTCGGCGGATATATGCACTAACTCAGTAATATCAAACAGAGCCTGTTGCAGACGCTTAGCATTTTCGAGCGACGCTATTGATTGCTGTAGCTTTTGCACTGTTTGTAAGCTGGCATATTTACTGGCAATGACCGATGCAATTGCTTGTAAGGTCGACACGTGATGTTGCGTATAAAAGTCTTTCGCAGAATGTTCAGAGTCGATAACACCTATCAACTCCCCGTTAATTACAATGGGCACTGCAAGTTCTGACTGACGGGACTTATCGTCAACAATGTAATTTTCAGCTTTCGATAAATCATTGACTAACATGGTTTTCTTGAGTTCAGCGCAACGCCCTACTATACCCTCACCAATTCGCAGACGAATGGGATCTAATATTGTTTTGTCGCTGGGATTTTTATCGCCATACGCGGCTCGCTGCACCAACAGCGAAGATTCGGGATCAACGAGGTAAACAATGCAGTCTTCAAACCCCAGTTGGCCGATCACTGACTTGGTTAAATACCAAACGATGTCCTCGACACTTTGCATTTCAATGCTGAAAGTTACAAATTGGATGAGTGCAGTAAGATACTGATTAGATTGTGCTAAAGACTCAATGGTTGGGCTTTGAGGTAAATAAGGCTCAGTAACGAGCAATTCATTAACGTGATCAGTCGACATAACCCGCGCTACACAAAAATCCGACAATAAGCTTGGATAGCCAATAAGTTTGCAATAATAAAGCCCCTACCAAGTACACAGAAAGACTCTGAACAAATTAAGTTTAACACAATTGTGGTTGCGCACTGACTAATTGATCGTTTTTCAGTCTGCTGCGGGCAAAGCGAAACTCTGCTTAATGCTAAAACTCTGGCTATTAAAATAAAGTTAGGATTTTTAACTGGCGCTATTCAGTGGGGAAAGCTGAAAGCGAGAGAGGAATTGGTCGGTGTGAGAGGATTTGAACCTCCGACCCCTGACACCCCATGACAGTGCCATAAACACCACCTCACAGACCAATAATCATAAGGCTATTGAAGTTTTATGACCCAAAAAGTGACCCGCAAGGTGACCCAGAAGAAGTAACAAATTTTAGTCGAAATTAATTTTAACTAACGGCACCAATTGCTCACTTATCAAACAGCAATTTTAAAGCAGACTACTGTGCTTCTTTATAAAATCAATATTATCTGGCTGGCTAAACCTTTTACAATCGTCAATAATTGTGACTACATCATTGAACCTAGCCTCAAGCCCGTTTAGCCTTTTCGACCAAACTTCTAGTTGAGGATATGTCAGCAACTCAGGCTCAACAGGTTCTAGGTCTTTGAATAAAACGGGCAACTCATCTACTAATTCACTTTTGATTTTCGTGTAATCATTAACCGCCTTGACACCGGCTATGTAGCCCAGTGTTGTTGAAGTGGTAAGTCTATCCCTTTCCTTATCATCAAGCTCACGCCCAAGTCGAACCTCTTCCATCTCAATCTCAGCTTCAGATGCTTTCTGAACATGCACTATCTCTGATTGTCCAGTCATTGCCCTGCGCCTTAACTTCGTCAACTCAGATGCTTTCAGTTCATAATTTTCTATGAAGTTCCTTATAAACGCATATGCAGTTACCCCCCCATACTCTTTTTTCAGGTGTTGGAGCTTCTCCTCATACTCAGTAAGTTTACATATGTGGTCAGTAATCAGCTCACGAAACCTTAGTGTATTAATGTCTCTTCGATAAGCTTTCTCATGCTCCTCAAATGAGTGACCGAATATGTTCTTTCCACATACATGCCCGATATTGGTTTCAATAGGTAAGATTGAACCTTGTTTTCTCTTACATAAAACTAGGTAACCCTTGTAGTGGGGAGTTTTACAGATTGAAAGACCACACCGGCCTTTTTCCCCCATATCGTAGTTACTGATAATGCGGGTAATCTCGACGTCCTCTGCATTTACTTCCTGCTCAAATCGTGGACGGTCATACATCTCCTGCCAACTTTTGAGCCTTTCACCGACCTGAGTGCCATCGTCAGACAGTATGTCCATATACTTACTCCTTCATCAAATATTTGTGAGCTGGCTCACTTTATCAGACAATATCAAGAGCTTACACACTATTGGACAAAACGTACACAACAGATGCTCTTTATTGAACTGCGAGCCAGCACCCAAAGTTAAGAACTTTAACCGCAAACTTCAGTAGCTAGACTATCAGCCAGCTCATTGCCCTCCATACCAGCATGACCTTCAACCCATTTAACAACAACTTCAGGCTTCTCTTGCTTCGGCTTATCTATAATCAGGCATAGGTCTTTGTTGGCTACAGGCTTCTTGCTGGCGTTCTTCTAGCCCTTAAGCTTCCAGCCTGCTAACCACTCGTTAAAGCCCTTAGCAATCATCTGATTGTCTGTGTGGATAATGTCGTTAGGCTCAGCTAATTCCAGCGCCTTAGTGACGGCCAGCATTTCACAACGGACATTTGTGGTTGTCTCCATGCCAGCACTGGGCAGCACACATTCACTGTATTGAGCAATAGGCTGACCATCCATCATAATAACGACACCTAAACCACCGACTTTACAGCCGGTCAGGTTGTTAGGCGCAGCGCCATCGGTGTAGATATGACGTGGTGTAGTGATAGTCTCATTCATATGTCTGTACCTCCTTAATTGGATTTGGTGATTAGTGATGACAGTTTCTTAAGCTCAGCCTTGGCGCTTTCAACGCGAACAAAGCTTGCCTTCGCGCTGGCTATTTGCCGGTTCATAGTGGACTCATGCTGCTTAATCTTGTACTGACAGTCAGCTTTGGCTTCCTCAATGAAACGCTGTTTGTCCTGCTCGTTAATATCAGTCCGTGTTTTGATTTCATTGATGTGTTTAGAAGTGTGAGCTTCCATAACATTCCGGTATTCCGTGATGGACTTCTCTGAATGTTTGACGTGCTCATCAGCAAAGGTCAGATTGACTGAATCAATGACAGCCTGAAGCTCCTCCATATGGCTAAGCATTTCTCTGAAAGTTGGTGCGTGATGGTTATAGGCAGGCACAGCGGTTAGCTTGGGCATACCGTATGCTGCTTTCAGCTCATCCCATATTGATTTTATGTGGTCGTCACGCTGCTTCTGGCTCATGTAACACATTGACCAGTAGTCTGCCTTAACTCTGTCCAGAAAGTCTGCTCTGGCGTTTCTCATGGCTTCATTGTTGCGCTTGGCTTCAACCTCTTGTTCACGCTTACGGATAGCTTCAGCGCTGTTCTCAATCAGGAACTTGTCCATCATGATAGTAGCTTGGGCTGACGAGTGCTGAGCAGACAGCAAGTGCATACAGGCAGCTTTAAGGCCGTTAATGGTATCTGTCAGTTCAACTACAAGTTGTTCATTGTTGGTCGCTTGATTACTCATGGTAATTCTCCTTCTTGTTATTAGTGGATTCGTGATAGTTGCTTACACACACATTCATTGATGATGCGATTAGCACTTACCTTCTTTTCTTCGTAAGCTTGGCGCTCAACTTGGTGTTCACGTATCAGGCTTACGACTTCATCGGATAACCGAATGCTAATGTTCGGCTGGTTCA
This sequence comes from Alteromonadaceae bacterium, assembly GCA_013373625.1. Taxonomy (GTDB): domain Bacteria; phylum Pseudomonadota; class Gammaproteobacteria; order Enterobacterales; family Alteromonadaceae; genus Alteromonas. The sequence goes on along the minus strand of JABXHM010000088.1, from coordinate 13,410 downwards.
AAGTTTTTAGGGTCATAGTGATACTCCTTACAGTTGCAGTTATTTGGCAAAACAATAGGCACTGAAAGCTAGCTGTCAGCAGATAGGAAGAGCTAACAGGCAGGCTTGCAGCAATTTGAGAAAACACTAAGCAGGGTCACAGGCATGGACGCGTAAATAGAAACAGTTACACAAGTTCTGTCTTTGCTACGTGTATACCATCAGCTTCTGTCGTGATTCTCAAAGGTTGAACTCGAAGCCATCCCGCAGGCTCATCTTAGCTGGAGATGTAGTCTTTCGCGTTCTGAAGTGTCGGGAACATAACCAAGCTATTATCGTTGTTGAATAGCAAGTCGTCCCCTCTGGATACACCGTACACAATGGCAGGCGTACTCACGTTACTGAGGTTCATTGCTTGTCCTTGGTAATTGAGTGAATGATTTAGTTGGTTATTGGTATGGACTGAGCTTCTGAGTAGGCTTGAAGTCAGCATGTTGCTTATTCTTTACGTGGACACCAGAAGCCCAGCACACAGCAGGAGGTAATCTGTATGCTGAGCTACCAGCTATTACCACGAGGGTAATCAACCAACAACCAATTAGGAGACAAGGTATAGGGCTGTTTGTCTGCCATATGGTCAAGCTTACAGTTGCCCAGAGCTTTCTTCTTGCATAAGTCGGGGACACTCTGAGCCGTGACTATAGGGCATCATATTGTTTTGCTGCGAGTGAGCGGAAAGTTTATGGTCTAAGTATAGCTAAACGCTTTTTCTGTTAGCGTGGGGGTACGGGGGGAAATGGGACTTCATCATTGTCGATGTGCCCACTCGGATTTTTATAACTAATTTCGCCGCGTTACTAGTTCATTGTGAAGAGACTTTACCGTTGAATCCATAAGCGAGTTTAACGCTAACAAATCTAGAGAATATGCAAAGTCAACTCTTGAACTAAGTACTTTACAAGTTAACTGTGTGAACGTTATAGCCAATAGTTGAGCTGGATTAAATAGTTCCTTCTCAGATTGTCCAGCAAGCAATATTTCCCTACCCATATCCCCAGTTGCGTTAGGAGAAAGAAAACTCATATGAGAACTATGTACAGATTGGGAAGAAGTTTTATAGTGGATGAACCAATGCCCAAATCCGGCTTCCTCAGCGATACTTTTGATACTTGGCTTCTGCTTACTCGCTATGAAGCCAGCAGCCCAACCATAATCATTGCCGAAAGGTCGGTCATACTTTTCAATCAATTCATTTCGCAATGCTTCTTGTTCGTCTAACACTTCTTGCGGCACTGGGTCGTACCCCAACTCATCTGCACAACTATTACGTGCAATCATCGCTTTGTAAGTATCTATTTCTAAATGGTCCAGATACTTAATAGCACATTCCTCACCATGTTTTGAAACGAAGGCCATAGTGGTACTGATTTCATAGAGTGTTCGCCATCTCGACATTGCTCCATCTGGGTAAGCATTTTTTAGAAGTAATAAAGTTTCTTTAGCAAGCATGCATGCTCGGGCGTGTCCTCTCCGAAGCACGTACTCAACGGGCGTTAACGTTTCCGACGCGAGACACCTTTCACCCACATCGGTGCAATACTCAACTAAACATGATAAATCCTGATAAGAATTACACCAGCTAGTGAAGGCATTTTCAGCAAACTCATCTCTATCTTGCTCATTTTTGACACTAGCTTCAGAGTATCCCTTTTTGATATCGGGAAGACCTTTTTCGAGAACAGTATTTAGCCACTTTTGAGTGAAATCGTGAAAGGTAATTTTACTTTGCTCTTCCTGACTCAGCTTACCCCAAGCCTCCATCAAACACTCTTTAAGTGTACCAGTCACTTTTCTCTCCTTATATTAGTACCTACTCAACATACTGAAGATATCAATCTCAAGCAATCTGCCCGATTCAGCTGCTCGACATACTTCCAGAGTTCGCCCTTATTCTTGTACTCACTTTAAAGGTTGTATGTCAGTGACAACTGCTTGTGCCCTGCAAGCTTGGTAGCGATTTCTTCTGGACAACCTACTTGCTCCAAAGCTGTAGCAAAGTGACCACGGAAAGAGTGTAGACCAGTCTTGTAGCCATCAACTTTAGCAAAGCCTTTCGTCAGCTTACCGAACTTGGACGATATACTGTTCACAGCTTCACTAGCACCAATGACAGCATTACCCACTTCTGGGAACAATCAAGGTGAATCACCAGCTCGCTCTATTACTTGTTGTAATAGTGGCTTAATGGCTGGGCATTCAGGTACTATACGCTGAGCATTAACCGTCTTCCCTTCCCTAACCTCGAAGAACAAGCGCCCCTCTACGTCAACGAACTGCTCGGTCTTTGCCAATGCAAGCTCACTCAGGCGCGTACCTAAGAATGGCAGCAGCCTAGGCAGAGCGTATAGAGCATACGGGTAAGCCCACGTTTTACTGTTCAGCTTGTCGTATTCAGTCTTGGCTAAGATCTCAGTCAGCTCATCGTCCGTAAAGTTACGGTAGTGTTCTGACTTGCTCTTCTTACGGCTAGCTTCAACCTTAGTGTTTAACCATGGGTTATCGCCTGAAGCTCGCTTTCTGGTATCTTGCCAGTCTTCATAGCAGTCCATGCAGCTTTGACAGCCGGACTTTTTGCGTCCTCTTCGCTGTCTAGAAGTTGCTCAGGCTCAGCGTCTTCCATCGGGTTATACAAATCATCCTTGGAAAGCTCAGCTTGACGTTCCTCATACTCCTTACGCCATTGCGAGTAGTACTGAAAGAACTTGGCTTTGTCGTTTGAACCACGTTTCACATGAGCCAACTCCATCTCAATATCAGCGGTAATCGCGTTACGCTTTAAGATGGCCTCATGATAACTGTGCGTGTTGAGTGTGTGTTGAATGCAATTAGACCCGTACTTGTCTTTCAGTAAGACAGGAGTCTTGCGGCGATATAGCCATAAACCAGATGATGCTCTCTTGAGATACTTCTTATCCATGCGATTAACCATTGTTAAAATTAGCAACAATAAGAACTAAAGTGACCCAACGGCTTTATTTAGTTCGTTAATTCGTGGATATTTTTAGAGGCTGAATGCCTGTATGTCAAGCCAATCAAGGGTGAGAGAGGAATTGGTCGGTGTGAGAGGATTTGAACCTCCGACCCCTGACACCCCATGACAGTGCGCTACCAGGCTGCGCTACACACCGACCGAAAGAGCCGACAAGTGTACTTATTTTTTTAACCAATGCAACGCTTAATGGCAGTAAATGGTTTAATTGCTGATTCTGTAGCCAGTTAACCGGCTACTCGTCATCTTTACCATCCGCGCTAATACGGCTGGCCACCGCACCATCCTGCCCTTTGTACTTAGCATCAAGACGTGAGTTGTAGGGTTTTTCGGCCGACTGACTAAGCACCTCAAAACTCAGCGCACCTATTTTCATATTGGGGCGCAGTGCCAGCGGCAATTTACCGCTGTTATAAAACTCCAGTACAATATTGCCTGACCAACCCGGATCAATGCGGTGCGCGGTAACATGTACCATCAGCCCTAACCGTGCCAACGATGAACGTCCGTCCAGCCAACCCACAATGTTATCAGGCAAGGTGACCGACTCCTGGGTTATCGCCAGCGCCAGTTCTTTAGGGTGTAAGAAGAACGCTTTGCCATCGGGTAGCTCTATTTCGTCGCTCATCACCGACTCAAGCGCTTCTTGCACCTGGGCTTTCGGGCCGCTCAAATCAATATAAGGCGCAGCGTGATCCTCAAATACCCGAAATTTATTACCCAGTCGAATATCAACCGTTAAACCACTAATTTGATCATAGTCGGGTTGCGGGTCGATTTTAATTTTGCCTTGCTGAAGGTATTCGTAAATATCGCGATCACATAAACGCATGGTAGGCTTCTCTTTTTTTAATGGCGCGTCATATTTTTAACTGCGCGTATTATGCGTTGCCAGCCACAGGCAGGCAACGCGTTTATTCATTAATCATCTTTTAATTAATTGTCTTTTAAGGGGTTAAACGCAATAGGGTCGCCTTTAATGTGTTTCTGTTGTACTTGCGCTACCGGCACGGTAGTGGCCAGTTCAAGTGACACCGCCCGCGCCATATCCCGGTATGCCTCGGCCAGAGGGCCATCAGGCTCACTTACCAGTAACGGTTGCCCACTGCCGGCATGTTCGCGAATACGAATATCCAGTGGTAACGCGCCCAACAGTGGCAGACCATAACGCTCGGCCAACTGATTACCGCCGTCTTTAGCAAATATATAGTCTTTATGGCCACACGCCGTGCACTGATAAAAACTCATGTTCTCCACCAGCCCGAGTACCGGAATATTTACCTTGTTGAACATGGCGATGCCTTTTTGCGCATCGGCAATGGCTAAATCCTGCGGCGTGGTCACCACTACCGCGGCGGTAAGCGGTACCTGCTGTGCCATAGTGAGCTGGATATCGCCGGTGCCAGGCGGCATATCCACAATCAAATAATCCAGTACCGGCCAGAGGGTTTCGTTAATGAGCTGAGACAGCGCTTTACTGGCCATGGGGCCGCGCCACACGGCCGCATCGTCGGCCGGTACCAAATAACCTATGGAGTTGGCAACCAGGCCGTGAGATACAATCGGTTGCATATGCCTGTTGTCGGCAGTTTGTGGTTTTTCAGTGGGATTTCCGAGCATGATTGGCACTGAAGGCCCGTAAATATCGGCATCTAAAATACCTACCCTGGCCCCTTCCTGCATGAGGGCAAAGGCTAAATTAATACTGGTTGTCGACTTACCCACACCGCCTTTACCCGAGGCTACAGCAATAATATTGCGAATATTAGTCACCGGTGGTTTAGCGGTTTGCCCGACATGAATATGTTGTTTAAGGGTAATCTCTGCGCTGGCGTTGGCATGTGTTAAAGCCTGCGCTATTCCTGCCTGTATAAACGGCCACTGACTTTTATTAGCAAAGGGAAAGGTAACCATAATGTCTGTTGAATTGTCATCAGAACTATTACTACACCAGGGCATTACCTCTTCTTTGGGTAACACAAAATAGTCGGCCAGATAATCAACAACTGCCTGCCAGGCAGCCGTGGGTTTAGAGGACTTTCGCGAAAAAAACATACTTCACCTGCAAATTTACCGCTTATGAGTGATTAACTTATACAAAAACAATGCAAAAAATGCGCATTTCCGCTAGTATTTGCGCCATTTCCAATAGCAATAAGCCAAACGAATTATTCTATGTCTGAACAGAGTCAGCTGACTAACGGCAAGCGCCGAATTCTGGTAACCAGCGCGTTACCTTATGCCAACGGATCTATTCACTTAGGTCACTTGCTTGAACATATTCAAACCGATATCTGGACCCGTTTCCAGCGCTTACGCGGTCACGAATGTTACAGTGTTTGTGCCGATGATGCACACGGCACACCGGTTATGCTCAAAGCACAGGAGCTGGGCATTACGCCTGAAGAAATGGTGGCCAGAACACGCGCCGAGCATCATCAGGATCTCAAAGACTTTTTTGTTGATTACAACAATTACTATGTCACTCACTCGCCAGAAAACAAGCAGTATTGCGAAGAGATCTATAATCGCCTGGATAAAGCCGGTTATATCAGCAAGCGCACAATTAACCAGCTGTTTGATCCCGAAAAGCAAATGTTTCTGCCAGACCGCTTTGTAAAAGGCACCTGTCCAAGCTGTGGCGCCGAGGATCAAAACGGCGATAGCTGTGATGTGTGCGGCGCTACGTACAGCCCCACTGAAGTGAAAAACCCGCGCAGTGTGGTGTCAGGAGCAACGCCGGTGCTAAAAGAGTCTGAGCATTTCTTTTTTGATTTGCCACAGTTCGAAGACATGCTAAAAACCTGGATCCGCTCGGGCGCTATTCAGGAAGAAATGGCCAATAAACTTCAGGAATGGTTTGAAGAGGGTCTGCAGCAGTGGGATATCAGTCGCGACGCGCCTTATTTTGGTTTTGAAATTCCTGGTGCACCGAATAAGTTTTTCTACGTTTGGGTAGATGCCCCGGTGGGCTACATGGCCAGCTTTAAAAACTTCTGCGACAATAATGATGTCGACTTTGACAGCTACTGGAATGCCGACTCAGATGCCGAGCTGTACCACTTTATTGGTAAAGATATTACCTATTTTCACTGCTTGTTCTGGCCTGCCATGCTCGAAGGCGCAGGCTACCGTAAGCCTACCGGCGTGAACATTCACGGGTTTGTTACCGTTAATGGTGCCAAGATGTCAAAGTCGCGCGGTACTTTTATTAAAGGCCGTACGTATTTAGATCACTTAAACCCTGAGTATTTACGCTACTACTTTGCCTCTAAACTGGGCGACGGTGTGTACGACATCGATCTTAACTTTGAAGACTTTGCGCAAAAAGTAAATTCTGATTTAGTCGGTAAAGTGGTGAACATTGCCAGCCGTTGTGCCAGCTTTATTACCAAGCGTTTCGACGGCAAGTTATCCGACAACGTATTAGAGCCAGAATTAGTGGCTCAATTTCAAAATGCTGCAGAGCCTATTGCCGCCCTGTTTGAAAAGCGCAAATACCATCAGGCCATTCGCGAAATTATGGCGCTGGCTGACAAAGCCAATCAGTTTATCGATACCAACGCGCCCTGGGTAACCATTAAGCAGGAAGATAAGCAGCAATTCACTCACGATGTGTGCTCGCTAGGTATTAACATGTTCCGTATTTTGGTGACCTACTTAAAACCCGTACTGCCAGTACTGGCTGAAAAAACCGAGGCGTTCTTAAACGATGAGCTTACCTGGAGCAGCGCTCAAACGGTATTAACTGGCCACGCCATCAATAAATTTAAGCCCATGATGCAGCGAGTAGAAATGGATAAAATTAACGCAATGGTCGACGACTCCAAAGAAAACCTGTCGGCCGAGCCCAAGCTCGATCCGAACAGCCCGTTGGCACAGGATCCTATTAGCCCGGAAATTACTTTTGCTGATTTTGCCAAAGTTGACTTCCGCGTTGCCAAAATTGCCAAGGCAGAGCATGTCGAAAAAGCCGATAAGCTACTGCGCCTGGAACTCGATTTAGGCGGCGAAACCCGTCAGGTGTTTGCCGGCATAAAATCAGCCTATGCCCCGGAAGATTTAATTGGCAAACATACGGTCATGGTTGCTAACTTAGCCCCGCGTAAAATGCGCTTTGGCATGTCTGAGGGCATGGTAATTGCGGCCGGCCCGGGTGGCGAAGATATCTTCATTCTTGAGCCACATGAAGGCGCTAAGCCGGGTATGCGGGTTAAGTAACAACAATATAAAAAAGCGCCTTAGGCGCTTTTTTTGTGCTGGCCTTGTGCCGGTATATCCGAATACATCCTTTTTTCTCAAGGGCGCCGTAGGCCTTATCCGTTATTTTCCAACACATCCGATCACACCAACGCCTAAGGCGTTATTGCCAACATTACTGGTGAATATACCCCCAGCCGCTTTTCAGCTTCAGCTTTGTTTTTAGAGCCGCTCACCATAAAATCAAACTAAATAGAGGTGAGCACGGGGACTCTATCACTGTTTTTTCTGTTGCCGAGCATTTTCAACCATTCATTCGCGGATACCGAATATGTATTAAAGACACTTCCGGTATATGATTTAATGACTTGATATCCCCTACTTGCCCCTCTTTATTGGTTCCAATAAGAAATTAACGCAATATGACACATCTTGTGCGTCCGCTTTAATTGGATAGCATTGGTGTTTTCTTTGTTCGGTATCCTGCTCTTCAGTAAACCCTGACATAATGTCAGCTTTACCAAATCGCGTGCCATTAGAGGAGGTATAAACCAGATCCTCTCTCTGCCCAGAACTCTTCGTGATGCGATGCTGACTGACCAGTCAAAAATTCAGCCAGCAAAGTGTTTAATTGCGCTTGATCGTCTGTCTGTGCAGGGGTGGGTAATTAAAATGACAAAAAGAAAATGACGACTAGTAGAATTCGATTGAACATAGTTATACCTTTTTGTTTTGCATGTGGTTTTACTATATCGTATTCACAAAATTTTTTTCTGTTTTCAAAGGACTGTAAATGAAGCGCTTAGCTGTTTTAATTTGTATTGTGTTTTCACCACTGGTTTTTGCCGAAAACCTCACTTTGACGGGGTCTATGGTTGTCTCTGTTAAACAAGGCACTATTGACGCTGAATTTACGTTAAGCCACCCGCCCAAAATGAGTAACTACGTTATTTTTATTAATTCGGGGATGAACATCCAGTATTTCAGAAATGAGCAAGATAACGTTAACTATGCCTACCGAAAACGTTATAACCGCGACTATTCATTTGAAAGCTTTGGCTACTACCTGCCTGACAATACCGGTAAAGGCATGTTTTTGCCAGATACGCTGAATGTCAAATATACCGGTAAGTTCCCCGTTATTGCAGACATGCAAAAAGCCAGTGATTTTGGCGACTGGAAGGGAAACATTGCGTTTAACGGAAAAACCGTGAGAGCCGATGGGCTGCAAGCAGCATGGTATCCGGTGCTGTATGACGTTGAGAAAGACGTTTACTACGACGCGTTGCAATATGACATTGATGTAACGTGTTCTGATTGCGAGTCAATTTATGTTAACGGCAGTGCGCCTGTGCGGGGTAAAACCGGTAACTTTGCCAGTCAAAAGCCAGTAGAGCTCATGTTGTTCGCAGGCGATTATGACATTGCTAAGTTGAATGGGAGTTACTTTTTGAATGCAGATCTTTCTGAACAGCAGAGGGTAGAGTTTAGTGGGGTGACGTCCTCTATTGAGCATTTTTATCAAAGTAAACTTGAGATTCCCTACGGCGAGAGTGTGGTGTATATACACACCACCCCGGTTACTAAAAAGAACAACTGGGCATTTGTGACTTTTCCTACCATTGTCCTTATAAGCCATGCCGAAGAAGGGTTGGGGGTTATCATAAATGGCCAGAACTCAGACAGTTATAAAACGTTTATTGCTCATGAATTAGCCCATTATTACTTTGGTACTTATCGGGTATTTAACTCAGAACTGGGAGATATGTTATCTGAGTCGTTCGCTGAATATTTATCGCTTAAACTCACTAAAGCGCTGGTAAGTGAAAGTGTTTATAAAGCTAACATTGAAAAAAAACTGGCCGCATTAAGCGAAGCAAATTTAACACCTGTTAGTGCTATCACGTCAGCCACAGACTATGGTGACAGGAACCTTTATGTGTACACCTATGCGCCGCTCATATGGTTGCTGGTAGAGCAGCAGATCGGTGAAGATAAAATGTATTTGTGGATGCAAAAGCTACTGACAACCGATACCAATCTCACTAACTATCGTTTTCTGACCAGTACATTACAGAGTGTGCTGAAAGATAACCAACTGTTTAATGATATAAAAACCAATGTGCTATCAAACCCAGAAGTCATAAATTCAGAGGTGGTGTTTTGACAACATGTAAATTGTTAGTGGTAAATGTTCTGTAAGCAACGCCACAACCAACACAATGGTTGAGGTAACAAATACGTTTAGCGCGCAATTTAAACAAATGGATGATGTATCATCCAGCACCGCTGAGTTAAGTGTTTTGCAATTAGAGCAACTCCAACAAGCCGCTGCAGCGTTGTATAAATTGTCAGCATCGGCCGCCAGTGTTGCCAACACGTCTGATGACACGGCTACGCATACTAAAGAACACTAATACCGCCTGTGCTGTCAATCGTTTTGATGCGTATTTTTATGCTCTTCCTATGCTCAAAGATGCCATGAATTGCTCCAACTTAAACAATCGTACGGTATTTACGTTGAATAATCCGTTTGACTCCCAGGAAACGCTGTAGTTTATTAAGATCAATAGCTCAAAATTGTCAACAATGTCATTCCTGCACACACAACAATTAACCCTGCACTTAACCCACTGCCCCAGCCCATGGCCGGCACAGCAGCTCGAAACATTAGCCGCTGTGGTATCTGTTGATGCCGCCTGACAGGTAGCAAACGCAGAGCATATATATAGGTTCCTGATAAACACACCAATGTCAGCACAACTCCAAACATAAAATAAACCAGTTTTGTTGTTAAGCCTCCCCAGGTTCCAAAGTGCAAAGGGTCTGCGGCCTCAGAGATCCGCACATGTAGCGACAAATCCTCGCCCCTGCGCGTCGACAATAACTCACCACTTAGGGGATCAAAAATCATGTTATTAGCACGATCCCTTACCAGCAACTCATCCTCCTGACCATCTATACGGATTGTTGTCATGGATTTTACGGGTAAAAAGACCCGTTTTACCTGCAGAGCGGGGCGATGTTCGCTGACTTGATGCATAACATTGGCAAACACCGTTTCCGATACGTTTATTGTAGACTGCTGAGCCACTGTTGATATAGCTTTCGCATCCTGGGGGTAAGTAGCTCCCAGTCCATATTTTTCTACGAGATACCATAACCCTGTGATACTTACGATGACTAATAACCAGCTACTCCAGAGGCCGGCCAAGCGGTGTAAGTCACTCCAGAATACACGCGGATTAGTACGTCGGGGCCAGCGCCACAGCCCGCGCCACCATTGACGTTGCAGAATCAGGCCTGTAACGAGAGAACATAAGAATAAAATCGAAGAGGCAGCAACCAGGGTCAGCCCCACATTCAGTGGTAACATCAAATGACGATGAATACGACGTAGAGACGTTTGCCAGTTAAACCAGCGTCCTTCTCCATTGTATTGCCATGTAACAGGATCGAAATAGAGCCTGTAACGGCGCTGATTTTCATCCTTCACCAATGCCTCAGCGGCAAAGCCAGAATGCTCCGGCACTGCCAACTGGTAAACGGTATCGTTACCGGCCTGCGCCAGCGCGGCCCTATAGAAAGCCGCCCAATTAAGATCCTGATTGGCCACGCGGCCTTCTGCCCTGACCGCAACGTTAGTTAACCAGTCAAGCTCATGCGAGATTACCGCCAGCGTGCCGCTAGCCAGAATAAAGCATAAAAACAGGGCCAGCTTAAAGCCAACCCAGTGGTGAATGTTGTGCCAGAATTTCCTGTTCATCGCAAGCTAGATAAAGTTAGAAATCATAGCTCAGCTGCAATACTATTTCTCGGGGCTCGCCCGGGAAATGGCCATTGCGCTCGCTAAATCCGCTCACCGCATACACCTTATCAAACAGATTCCTCACATTGACACTAAGCAGAACCTCCTGCCATTGAGTTGTCCAACTTGCATCAAATACAGCGAACGACTTAACTTTTTGCCCACTTAAACTCACCTGTTCACTAACGTAATCAACCCCAAACGCTATAGATGACTGCCATGCCGGTATTGCGTAGCGTGCCCACAACCCAGCCTGATGACGAGGGGCATTGGCAAAACGTCTACCGTTAAACGTGTTTCTGTTTTCACCCTCAACAATTTCAACATCATTGTACGCATAATTGGCAGTGACGCTGATTGTGTCGTTGATGTCTCCCACCAGGGTCAGTTCTGCACCGTTACTTTCAATCAATCCGTAATTGATCAGTGCAGGTTCAACATTGTCATTTTCACCCTCAATGTAATCCGGGTTCGAAGTCACCATATTTTCCTTTTCAATTTGATACAGTGACACTGTCGTCATAATGCGGCCTTCAAACCAACTATGTTTGGCGCCAACCTCTATCTGATTGCCGGTTTCCGGAGATAAAGGCTCGGCGCCCGCTTCATCAAAATCATCAGATGAAACCGGATTAAAGCTCTCGGAATAATTTACATAAACCGTGGCGTCGTCTGACGGCATATAAGTTAACGCGATTCGCGGCGTCACATCATGGTCAGAATAATCCGTAAAGGTTTCCTTACTGCGTTCTTCGAAGTGGTCAAAGCGTGCCCCCACCATTAATGACCAATGCTGATTCAAAGCAATGGAATCTTGCAGATAGATACTGGCCCGCTCCCGCTTCATGCCATCACGGTTCATATCAGTGAGGGTATAGGTGCGGGGATCGGTTTCACCGTAATTCAGGGTAAAAATATTCAAGTTAGCAATGCCATCAGCTTCATAACGGGCGCGCCAATAATCATAATCGGTTTCCACTTTATGCCAGTCACCACCAAACAATAACGTGTTGTCCAACCCGAAAAGATTAACGTCATACACAAAATCCACGGTTACACTCAGCTCATCGTTGGCCCGGTATTGCTTACGATATTCACGCTTGATAGTTTGATCATCTATATTGGCTACGCCATCACCATTTACATCTACCCAACTGCGTGATTCATGGTAGGCCTGCTCGCGCTCATTATCCAGGTATCGCAAGGTCGTGTTGACACTCAAATCATCACTGAACTGATGTTGTAAGTTTGATTGCACTACCAGGGCAGTGAGGTCCTGATAATCAAACTTTTCATTGGCATTGTAGGCGCGTCCAACAAGGAAGTTGCCGTCATCATCTACAGGCACTCCGCGCAAGCGGTTTCCGCCCAGATTTTGAATAATATAATCAATACTGGTGGTCAGTTGTGTATTGTTGTCGATGTCCCAGCGTAAACCACCAGCCAGCTCAATATTTTCTGAATCGGCATTATGACGAAAATGATCCTGTGTCTCATAAAACACACCAAAGCGATACGCCAGCGCATCATTGATGCCCCCGGTGCTGTCCACAGTCGCACCAGCTAAGTTAAAATTACCCGCGGTGGCGGTAATATTGTTTTTTTGATTAAAACTGGGCTTGCGTGACACATAGTTGATCATTCCCCCTGGCTCACCGCCGCCGTAAAGCGCTGCCGCAGGACCTTTCAACACTTCAACACGTTCAACATTAAAAAGCTGAGGAACGCTGAAACCAGAGAAAGGATCGCCCCGCACGCCGTCATAAAACACATTACTGTCGTCGCGGAATCCCCGAAAAGTAACACCGGAATAGCTAAATTCGCTAACCCCGGCAATTGAGCGATACATATCAGTAATGTCTCGTGCAGCTTGATCTTGAATTAACTGCCGGCTCAATACCTGAACAGATAATGGAATTTCCATGATGTCAGCATCGGTTTTAGTGCCGATCCGTGTTTCTGACTCCAGATAAAATTGCTCAGCACGGCCAACCACTTCAATTTTTTCCAAATCTTGTGAATGTTGTGCTAATGCTGTGTAGCTCGTAAAAGTACTCACAACCGCAGCTGACAAAGCAGTTAATCGCATAGTTAGTCGGTTCCTGTTAATAGGGTTAATTCTTAAATGCTAATGATTATCATTTGCAATTATATACCTATTAATACCATATTGCTACACGCAGGAGATCGTTTGCTTAAACTCTAAGCAAACGCTAGCGTTGCGTCGAAAATCGCCAGTGGTTTCACGATTTTTTTGCATAGCTACAATGGAATAAGCGAATTGCTCTATTGAATATCTAGTGTGGGTAGTAAGCTTGAAGGTAGTGTTAAAAATGACGCACAAAACAGTATCGCTGATACTATCAGTGTCGCT
>JABXHM010000050.1 GCA_013373625.1 Alteromonadaceae bacterium | reverse complement strand
CCTGTTCCTCGCGATTGCCGACAGCCGCGAGGCGATCCTTGAAATGGCCAATCGCGCCGTCGCTGCGGCAGAGGCGAACTGACGGGCTTTGAGGCAAGGCATTTCCCTTGCCTCGCCCAATGACCACGGGTATTCCCCGAACTCGGGCGGCACGCCGCCCGTTGCGGCCCCTTAGCTCAATTGGATAGAGCAGCGGACTTCTAATCCGGAGGTTGTGGGTTCGAGTCCCGCAGGGGCCGCCATTTAAGACACTGAAAAATAACGGAAAATTAGGCCGCGGTGGATCGAGATTTCGGAACGTTGAAAAAGTTTCCCAATGCGGTTTCCCAATTTCTTGTTTTGGTCGGGGTTTGTTCTGCGCTGAATTAGTTGTCGGTCGACCGGCGCGCGGCTTCGCGGCTGGCGCGCTGCGCGGCGTTCTTTGATAGGCGGATCCGCGACGCGCGCTTGCGATACATGGCGACGGTCTGGGCGCTTTGGTCCGTAACGGATTGAATTTCGGCGTCGGAATATCCGGCTTCGGCCATGCCTTGAATTGCGGACTTTCTGAGGCCGTGCAGTGAGAACTTAGCGAAGCGCGGATCGAGCGTCGCGCGCCATTCGCGGAACGCCTTTTCAATCGGGTGATAACCGCGCGGCGTGGTCGCCGTCTGGGGCAGGATGTGCGCGCCGGTGCGCGGCAAGCTGTCGATATACGCGAAGGTTTCCGGCGGGCAGTAAACGTCGAAGATCCGATCGCCTTTCATGTTGTGCAGCGTCATCAATTCGCGGGATCTGTCGAAGGCGTCAAAGCGCATGACGATTCCGGCGGTCGGTCGTTGGCCGGTTAGAAGGATCAAGCGACACGCGATCGCTACTTCGGCGGGCGCGTCGTCAAGTGCGTCGATCATTTCGGCGGGCCAAGGTTCATAGGCGCTTTGGGTGCCGTTCTTTTTGATGCCGGTCGCGACGTTTGAGGCGATCGGCCATTCGAGTTCCTGTATCGCGAAACTCAAAAGTTTTGATGTTGTCTGCAAATAGTGATCGGCGGCTCTGGTGCCGTATTTTTCGGTTGCGCGCTGGTGGGCTCTTTTGACTTCGGCGCGCGTTAGCTTCCGAACGTCTTTCGATCCGTTGGCGTCAAGAATTCGCGTCATCCATTTGTCTTGATTCGATCGGTGCTTGATGGAATTCCGGAGGAAGTCGGATGAAACCTTGAACTGGTCGCAAAGCATTTGCCACGTATAGCGCGCCGATCGCGGCGCGGTCGCGGCGTGGGTGCCGTTCTCGATCATCCGGACGGCGGCAAGGAAATCAGGCGACGCGGGATCCGCGTCAATCCTGATGTATTTTTCGCGGGTTTGTCCGGCTTCGGTTTTGGTCGCGCGGTAGTAGTAATACGCGCGGCCCTTAACCGACTTCCGGATCACGCGCGGCAAGTTGGAATAATCGCGGGCCATTGTCCTACATTTCCGAATTGAACGCGTCTTGATCGTCAAACAGTCGATCGGTCGCGGTGCCGCGCATTGCTGCATCAAGCGCGTCCTTGTCCCAACGGTCGAAGGGTCCGGCGGGCGGCAAGCGTCCGTCTGCTACCGCCGCTAGGAATTCTTTGACGGTCATATCGAGATACAACGCCGCCGAAAGTTGGCGCAAGAATTGCGGCGTGATTTTGGGCTTTGGCTTAGTCATATTCACCGGCGGTCAAGGCTGGATTTTCAAGCGTCAATTGCCCTTCGCGGTCGATGAATGCGAGAGACTTTCCCTTTTCCGCTGGCGGCGACGGGTGAAGATATGCGGCGGTCGCTGTGAGTTCGACGCCGCGATCTGCTTCCGCTTTATAAGTAAGCGTGATCGTGATTTTGCCGCTGCATCCGGTCGGGCCGTATTCGGCTAGATGGTGGTTGATGGCTTCTAAAAGGTCGCTGTGACCTTTCACCAGTTTGTCGGCAAATTTGCCGCTCTCAAACAGGTCGATCAATTCGGGAACGGTGCGGACTTTCCAGTCGTGGGGAAGGTTCATCGGTTTTGCTCCAAGCAAGTTTGGCAGATTTCGGGAACGTCGACGACGGTGCAGTCCTGTGCGTCTTTCATGTAATGCCATTTCCCATTTGCGAAGATCACCGGCGCGCGAACGACGGCGGCGACGTTGCTTGATGTTCCGCAACTATCGCAAACGGGGCGCGGGATCCGCCGGTTAAGAGCGACCGGCGGAAGCGTGATCGGCGTTGCGCGTAGTAGTGCGACGGTTTCGGCGAAATTTTGGAGTTTCTGGCGGATCGGGGCCATTGCTGCCGCGATCCTGTCGTGTGGAAGTTGGGTCATGCGTCAAACTTTCCGCTGTGCGCAAGCATGGACGCGAGGGCGTCGGCGTCGACGTCGGCGCTTTCGGCGTCGGGGTGACGGTCGCGGCGGTGGTCAAGGGCGCGGTGGCATAGGTGGCGGGTCGATTCCGTCAAGGCGTCGATAAATTGGTCGTTGTATCCGGAAATCGTCTTCGCGGCTATGTCGAGGCAAGCGGACAGAATAGCGTCGGCGGTGGGCTTTTCGATCGCGGCGATCGCGTTTGTGAATTCTTCGGCTAGGTGCCGCGTCTGTTCTTTGACGCGGGCGACGTGTTCTTCGGCGGTAAAGGTGGTTTTGTCGTTCATTGGTCAGTCTTTCGTTTTCTGTTTCTGGTCAGTCGCGCGGGGCGGCAATGCGTCCGCTCCAAGCGTCGAATTCTGTGCGGATCCGTTCGAACTGGTCGAGCGCGGCGGCGTTGTAGTCGAGCGCGCGACGCGACGGGATCCGGCAAAGGTCGCGGATGTATTCGGCGGCGGCGCTGTTGTTGGCCGGTGCTGGCAATCCAAGGCGGACGCCGACGAACTGTTGAAAGCGCGGATCGTTGCAAAGAATACCCGCGCGGGCGGCGTTCGTGATCGTCGGCGCGTTCATTGCGCGCGCCCTACCCTGTCGCGATCGCGCTGCGTGATCGTGCGACCGGCGGCGGATGCTGTGACAAGCCACGCGAGGCGGACAAGCGACGGGCGGTCGGCGAAGGCGGACGGGTTGGCGGTTACGGCGCGCGCTTGCGCGATCGCGCGCGGCGTCGGGTGGTTGGCGGGTGTGGGAAGTTGCATCGCTCTGCCTTTCGTGCGTTTTAGCGTGTACGCCAAAAAGCACGACTAGCGGACTGCGGTCAATAAATTTGTACGCCACGGCGTATATTCGCTAACGACATTGGGGAAATGTAATGGATTTTTTAACGTCTGCGGCGCTTGCCAGTGAGGCGGCGGCAATTTGCGGCGCGGCTGGTTGGCAGGTCGAGCGGGTTTCGGATCTGGCAACTGTGCCGGATCTGGTCGCGGATCTGGGCAAAAACTATCTGACGCCGCTTTCGGATCCGCGCCGTTCTGATCTGTGGTCGGACAACGCGGCGGCATTGCTGGCGCGTGACGCGTCGACCGGCGCGCCGGTGGCGTTTGGGCTGGCGCGGCGCGAAGTCATGGGCGCTGCGGGGCCGTCCGCCTATTGGCCGCGCCTTCTGGCGCGCGCGTATGTCGACGGCGCGCGATCGGTTGTCGACCGCGTGTCGCCGGAAGCGGCGGCGGTGTTCGACGGCGCGCGGACTGTGGCCTATTTTGGCGACGTGTTCGTCGCCGATCGGGCGCGCGGCAAAGCGTCGGCGCTGCGGGCCTTTTCCGCGATTGCGCATTTGACGATTGGGGCCGAATGGTCGCCGGATCTGGTTTATTGCTTTATGGACGGGCGTAAGGTCCGGCGCGGGCTGGCGTTGTCGGTTGGCTTTTTGTCGGTTTTGCCGTCGCCGATGGTTTGGGCGGCGGATCCGCCGTCGCCGCGATCGTCCGCCGAATGGCTGGCCTATACGCGCGCCGCCGATCGGGCGGCTATGGTGCGGGCGCTGTTAGTTGCTGATGGGGTCGGCGTGTAGAAGCGTGAAGTGTTCGCCGGACGGCGCGCGAACCGCGACGATCGTTCTAATATACTCCATACGCAAGCGGCGGGGCCGGTCGGTCATTTGGCCGTCAAGCCGCTCGATCGTGGTCAATGCGCCGCGCGCGATCGCGGCGCGATGATCGGCAAGCGCGCGGGTTGCGACGTCCGGCGCGGCGGCAAGCGCGCGGGCGAGGTTGTCCGGATCCGTCGTGCCGAGTGTTGCGGCGGATAGGCTGCGCCGTCCGATGGCGACGGGCTTGAGCGTGGGGCCGGTGCATGAATACACGTCGCAATATTCGATCACGTCCGCAAATCCGGACAATTCGCCGCCGGTCTGCGCGTGTCGCGTCAAAATCGCGCTGGATGTTGGGGCGGCGGGCCGCTCGATCGCGGCGATCGCGGCGGCGAAGCGTTCGGCAATATTGGCCGCTTTTGTCGCCGGTGTGATGGATCCGGCCAGATCGTCAAGGGATACGCCGAGGCGTTCAGCGAGTCGCGCGGCGATAAAAAGTCCAGGACCGCTGGTTGAATGGTCTAACTTGTCATCGTTCAAAAGGTGCGCAATGTATTTGCGGGACACGCCGCATTCGCGCGAAAGTTGGGCATATTTCCCTTTATAGGTTGGGTGCGCAGCAATCAGCGCGGCGAGTCGTGTTCTGAACGTGTTCATAAAAAAACCGCAATATGTACGAAATAACGGACATATTCGCGCGTATGTTGTTTTGCGGTATTCTGGATAACCTGACTTGACGACATGTGGGGGCGTCGTGCGGCTAAGCGAATTTCTAAAACTATCTGCTGTGATCGACCGGCAAGCGGCTTGCGACTTGCTGCGGTTGGTGGCGGCGGATCCTACTGCAACAACCCTAAAATGTGGTCGCGGCGGGCAGGGTTTTTATCAAGTTCGCGCAAAACGCGTTCCGATTCCTGCGAGAGTTCCACGCCGTAGATTAGGTAAATCAGGCTGACGCCGAGCGCGTCCGCCAGTTTCGCCAGTGACGAAAGGCGCGGATCCTTCTTTTCGATTAGGAAGCCGCCAAGGAATGACGGGCCTAGCCCTGCTTTTATGAGGATCTGCCGCGCGGATAGTTCGTGGCTGTCGATCGCGGCGCGGACGCGTTCGCGAATTTCGTCCATTTGTTCGGTGAGTTCGTCGCGTTCCATGCGCGTTACCCCTTGTTTTGCCTGCTTTGGCGTTCATTTCGTTTTTCGCAAATGTTCGCGAAAATGACACGTCCGGAATAGCGGACGTATTTAGTGGCTTGATTGTGTACGCTGTAGCGTATACGCCTAATCGCTATGGACGATTTAGAAGCACAAAATACAGCAAAGCCGGACCTAGA
The DNA here is from genome assembly GCA_013373625.1 of Alteromonadaceae bacterium. Classification (GTDB taxonomy): domain Bacteria; phylum Pseudomonadota; class Gammaproteobacteria; order Enterobacterales; family Alteromonadaceae; genus Alteromonas. The sequence continues at coordinate 27,543 of JABXHM010000050.1, read as the reverse complement.
CGCCGTTCCGGTCGACTTGTTGGAGCTGGTAGAAGGCTATTTGAAGCTATCCGGCTGCGGTCGAACATACTTCGGGCGGTTAGCTTGCGGAAATTCGCGGCTGGTCGATCGGCTGCGCAATGGCGAGACGGTGACGGAGCGCACCGGCCAACGGGTCCGCGACTACATCAAAACGCAAACGCCGATCGTGAAGGCGCGCAAGGAAGCGGCGTTCTTGAAAGAGCGTCGCGCGCGTCTGCGTTCTGCATTTGCGGAAGTTATCGAGAACGGGCGCGGCAAGTGATTGGCGCGCGGAAAGAATTGACCGGCGGCACGGGGCGACCTGTGGCCGATTTCATGGCGCGCGGTTTCCGCCGGTTGCGCGCCCTGCCTCCCTGTTACTGCGCGCCGTTCCGGATCCTGCCGGACGGCGCGTTTTTTTGGCGGGGTGGCAAGTATGTGCCTGATCAATCGGGGGGAATTATGGGAAATGCGCGCAGGCTAGTTCCGGCTGATGCCGCGAAATGGCGTGACCTTATGGCTAAACATCCGGAGCGGATGCGGGCGGTTGTCACGGACGCGGCGGATCGGGACGTCGAAGACGTTTTGACGTTTGCGGCGCTGGTGGATCTGCTGCGCGATCGCGTCGCGCTGGTAGTGACGCCGCTTTATGATCAACGCGCGCGGTCGATGGATGAAAGCGCGCGCGCTTGCGGTGCAATGGCACGGGCCGGTGTCACGGCGGTTTCCCCGCTTCCGATGTTATGGGCGTTAGATATTCGGACGGTCCAAGTTCCGGCGATCGCCGCGTGGTGTGAATCCGTTATCGACACTTGCGGACACGTCATCGTGCCGATGGGTCCGGATTGGGACCGCTGCGCGTTCGTTCAAGGTGTCGCCGATCGCGCGTTGCGGTTTGGCCGCTCTGTTTACGTGGTGCCGGTATGATCGGGGCGGCGGGTCTGGCGGTGCTGGTGGTGCTGGTGGCGTCCTATTCGGGCGGGGCGCTGGTCGCCGCGTTCTGTGCTGGCGTTTGGGCGCGGATGCGGTCGCGCGGAAATACTGCGATCACAAAGCAACTTGTCGGCGGTACGGTCATTATCGCGGCTCTGTGTTCAATTCTTGCGATCGCAAACGCGGTTGCATTGGGGGCCAGATGGTGACGCGATCGAGCAAGAAGCCGGTCTCCGGCGTTCTGCAATTCGCGCCGCTGGTGGCCGCGATATGACGCGGGGCGGCGTGGATACGCGCGGCGATATACGCGGAAACGGCGTGGCACGTCATGCGGAACGGTTTGAGCCGTTCCGCGATTACGCGTTCGCCGAATTGGAGGCCGCGCCGCTGCATCAAGCGGGCGTCTGTTTCCTGCCGCAATGCGGACGCCGCTTTGATCCGTCCGTTAGCTGGCAAATGTATTGCTGCAAGGCATGTGAACGCGCCGGACTGACTGAATTCCGTAAATGGGGATTGCGGGCCGCTCCTGCGCTTCTGGCGTGGCGGCTTGGCAAGTACGCAAGCGACGGGCCGGTCGCCGATCGCACCAGATCCGCGCGCCGGTTCGTGACGGCGGTTCAATCGGCGTGGATCGTCGATCGAGCCGACCGCGCAAAAGACAATCAAACAAAACAGGGGGCCGAAAATGGCAGGAATTAAGCTGGACGACACACAAGCGGGCTTTGTCGCCGCTTGGCGTGGTCGGGATCTTGAATTGCGGATGTGGGCAAAGCTGGCGGGTGTGCCGTGGCGCGCGCTGGTCGTCCGCGCGATCGACGCGGATCTGTGGGGCGTGGTGACGCACCGGCAAGAGGAAATCGCGCGGCTTAGCACAACGTCGCAGATCCAAGTTAATCCGGATTTCGTGTCGCGCTGGCGGGATCCGACGAATTCGCTTGAACAGATCGCGGATCATTTCAACCGATCGCCCGAAGCAATTCGGCGCTTTGGCGTGTCGTCGTGCGGGCTGGCGCAACGCGGGCGGATGGTGAAGGAACATCAAAAGGGCATTGCCGACGCTGGCGGGCCGGTGCCGGTCACTCACGCGGCATTGATCGAACAGGCGATCGAGGACGTGAACAAGGCCGAAGACTATGACGCCGCGATCCGCGCGTCGCGCGGCTATCATCGCGCGGTCGAGCGGGCGGCGGAACGGTTCGGCAAGTCGCCGTCTGCGGTTCGCGCGCGGGTGCAACTGTTGCGCGTCCGTATGCCGGTTCTTGAGCGTCAGGCGGTGCAGAATGGATGATGTATTCGAAACCGAAGACTATGCGCAGGGGCCGGATCTATGGCCGCTGGCGGTCGGTGAAACGCTATCAAATCACGATTGGTTTCCGCTCTATGGTCATAGGCTGCTTGGATCGTCGTTCGTCATGCGCGCGACTATGGCGGGCCGTCACGACGTTATCGGGGCGGCGGTCATTCTGTGGGCCGAAGCGATGCGGCAAGATCCGGCGGGAACGTTGCCGGATGACGACTTGCAACTTGCATCGTTGGCGCGGTTCCGATCGGTCGAGGAATGGCAAGAGCGGCGCGCGGATGTGCTGCGCGGTTTCGTTCCGGTGGCTGTCGAGGATGGCCGAAACGGTCGGACGATCACGCGGCTAGGTCATCCGGTGCTTGAGGAAATTTGTTTCGACATGCTCAAGCGCAAGAAAACGCGCGACGCGTCGCGGGCGAACGGTCAAGCCGCCGTCCGTCGGTCGCGCCTCAAAAAGAAGATGCTGGAAGTTGGCGCGCCGGAACACATGGTCGCCGACGATCGCGTCGTCGGTGAGTTGCTGCGCCATTTCGAAATGTCGGACCTATACATGACGCCGGACAACGTGCGGCAAGCGATGCGGGATCTTTTCGGATATGGCGTCGCGGGCGGCGTTGTGCCGATGCGACCGGCGGGCGGGCATGGCTAACGCCGTGCTGAAACCGTCTGAAATGTTGCTGAAATGATTTCAGTTGATTGCAGCGTTGCCGGTGAAATTATTTCGGCTGCGCTGCAATAGTCCTACAGGACAGAACATCACAAAATAACACAAAAAAAAACAAAACACCTTAACAGGCGCTTGGCGCTGATGGGTGGCAAAACAGGGACCGGCGGACATTGGGAAACGTTGGGAATTTGCAGTGAAAGAGCAGAACTTAACCGAAGGGAAAAAGCGGGTTGGTGAATGCCTTATTGAACCGTTGGGCCGCGTCGGAATGGTCAAGCCGTCTAATATGACGGTGGACGCGTTCGACGGGTATTGCGACGATCTGCGCGCGCGCTTGGCCTATATGTCCGCCGAAGGTCTGGCGGTATTGGCCGAAGTGGTCGAGCGGAACGGGACCGGCAAAAAGGGCGATCGGTTTCCGTCCGTCATGCTGGTTTGCAAGATGGCCGCGCGGATCGAGACGCCGCCGCCGTCCGATAGTCGCTTAGTAAGATGGCAGATCCGCGCGCATGGCGTCGACGCGCTGCGCGGCGGGTGGCTGGTCGGGCTTTATCGGATGTTGAAGGCGGCGGGCCGTCCGCTCGATGACGCCGGACTAAACGTCGCGCGGGCGCGCGGCAAGGACTTGCGCGATAACGTCGACCGCGCGCGCGGACGCGATGAACAGGGGCGCGCGGATGGCGAGGACTTGCGCTTGATTGCTGGCGTAAATGCGCAGTTTGATCGCGCGGTCGCGCTGCTGGCAGAGGAAACCGGACGATCGGCGGCGGATCTGCTGGCGCTGGCGGATGGGGTGCGATCGTGACGAACATTCTTGAACGGGCGCGGCGTCGTCGCGAAATGGCGATCGCTGATCAAGAGGCGGTCGCGGATCAAGTCGCCGACGCGGCGGTGCCGCATGAGTGGATGACGATTCAACCGGCGTGGGCTGGCGGTTATGTCACCAGTCGGCGCGAAACCCGCAAGGCGGACGTGTTCGACCGGATGTTGAACGCGGCAAACAACAAGGGCAAGGAATGCGCGATCGGGCCGGATCTGGTCGCGGTTGCGCGGCGTTATGCGGCGATGGTCGAGCAATACAACGCGGGCGGGATCCGTTGTACGTCGTTGGAAGCGATGATCGACGGCGGCGGCGGCGGCGATCGCGACGGGTTCACGCAAGCGCGCTTGGATACAAAGTACGAAATCCGCCGGATGCAAGAGCGCGCGGGCTGGCGCGGGTCGGATCCTATCATCGCCATGAAGCGCAAGCGGCGCGCGGCGGAAATGGTATCGCCGGACGTGGCCGAAGCTGGCGGCGGATACATGGCGGCGGAACTTGTGTTCGATCCGGCGATCGGGCGGCGGCGTCCGCTGCGATCGGACGGGCGCGCGCCTGTCGTCGTCATTCGCGCTGTGGATCTGATCAACTTGGTTTGTCTGGCGGACCTTGCGCCGTCTGCGGTTCTAAAGCGTTACGGCTGGTCGCAAGGGCGCAACGTTGCTGTGCTGGTGGGTGAGTTGCGATGTGCGCTAGAGCGTATGGCCGGTATCCGGAAAGGCGTTGTTTCCTGCGGTTCTGTGCCTCTGTGCTGGCCTGACGCGGACGTGAATTCAAGTGAGTGAACTTTTTAGCGTTGACGGATTGTAAAACAGTCGTCATGAATCTGCGTATGATCACGAATTGCGCCCGAACGAAAGTTGCGGGCGCTTTTCGTTTCCTTTCCATAAATTGCAGGGGTGCGAAACGTGGCGTTGATGTGCTGCGCCGGTGGCTGTTGTGAAGTCGCGATCGAGGGGAAACCGCATTGCGAGTATCACGCGGCGAAGGCGGCGGAACGTGAAGCGGACAGAAAGGCGCGGGCAAAGCTAGGCGCGCCCGCGCGGATCGGTTCGCACCTCTACAAATCGGCGGCGTGGAAGCGGCTGCGGCTTTTCCATTTGTCGCGTTTTCCGCTGTGCGTGGAATGCGAGTCGGTTGGGCTGGTGGTCGGTGCGACTGATGTTGACCACATAAAACCGCATCGCGGCGACCGTGCGATCTTCTTTGATCAAGGCAATTTGCAATCGCTTTGCAAATCTTGCCATTCGCGCAAAACGGCGGGCGAAACGTTCCACGGTCGGCGATCGAATTAAGGGGGGGTGGGTCGATTTCTCACGGGGAGCGCTAGGGACCGCCGACGGGAGATAACAAAACGCAAACGGGTATTTAAAGGAAAAAACCCACTATTGAGGGGGCTTGGATGAAGGGGCCGAAACCGAACCTAACGAACGTCATTCCGATGAAGCCGGATCAAGGCGAGATCATGCTTCCGCCGGATCCGCCGGACTACATGACGCCGGAAGGCATGGACGCGTTTATCGAACTTGCGCCGGAACTCACGCGACTAGGCCGTTTGGAAAAACGGTACATTCACCAGTTCGCCGCGTACTGCGAAGCGGTCGGCGGTTTCATGCGGGCGACGCGCGATCGCGCGATCGAGGGCGATTTTTACAAGTCGACCGGCGGTCGGAACGGAACGCAACAAAAGCGAACGGCGGCGGTCGGATTGCAGATTGATCATATCAAGTTGATGAATTCGCTATCCGCCCTGTTTGGCCTGTCGCCAGTAGACGAACAGCGATTGCGAACGGACGGTCAAGGCGACCTGTTCGACCAAATCAAGAAAGCCATGAGCGGCGCGGAGGATTAGACGGAATGGCGGTTGAACCTCTGGATCATTCGGTTTCGCGCTATGCGTTGTCGGTGGTCGAAGGGGAAACCGTCGCCGGTGATCTGGTCCGGATGGCGTGTGAACGTCACTTGCTCGATCTGGAAACGGCGGGGGATCGTGGGTGGCGGTTCGATCCGGAGCGCGCGTCGCAGGTTATCAAGTTCGCGTCACTTCTGACGCACCAGAAGGGGCCGGACGCGGGAAAGCCGATCAAGCTGCAACCGTGGCAAAAATTCCGTCACGGGTCCGTTTATGGGTGGGTCAACGAGGAAACCGGCTTGCGCCGTTTCCGGTCGACCTATCATCAAGTGGGCAAGAAAAATGGGAAGACGACGGACACGGCGTCGCCGATGCTCTATTCGGTGTGCATGGATGGCGAGGGATCCGCCGAAGCCTATTGCGCCGCGACGACGCGCGATCAAGCTAAGATCCTTTTTAATGGGATCGGGGAGAACGTGAAAAAGTCGCCGCTGCTGCGCCGGATGTTCGGTGCGACGCGGCAAGAAATCGTCGCCAAAATCGGCGGCGGTGGTGTGATCAAGGCGCTTTCGCGGGACAGCGGCGCGATCGACGGCGCAAACCCTTCGTTCCTTGCGCGGGACGAAATGCACCGTTGGACCGATCGAGAACTAGCCGAGACGCTAACGGAAAGTATGATCGCCCGCGCGCAACCGATCGACTGGGTTATCACAACGGCGGGTCACGATATTGGCGGGCTTTGCGGCGAAACGCGGCAATATGCCGAGCAAGTTTTGCGCGGCGCTGTCGCGGACGATCGTTTTTTTGCGTATGTCGCCGAGCCGCCGCCGGACGCGGATCCGCTCGATCCGCGCGCGTGGTTGATGGGAAATCCCAATTTAGGAATTTCTAAGCCGGTCGAGGCGGTGAAAGAGGCGGCGGAACGCGCGGTCGCGATCGCCGGTCAAATGCCGAATTTCAGGCGCTTTCACCTGAATTTGTGGACGGAAACGGCGGATACGTGGATCGGTCGGGATGTTTGGGACTACGGCGAAGCGGTCGCGCCGCTCGATATAACGCAGTTTCGTGGCCTCAAAGCGTGGGTTGGCCTCGATCTATCCGAAACGACGGACACGACGGCGCTTGCGGTCGCGGTGCCGGTCGGGTCGCTGATTTACCTATTTGCTTACACGTTCATTCCGTCCGGAAAGGGCGGACATTCGGCATTCATCAAGCGCGCGCAGCGCGAAAAGAAAGAATATGTCGGATGGGCCAAGGAAGGTTGGTTAGAAGTTCACCACGGCGCGGCGATCAATACCGGCGAAATCATCGCGCGGATGAAGTGGGTTCGCGAATTTTTCGACCTTCAGGAAGTCGCGTTCGATGCGTGGGGATCCGCCGAAGTTCGCAAGGCGCTGGACGACATGCGATTTCCGCTGCTGGAACATCGACAAGGCTTTCAAAGTATGTCGCAACCGATGCGCAAGGTTGAAGAGGCGGTCGCCGAAAACCGGATCCGGCATGGCGGAAATCCGGTTCTTGGCTGGCAGGTTGGCAACGTCGCGCCGGTGTATGACGACGCAATGAACGTGAAGCCGTCGAAGAAAAGGTCGCAAGGCCGGATCGACGCGGCGGTCGCGTCAATTATGGCAGTCGGTCGCGCAACGCGCGGCGAGACTGCAAAGAAAATTCAAAGAGGCGCGGGGGCTGTCTGAATATGTTTGAACGCTGGAAGCGTCGCCGCGTGGTCGCGGCGTCGGATGGTGAAGACGTGGCGCGAACCGAACCGCCAGTTATGCGCGAAGCCGCGCGGGCGTCGTCGTCTGTGTCGCTCGATACGGGATTCGAGGGGCGCGGCTTTCGGGTGATTGGCGGTCGGTCTGCCGTGTCGGCTGAGGAAGCCGAACGCTACGCCGCTGTTTACTCGTGCTGCAATATCATCGCGGGCGATATGGCAAAGGTTCCGCTGCGCGTCGTGGAAAAGTTGGGCGATAACAACTTCGTTCCGGTCGATTTTCACGCCGTCAATTATCTGCTGAATGTCGAGCCGTTTGACGGGGTACACGCGGCGGGTCTGCGCTACGCTCTGAATTACGACTATCTATTGCGCGGCGTGTCATATGCTCACGTCGTCCGCGACGGCGGCGGGGAAGTGGTCTCGATCGCGGCGCTGCAAGGCGCGTCGCTACGGATGCTGGCGGACGGCGCGCGGATCTATGATGCGACGGACTATCTAGGCCGTTCTGTCAGATTGGCGGGCCGATCGGTTTTGCATATGCGGTACGGCGCGCGGGATATGTGGACGCACCGTTCGCCGCTGTCTGTCGCGGCGGCAACGGTCGCGCTTGCGGCGGATGGTCACGACGCGGCGGCGCGGTCGGCGTCCGGCGACACGCTCAAAGGCGTCGCGAAAGTCGGATATATGGAATCCGACGCAGAGGAATTCGAGCGGCTGGACAAGCGGTTCCGGCAATCGGCGAAGGCCGCGCGGGAAAAGGGCCAGATCCTTGTTATTGGTCCGGATGACGATTTCAAGCCGCTGAATATGTCCGCCGCCGATATGGAATTGCTGTCAACGCGTAAGTGGGACGCAAAGGAAATCGCGTCGATGTTCCGCGTTCCGCTGTGGAAATTGCAGGACACGCAGGGCGGTTTAAAAGGCGCGGGCCAGCAAGCCGCGATCGACTATTCCGGCGACTGTCTGTCGCATTGGGCAAGCGGTGTCGAAGGCGCGTCAACAATGTCGCTTTTGACGCGCGAAGAACGCGAACGCGGCTTGCGGATCAAACATGATTGGACGGCGCTATTAGAGCCGACAACTAAGGAGGCCTACGAAGCGGTGAATATCGCCGTTGGCGGGCCTTTTATGACTGTCAACGAAGGGCGGGCGATGGTCGGTCTAAATCAGATCGCGGGCGCGGATCCGCGACCGTATCCGCCGCCGAACATGACGCGAGAGGAAAAGCCGCATGAATAATACTCTATCCGCACTGGTGGCGGGTCACTTGCTTGCGCTGGATTGGAACGCCGCCGCGCCGGATCTTGCGCGCGCGATGCCGGACGACATTTCGTCCGGCGCAATGGCGCAAGCGGATTTCGAATTGCAAGGCGGCGTCGCTGTGGTCTCGATCAATGGCATTTTGACGCCGGATTCGGCGGTCGCGCGTTATCTGGGATGGGCGACCTATCACGGAATTGAAAGCGTATGCTCTGAACTGATGGCCGACGATCGCGTCGAAACGGTCGTTTTCCGCGTGTCGTCGGCGGGTGGTCTGGTCATGGGCTGCGCAGATGCGGTCGCCGCGATCGCCGGACTAACTGCGCAAAAGCGGACGATCGCGCGGGTTGATCCGCTGGCAACGTCCGCCGCCTATTGGCTGGCGTCGCAGTGTTCCGAAGTGTCGTCCGGCGCGGGCGGTGTGGTCGGATCAATCGGTGTGATGCAACGCAAGTCGTCGCCGGTCGCGCCGTCGCAAAGCGGCGATCAATCGGGGATCTATCTGTCGGAACATGCGCGCGCGAAATCGCCGGATCACATGACGGACGAAGGGCGCGCGCTGATCATGGCGGATCTGAACGCGGCGGAAGCTGAATTCCACGCCGACGTTGCGCGCGGGCGCGGCGTGTCGATCGAGGATCTGCGCGCGGCGCTTTCGAAAACGGACGATCCGCGAGACGGCGGCGGCACGTTTAGCGGCGGCGCGGCTGTCGCGGCGGGTCTGGTCGACGTGCTGGAAACGCGGTCGGAATTTATGGCGCGGCTGATGGCGGGGGATCCGCCGACACGGCGTCCGAGCCGGTCGCGATCGGCGGCGGCGCGGGCGCGCGTCGCAAGCGCGCTGAATTACTAGTTTCGGCATTTATGGCCGAATTCATCGACCGGCTTTCGAGCCGGTTTTTTTATGCCGAAAAGAGGGGCAACACATGAAAAAGTTTGATCTGGCGGACCTGCGCCGCCGCCGCAAGGCAAAGGCGGACGCTCTGCAAGAGGCTGCGGCGGCGATCGGCGAAGCCGAGGAAACCGAAGGCGACGCCGCGACCGTCGCGGCGGCGGTCGAAGCTGCCGAAGCCGCGTTCGCGCTGGCGGAAAGCGAACACGCGTCGGCGGTTAAAGCCGTCAAGCGCGCCGAAAAGGTCGAGGCTGCGCAAATGGCGGCGGCGGAAAGCGGCGACGATGCGGGCGGCGTGGTGATCACCGGCGGCAACGTTCCGGCGGTCGCGGCGGATCCGAAGGCGGGCGAACAAATGATCGGTATGATCGTTCACGCAATGGGCAACACTGGCGGAAGCCGCGCGGCGGCGATCGGTTCGCTGCAAAGTCAGGGTCTCGATCAACCGGCGGCGGTTCTGCAACAGTCGGTCGATAGCGCGGGCGGGATCCTGTTCAAAGGAAATCAGTCTGACACGATCATCAAGGCGCTGCGCGCGCGCGCCGTCGTTCGTCAATCCGGCGCGCGCACTGCGCCGATGCCTGCGGGCGAGCTGCGCCATTCGAAGCAAGGTTCGCGCGCGACCGCCGGTTACGGCACTGAAATTGCGACGACGCACCTTGGCGATATGTCGTTCGGTTCGATCGACCAGTCGTTCAAAAAGCTTTCGAGCCGGATTCCGGTTTCGAATTCGCTTCTGCAACGTCCTGCGGTCGACATGGCGTCGTTCGTGTCGGGTGAACTGTTCGACGCGATGGCGCTGCGCGAGGATCTGGCGTTCATTCGTGGGGACGGTTCGGACGGGTCGCCGGTTGGTCTGAAAGGCTGGGCGCTGGCGGGTCATGTGCAATCGTCGGTTGCAGCAACGGCAACGGCGGTCGATCTGGCGATCCGCAAGGCGACGGCGCGCGTTGTCGACGCTAACGTCGCGATGATGGCGGGCGTCTGGCTGATGCGTGGTGCGACCAAGGAATTCTTGGCCGGTCTGCGCGATGCTAACGGAAACCTGCTGTATCCCTCGATTGACGCCGCCGGAACGCTGCGCGGTTACAAGATCATGACGACTTCGCAGATTCCGAACAACTTGGGCGCGGGCGGCGACGAAACCGAAATCTACTTCGGCGACGCTAACGAAATGGTCATCGGTGAGGCGCGCAACTATTCGCTGGCGATTTCGGATGCGGCGGCGTTCCGCGACGAAAACGGCGATCTGCAATCGGCGTTTGACAAGGACATGACGGTTTTCCGCGCGGTCGCCGAACATGACTTCGCGCCGATGCACTCCGAGGCGATCGCGGTCATCAACGGTAAGGGCTGGGCGCTCTAACGTTGTCTGTCGCTGCGCGCGGATGACTGCGCGCGGCGCTTTGTTCTCCACCTAAACGAAAGGGCTAGAAAATGGCCGAAATTAAAAAAACCATCGTGACTTTTACGAAAACGGCGGGCGTCTACGTTCGCAACGACACAGCCGGTTTTGACGAAGAAATCGCGAAACGTCTGGTCGACCAAAAAGTCGCCGTGATGGGCGTTCAATCGCTGTCGCCGCGCGCTTCGGATCCTGCGCCGACTGCAACGGACAAGGACGAAGAAAACGCGAAACTGCGCGCCGAACTGGCGGCGCTGAAAAACGCAATGGAACAGGCGGCGGCGGGTCCGTCCGCAAGCGTCGATCCGGCTAAAAGCGTCGGTTCCGAACCGCCGAAGCAAGGCAAGAAGTAAGGGCGCGCGATGCTGACGACGAGTGCAATTCCGGCGGCGGTCGATCCGCGCGAATTTTTAGCGGATCAAGGGCTTTTCGGGCCTTCGGACGATCAAATCGCCGCCGCCGGTCGTGTACTGGTCGCGGCGCAAGATACGGTCGAAACCGCGACGGGCCGTCCGCTTGGGGCGCGCGCGGTCGAATTTGCCGCGATCGCGGGCCTTGGGTGCCGCTGGTTCTCGCCAGTGGCACCAATGGCCGAAGTTACCTCGATCACATGGTCGCACCGTGGATCCGCGCCGGTGCTGGTGGATCCTGCCGGATATTGGCTGGAGGCGGCGCACGATGAGCCGCAAATCGTGTTCGATGCGGCGGCGCTGTCGGCGATCGCGGACGGCGCGCGGCTCACGATCGCCGCGACGGTCGGCGCGGATCTGGAAACGTCGCGATCGGCGGCGGTTCAGGCGGTGCGGTTGATCGCGGGCGAGTGGTTTAACGCGGCGTTGGCTGTTGAAGAATTTAACGCCGCGCGCCTGTCAATGGGCGCTTGGCGATTGATTAAACAGGCGCGCTACCGGCGTCCGGCGGAATGGGATTCGGCGTAATGCGTTTTGATACCCCTGTGACGCTGTTGCAGCGTGTCGAGGTGGGCCGCGATGCGGCCAATCACCCAAATTATGAGTTTCGCCCTGCCGCGCAGGGTCTTGCGTTTGTGGATTGGGGTGATCCTGCGGACGGCGAGGCGCGCGGAGGTGTGGCGACGAACGCGGGCGCGGCGCTGGTGGTGCGGGCCGCGCCCGCGTGGAAATCGGTCACGGGATCCGACCGGATCCGAACGCCGTTCGGCGAATTCGAGGTCGTCGCGGCGCTACCGCCGCGCGGTGGTCGCGTCCGGATCTTGGTCAAATGGGAAATAGGGGGCGGCGCGTGATCAAATGCGAATTTGAAGGCGGGCGCGAACTTGAGGCGGCTCTAAAAAACCTCAAACGCGCGACTGCAAAGAACATCGCGCGCAAGGCATTGCGGCGCGCGGCGGTGATGCTGGCGGGGCGTTTTAAGGCTGGCGTCCGGCGCGTCTCGGGCCGTCTGATTGAGTCAATCGGCGTCGGCGGACGTTTGAACAAGCGTCAGAAGCGAATGGCGCGCGGATCCGCGCGATCGGACGTCGAAATTTACGCCGGTGTGACTGACGATCCGGCGGGCGCAATGCTCGAATTCGGGACAAGTCGCCAAGCCGCTAAGCCGTTCATGCGTCCGGTCTGGCAAAATTCGCAGTCCGAAGTTCTGGGCATGATCCGCGACGATATGTCTGTCGCGGTCGAAAAGGCGATCGCGCGCGATAGGCGGCGCGCTGAACGCGAAGCCGCAAAAATGGGGCAGTAATATGGAATCGGCGTGGCTTGACTATCTGCGGGGCCGCTCTGTGGCTTCTGGCGCGATTTACTGGGGCCATGCGGCGCGCGGCGCGCCGCCGCTTCGTGTCGTTCTGCGCCTGATCAACGAACCGCAAGCGCGCGTCGCCAGCGGGGCGGCGTCGCTCAGTCGTGCAAGCGTCCAAGCCGATATTTTTGCGCTGGACTATCCGGCGGCGTGGGCTGTTCGCGACGCGATCAAGGCGGCGGCGTTGTCGGTGTCGACCGATCGTCCGGCGATGTTGCGTCAAGTGAACGTCGACGGCGCGCGGGATCTGTCGGACTTGGAAAAGGACGGCGAATTCAAGGTCCGGCTTGTGCTGGATCTTGAGATTATTTTTCACACTCAAAACGAGGGATAAAACATGAGCAAGGGCAACACTTTTGACGGTGTTAAGGTCATGCGAGGCACTGGCGATCCGGTCGCTTATACCGAAATCGCGGGCAACATTGCCGACGTGAAATTGCCGTCGGCAAAGGCAAACTTTTTCGAACGCACGTCGCATAAATCCGGCGGCTGGAAAGAATGGGGCAAAGGTCTTCTCGAAGTCGGTTCCGTTACTCTGAAAATCGAGTTTGGCACTGTCGAAGAACTGAAAGCGTGGGGCGCTGGTCTGAAAGCCAAGGATACCGAAAAATACCGCATTCAGTTTCCGCCGATCGGCGGCGACGCGGGCGGCGATTTCGATTTTGAAGCGTTTGTCGAAAGCGTGGATCCGAACGAGACGCCGATTGACGGTCAGTGTTACGTCGAAGTGATGTTGAAGCCGACCGGCGCGGCAACGTGGCTTGAGGCGTAACCGATGGCGAACAAACAGCGCGGATACGTCGAAATCACTTCGGGCGGCAAGAACTATCCGTTCCGTCTGACGACGAACGTCCTTTGCGAACTCGAAGAATTGGTCGATCAACCGATCGCCGAGTTTTTCACAAAAATGAAGAAATCGCCGCCGACTATGAAAGAGTTTCGCGCGATCGTCCTTTGCGGTCTGCGGGGCGGGGCAAGTGCAAAATCGCGCGTTAAGCTGGATCTGAACTGCGCGGGCGAAATCATCGACGGCGCGGGCGGAATGGTGGGCCTGATGTCGCAGGTTGGCGAAGCGATGGGGCTTGCGTCGCCGGATGCTGACGACAACGCCAGCGCCGACGACGACGCCAGCGAGGGCGACACGTCGGGAAACTGACAAGCGCGCGGCATTGGGCCGTTTCTATGCTCGAAACTTGGATCGAGGCTGGACTAGATCCGGCGCAGTTTTGGGATCTGACGCCGCGCGAGGCTCAAACATGGTTGCGCGGTGCGTTGGCGGCGATGAAAAATCGCCGCCGCGAAATCTACGCCGCCGCGCGCCTGAACCACATAATCCAGCACAACCCGAAAAACTTTCCGGAAATGTCCGAATTTATGGGCGAGCCGCGCAAGCGCGCGTCGCCTGCTGAAATCAAGCGTAAGCTGTTTTTGGCGTTCGGAATGGCAGGGGCATTAAATTGACGAACGCAATTATCGGGGCGCTGCGCGTCGTCCTTGGGATGAACAGCGCCGCGTTTGAAAACGGGGCGACGGCGGCTGAAAAGCGCGCAAGTGATATGCAACGCCATATGACGCGGATCGGCGGCGGAATGCAGCGCGCGGGCGCTACCATGTCCGCCGCGATCACTGCGCCGCTAGTCGCTTTGGCCTATAAATCTGTGGATCTGGCGGGCGTTCAGGAACAGTCCGTCGCGGCGGTCGACGCGGCGCTGGCGTCGATGGGTGAAACCGCCGGTTTCAACAGTGAACAGTTGCAGGCGATGGCGTCGGGGCTGCAAGAGACGTCGACCTATGGCGACGAAGATATTTTAAGCAAAGTCACGGCGAACCTTTTAACCTTTGGCAATGTTCAAGGGCAGGTTTTCGAAGATGCGCAGCAAATGGCGCTCGATCTGTCGGCGCGGCTTGGTCAGGATCTGCAATCGTCAACCGTGATGTTGGGCAAGGCGCTAAACGATCCGTTGCAGGGTCTCACGGCGCTTTCGCGCGTTGGCGTTTCATTCACGGAACAGCAAAAAGAGCAAATCCGGACGATGGCCGAAGCGGGCGACGTTGCGGGCGCTCAAGCTATGATGTTGGAGGAACTACAGCGCCAGTACGCGGGCCAAGCGGCGGCGATGGCTGACACGGACGCGGGCCAGCGCGCGCAAGCGTGGAACGCCTTCGGCGATGCGTTGGAAGTGGTCGGCGGGATCATCGCGCCGCTAACCGTGGATCTAGCGCACGGTTTGAAAGCGGCGGCGGAATGGTTTCAAAAGCTGGATCCGGCATGGCAGAAAATGGCCGTTGGCGGCGCTGCTGTCGCGGCGGCTCTGGGGCCGCTGATCGCGGGCGTCGGGACGCTTATGATTACCGCCGCGCCGCTGGCGGGCGTTTTCGCTGCGCTGGTGTCGCCGATCGCTATTGCGGCGGGCGCGATCGTCGGCGCGGGTGTGCTGATCTATCGCAATTGGGACAAGATCAAGGGGCGCTTTCCGGCGCTTGCTGGTGCGGTCGAAAAGGGGATCGGCGCGCTTGGCGAAATGGTCGGCGATCAATTCGACCGGCTCAAGGAAGTCGGCGGCGGCGTCGTTGATGTTGTCGACGGGATGGCGGGCGTTGTTGAAAGCGCGATCGGCGGCGATTGGGCGGGCGCGTGGGCGCGTATGGGTCCGGTTGCGGCGGATGGGCTGCGGACGGCGCGTTCGGTGCTGTCTTTCGCGACCGGCGGTCTGTCTGAAAAGCTGACGTCGTGGGTCGATGAAAGCGGCATTCTGCAAAGCCGCGCCGGACAAGCTGTCGTCGGCGTCGTTCAAGCCGGTTTGGCGTTCGGCATTGATGCGATTAAGGCCGGTGTGAACAACGCGACAACTTCGGCTAGTGAAATGGTCGACAACGTGTCGGCGTCGCTGTCGTCATCGACGGCGGCGGTTAAGTCGGCGCTAGAAGGCGATTGGGCGTCCGCTTGGTCGAACATGCAGGACGCCGCGCGATCGTCGGCGGCGGCAATGGTGGCCGGTCTCGATTTTATGTTCGGCGGTCTGCCTTCAAAGCTGATGGGCATTGCGTCGAACGCAATTCAGGACATGGGGTCGAGTTTTACCGGCGCGGTTCAATGGGCGCTTGATGGTATCGCGGACATTTGGGCCGCGATTTCCGCCGAGGTCGCGTCATGGCCGGACAAGTTTTTGCAATTCGGTCAGGACATGATTGACGGTCTGGTCAACGGCGTAAAAGCCAAGATCGAAGACGCAAAGGCGGCGGTTGCGAATGTCGGAACGCAAATTTCCGATTCAATCAAAAGCGTCCTTGGCATTCATTCGCCGTCGCGAGTTTTTGCGGAAATCGGCGATTTTATGATGCAAGGTCTTGCGCTTGGGATCGAGCAGAACGCGCGCCGCGCGTCGGATGTTGTCGAGGGTGTCGGCGAAGAACTGTCGCAAGGTATGGCCGATACACGCGTCGGCGTCGATGAAGTGTCGGACGCTGTGCGCGATATGGAAGCGCAAGCCGCGTCGACTGCGGGCAAAATGGGCTCACTTTTCGCCAAGCTGATGAAGGGAACGACGACGATCCGCGCGGAACTTGCGAACGCGCTATCGGCGGGCGGATCTAACTTGATCAATTCCGGCTTGGCCGATTTTGGCGGGATGGTTGCGGACGCGTCGGGATCCGAGGCGGTCGGGCAATTCGCGCAAAGCATGGCGGGCGGTCTGATGGGCTTTGCGGAAGGTGGTTCGTTCGGTGTCGGCGGATATGGCGGCACGGATAGCCAACTTGTGCAATTCCGCGCGTCGCCTGATGAACGCGTGACAATCACGCGTCCGGATCAAGAATTCGGCGGCGGCTGGACCGGCGGCGTTCTGAGGCTCACGGATAACGGCGAAATCGTCGGCGAAATTTCGCGGCGCAACGGGGCGGCGATCGCCGGATCCGAGCGTCGCCAGCAACAGGCAATGCCGCGCAATGTTAAGTCGGTCCTGCGGGATCCGAAGAGGGGGCAACTATGAAGCCTTTAGCACTGGCGGAATTCTGGGACCGCTTACCGGCGTTTACATACGATTGGCCGCCGTTGCCGTCGGCGTCGCGCATTTCTGAAACGCGCGACGGCGAAGAATACGGGACCGAACGCGGACGGCGCAAATGGGCCGGATCCGTCACGATCGGCGCGCAGTATGTCGAAGACATGATGGAATTCCGCGCGATCATCGGCGGACTGTCGGTCGCGGGCGCGTATTTCGAGGTTGCGCCGCCGTGGGTGGTGCCGCGTCCGGAACTTGCGGGCGCCTATCTTTCGGAAGTGTCGAATACCGGCGCGGCGGCGCGCTTCGGTGGATTGCCGCCAGCTACGATCCTGCGGGCGGGTGATTGTGTCACGATGGTTTCGCCGTTCGGCGGCTGGTGGCTGTTTCAACTGCTGTCGCCGGTGATGGTCGGCGGCGATGGTCAAACGCCGGTCGTGGGCCTGTCGCCGTCTGTGCCGGGCTCGATCGAGGCGGGGACGGCGGCGTTTTTCGATCAACCGCGGCTGGTTGCGCAAATGGTGCCGAACAGCGTTTCGGCGGGATCTTTTCAGGTTGACCGCGACGACGGGGTTTCCTTCGCGTGGCGACAAACATTCAAGGCGGTGGCGGAATGACGCGGCGGACGCAACACTTGCTAAGGGCCGAAGTTCTGGACGTAAACGGCGATCCGGTCGAGGTCTGTTTAACGGATGACGACGAACCGATTGCGGCGGATCTTACCGGAATCGGGCCGCGCAATTTTTTGCCGACCTATGGCGGTTTTCGCGTCGGCGAAGAAGTGTCGGCGATCGGGTCCGAGATTTTTAGCCTCGATATTGAATTCGGCGCGACCGAAACGTTTGACGCTTTAATCTCCGGATATGTCATCGGCGGCGCAAAGGTAAGCGTCTGGCGTGTCACGTATACGAACGGCGGTTCGGGCGTTCTGGATCCGCTGTGGTTCGGGATCGTTGATGACGCCAGCATGAGCGACGGGCCGTCATCAAGCCGGATCTGGTCGATTGTGAACGATGGCGCGCGGGAAGGTACGATGAACCGCGCGGGGCGGCGATCTGACGCGTCGCAGCGCAAACGGGATCCGGACGATTCCTTTTTCGAGTATGGCGATATGCGCGTCGAAACGGCGTCGGATCTGTGGGAAAGCTGACGCGCCGCGCGGATTGGCCGGTTCGGCTGTCTACCTATCTGCGCGGCGTGGGTCCGTATGAAATCGGTGTGACCGACTGCGCGCTGTTTGTGGCTGGCGCGATTGAGGCGATCACCGGCGCGGATCTGGCGGCGCGGTATCGCGGGCGCTACCGGCGCAAATTGGACGGGCTGCGGATCCTGCGGGCCGATGGTTTCGCGGATCCGCGTTCGTACTTCGCGGCGCATTTACCGGCGACCGATCGTCCGCAAGCGGGCGACGTGGCAATCCTGAAAAATTCATTAGCGATCGTTCAAGGTTCGCGCGCTGTCTACGTCGCCGGATCGTCCGGCGTCGGGGTTGTGCCGATCGGCGAGGCGGTCGCGTTCTTGCGGGTCTGAATATGGCACTTCTTTTTGTCGAGGCACTAACGCCGCTACTTGGCGAAATGCTGGCGAAAATTACCGTTGGCGCGGCTATGACGGCAATTTCGCGCCGCATGATGGCGCAGCAAAACCGCCGTCAATATAAGGTCGAAACGAACATCAACACGATGGGCGGAACGGTCGCGCAGAATTTCATTTTTGGCCGAACGCGGGTTCCGGCGCATGTGGTCGCGCCGTTCTATGCCTTCGGATCTGGCAATCGCTACCGCGCGCAGGTTCTGCAATTTTCGTCGGTGCCGGTAACGGGCTTCGTCGGTTTCTGGGTCGGGAAATATCGGTTCAAAGTTGCGGACATGGTGCTTGATGCTTGCCCTACGGGCGTAGGTCAGGCGCTTACCCCTGCCCTACCGCATGAGTCGCACGGAAAGGTGCATTTCCGGATTTACACCGGCGATCAAACCGAAGCGGACGCGGGCCTTGTGAACGTCGCGCAGTCTCACGCCAAGCGGCCTTGGACGGATACGAAAAAGGGTATCGGGAACGCTTACGTCGTCGCGATCTTTGGGGATCTGGGCCATTGGCTGCGCGAACAGGACGTTACGGCGGAAATCGACGGCGGCGTTTTCTTCGATCCGCGCATCGGGGCCGAAGTGTTCACGAAAAATCCGATCGTTATTGCGTATAACGTCCTGCGCGGAATCATGCTGCCGGACGGTGAATTTTACGGTTACGGGCTTCCGGATTTCCGCGTTCCGGTCGGTGAATGGTCGGCGGCGATGGATGCGGCGGACGCTCTGGGGCTGGAAGTCAACGGCGTTTGCGGCATGGGATCGGATGACACGTCGAACGCTATTTCGGCGGCGAATTTCTTTGAATTGCTGATGGAAAGCGCGGGCGCGGATTATGCCTGCGTTCGCGGGATCTGGCGCGTTCGCGTCGGCGGGCCGCGTCTGCCTGTCGCGTTCATTTCGGAAGGTAGTTTACCGGAAGACGCGGCGGAAAGCGCGTCGCCGGTTGTGCCGGTCGCGGATACCGTCAACGCGATTTTGGCAACCTACATCGACCGGAAAAACGGCTATGTCGAACGCCAGTTGAAAGAGCGGACGGACGACGCCGCGATCGCGCGCGATGGTCGCAAGCGGCTTGCCGAGCCGCAATTTCCGTTCGTTCACAAAAACAAGATCGTGCAAGAACTGGTCGCCGCGATGCTGCGGGACGCGGCGCGCCGCCGCGCCCATACGATCGCGCTTCCGGTCGGTCTGGTCGAGGTCGAGCCGCTGGACACTGTGGCGTTCACGTCGGCGCGGCATGGCTACAAGGATAAGCTGTTCGAGGTGACGGAACGGTCGGTCGACGGCGACGGACATATCGCGGTGTATGCACTGCGGGAAGTCGAGCCGGACGACTGGATCGGCCGCGCCGGTGACGTGATCGAGCAAGAGCCAATCGGCGACGATCTGGTCGCGCGTCCGGAAGGCATTTTGACCGGCTTCGCGTTTGCGGGTCTGCCGGTTGTTGCGCAAGGGAAGGTGCGACCGGCGTTGCGCGTTGAATGGGATCCGGCGAACGCCGAATTCTCACGCGTCAAGGTCGAGATCCGCGCGGCGGGATCGTCGGATCTGATTTTCGCGCGATCGTTCGACGCGATCGACGCGGGCGCGACGATCGCCGAAGGGATCGTTTATGGCGGATCCTATGAAGCGCGCGCGCGCGGCGTGAAGGTCAAAACCGCGTGGACCGAATGGAAGTTCGCGGACGCGCCGGACGGCGGATTTTCGGAATCCGATTTAGCGCCGGATTTGGCGGCGCGGATCACGGCGGCGAAGGCGGATAGCGCGAAAGCGTTGTTGGACGCGGGCAACGCTTTGACGGCGCTTGACGGGTTCGCGGGTGATCTGGTCGCGGCAAACGACGCAATCGACGCGGCGAACGAGGCTGCGGGCGTCGCTGATGGGAGGGCCGTCACGGCAAAGCAAGTTGCGGACGCGGCGAAAACGGCGGCGGCAAATGCCCAAAACAAAGCGAACTTGGCGCAAAGCGCGGCGGATACTGCGGACGGCAAGGCGGTTGCGGCGAACAACGCGGCGTCCAATGCCCAAAACAAAGCGAACCTAGCGCAAAGCGCGGCGGATGCTGCGGACGGCAAGGCGGTTGCGGCGAACAACGCGGCGGGCGTCGCTGATGGCAAAGCCGTTGCGGCGCAGAACGCGGCGGGCGTCGCTGATGGCAAGGCCGTTGCGGCGCAGAACGCGGCGAACGTTGTTGCGGCGTATCTTTCGGGGTTCGAGCTGCTAACGCCGGTCATTGACGGCGCGGGCCGCGTCGTCGGTCTAAAGGGGGTTGTCTATGTAGACGGCGAAGGCAACGTCCGCACCGCTCTGCAATTGGAGGGTGACAACGTCATTGCCAAGGGTACGTTATCCGCGTCGGCGCTGTCGGTCGGGATCGCGGGCAACCTTCTGGAAAACGCGGACTTTAGCGCCGATATGGCGAGTTGGGCGTTTACGGGGAACGGGTCGATCTATGACGAAACGTCCTGCTATATGCGGGCGCGTGGTCAGTCATATTCTGGCGCGGCGTCGCAAGCTGTCACCATGTATCAGGTTGGTGAGGGTACCGGCGGATATGCCGATTTTCGGTCGGTCCTAATGCAACCTAGCGGCGCTTACACAATGTCATCGGTTGGGGTAAAGGCGGGCGCGTGGTACGAATTTTCGGCGGCGATTTCGTCAAAGCGGTGCTCTGGCACAATCCGCGCGTATTGGGTGGACGCTGAGGGCGCGTTGATCGGCAACACTGTTCACGCCGGTACAATTCCTAACAACGTTCCGTCTGATGGTCTGAACGCGGAGGAATGGCCACGTTACGGCGGCATATTGCAAGCCCCTGCGGGGGCTGTCGCGGTGTCGCTGATCGTGCGCAAGGGTCCGACGAACGCGGGCGGCGTTGACTCATGGGTCGTTGTATCGCGCCCGATGGTTCTAGAGGTTCCGCCGACAAATAACACGCTTTCGCCGTGGCGCGCGGGTGGGTCAACGCTGGTCGATGGCGGGCGGATAATCACGAACGCCGTTACCGCTGATCATATCGACGTTGGCACGTTCGCGGCGGCGGGTCTGGCGATGTTCGGCGGCGCGGTGCGGTCGGCGAATTATGTCGCGGGGGTCTCGGGCTGGCGGATTGCGCAGGATGGCGCGGCGGAATTCCAAAAGCTAATCACGCGCGAGGCGTTCGCCGAAAACGCGATTTCGGAAACTTGGGAAACCGGCGCGACGGGTCCGGTCAAGTGGAACGACTTCACCGGCGGCGATAATTTCGCATCGAATGTGCGCGCGGGCGGTATTCTGTCGTTTGATCCGCCGACGAATGCGGCGGCGTATCTTGTCAGTTTTCGCGGCGAAAGTTTCAACCATTCGGAGGGCGACGAAACGGACAAGATTACGCCGTCCGTGCGTCGGCGGTTTAGGCTGGCGGCTGGCGGATCTTGGGGGCCGTGGGAGGATGTGCCGGACGTGGTTTCGATCGGATACGACGAGGCGGGTTGGCAATATTGGTCGGGGTCGTGGGTGCAGGCTGGCGGCTATGATCGTGTGCAATACGAGGTCAATTTGCATCGCCAGTTCGACACGCCGTCATGGACGCTAGACGAACGAAACGACGATTACGCGCGCAACCTTTCGCTGCGTGTTCAAGCAATTATGAATTAAAGGAGGGCAGGATATGCCGGAAACGTTTAACGAATGGCGCGGCGTCGCGGATCCGCTGGAAGTCGGCGGGAACGCGTCGGAGCGCGAGGTTGCGTCGCTGCTGGTAGAGCCGAAAGCCGGTTCGGTTTCGGTCGAATTTGAGGGCGCGGGCGGTTGGGTGCCGTTTCAGGTATACACGGCGGCGGCGCTGGATGTGCTGCGGCTGTGGGAATTGCCGCGCGTTCGTATCGTCGCAACGGGTGACGCCGCTTTCAAGCTGTCGCGCAACGTCGCGGGCGGTGTCTAATGGCGGCGCTTGGTGATTGGAAAGCGGGCGCGGTTTATCCTGCTTTCGGCGCGACGAACGGGCGCGCGATTAACGGGGTTGAGCCGCTGGCGGTCTGGGATTTTGCGAACGGTCGCGCGTCGCATGAATTGGACTACGCGCGACCGTCTGTGGGTCATTCGATCGGGCCGGACGGGCGGTTCGTGGCAACGGTCGCAAACCAAATCCGCCGCGACTATCGGCACGGTTCCCCGCTTGCGCTGTTTGAGCCGTCGGCAACGAACAAGGTGCCTGTCTCTGCGGCCTATGTCGGCAACGGGTGGTTTAGCGAAGTTGCAACGATTTCGGATTTTGGCGGCGACTATTTTGGCGTTTTTGGCGGTGTGCGGGTGGCTGGCAATGGTGAGGCGTGGCATCGCTACGGGCCGATAATCAACATGATTGCGGGCGGATCGTATCACGCTACCGCGTGGTATATTGCAGGGACTAGCCCGCAATTTCGCATCGGGACGAAAACTCATGCACACGCCGACGGCTTGAATAGTTCGTCCATTATCGCTGGGCCGGTGGGCGCGCTGGTTTCGTCTGTGGCGGGCGAGGCTGTTGACATAACCAATATTCGCAACACGGACATGGGCGGCGGCTTATATCGGATTGAATTCGATATGGTGGCAAACGCCGCGGGTAATTATTTTTTGGGAATGGGGCCGAATGTTCCGAACGTCGGCGCGGATGTTATTGTTCTGGGGGCGCAGGTTACAGACCTAGACGGTTATAGTAGCTACATTGCGACAACAGGCGCGCCGATGACGCGGCAACAAGACAGCGTTTCTTTGCCTGTGCCTGATTTATTTCCGTTTCGCGTCGCTGAGGAAGTGGCCGAAATGCGCGACGCAACGCGGCTCAACGGGTTCGCATGTGCGCGCACGGGTGACGCTAACGCCGCCACGATCACCTATAACGGCACGCAGGGGAACTTGTATCGGGTTTACCATGAAGCCGCGCCTGAGAGCCTTGTTGCGGGCCAGTGGTATCGCCTTAGTTGGGACTTGGACGCGACCAATTCAAACGGGACCGTCAATCTTGCGATTGCGCCGTCTGATTTGTTCAATGAAAAAGTCTATTACAGAAACGATACAACAGGATCGTTTGAGATTGATTTTCAATGGCTTGGGGCGGACGGGGCGTTGATGTTTCAAAGCAGTGTCCCGAATGAAGGTGACGCGGGTTACTCTTTCAAAATAAGCAACATCCGGTGCCATAGACTTTCCAGCAGTCTGGACGCGGGCTATTGGCTAGTGGTTCCGCGATTAGCTGCGGGCGATTTGTTGGAATCATATAGTAGGCTCTTCTGGGGGAAGGAGAATGGCGACGCAAACAACAGTTTTCGCATCGAGTATCCGTCAACGGAGGCGGAAGTGCAGCTAATCAAGCGGATCGGGGGCGAATATTTGTCCATCCGCGCGCCTTGGGAAAAGGACAAGGTAAGCGGGCTTGCGATGCGTCAGGACGCGGCAGGTGCCGCGTTGATTGTCCGTTATGCTGACGGGTCGCTTTTCAAGCATGAGAAGTTCGGCGCGGGCGTTTCTAATAATTCCACTTTTATTCTGGGTGGCGATACTAGCAGGGCGTCGTGGCCTTCATATCTCATGCTTGATGAAATGCGCATCTATCCGCCGGACTGTGCGACGCTGGACCAAATGGCCGAAATTCTGGGGGCAATGGGATGACTGATCATTTAGCTGTGGTTTGGGTCGCGGACTATCGCGCGCTTTCTGCCGATTGCGCGGCTGTGCTGTCCGAAATGGACGCGCCGCCGTTCGAGGTCGCGGACGGCGGGCCGCTGCCTATCAAGTGGTCGGGGGTGCCTATCCTGTCGGAATCGGGCGCGGGCGTTTTGCTGGTGCTGGCGACGACGGACGCCGAGCGGGCGGCTTATGCCGCAATGTCCGCGTTTTTCGCGGCGCATTGGCCTGATCGGGTCGAGGTGCTGGCCGAAGCCGTCGGGCTGGCCGATTGGGCGTCGCTGGTGTCGCCGTGGTCGGCGGCGCTGGACGAATGCGAACGCCAGATAAAGGCGGACGCGGACAAGCTGGCGAAATATCGCGCGGTCGTGCCGGAAATGGTGTCGCGGCTGGATCCTGACACGGGCGATCCGATCGAGGTTCCGCGCGGCGACTTCTGGGCCGCGCGGGTCTGAGTTTGGGAAATGGGGAAAGAGTAGCGGCGGGCCTTCGGGTTCGCCGCGTCCGTTTTGAGGGGCAGAAAATGGATCCTAAACCTAGCGAACTTTGGTTCGCGCTTGCGGGCATTGCGCTTTGGAAAACTCTGCGATGGCGGCGGTCGTCGGGAATGACTTTCTGGCTTTGGCTGCTGCAAGTGGCGTCGGCGGCGGCGCTGGCGATGGGACTTGCGCCGTCGGTCAAAAACCTGCCGCTGATCAATGGCGACGAAGTGGTCGCGGCGGTTCTGGTTATGGTGTTTGGTCAGGTTATTCTAGAAACGTGCCTTGCGTTGGCTTCCGATCGCGAATTCGTCAAATCGCTGATCCGCTGGCGTACTGGCGGGGGAACTGGCGGGGGGATCTAATGCGACGCCGTTTCGCGCGCTCTGTGCGCAATAACATTCCGGAAATTTGTGGTGCGGTCCTGTTTGTAACATGGGCCGTTTTTTTTGGCCGCGATGCAGCACATCAAGCGGCGGATTTCGCTGACGATGTGTCGTCCGGCGTTTACTGGTCAGGGGATGACTAATGGATAAGAAGCTTGCAATCGTGATCGGCCATAACGCCGCCGCGCAAGGCGCTGTTCGCCGGATCGACGGGATTTCGGAATTCGCGTGGAATGGCGCGCTTGCGGATCTGATCGAGGAAGTCGGCGGCGATCGCGTCCGGATTTTCCGTCGCGAAAAGGCGCGCAGCTATTCGGCGGAAATCGACGCCGTTTATGCGGCTGTTGATCAATGGGGCGCGGATGCGTCGATCGAACTTCATTTCAATTCGGCGGCGTCGCCGCTGGCGACCGGAACGAAGACGTTATCGAGCGGATCCGCCGGTTCGCGGGCGCTGGCGCTGGCGTGTCACGTTGGGATGATCCACGCGCTTGGTCTGCGCGATCGCGGCGTCGAAGTTCGCGGGCGCGCCGATCGCGGCGGGCGGTCGCTTTTCGCGGGCCGCGCGCCTGCGGTTCTGATCGAACCTTACTTCGGATCGAACGACGGCGACGCTGTGACGGCTGATCAATGCCGCAACGCGCTGGCGGTGGCTCTGTGGGCCGCATTCGAAGAATGGGCGCAAGAGGTGGCCGCTTGATCGGGTGGCGTCTGTCGGGCGCTCTGGTGGCCTCTGGGGTGCTTTTGGCGCTCTGGTGGCTCTGGGGCGCTAACGCGCGGCTGTCGGACGATCTGGCGGCGGAACGCGCGGCGCGGCTGGCGGCGGAACGGTCGGCGGTTCTGGCGCGGCGCGTTGCGGAGGACGAAGCGCGCGCGCAGTTACAAGGGGAACGGTTGAATGTGGAACTTAAACGCGCGGCGATCGGGCGATCGGATCCGGTGCCTGATTACCTGCTTGACCATTTGCGCGGGCTTGGCGTCGTGCAGTGAGCCGCCGCCGCCGGTGCCGGTTGTGCCTCGATCGTGGGTCGAGCCGGTAACGGTCGCGCCGCGATCGGTCGCGGATCTGGCGGACGTAGGGCGCGTTGTAACCGATCACGTCGTCGCGCTGCGGAAAGCTAACGCGCGGCTGTCGGCGCTGGCGGATCTGCTGTCGGCGTATCTGGCGGATGATGAATGAAAAAGCCGCGTCCGATCATCGGGCGCGGCTTTCGTCGTTTCTGGGGTGGTGGTCGGTTAGTGTTGTTGAAAGGCGAAAGAGTATGCGAGTTCCATTCCTGTTTGCCCGATGTGGTCGCCAGCCCTTCGCAAAAGCTCCTGCATCGCGGGCGCGCCTAGTTCGTCAACTAGTCCGTTTGCGCCGCTGGTGTGTAAGCAATTGTGCGCGCGCCAGTAACGCGACAAATAGGGGAATTCAATCATACCGATTAGGCCGTCGATCATGGCGCGGAAATTTACAATGGTTGTTGTTGGCTGGGGGTTAAATTCGGCGCACTGCTGATAAATCCAGTCATCTTCAAAGATGACGGAATGTTCTTTTCCGTCGCGGTCGATGTAATAGAAGGTGATCGTTTGTTTTCTTCCTTGTCGGGTCATTTGGTTTGTTCCTTGTCGGTTTGGCTAATCATCAAAGTTATGCAGTAAGCGGCGATGGGGTTGACTGGAACGTGACCGGCTTCCCAACGGCGGATCGTCCGCCCGCCGTTTTTCCCCATGTTCCATAGTTCGGCTAACTTGGCGGTGGAGAGGCCCGTTTTCGCGCGGGCCTCTGCAAATTCTTTCGGAGTCATTTGGTTGCCTTGATGTTGACGACGGTGCGGTTGTGTAGGCGCTGGATGTTATACCCGCCCGCAAGGATTGTGCGGATCGTCACGCGGGCGACGCCGACATAAAAAACGCCCTCAAATCCGTCGCTGATTTCGACAAGTTCAAAGGCGGGGATTTCTTCAATTCCGGCTTTGGTCAGAGCCTTGATGATCTGGGCGTTACGCTTGGCGATCTTCTGTTCGACGTGCTTTTCGATGCGTTCGGCGGCGTCGTCGCGCGAACGGCCCATGACGAGATCATGAGCGGCGCGGGATCCGAAATGCTCAAAGGCGGCGGCGGTGTAGTCGAAGCGAAAAGCCTTTCCGCCGTTTGCGAAGTGTTCGGCGCGGGCGGCTTCAACGGCGGCGCGGCAAGTGTCGATCTTGTTGAAAAAGAATTCGCGGGCGTTGGCGTGGGCGCGGGCGTCGATGGCGGCGAAGGCGGCGTTGATCTGTTCTTGCATGGGTCATTCTCCAATGTTGGCGGGCTTCATCGCCCTATGGTGTATAGTTAGGGCATAATGCCCTAACCGGCAAGAGGCGCGCCGAAAAAAGTTTTGGGCGGCGGCGCTAGTGCTTGCGGCGCTTGAGCGGGTTTTGTGGGATCTTGCCCTTTGTCCATTCCACGGCGTCACCGGCGGCGCTGTAGAGTGTGTGTAGGGCTGCGCCTATGACGACTAGCCAGATCGCCCATTGAATAAAAAAGCCTGTGCCGAGCATTGCGGAAATCAGCAAAAGGTCAAAGCCTGTCGCGACCGATTGAAGGCCGATCGCGCGTCCGGTTCGCCTTAGTTCGTCTTCGGCTGTCGGTTTCTTGTTGAATTGCATAGTTTCGCCGTCCTTTTTGCGGTTTCCCAAATTCTGCCTTTGTTTTGGCTCTGTTCTTTGGGAAATTTTTAGCTAGTCGTTTGTTTTTGCTTGATAGCTTTGTGACTTCTAATCCGCAGGTTGAGGGTTCGATTCCTTCAGGGGTCGCCACTAAAATTTTTCCTTGCAAAATAAGGCACTAAGAGATCGGTGG
>JABXHM010000064.1 GCA_013373625.1 Alteromonadaceae bacterium | reverse complement strand
GGGCGTGTGGGGGCACTCTGGTGGCGGTAGCTCAACACTCAATTTGTTATTCCGCCACGGCGATAAGTTTCATGTAGGGGTATCGCAAGCGCCGGTAGCCGATATTCGCTATTACGACACCATCTATCAGGAACGCTACTCAGGTAATCCTAAAACCGATCCGGCAAGTTATGAGCAAACATCGCCCATTACCTTTGCTAAAGATTTGCAGGGAGAATTGTTACTGGTGCATGGCACCGGCGATGATAACGTGCATTACCAGGGCACTGAGGCGCTGATAAACGAGCTGGTAAAACACAACAAGCAATTTGAATTTATGGCCTACCCTAATCGTAGCCACGGTATTTATGAAGGCGAAGGCACCACGCTGCACCTGCAAACCATGAAAACCAATTTCTTTATTGAGCAACTTAAGCCTTAATCAGGTTTACGCTACTAATAATAGCGCAGCAGGTGCAATGTCTGCTGCGTTAATGTACTGGAAGCTTAACTACCCCACAAACCTCATATAAGTCGTAGTCGCTCTTATATGCTCAAGCACGCTCTCTTGTAAGCTGAGTCTCTAAATGACAGGCTGCAATAGACAAGGAGCGGACGATCAATGCCAAAGCAGAGGCGTGCGTTAGCGCGTCCAGCCCGCAGGGCGATGCTGCCTTTGTTTGTTATGTGCTTTGACATCTGCGACTACCCTCAATCCATTTTTGTGGTGGACAGGGAACAGTTGCTATATAAGCAGAAAATCGGCTAAGTAATTGCTCTTCGCTCCCAAATTGAAGATCTGCCTTTTGTGATATTTCACAGGCAAGGCTATTTTGATCTGACATCCATTTTATGTAGCCAATATTGCCTTCACGCTCGCTTATTAAATTCTCTGGAAAAGTAGGGAATTGAGAAACATCAATTACAACAACATTGCCAGAAACTCTACCGCCAAGTTTGTGGGCCTTTGTAAGTGCTGTTCCCATGACGGGAATGGAGGTCATTAGCCCCATACCTAGCTCCAAAGTGTTGTTTTGGGCATATCTCATTGCATCCGGATAACAACCATTAATATCACTCATACTTCCGGTAGATATAGCAGCTTTAGTGGCAAAGCCTTGAAGCAACATATGCCTTGATAGAGATGTGGCAATTGCAATACTCCGACTCGGATCTGGTTCTTCGAAATTAGAAACAAGGATAAATCCATCACCAAATTGGTGGGCAAAGATTCTATCCAAGTAGTTTTTGTTTGGATCGCCAGGATAAACTTTTTGCCCTACCTTTATGACAGCATCCATAAGTTGGTGCAAACCCCGAATCGCCTTAGTCTGGCTGGCTTCGCTATGCTCATAAAGATTGGAAAAACCCTCTATATCAATATTTATTCCCCAACGTTTATCCATGTCGCCGCTTACCTCTAGAGAACATAACGCCGCCTTAAGCGGTGAGTAACAGTTGGCTAAAATGTGAAGCGAAGCGGAACCGAGCCAACTGTTACGAATCCGACTTTAAGGCCTTGTTATGTGACGATTTTAATGATTCATATATTAAATGAACATATGCCATAAGGTACCCAATCAACATATCCAAAACATTAATATGTGTATCAAGGGGGATTTCTGGGTTAGTTGGAACTTCTAATAAAATAATAGTTTTATCGTAATCACCAGTACCAAAAAAACGGTCTATGAATTGAGTGTATTCTTCGGCCACCTTGCCATTATTATGCAAGCCAGATTTTTTCAAAACTCTATCTCTGAATTTTGATTTATCTAGAACCGTACCGCCTCTATGGACTATTACATGCCTCAAAAATTCAACTAAAGTTATAGCTAACTTCAGGTTAACGCCTAACTTATTCTTTTCTTCAACTTTTTTGATATTAGGGAATGACACTCTAAATTTATTTATGATACTAGCTGGTGCATCTTTTTTATTTATTGCCTGCTCTTCAAACCACCTAAAATTTTTACTTTTAATCTCGCTTAGAGTAATAGAACCATAATCTTTTAGCGGCCAAAAATCATTATTGGTAAAACCAGCATACGCATAAAGCCTTTCTATACAATCCTCAAACTCTTCGTACGCTTCAGACAAAAGCCATTGATATTGTTTATTTTTATGAAGGAAAACTGAAAGGCGTTTATCTTTTACCGATAGTTTTTTGTGGCCATAAAAAAAATGTTCTCCATTCGACGCCATGCGGAATGCCATATTATGGAGTGATAATGAGTGCTCTTTAAGTTCAGGGTTCTTTTCAAGCGCTTTGTCATACTCAGCTAGTTTTTCTAACTCTTTTTTAGCTATATCTTTCATCGCCCGTTGATAAAGGCATAGTTCTGTCATTTTGCTTGAATACGACTCAAAAATCTCATCTAAATCCATATGCTTTGAAATCCTCCCTAGTCACATAACGCCGCCAGCACGCGCGGCTTTGTAGTGAAGGCGAAGCCGCAACGGAAAAGACGTCGCCGTGCCTGGCCTTGTTAAGGCTTCCAGCCACGATACTTCCCCTTTTGAATAACCCAACGGCCATCTTTCGTAATAGGTGGAGCATCTTTCCCCGCATCCATACTATTCCCCCTCTCAAACCACTTGAGCTTTGCAGGTAGCACATATATATAATCCATTAGCACATTAAATAGTTCATCTATTTTCTGAACGTTGACTGGATTTATATCGTCCATATCGTGAGCAGCGCGATTCCCGACCAACCTAATATTATGTGCGACGCTTGCAATCAGCTCTGGAATTTCAAGTTCAGTACAAAGCCTCTTAAGTTTCTTTTCAAGAGTACCTTTTTCGATACCATTGAGTTTGCATGTGATTTCTATGCATTTTCGTATGCTGAGCACAAAAGCTTCGGAATTTAACCATTATATTCTTTTGGCACTTTCGTAAGTTACACGAACCTCATGTGGAATACTGAAATTCGACGAAAGCGATTTTGGATAAACTGTTTCAGCTTTGTCGAAAAGCTCTGGTGCTAACTGACCACCATAGTCATCTGACAGGATAAGCCGGCCACATGAAATACATTCAGAGACAAACATTCTTCCATTGTGTTCGTAAATATATGGATCAGTTAAGTTTGAAGAAAAGCACTCATCCCGATAATCAGATAGATATCGAAACTCTATGCCTTTATCACTATTGCAGTAGGGACAATATTCCATAAGAGCCTTAACATTTAAATGATGCGGACCCTAAGAACCGCATATTAATTTTTATCATACTGGGCTTACTCCCG
>JABXHM010000082.1 GCA_013373625.1 Alteromonadaceae bacterium | reverse complement strand
TGTTTTTTCTCGCCTTTTTCAGACACTAAGCCCTTACGGTTAAAGTCGTCCTGAATGCCGGGTAAGGTGCGGCGTGGCGAGCGAAAATCAACGAGGATCCAGGGTGAAAAGCCCACAAATCCGTCGATGTTTTTGCTCATATCAATGGTTTTCGCATACAGAGTAGCCTGATACTCTTCAGTCCACCGCTCGTTCGCTGCGCCATGCAAACCGTATTTTGCCCCGGCGCCGAACTCACTAATAAACACCGGTTTGTCGTAAGGGATTTTCCAGCTCACCTGATCGATTTTTTCCGGTGGGCCCACGTACCAGCCGAGGTACTGATTAAAGCTCACCATGTCAACGATGTCTGCCAGCGGATCTTCTACTACCGACAGGGTTTGCTCGGCGTTACCCCAGTGTCGTTCCATGGCAGCACTGAGTACCCGGGAATCATCCAGCTCACGGGCCTGCGTGGCAAGGCGCTCAAGAAAACGGGTACGCTCCGGCTTAACCGGCGTTTCATTGGCCAGCGACCAGATAATCACGCCCGCACGGTTATAATCGCGCTCAATCATTTCGGTTAGCTGGTTCTGAGCGTTCTGATAGGTGGCTTCGTTGGTCCAGTCAATGGTCCAGTACACCGGAATTTCAGACCACAGCAAAAAGCCCATTTTTTCCGCCAGTCTGACCATCGCCTCGCTATGAGGATAGTGTGATAGACGAATGAAATTAGCGTTAAGATCTTTTGCCCAGAGAAGCTGTTGTCTGGCTTCATCCTCATTTTTAACCCGGCCACCCCCATTCAGGGCAAGCTCTTCGTGCAAGGCAATGCCCTTCAGCATTACGGGTTCGCCATTGAGCAGCAGTTCTTTACCCTGGGTACGGATGGTTCTAAAGCCAATCTCATCAACAACCTTGTCGTGGTGATACGTCAGTTCGACCTTGTAAAGCTTCGGCGAGTCAGGCGCCCATAACTGAAGTCCGTCAGGTTTCAGCGTAAATTGGGCGATGCCATGTTCAGACACCGGCACAGTGGTTTCTGCATTCAGTTCAGGAATAGACACTGTCATGGTGTCTGCTGTGATCTTTCCGTCTATGACTACTTTGCCTGAAATAACCTTAGAGGTTTCAGAATCAAGCTGGATTTTATGCTGCCTGATGAAAGAACGCGGTGTGGTGACCAGTGTTACCGGGCGGGTGATGCCGCCATAGTTCCACCAGTCAGTGTTGATGGTTGGCACGCCTTCTTTAAGACGTTTGTTATCAACCCGCACGACCAGTGAATTGCTACCGGGCTTTATTATATTGGTGACTTCGTAACTGAAGGGCGTGAAACCACCAATATGCGTACCCAACTTCTGACCATTTAAATACACATCAGCACGATAATTGACCGCGCCGAAGTGGATAAATGCCCGTTTATCGCCCGACGTGTCGTTAAAGGAAAACTTATTGCGATACCAGAGCGTGCCTTCGTAATAATACAGGCGGCTGTCCTGGGTATTCCAGTCGCCAGGTACTTTGAGCGTCTCCTCTTTATCAAAGTTATACTCCAGTAATTCTTGCTTATTGGTCGCCGTAGCATCCATAAAGTAGGCATTTTTTGATGGATGTTCAGCTGCGTCGAAGGGATCCCAGCGGTAGTTATAATAACCATTTTCGTATGGGTCGACGATATAGGCCCAGTCCCCGTTCAGTGATTGGCTGACCCGCAGTGTTAAATTCGGATTAACCTGTTCGTTACTGCTGACTGCCAGCGACGAGCTCACCAAAACAACCAGTAATAATACCCGGTTGCCGATCCTGTTTAACCAATTAATGTTCATAAATATCCCTGTTATTAATTCACGCACTAACGTGAAACCTACGCTTGTGTTCTATCGAACAGGCTACACGAAAACATTATAAAACAAATAATAAACAAAAATTTTACAATATTGCCGAGAATACACGGTGGCATCGGCTACGGCTAGCACTTCGGCTGACCTGGTCGGTTAGGTTTCTAACATGGAATTAAAGTGGCGGCTGTTGTGCTTAAGCGCGGTAACTGGATTATACTGAAACGTTATATTTTTCCGCGGTTTTGAGGCGGGCCTCATTATAAATACTCATTCCGTGCTGGAATGACAAACCACAATAGTAAATAAATCAGTATGGGAAACCCCAAAAACGCGGTGAGTAAAAATAGCAGCCTGAGGCGATTTTTATTGATCCCGTAATGGGCGGCAAAGCCGGCACATACGCCGCCAGCCATATGTGTCTTGCCCCGGCATAGTTGCTTTGCATGACTCATTTTTTACGTCCTTGTTTGAATAACCATCGATACCTAAGGTAGCAAAATACGCCCCACCTTGCACAGCCAGCAGAGTTCGGCTGAACATAGAGAGGCGTTGTCGATTTTGCTTTGTGCTAGCTTTGCACGTTTCGCCGCTTAGAACTTATAGCTGATACCACCCCGCAACATGCGTGGTTCAATAGGGTGGTAATGCACGTCCTCTGCGCCTTCTTGCGGCTCACCGGGCAGGCGACTGGCATACAGATAGTCGATATCGTGGTCATTGCTGTCAAACAGGTTAAGTACCGACACCGAGGCCTGCCAGTTGCCGGTCTCATAAACCAGATTTGTATTCACTACGGTGAAGGTGTCTGACTCGCGCGCTTTAATGCTGTCCAGCGTGCGCTTACCAAAGTACCTGACGCGCACATCAGAGCGCCAGTTATCACTCATTTGCCAGTTTATCCCCAGACTGGCCACCACCGGTAAAGATCCATCAATGTAATTACCTTCACCGGCTTCGTCTTCGGTGAACGTCGACTCGGTCCAGGCAATTTCCAAATCGGCGGTCAGGTTGGCGGTAAACCAGTAGTAGGCTGACATTTCAACACCCCAGCGTCGCGACGCACGGCTGGCTTCGGTATTGCCTGCATCACCCACAAACAGCAGTTCAGAGTCGTTCTCTAAATACCACAATGCCCAGGAGGCATTGTAGCGGCGGTACTTAGCAACCCGCAGGCCCAGCTCCGCGCCTTCCCCCCTGACCAGCATGTCTACCGGTTCCGCAGCATCACCGGAGACAGGATCGATAGAAATGACAGCACCCCGGGCATCATTAGAGTGAAACGATTGTCCCAGGTTAACGTAGGCCTGCCAGGCATCATTAATAATATAGCTGATACCACCTTTTAAGCTGGTGATAGCGTCACTGTCATCGCCACTGTTAGCGGCAACATCGCTCGATACATCAACGCTTAAGTAATCGTGACGAATACCGGCATGGGCACTTAACCTGTTGGTGAGCATTACGTCGGCTTCGTAAAAGGCTGACAAGGAGTATTCGTCAACGTTATCCACCCGGACCGGGCTTTGGCGAGCTCTGGCGATAGTCCGGTACAGGCCAACTTCATCGATGTTGTCGTAACGAAAGTCGACGCCGGTTTTGACGTGTACATGGGCCGAACCCATACGGCCTGAAAAAAAGCGGGTGACGGTACCACCATAGATTTTTCGATCGTCGACCTGTTCAAACTGATCACCAACATCGGGATTATCTAAAAAGTAGGTGAAGTTAGAAAACAGATTAAGGTTGCTCTCTATTGCATAAGCGTTGACCAGCCAGTCGCTGGATTGCCAGTTAACCGATAAGCTGTACCGATCAGATTCGCCGCCAAGCGTGGTATCAATTGAACCCAGTTCGTTAATTAAACCGCTTTGTACTGCCCGGTGCGGAATTTGGTCGGCCGAATTCCAGCTGTTGTCGTAGCCCATAAAGGTAATATGCATACGGCTATCGCTGTTTTCCTGACGATAACGCACAAAGACATTTTTCTTATTGATGTCTTCGCTGATATCAGTCCAGGGGCCATCGTAGGTTTGCCACTCAGCACCCACTGCAAGATTATCGTTACCCAGTGCGACATTTGTAGCGGCCACTGTGCGCAGAAAACCATTCTCACCCACTTCAACTTTGGCAAAAGGCTGGTTAAAGGCCGATACCAATGCAAAGTTTGCTGAGCCAGCTACCGAGAAATCGCCCTGTGTAGCACGGTAAGGGCCTTTTTGATAATCGATTTGCTGAATAAACTCAGGGGTAATGAAATTAAGATCTGAATACCCCTGGCCATGGCCGTGAGTACGCATATTGACCGGCATGCCGTCGAGGTTAATGCTAAAATCAGTACCATGATCGAGGTTAAAGCCACGCAGAAAATACTGATTTGCTTTGCCGGAGCCGCTGTGCTGCGTCACGACCATGCCAGGCACAAATTCAAGGACTTCTCCGGCGCGCAGCAACGGGCGACGCTCTATATCACCGGCACCTATGACGCCTTCAGAGGCAGAAATTGACTCTCCTATTAAATCACTTTGTTTACCAAAAACGACCACTCTTTCTATATGAGGGCCATCGGCAAAAACCGACGATGAACATAATAGCGATAAACAGGCAAAGGTATATTTCATAGAGACTTATTCGTTAACAATGATAATTACTAATAGTAACGCGCTACCCGGGTCCCTGGATGCAGCAATAAGGTGATTTATTTATAAATTACGACAATTTTATCAGGCACAACGTGTTTTCAGTTATCGCTGATGAGAATATAACCACTTCAAAGGAATCCCGCCGTTGCAGGGCAAATCGCTTAAGGTAGCAACTGCATTGTTAAAGTACCTGGCTAAGTAGCAACCCGGTAGCAGCCTGCAATAACACACCAAAAAGCAACACAACACCGTCCTTATTCATCAGGCCTAATGCGGTGACTGTAATAGCAAAAGCAGGCAACGCAGCGGCAAATGGCACAACTTCAAGGGGGATCATAGACAGCGATACCACAGCGCAGAAAACAGCGATAAACCTGGACGTTGGGCTTTCAGCTAACACTGTCAGTCTGGGGGACAGCATTTTTTCGGTAAAGTTTATGTAGGGCCTGAATTTAGAGATAGCGTGTTCCAGTTTTTCATGATCAAGCGAACGCTCTTTGATAACACCGGGTAACCAGGGGTAACCTTGCCCCAGCGCCATTTGCAGGCAAATTATAAACAAGGTCACACCACAGATGGAAGGCACACCGGGAATTGCACCGGTAGGTAGTAGGGAAATCAATGCCGGGAGAAGCAACAGAGGGCCATACCCGCGATTTTCAAATTTACTTACCACTTCGCCAATAGACACTTCACCATCAGTTTGCTCCAGCAAATCGTCCATTAAATCGCTAATCCTGGTTTTGCTCATAGACTGATGTTCCTGTCCCTGTTTCTGTTCATGTTAAGGTTACTGCCTGCTCACGGCGACTACATTAAAAATGTTACACTGGTTGTATCAATAGTTAACACTCCGGCCTTCCGCTCAAAGGCGGTTGGCCGACAACTGACTAAGGCGTTGCAATGCGATTATTATTCTTGTCTTTCTTTATTCTGCTGTTATCCGGTTGCACGGCTTCTCGCCTCAACGATACAGCAAAAGTGAGCCAACCACCATTAAACGGAGTCTGGCAGGTCGAGGATATTGATGCCGGTGGCGTTATTGATTTTAGTATGGTTACCATGGACTTCACGGCCGATGACAGGGTGGCCGGTACCACGGGTTGTAATCAATACACGGCAGGTCTTGAGGTCGATGGCGATAAATTATCAGTGACTCAGATAGTGACTACGCGCCGCGCCTGTGCGCCTGCGCTGAATAATCAGGAGCAGCGCTTTTTAGCGGCATTGCAGTCAGTCACCACAGTGACCTATGTGCAGGATACCTGGCTTATTATGAAGAATGCAGGCCGTGAACAGAGGCTGAAGTTAATCAGACTCAGTAACCAGACACACCCGCCACAGGATACTGCCAAACCTAAATCAAACAATCACCACTTGTTTGTTTGTGACGCCGGGCAAACGCTCTTTGTGGCGTTTGTCGGGCCGGAGACAATTCGATTAACGCTTAACGATGAAGAAGAAACACTGCGCCGTGAGCGCAGTGCATCGGGGGCCAAATACAGTAATGCAGACATGGTGTTCTGGAATAAAGGCAGTGAGGCAATGCTGCAAGTAAAAGGCTCGACGTTTCACTGTATGGCTGAGTAAAACACGTTGGTGAAAACAGGGTGAATATTATTGCCATGCGAGTGATCGCTGTGAAGCTGTCAGGTGCCTGAGATTACGTCATCATGCAAACCAGTAGATGCATGATATATGTGGTTGCCACAACAATGTTGGTGCTACACAGCTATCATGAAATCGTGAAGCGCATTTTTATACACGGCGGGGAGAATGTATTAATGCGCCGCGCGTCACGAGGTGGCTATTTAAAACAGAATTTCAGGCATTACCCAATGCCAAAGCGCATTGGACCGATAGTAAATAAGGCTGCCAGGTGACAGCCTAATAATCTTAATGATTGGCTTGTAATAAGCTAAAAATGCCCGGCGTGAAAACGCAGATGTTCGTCTATGAACGACGCGATAAAAAAGTAACTATGATCGTAACCGTCGTGCTGGCGTAGCGTTAGCGGATAGTCTTTTGCCGTAGCTGCCTGCACAAGTGCATCAGGTTTAAGCTGCTCAGCAAGGAAGTTATCGTCCAGCCCCTGATCGACCAGCATAGGTATCTGCCGGGTACTTTCATTTAACAAACACACCGTGTCGTATGCTCGCCAGGCGGTTTTGTCTTCACCCAGGTAGGCGGTGAACGCTTTTTCGCCCCACGGACAATTGACCGGATTAGCAATAGGACTGAAAGCCGACGCCGAGCTAAACATTGCCGGATTTTTAAGGGCAATACTCAGCGCGCCATGTCCACCCATTGAGTGACCGCTGATGGCCCGTTGCGTAGAAACCGGAAAATGCTCTTCAATAATGGCCGGTAACTCTTTTACGACGTATTCATACATCTGGTAGTGCGTTGCCCAGGGCTGTTGGGTGGCATTAACATAAAAACCAGCCCCTTTACCTAAATCGTAGTTATCGTCATCAGCGACGTCATCGCCACGGGGTGAGGTATCGGGGGCCACAATGGCAATGCCAAGCTCGGCCGCTACACGCAACGCCCCGGCTTTTTGCATAAAGTTTTCGTCGGTACAGGTGAGGCCGGACAACCAGTACACCACCGGTACCTTACTGCCATTACTGCATTGTGGTGGCAGGTAAATCGCAAAGCGCATTGTGCAGCGATTCACTTCAGAGCGGTGGGTATATTGTTTATGCCAGCCACCAAAGGTTTTATTACAACTGATATTTTCTATCGTCATTGTTTCTTCCTTACAAAAAACTGCCCGCTACCGTTGTGGGTCGGTATGTTGATAGCGGGTGCAGTTATTAAGCGTTGTAGTGGATGACGCTACGAATGCTCTTGCCTTCGTGCATGAGATCAAAGGCGTGGTTAATGTCGCCGAGACCCATAGTGTGGGTAATAAAATCATTCAGCGCGAATTTACCGGCCAGGTAGTCTTCAACAATGCCTGGTAGTTCTGAGCGGCCTTTTACGCCGCCAAAAGCGGTACCGCGCCATACCCGACCGGTCACCAACTGAAACGGACGGGTTGAGATTTCCTGTCCCGCTCCTGCAACACCAATGATCACGGACTCGCCCCAACCTTTATGGCAGCACTCCAGCGCCGAGCGCATAACATTGACGT
This sequence comes from Alteromonadaceae bacterium, assembly GCA_013373625.1. GTDB lineage: Bacteria > Pseudomonadota > Gammaproteobacteria > Enterobacterales > Alteromonadaceae > Alteromonas. The sequence goes on along the minus strand of JABXHM010000082.1, from coordinate 27,078 downwards.
TACCAATACATTCAAATGAGTAATCTACGCCACCGTCGGTGAGATCAACAATCACTTCCTGAATGGGTTTGTCGTAGTCATTGGGATTGATACAGTCGGTAGCGCCAAGTTTTTTGGCCAACTCGAATTTTGACTCGTTAAGATCGATAGCAATAATGCGACTGGCCTTTGCCATGGTAGCCCCGATAACAGCCGACAGACCAATGCCGCCAAGGCCAAAAATCGCTACTGTATCGCCTTCTTCAACTTTGGCGGTGTTCATTACCGCACCCATGCCGGTGGTAACGCCGCAGCCCAGCAGGCATACTTCTTCCAGTGGCGCATCGGGATTCACTTTCGCCAGAGAAATTTCTGGCAGCACGGTGTATTCGGAAAACGTTGAACACCCCATGTAATGGAATATTTCCTTGCCGTTGCAGGTGAAACGGGTGGTACCATCCGGCATCAGGCCTTTACCCTGGGTTTCTCGTACCGCGCTGCAGAGGTTGGTTTTGCCTGACGTACAGAACTTACACTCGCCACACTCAGCGGTATACAGCGGTATAACATGGTCGCCTACTTTTAGTGAGGTAACCCCTTCGCCAACCGACTCCACAATACCGCCACCTTCGTGACCGAGAATCGACGGAAAGACCCCTTCAGGATCTTCGCCCGATAACGTAAAGGCATCGGTGTGGCAAACGCCCGTAGCGACAATTCTGATCCGTACTTCACCGGCTTTAGGTGGTGCAACCTGCACTTCTTCAATGCTCAGCGGTTTACCCGCTTCCCACGCAATGGCGGCTTTACAAGTGATGACGTCTGCCATGATGTTTATCCTCTGATTATCGTTAACTATGACCCTTGTTATTGTAAACCTGATAAAATCAGTAACAATAGGTAATATATGTAAATAACTTTTACTGTATGGTAATAATGAGGTGGTATGGCAAATTGGGAAGGCATTAATGAATTTGTCGCAGTAGCCGAAACACAAAGCTTTACCCAGGCAGCTAAACGTTTGGGACTCTCCACGGCGCAGGTATCGCGGCAAATTGCTAAGCTCGAAAACCGCTTAAGTACCAAACTGCTTAACCGGACGACCCGGGTCGTTGCGCTAACCGACAGCGGTGAGACTTTCTATCGCCACTGTAAGCCTATCCTCGAAGAGCTCAGCGCGGCCGAAAAAGTGATCACGGATCTGCAGGCCAAGCCAACCGGTAAACTTAAAATGACGGCACCGGTTACCTACGGAGAGCGCATTATTGCGCCATTAATTAACGACATTTCGGCGGCATACCCTGATTTAGAAATTCAACTGCATCTTACTAATCAGGTGGTCGACCTCATCCATGATGGTTACGATTTGGCGATTCGCCTGGGGGATTTGGAAGATTCGTCATACATTGCCCGTCGTTTATCGAGTCGAGCCTGGCACCTGGCAGCTTCACCTACTTATCTTGAAAAATATGGCACGCCTCATTCATTGTCAGAATTGCCGCATCATCAATGCATATTAGGCACGTCAGACAACTGGAAATTTCGCCGCCATAGCAAAACTGAATTTGTAAAAGTGAGAGCGCGTCTGCGTTGCAACAGTGGTGTGGCGCTAATTGACGCGGCGCTAAAACATTTGGGGATCATCCAGTTGCCTGACTACTATGTTGCGCCTTACCTGGCATCAGGCGAGTTAATCGACTTGTTACCGCACCAACAAATTGCCGAGGAGGGCATTTGGGCGCTCTATCCGCCTACACGGCATTTGTCACCGAAAGTCCGCATGGTGATCGACAGATTAGTGAGTAAAATGTAAATGATAACAATTATTATTTGCATCTTTGTGGTAAGTGCCGTACATTTCAGGTGTACGTAGTTTTTAATAGTGTCTCTTAACTCTATTAGAAAACCTTTTTAGCAGGCCTTCATCCACTGGCCTGCTTTTTTTTGGCTTTTTGTTAAATAGACTATTTGGTTGATGGGCTTCGATTGGCAGGTGTTGTAAAGGCCGTTGCGTTAAACGCGAGTGCAGATACAGGCAGGGCACGATGCGGTTTTGACAGTGTCGCTGCATGCATTATTGAATGAATATCGGCGTAAACGTTAGCCAGCAAATTTCGAATCAGGGAACCAACGAACGGCCAGGTGCTGTTAATCGCCCTGGCCGTTCGTGCTTCCTTCACCGTATATACTAGTCACTGGCGGGCTTCATGCCATAGCACTGATATTTCATTTCAAGATATTCTTCAATACCCACGTGGGCGCCTTCGCGGCCAATACCACTGGCTTTTACACCACCAAATGGTGCGTTAGCGGCAGAGATGGCGCCGGTATTAATGCCCACCATGCCTGACTCGATGGCATCGACAACGCGTTGGGTGCGGTGTAAGTTGTCGCTGAAGAAGTACGCTGCCAGACCAAACGGGGTGTCGTTGGCATAGTCGATGACCTGCTCTTCTGTGTCGAAAGGAATTAGTGGTACTACAGGCCCAAAGGTTTCTTCGCTGGTACATTTTGCGGTGGGTGGCACATCGGTTAACACCGTTGGGGCATACCAGTTATCGCCATGTTCCAAACGTTTACCACCGGTAAGTACGGTAGCGCCATGGCTTAGCGCATCATCCACATGCTCTGCAACTTTGTCGGCACCGGCCTTGTCGATAAGCGGGCCAATTTTTACGTCGTCTTCCAGGCCGTTACCTACCTTGAGGGCGGCGACTTTGTCGCTGAGCTTGTGCTGGAATTCTTCTAATACGGTGCGTTGCACATATACCCGGTTAGGCGAAATACAGGTTTGCCCGGCGTTGCGAAACTTGCCCGCCATCAGGCCGTCTACCGCTAAGTCGATATCGGCATCGTCGAAAACAATAAAGGGCGCATTACCACCAAGCTCTAAAGAGAGTTTTTTTACATCGGGCGCACATTTTGCCATCAGTTGTGAGCCGATTTCGGTGGAGCCGGTAAAGGTAAGCTTGCGCACCTTGCTGTTTTCACACAATGCATCACCAATGTCGCTGGCTTTACCGGTAATAATTTGTAAAACCCCTTTTGGCACACCAGCACGCATTGCCAATTCACCCAGCGCCAATGCTGTTAATGGTGTTTGGCTGGCGGGTTTCACAATCATGCTGCAGCCGGCAGCAAGTGCAGGGGCGGCTTTACGGGCAATCATAGCCGCCGGAAAGTTCCACGGTGTAATGGCAGCGCACACGCCTACCGGATCACGGGATACGCGAATGTGGGTGTTAGCGGTGCCGGCAGGTAATATTTCACCATTTATACGCATGGCTTCTTCGGCAAACCATTTTATATAGCTGGCAGCGTAAACGATTTCGCCTTTTGCTTCAGCCAGCGGTTTGCCCTGCTCAGTGGTCATAATTGTGGCGAGCGCTTCGGTATGCTCAATAATTAAGTCGTACCACTTTCGTACAATGTCGCCTCGCTCAGATGGCGTGACTTTACGCCAGCTATTAAATGCCTCAGCTGCATAGTCAACGGCCTCGTTGACGGCCCTGGCATCGAGTTTTGGCACCGAGGCAATAACATCGCCTGTGGCAGGATTAGTGACATCAAGACTGTCTGAAGTCGAAATCCATTCTCCGTTTACCAGGCAATCCTGCTTAAAAATATCAAATTTTTGTAGTGTCATGATTACTGTCCTTATTCATTTTTGACGGGTAAAACGTCTTATGTAGTGTTTTGTACTGCGTAAGTGCTAACTTGGTTTGATCGAATTTACCCAAGATGCCATTGAGCCGGACGGATGTCCCCGATACGACTGCCGTGGGTTGATGGGCAGAGATCACGCAGCAATCACCTCAAGTACGGCTTTTTCACAAGATGACAAGTTTGTATTCATCCAGTCTGCGGTCTCGCGATACTGCTGACAAGTACCGTTCTTTTCGTGCTGAGATTGCAGGTATGAAAGCACCGCAGGATGGATGTAGTATTTTTCGCAAATGGCGGGCGTATTACCGAGTACGCCGGCAACCAGTTTTACCAGGGTTGCAGAAAACTTGCGTCGCGGGTACTGGTTTACCTGAGAGCTTGCCTGATGAGCAAGTTGCATAGCCAGACGCGTGCCTGTCCAGGTTCTGAAATCTTTGGCTGAGATATCCAGATCAACCAGCTCGCGAAGCCGCTCATTGACGTCATCACTTAACAGATCCTGCCAGTGCTTGCCGGTACGATAACGAAACAGCGGATATCCCGGTTTTGAGGCGCTTTCACTAATCAGTTGTCCTGCCGTTGCATCGGTAATATCTATGTGGCGTTGCTTACCATGCTTTCCGGTAAAGGCCAGGGTTAGTTCTGTTTCGTTACCTTCCAGATGCTTACGACGCAATGTGGTTAACCCAACGGTGCCGTTTTCATTACTGTACTGACGATTACCAATACGAATACCGGTGCGATCCAGTAACAGTAATGCAAGCGCCGTAGACTTTTGAATATCCCAATCGGCGCGAGACAAGTCGGAGACATAAGCCTTGCGAATAGTCGCAAGCTGGTCAGCAAAATCCGCCAGGCGCGAAAATTTTTCAGCCTGCCTTTGTTGCTCCCATTGCGGGTGGTAAATGTATTGTTTTCTATTGCGCTGATCGTAGCCAAAAGCCTGTACTTTTGATTGCTGACATACACTAATTCGCACGTCTAACCACATTGGCGGAATTGCCAGATGCTTAAAGTGTTGAAGCAGTGCTTTATCCGTTATCTTTATGCCTTCGAGCAGATGATACTCAAAACCGCGGCCTCGTTTACGTCTGCCAGCATGGAAACTCTCGCACTGATGAATAGCATGATCATCGCCGGTTAGATTGCATTGGTGGTGTCGTTGTTCGGTATATTTAGAAGCCATTGCTGGTGTGGTGAGAATTTATAAAACATTGTGTAAGAGTTATACGTTACAAATGATAATAAGTTCAATGTGTTACCAGTATATAATGCGTCGTCTGCATTTACCCTGGGTTATCGCAATGTCTGAAGTTTGGGGCTGAACTAAAAAAGCGCATAAAAAAACGGCGCCGTAAGGCGCCGTGAAAACAAGAGTTACTCTAACAAGGAACACATTAAACAGAAGTCTATTCGTTATCGAACAGGCGACCGCCTATTTCTATTTTACGTGGTTTCTTAGCTTCTGGGATCACACGTTCTAAATCTACGTGCAACAGGCCGTTTTCCAGATCCGCGGCGAGCACTTTAACGTGGTCACCCAATTGAAACTTACGCTCAAAATTGCGCTCTGAAATGCCTTTATGCAAAAACTTACGTTCTTGATCTGCTTTTGCATCGGTACGTTTTGTACCAGTAATTGCCAGGGTGTTATCTTCGACCACAATATTAATGTCGTCTTTGCTAAATCCGGCAATTGCCATAGTAATTCGGTATTTGTCTTCCGCCAGTAACTCAATATTATAGGGCGGGTATGAGCTTTGTTTTTCAGCTCTGCTGGCAGCATCAACCAATGATGCTAAGTGATCTGAACCAATAAAAGAACGGTAAAGTGGAGATAAGTCGATAGTACGCATAGTCATATCCTTTAATAAAGCAATATGTTTAAAAGTAATGCCCCGGTATGCGGCGGCATGGTTGTTTTGTTAGTGTCGGCCTTGCTATCAAGCACCGACAATTCTGATATAGGTTCACGCAAACTCTTTTCAAGGTATAAATATATAATTTTTTCGACCAGTTTGCCGAATGTTACGAGTAAGCGTTTAACAGCCAGGCATTAAAGACTGGTACGATAGTGGTAATTATACATTTGTTTGAAGCGAGAAAATTTATGTTACAACAGCGTTTGTTAAGCACCCGATGGTTGGTGTTGAGCCTGGTTTTATTGGTGACGGTGGGCTGTCAAAGTACGCCAGATAAGACAGATACTGAATACGGCCCTGTTTTTGGTGAGCATGATAAGGGTTTTACCGCCGTGGTGGTGGCATACGCACCGGAAATGGAAGGTATTTTGGGGCGCATTGAAGCAGATCCGAATGCCAGCATCACTGAAATGGTTACCTATAAAGGTATTCAATACCGCATTGGTGAGTATCATGATCAGCCTATACTGGTATTTGCCACCGGGATGAGTATTGCTAATGCCGCCATGAGCATGCAAATGGCACTGGATTACTTCCCGGTGAAGCAAGTGGTGTTTATGGGTATCGCAGGAGCGGTTAACCCGGCCTGGCAGCCAGGCGATGTGATTATTCCAGAGCGTTGGTACTACCACGATGAAAGTGTTTACGCTAACCCGGATCCGGCTAATCCCGGTCAGCCTCTGTTGCCTGAATACTACGCACGCTTTATGGCAGAACAACCAGCACGTAAAGCCGCTGATCCTCATTACCCGAATTATAAACCGTTTCATTTTATTCAACCTGATGAAGTACTGATCATTAAAGACGGTATGGATAAGCCGCAGGATACCGCCTATTTTACGGCCAGTGAGCGCCTGTTGAGTGCTGCAGAGCGCGCCTTACAAAAAATGCCAGCGCAGATGATTCTTAACGAGCGCAAGGCCAAACTTACCGTGGGCGGTAATGGCGTGACTGGTTCGGTGTTTTTAGACAACCGGGAATACCGTAAGTGGACCCGTGATGTGTTTAACGCCGAAGTCACAGAAATGGAGTCGGCGGCCATCGGCCAGGTGTGTGCTATTAACGACGTAGACTGGGTGATTATTCGTGCCATCAGTGACCTGGCCGGTGGTCAGGAAGGGGTTAATGTGGAACACATATACGACAAAGAAGTCTCCCGGGTAGGCGCGAACGTATTGTTTGCGGTAATGGACGAACTGGCCGACGGACAATAATGCAAAACCTGCTGCGGGCGTTAGTGTGGGGTTGGGTTATCGTAACCGGCCCTGCGGTGCAGACGGTTTCTGCACAGCACACGGATACTGCGCCACCCAAAGCAGAGCAACGCGACCTCGCCCGCCAGTACGCCCAGTTAATTGGCCGGTTAGCACTCACCGAAAAACTGTTTGCAGCAATGTCAGCGCGGTGCGAGATTGAGTTGACCATGCCGACTCAGGCACAGTCAGCAATCGATTACGCGCTGCGCCAGCAAACAGGCTATACCTTTGTGCAGTGGCAACAGTCGTTCAGCGACCCAAAATACGAAGCCCGAATGGTCAGCAAGCTTATCGACAATACCCTAACGGATATTGGTGGCTGTGAAGCAGATGCCGTGGAGACCTGGTACACCGGTATGGAGCAAAACATGCTGCAGCCGGGTATTAAAAAGCTATCGTCGTTACCTCACTTTTGGGGATTACCGCCAAAGTCACCCACTAAACCGCAGCTTAGCGTGATCTTCAGGCAAAAGTTGCAGCATTACAAAACTCTCTCTATCGCTGAAGTGCGAGGCCTGGCACGTGCCTTGAGCAGCGGTATTTATACTTACAGTACCGCTGCATTTGCGCATCCGGTTAGTCAGGATAATAAGCAAGCAGTGGAATTGCGGGAGTTTGTGTACCACAGTGCGCCCACTGCCGAGCATTTATATGAACTGGCCAACAGCGTGCAAGCCCTCGACAAGCCCCGGGCTTTACCTTTATTTAAAAAGGCTGCAGAGCAGGGGAGCTTTTATGCTCAGCGCTGGTGGGGAAACTATCAGGGCTGCGTTGGACATTCCGAACAGGCACTGCACTGGCTTGAAGAAGCCAAGCAAACCCTGCCTGCCGAGGCCAGTTATATTGACGACATCATTGCCGAGATTAATGAACTGGGTGAGCCCACTAACTGTATTGATGGCTGGGTACATTAGCGCGCAGAGCGTCATTGTACGGCTATATTAATCAGGAGATATAAACAATGTCTGACAATTTTTATTCTTACAACGTAAGCGAAGGACATGGCCTGGCACATGATCCGTTTAAAGCGATCATTGCACCGCGGCCCATTGGCTGGATAGCGTCGCAAAGTAACGACGGTATAGTGAATCTCGCCCCCTACAGCTTTTTTAATGCTTTTAATGCCGCTCCACCCATTATTGGCTTTGCCAGTGTGGGGTATAAAGACAGTGTCAGCAATATTGAACAAAGTGGCGAGTTTTGCTGGAGCCTTGCTACGCGTAATCTGGCGGAGTCAATGAACCAGACCAGCGCTGGTGTACCCTCTGACGTTGATGAATTTGAGTTGGCGGGGTTGGCAAAGCGGGCATCGCGCATGGTTGCGGTGCCACATGTTGCGGCGAGTCCGGTATCGATGGAATGTAAACTAACGCAGCTTATCCAGCTCCAGGATGCTCTAGGAAAGTTGTGTGACTCATGGTTGGTATTGGGGCAGGTAGTGGCCGTGCATATTCAGCAGGAGTACCTTGAAGACGGCACATTTAATACCGTTAAAGCCGGCTCAATTATGCGTGCTGGTGGGCCGGGAGACTACTTTAGTGTGTCGGCGCAAACCCATTTCTTTATGGGCCGGCCATAGCAGTTGATTAAGTGCTGATGGTCTAATGCATTGCTAAGGCGGGTAAAATAGTGTTCCTCTGACAGGCAGTCTGCAGTGCGCGCCTGAGCGTCGACACTGCTGCTGTAAAGCCAGGCCAGGCAGGGTAAAAAATAGCCCAAAAAACGCTGCAAGTGTCATCCCCATTGTTTAATTGATATCTATTTTATTGTTCGGGTCACTCTAATTGTTGCTGTGGCGAGTTTAACCTCAGCAAGAAATAGCAGGAGTGCTGAGATTAACAATAGCATTGCCAGAATAAAAAGTGTGATCACCAATTCATTTAATTTTACCTGCCATATCTCCCCTGCAAACAAACTCATAATGACGCCACACACCATGACCGCCGAAGCGGTACAAAAGCCGATAGACCAGTTAATGAGTTTTACCCGTCGCCACAGTAATATAATTTCTCGGTGCAGGCGGCCATTTTGTGAGATGTCGGTAAGCCGGTTCATGTCTTTCTCTGCGGAACGCACTCTATCCGTAATACGCCCCAATCGACCTGACATTACATTTAAAAAACCGGCTATGCCAGCGAGTAAAAATACGGGAGCAACGGCAATCTCAATGAGAGTTGAGAGCGAAGGAACCAGGGTTTCCATTAAATATCCACATCTTAGACTGAATAAATCGGAGCATAGATTATCCCGGAGCGAGTGGCTAATTTAATTTAGCCACTTTACGGTTCAGCGGTGATTTCGTGGCGAATAATAACACGGCATAAGGAGGCGCCTAATACTATCTCTCCCAAAAATTTCCTAGAATAATCTTTGTGCTCAATGGATAAGTATTAAATACCGGGGCGCTAAGCGAGAAATTTAATAGGCTCGGCATCGTCACAATTTAGTTCATCGTTCACCACTTCTTCGCGAAAGTCATTATCCTGGGCTTCAATTGCAACGCCACAATTGGCTGGCTGTTGCGAAGCCTGGTCAATAAGTGAAAGTGACATACTGAGCTCAACGTCAATAGTACACTCTATGTCTGAGCCTAACTCGATGTTTTGGATAAAAAAACGGGTTGTCAGAAATATTAATATCAGGCATAAAAACTACCCTTGTGAGGTAAGACAGCACGGGATCGTAGTCTACAATCACCCTGTCTGAACGACTTTCCTCGTTGGCGAAGTGTTTAAACCAGTCATCAATGGTGCCGAGGTAATATTTGTTGTCAATTCTTGATATGCCACTACCCAGCGCTGTTTCGTGCACTACCTCGTTGCTTTTTACAACCACCAGATAGGTGGCGTATTGCATTTACAAAGTCGGTAGCTGGTATACTGGTAATCGGTAGCATTGTGTGATTCCCACAGGCATCTTTGTTCGTATAACTCATCCAGAAATTCATTTGGTTCAGAGTCGCCACATACTTCAATAGCCAAGGCTGAGAGTGCTGTCACTTTCAAAAGAAGGTGTGTTCATGTTGGAATTCCTTTGCAATGGGGTTGTATTGAAGGCCAAAACGACATTAGCAATAAAGGGATTGAAAATGGTCAGGGAAACTTGTAGTGATGGGAATCAGCTTGTGACTGTATAAATATTTACAATCGAATTCAGGCTGCTACTACGGTTGTCTTTATCGTTCCGGATGCTTTTATAATTGGAACTCTCGCGAGATGGGGCATCTATCTGCTACTATCTGAATGAATTGGGTAATATATACACAAGTTTTATATTCAAAGGACGAATAGCTGTGAATTTTAGAAAAGATATTAATGGCCTCAGAGCTATAGCTGTTATCGCTGTAGTGTTATTTCACTTTAACGAAAATTGGATGCCCGGAGGCTTCGCGGGCGTCGATGTTTTTTTTGTTATTTCAGGTTTTTTAATGACCGGAATAATTTTTAAGAAGATAGAACAAGACAATTTTTCAATTCTGAACTTTTATGTTGCGCGAGCAAATAGAATTATTCCAGCCTTAGCGGCACTTTGTTTTGTACTGTTGTTGTTGGGGTGGTTTTTCCTTAACCCAGTTGATTACAAAGCGTTAGGTAAGCATGCTGGCAGTAGCGTTATGTTTGTTTCTAATATTATATATTGGAAAGACTCCGGTTACTTTGATGCAGCTTCACAGGAAAAGTGGTTATTGCATACCTGGTCCCTATCGGTTGAGTGGCAGTTCTACATACTCTACCCATTGGTACTTGTTGCAATGAGAAAACTAATGTCGCTTAGGTTCATGAAAGCGACCATTTTGATAGGAACGATCATCGGTTTTGTTTTTAGTGTATTAATAACATACAAATCACCCAGTGCAGCGTTTTACTTACTGCCAACCAGAGCTTGGGAAATGATGATTGGGGGAGTAGCTTATCTGTATCCGATCAATGCCAATGAAAAAACTAAAAAAATCATGGAGTGGGCTGGTATAGCACTTATAGTACTTTCTTATTTTCTCCTCTCAGAGCATAACCTATGGCCTGGTTATCTTTCTTTTGTTCCTGTTATTGGAGCCTTTTTACTCATCCAGGCAAACAGAAGTAACAGTATTGTCACAGATCATATTATCTTTCAGAGGTTGGGTAAGTGGTCTTACTCTATTTATCTGTGGCACTGGCCCCTTGTTGTTGCTATGTATTTTTATAACTTGAGTCAGCAATTTATCTTCTATGGTATTGCACTGTCAGTGTTGCTTGGCTTCCTGAGTAATAAATACATCGAAAGTATTAATTTCAAAACGCGCTTCAGTAGCTCGATTGATTACCTCAAATGTAAGCCTGTTTACTTTTCTACTACACTATTTGTTTTAAGTGGTGTTATTTACCTCAGTAACGGTATGCTCGGACGGTTTGAGGGGCAAGCTGCGGAAAAGTATCAAAATGCTATGCAAGCAATTGGGGATTGGGAGTATCCGAAGCCAAACTTAATAGTTCATAACACAGAAGTTCGCTTCATAAAGGGGAATTCCGATAAAAACATATTGTTTATAGGCGCGAGCCATATTGAACAGACATTTCCTTATGCTGAGAAAATTAGAAGCCCGTTTAACATATACTATGTTACAGACGGAGGATGTTTTATAGCACCATCCTTCGAACATCCGTTATCGGATTGTGCGAATATTCAAAACTATGAAAAGATTATAACGGGAGTAAATTTCGATAAAATAATTACATCTATTTATACTCTTGACCGCGATCTATCTGATAATTCAGTGACTAAAAATCAGCAAATTGTTCAGAGGGTTAAAGAATACAATGAGTTTCTAAAGTTTGCCAAAGAAAACGCTAAAGAAGTTTATATGATATTGGGTGAACCGAAAGGTAGTGAATTCGATCCTAAATTATCTGTCCGAAACAACCTAAATACATTCATAACGAGACAACAAGCTAGGAAATACTATAGTTTGCATTATGAAGCGCTCGAACAGCTAGATGAAAAAGATGGCGTTTACATTATCGATCCCATAGATTATTTATGTGACGATGTTTGCATGACAATGGATGATAACTATAAGTTTTATTATAAGGATGCTACACATATGCGGCCTTGGTACGCAAAAGAGAAGCTAGCCTATCTAGAGAGCATTTTTAACAAATAGTGTGTAGCTTCACATATACATTAGCTGAGCATAAATATTTAACTTTATGCTTTGTTGTAATAATGAAGAAGTTCATAACATTTTCGTAACGATAATGTAATGGGTAACCTAGCCTCTCCGGTATTTAATGTGACACTCATTCTGCCTAGCACTAAAGCAGAGAAGTCAGGATAGTGCACAAAAAAAAGGCATGACAAGAAACATTAGTGATACAACCTGTCAGGTATTTTTACAGGTGAATTATTTACGCACCTATACTTTCGTACAATATAAAGCGCGTTGAAGTCTCGATAAGCAATAAAACATCGTACTTAAAAAGCGAATCTACGCAGAAAAAAACATAAAGTCATAAAATATCAGCTGCTTATGGGATACTGTTGCGTTCTTGCACGGAAAGCGTGATACTTTGCAGTCCAGTTTTTTGGTTAATAATTGATCAGTTGGTGCCTGATCGATTTTAAAATCATCGGTAACTGGGATGTGGGCGCGTATTTTGCATTACAAGTGGCAATAAGTTGAAAGGGATTCAAGCAACATTGCGCAGCTAAAGAGTAAAAGCGCAGTGGTTTGAAATGCGGAGTTGGAACAGGGATTTTTATATTTCGGTTTCACTGTTTCTTTGTAAACATTATTTTCACTTCATTCACAAGGAAATGGACATGGGCAAAAAAGGTTTTGTTCGCAATAATATTAATCAGTTTGCTGTGCTTTACAGGTTCTTCGATCTACTCATCATACAGATGTGTTTACTGCTGGCCGCAAAAATATATGGCGTTAATGTAACACAGCAATATTATCTCATTAGCCTGGTAGCCAGCCTGGCTTTTCTGTTTAGCGCTGAAATGCTATGGCTTTATCGTTCGTGGCGAGCGGGTTCAATAAAAGAGATTATCTTTGTTGCATCGGTGAGTCACTTTTTGATGATAGGCTTAGTAATAGGCTGGATGTTTATTTCCAAATCATCTGAAGATTATTCCCGAGCGGTTATTTCGCTATGGTTTGTATTTAGCTGGTTAAGTTCATGTTTGTGGCGTATTGGTTTTCGATATACGCTTTTCAGGCTACGCCGAAACGGGCGTAATACCCGAGCGGTAGGCATTATCGGGGCGAATGAAACAGCTATTGAGCTGGTTAAAGAAATCAAGAAGACGCCAGAAGCAGGCTATGTAGTAGTTGGTGCTTACGACGACAGGGAACAAGACCGCATTGTTCAGTCTGATATTATGACATTCCTGGGTAAAATTGAGCAGGTATACGCAGACATTGAAGCCGATAAGTTAGACACTGTCTTCATTACTTTGCCGATGACAGCAAACCGCCGGATTGAAGAAATACTGCGTGTATTGGGCGACACCAAAGCGCAGGTCCATCTTGTTCCCAACTTTTTTGTTTATAACCTTTTGCATTCGAGAATATGTAATGTGGGTGAGTTACAAACAGTCAGTGTGTTTGACTCGCCAATGAAAGGTGCCATGAACTTCCTTAAACGCATCGAAGATATTGTATTGGCATCGGTTATTTTAACTATCATTTCTATACCGATGATTTTTATAGCGTTAGCGGTAAAGCTTACTTCCCGCGGCCCCGTTATTTTTAAGCAAAGTCGCTACGGTATGGACGGTAAAAAAATAAAGGTGTGGAAGTTTAGAAGTATGACCGTTACCGAAGATGGTGACACGGTAACTCAAGCCAAAAAGGGCGACAGCAGAATTACCCCTATCGGCGGTTTTTTACGCCGCACCTCGTTAGATGAATTACCGCAATTTATTAACGTGTTACAAGGCACTATGTCAGTAGTCGGGCCCCGCCCCCATGCTGTTGCACACAATGAGATGTACCGGAAAAAAGTGCAGTACTACATGCTACGCCACCGTATAAAACCAGGCATTACTGGTTGGGCGCAAATCAACGGATGGCGAGGCGAAACCGACACTGTTGAAAAAATGCAAAAACGCATTGAATACGATCTGGAGTACATCAAGAACTGGTCGTTATGGTTAGACTTTAAAATAGTGCTGTTTACTGTATTTAAAGGTTTTGTTGATAAGAATGCTTACTAGCCAATTATTTAATACTGTAAAACTAGCTGTTAACTCAGCTAGTTTTTATGCCGTAAATTGTTGGCTCGCCAAAAAATTACTAGATACCTAGTTTAAAATTACCAAACTTGTTTACGTTTAAGTCTTCAGAACACTTTTAGAGCGTTAGTTGACACTCATATTTCATTAGAGAGCATTAAATTTAAATGGTGCTTTGATACTGTGGCCTCCGATGTTATGGGTGGAGTGAGTTTAGCCATTATGCAGATGTCACATTATTGTGCGTCTTTAGGTTGTTGAATCACAGTAAAGTGATATGTAATTTAAGTTTATGGTTAACGATGACTATGAAATATAACAAGTTTTCATTATATTAATTGAAATATTCGAATTAAGAATAACTTTTGCATAACTAACTTACATTTTTGGAATGTAGAATTAATTATAAGGACTTTGCAGTGAAGAAGGCGCTAATTACTGGTGTTACTGGTCAAGATGGATCGTATTTGGCTGAATTTTTGTTAGAAAAGGGATATGAAGTTCATGGTATTAAAAGGCGCGCTTCTCTGTTTAATACTGCGCGTGTAGATCATATTTATGAAGATCCACACGTAGAGGGCGCTCGTTTCAAGTTACACTACGGTGATTTAACCGATACCTCAAACTTGACTCGTATACTGCGGGAAGTAGAACCCGATGAAGTATACAATCTGGGCGCTCAGTCTCACGTTGCTGTATCCTTTGAAGCCCCTGAATATACCGCTGATGTTGATGCTATTGGTACGTTAAGGTTACTTGAAGCTATTCGTTTCCTTGGACTGGAAAAGAAGACCCGTTTTTACCAGGCTTCAACTTCGGAGCTGTATGGGTTGGTGCAGGAGATACCACAGAAAGAAACTACCCCGTTTTATCCACGTTCTCCGTACGCCGTAGCCAAAATGTATGCGTACTGGATTACAATCAATTATCGTGAATCTTATGGCATGTATGCCTGTAACGGGATCCTGTTTAACCACGAATCACCGCGCCGTGGTGAAACCTTTGTAACCCGTAAAATCACTCGCGGTATTGCAAATATCGCACAAGGTTTGGAGTCTTGCCTTTATCTGGGGAATATGGATGCTTTGCGTGACTGGGGTCATGCAAAAGACTACGTGCGGATGCAATGGATGATGTTACAACAAGATACTCCTGAGGACTTTGTAATAGCAACAGGTAAACAAATATCGGTGCGTGAGTTTGTTACGATGTCAGCTAAAGAAGCAGGTATCACACTCGAATTCTCGGGTGAAGGCGTCGATGAGAAAGCAACCGTCACTGCTGTCGATGAGTCACTGGCGCCTGGAGTCAGCATTGGGGATGTAATTGTACAGGTAGATCCGCGCTATTTCCGTCCGGCTGAAGTAGAAACATTACTTGGTGATCCAGCAAAAGCGAAAGAGAAATTGGGATGGGTACCTGAGATTACTGTTGAAGAAATGTGTAGTGAGATGGTCGCAGAGGATCTGGATAAGGCCAAACGTCATGCTTTACTGCAAGAACACGGTTTCTCAGTATCTGTTGCTAAAGAGTAACAATTATGAAGAATGTTTTTGTTGCAGGCCATAGAGGAATGGTTGGCTCTGCCATAGTCAGGCAACTAAAAGCCCGTGGTAATACGAATATTATTACGCGTACGCGTTCAGAACTGGATTTAACCAGTCAATCAGAGGTTGCTAGCTTTTTTGCTAGCAACGAAATTGATGAGGTTTATTTGGCAGCGGCTAAAGTGGGTGGAATTGTTGCGAACAATACCTACCCAGCCAGTTTTATTTATGAAAACCTGATGATTGAATGCAATATCATAAATTCAGCTTTTCAAGCCGGTGTAAAACGCCTGTTGTTTTTAGGTTCGAGTTGTATTTATCCAAAACTCGCAGAGCAACCTATGAGCGAGTCTGCGTTGTTGACAGGTACTTTAGAACCTACAAATGAACCTTACGCTATTGCTAAAATTGCCGGTATCAAGCTTTGTGAATCATATAATCGCCAGTATGGTGTTGATTATCGAAGTGTCATGCCTACCAATTTATACGGCCCCCATGATAACTTTCATCCAGAAAATTCTCATGTTATACCGGCACTTTTACGACGCTTTCATGAAGCTAAAGTTAATGGTGACAGTAAAGTGACAGCATGGGGAAGCGGCAAACCTATGCGCGAGTTTCTGCATGTTGATGATATGGCTGCTGCGTCGATTTTTGTGATGGAGTTAGATGCCAAAACTTATGAAGCCAATACTCAGCCCATGCTTAGTCATATAAATGTTGGGACAGGTGTCGATTGTACGATTCGTGAATTAGTAGAAACGGTAGCCTTGGTTACCGGATATCAGGGCGATATAGAGTTTGATTCTACTAAGCCTGATGGTGCTCCGCGCAAGCTCATGAATGTAGACCGTTTAGCACAACTCGGCTGGAAGTACCGTCTGGACTTAAAAGAAGGCTTAGAAGATGCTTATCAATGGTTTTTAGAAAACCAGGATAATTTTAGGCAGTCATAGCCTCAAAGCTATTCTAAGGGATATATGGAGGAGTATGTGTTTTTAACAGATGATGTATTTAAATCGGTTATTTCAAGTACTCCTTTAATTTCCATAGATCTAATTGTAGAAAATGAAAATCAGCAAATCTTAGTTGGCTACCGTAATAATCGCCCTGCCAAAGGCTATTGGTTTGTGCCTGGTGGGCGTGTACAGAAAGGTGAATCCTTAGATTTAGCTTTTTCGCGCTTAACTGAGGTCGAGTTAGGTTTCAAACAGGAACGTACCGATGCTTCATTCATGGGAGTGTATGAACACTTTTATGATGATTATGCGTATGGAGCTGAGCAGTCTACTCACTATGTGGTGCTAGGCTACAAGCTTCGGGCAAACGTCGACATTTTTGATTTGCCCAAAGAGCAACATAACCAATATAAGTGGTTGAACAAGGATGAGATATTAAATCAAAACGATGTCCACCTTCATACTAAATGGTATTTAGACCCAAATTTGAAATTGTAATATTTGTTTAATCAGCCATAGTGAATATATAGCAATATCCTTGTGTTCGAATCGTCAGGCTTCACAATAAAATTCAATAGTCAAACAAGCCAGTAAATTTCTGGTTAATTTAAAGAAGCGTTTTTGTTTTTACCCTGAGTAGGCTGGCCGATGCAGTCGCTGACACTTTCAGCATTAATCGATGGTTGAAACAAAACAATACGCTTTTTCTCTTTATAAAGAGTTGATTATTGAAGGGGGGTTCTTTACGATAAAATTCATTAAGGAAATATTATAAAATTCTTCATATTATCTAGGAAAGAACATGAAACCCGTAATCCTTGCTGGTGGCTCAGGTAGCCGTCTGTGGCCTAAGTCTAGAGCGGCCCTGCCCAAACAATTTCTTGCTTTAACGTCTGACCAATCCATGCTTCAGGAAACCGTTTCTCGTTTAGACGGTACCCCATGTGAATCCCCTATTGTAATTTGCAACGATGCGCATCGTTTTTTGGTTGCAGAGCAGCTTCGTGTCAGCGGACAGCATGGCGGTATTATTTTAGAACCGATGGGTCGAAACACAGCGCCAGCTATTGCATTGGCGGCATTGCATGCGGTGAAAGACGGCGACGACCCCGTACTTTTGGTGTTAGCAGCCGATCATTTGATTAAAAACGTAAGTGCCTACCATGAAGCGATCGCGCAGGCGAATACTCTGGCAGCCGAAGGGCATCTTGTAACCTTTGGAATTGTGCCGGATAAAGCGCACACTGGTTATGGTTATATTCAGGCTGGTGATGCGTTACCCAACGGCTTTACCGTGAAACAGTTCGTTGAAAAACCTGATCTAGACACTGCACAACAATATGTTGATTCGGGCAAGTACTACTGGAACAGCGGTATGTTTGTGTTTAAGGCCAGTCGCTATTTGGATGAACTTGAAAAATACGCACCTGACATCTTAAACGCATGTAAAGCTGCGATAGATACCCTTAGCCCAGACTTAGACTTTATACGTATCGATAGTGACATTTTTGCTACCTGCCCGGATGACTCAATTGATTACGCGGTAATGGAAAAAACCCAACATGCTGCGGTTGTGCCACTGGATGCAAACTGGTCAGACGTAGGCAGCTGGTCGTCCTTATGGGAAACTGCCGACAATCATGATGCCAATGGTAACGTGGTTATTGGTGATGCCATTTTGGAAGGAGTACATAACAGCTATATTAACAGCGAAGAGCGGTTAATATCTGTAGTTGGTCTGGACGATGTTGTGGTGGTGGAAACCAAAGATGCGGTGATGGTAGCGCATAAAGATAAGGTGCAGGATATCAAGAATGTGGTGAATAAACTCAAGGCGGAAAAACGTCCTGAGTTTGAATTCCATCGCGAGGTATTCCGCCCCTGGGGCAGCTATGATTCTATCGACAGCGGCAAGCGCTTCCAGGTGAAACGCATCACCGTGAAGCCAGGTGAGAAATTGTCGGTTCAAATGCATTACCACCGCGCCGAGCATTGGATAGTGGTGTCGGGAACGGCTAATGTAACCATTGGAGAAAAAACCATTCTGGTAACTGAAAATGAGTCGACCTATATTCCAATAGGTGAGGTTCATGCGTTGGAAAACCCTGGCAAGATCCCCCTTGAGTTAATTGAAGTGCAGTCAGGCTCGTATGTGGGCGAAGATGACATTGTACGTTTTTCTGACCGTTATGGCCGGGCTCCTAAGTAGGTAATATATCAACATGAAAGCAATGACCTGTTTTAAAGCTTACGACATACGTGGTGAGCTCAATACGCAATTGGATGAAGACGTTGCGTTTCGTATTGGTTATGCCTTTGCAAAATGCCTGCAAGCTAAAACCGTGGTGGTTGGAGACGATGTACGCCTCACTTCAGCGCCACTTAAATTAGCCTTGAGTGCAGGGTTAATAGAAGGTGGTGCCTCGGTTATCGATATTGGTCAGAGCGGCACTGAAGAAATCTACTTTGCGACAAAATTTTTGGGTGTTGACGGCGGCATAGAAGTTACCGCCAGTCATAATCCGATTAACTATAACGGAATGAAATTGGTGAAAGCCGGCTCAGTACCCATAAGCGGTGATACCGGACTAAACGCCATTAAAGATGGTGCTGAACAACTGGATGACGAGTGGGTGGCATCACGATTAAGCGAATACACTCAGGGCAGTACTATTAACAGCGATGCGTTTTACGCAGGTCATGGTCATATCGAAGAGAGCGTACTCAAAGCCACCGGTTCGTATAAGCTGCAATCGACCCTGAATGAATATATTGAGCATGTATTATCGTACGTTGACTTAACTCATTTCACACCATTAAAGCTGGTGGTGAATGCCGGTAACGGCGCAGCGGGTAAAGTGGTTGATGCGCTCGAGAAGGCATTTGCCAATAAAAAGGTGCCAATTGAGTTCGTTAAAGTGCACCATGAACCAGATGGTACCTTTCCTAATGGTATTCCGAATCCGTTACTGGAAGAAAATCGCGCCGATACTGCCGAAGCTGTAAAACAAAGTGGCGCTGATTTTGGTATTGCCTGGGACGGAGACTTTGACCGTTGTTTTCTGTTTGATGCCGACGGCAATTTCATTGAAGGATATTACATAGTTGGGTTGTTAGCGCAGGCCTTTTTGGCCAAAGAAGAAAATGCCAGCATTATTTACGATCCGCGTGTGTACTGGAATACCGAAGATATTGTTAAGCAGGCTGGCGGGGTGCCGGTAAAATGCAAAACAGGTCACGCTTTTATCAAAGAGCGTATGCGCAAAGAAGACGCTATATATGGTGGTGAAATGAGTGCTCACCATTACTTCCGTGACTTCGCATACTGTGACTCTGGCATGATACCGTGGTTATTAGTTGCAGAGCTGTTGTGCACACGCAAACAAACTCTGGCCTCAATGGTTCAAGCGCGGATAGAAGCATTCCCATCTTCTGGTGAAATTAACAGCAAGCTAAAAGATGCCGATGCGGCGCTACAGCGTGTGCTGGATAAATATGAAAGCCAGGCTGATGTGATTGATACCACAGATGGAATCGGCCTGGAGTTTGGCAACTGGCGCTTCAATCTGCGCAAGTCAAATACTGAACCGGTTATCCGACTGAATGTGGAATCTCGCGGTGATATTGCGTTAATGGAGCAGAAAACCAACGAACTGGTAGCGTTAATCAGGGCTGAGTAGAAAGACAGTTTTAGATAATTTAAATTATTGCTTGTAAGAAGATCTATAGCTATGAAGCGCTATCGATATATTACTACCCATCGACTAAAGTAGATGTCATAAAATTTTACAGTGGCGAATTAAGATACGATAGTAAAGTTATAAAATCCTTTAAAAACAATGCGATAAAAAAGTGGCACTGCAATTGCTTTGATATGGTTAGTTAAGTATTCGGTGTGGATACAAGAATCATTCTCAAGGGTAGATTATGAAAAAATTAGCATTAATAGCATTAGGTTTCATATTTTCAATAAATGCACATTCGGCAATTATTTATACAGATACAACAGCAGTTACGACAACTGGTCAAACTTATTCCTCTATAGCTTCAATATCCGGAGAATATTCCAGCGTTTTTTTGGAGCTGACAGCTAAAGGAGATTACACAGGTCCTACATCTCCCCAAGAATACATTGAATTCTACTTGGATGGTAATTTACTTCTTAAATGGGATGCTGCAACAGTATCACCTTCCGTGTCGGTTACAGTTAACTCCGCTCCTTTTGATTACACTATCAGTGGGATAGTTGAAATTTCCGATTCTTTATGGGATTCATTGGTGAGCGATAACGAACTAGTTATCTCTTGGGTGAATGGACCCGGTGTAAACTCCGCATCTGTAACCGGACCAGACTTTGTTAGTTTTTCACTAAATGGCATCATCAGTGACTCTGAACCTACAGATACTGATGTTAGCGAACCCACTCATATGATATTTTTTAGCTTGTGCATGGTGGTATTTGCATTGCGACGCTCAAGGATGTTCTTCAAACAATAATTATAATAAAATATTAGCCAAGTTAAATAACTTGGCTTTAATTTAATGGTAGGTAATTGAACCACTAAGTTCTGCGAGGAATTAATAATAACCTTATTAAGTGAGTTAGTATTTTACCGAGTTTGATAGTAAAAATTTAAAATCACTAACTGCCTTTTTCCACGAAATAATGATCTATAGTTGAGTCAAAATGACCTTCTCGGAATGACATGGGTTATTTCTGTGTTTTACAGACTTATATCGTCTACTATAATAAATGGCATTGCCCAGATAAATCTTAACTCAACAGATTTTCCGCAATACCTAAGCAGTGTAGCGCGCTATTTCATTTTGTTTGAAAGTATCGGATGAAGAAGTGTGGATGCGTTGACCTCTCCCCTCAAAATAACACCATGACATTAATGAGATTTCCAATAAACTGAAGACAATGGAGATCTCAACATGAAGAACCGTTACAGCGAAGAGCAAATCATTAAGTCAATCAAGCAGCATGAAGCTGGAACCAAGGTAGGCGACATATGCCATGATATGGGCATATCGTCCGGTACGTTTTATAACTGGCGAAGCAAATATGCGGGCATGGAAGTTAATGAAGCAAAGCGGCTCAAAGAATTAGAGTCCGAGAACAGTAAATTGAAAAAGATGCTGGCAGACAAGCTTCTGGAAGTTGAGGCAATGAAGGATGTGCTATCAAAAAAGTGGTGACGCCAGCAGCAAGAAAGCCTGTTGCCCGCTATTTGATTGATGCATTTAAGCTCAGCGAACGGGTTGCTTGTAAGCTTGCTAGTGTTAGTAGAACTGTATTTCGTTAACGCCAGAAAGATAAGGCTGATGATTCAGTTCGCTCACGTTTGAAAGAGCTGGCATCGCAGTATCCTCGATACAGCTATTTGATGCTTCATGTCTTACTCAAAGGTGAAGGCCTGTTGTTAATCGCAAACGTACATATCGCCTTTACACCGAGGAGGTGCTACAGGTACGCACTAAGAAGCGTAAAAAGCTAACGCGACCAAGGCAGCCTATAGAGGTGCCTTCAGCGCCAAATCAACGTTGGTCGATGGATTTTGTTTCAGACCAATTAAGCAGCGGCAGGCGCTTCCGCGTTCTGAACGTGGTTGATGATTTCTCAAGAGAAATGGTTGGACAGCTAGTCTCGGTATCAATTTGCGGGCGACAGGTAGCTCGTTTTTTGAACCAACTGATAGAGCTACGTGGAAAGCCTAAAAAGGTGATTTGCGACAACGGTACAGAATTCACAAGCAAGGCAATGTTCTTCTGGAGTAAAGAAACTGGTGTTGAGCTTGGATTTATCCAGCCAGGCAAGCCTACGCAGAATGCATTTTTCGAAAGCTTAAACGGCAAATTTAGAAATGAATGCCTGAACCAACACTGGTTCAGAACCCTGGATGAAGCCAGATATGAAATTGATCTATGGCGAGAATCTTACAATAACGTTCGATCACATAGTTCACTAAATTACCTGCCGCCTGTTGAGTATACAAAACGGGCAGCATAATATGAAAAATCTCATCGAGAGATTGGTGCTAATTAAGGGGAAAGGTCAGATTTTGGAAGGTTGACAAATTTGCAGCCAAAACGGTGTCAGCAACTCTAACTATTAAAGTTGGAAATTTTTTTACCGCAATATGTCCCGACCCCGGACGAGAGTAAACTTAATAAACTAGATAAAAAAGCAAGCTTAAGTAGGTGCTTCCCGATTTAAGTTTGGAAAAGAGTGATATCAAGCAATTAGTTGCTATAAGCCAAAGGAGAAAAGGCTAGTATCTCTTAGGGATTGGCGCGTCTGTTTGCTCTACAACGTCTTTGTGTTATGGTTTAATATCTCATCTACAGTCTTCAATGGTTTCATAAGTTGATAATAAATCGCACATCAAACTATATGATTGCACGAAATCTAAAAGAAAAAATATATTCATTATGGATTGACAAGTATTTGAAATAATAAACTTCACGGTTAAAATTCGAAAATCATGACAACAAAGATAAGTGTAGTAAAAAATACCTTTAAGAATATAACAATTCTTTTAGCTGTAATTTTTTGTAAGATGTCTTATTCAGGTGAATCGACAATATCAACCAATGGTGGTTACTCTGGCGAAGTATTAAAAGTAACAAACCTAAAGAGTTCTGGTCCAGGATCATTAAAATCAGCTCTACAATATCAAAAACCACGCACTATAGTGTTTGAGGTTGGGGGTGTAATAGATTTAAATGGTAATTCAATAACAATAGAACACCCATTTGTGAGTATCGAAGGACAGACCGCACCTTACCCTGGAATCACAATTATAAAAGGCAGCATAATAATACAAACCAACGACGTTATTGTTAAACATTTGTCTGTGAGACCCGGTGACAGAAATTTAAGAGCCCCTTCGTATTGGGAGCCAGACGGAATTGCTATCATTGGTGGGAACGCAAGTAACGTGGTAATTGACCATTGTTCTGTTAGTTGGGCTATTGATGAAAATATTTCCATTTCTGGACCAAGAACAAAAGGGTCGAAAGCAACAGCTTCTAATGTACTGATTTCAAACACAATTATTAGTGAAGGTTTAAATAACTCTCTACATACCCGCGGTCCGCATTCGAAAGGGATATTGGTTCATGATTTTGTAAAAAATGTAATAATTACGAATAACCTCTTTATAAGTAATGCAAAAAGAAACCCATATTTCAAAGCTCAAACTACCGGTATTATTTCTAATAATATAATATACAACCCGGAGACAGCAGCTATACAATTAGGGTATAGGGAAAAGGAATTTAACAATACCAAATATATTCCTAGAGAACCTATTGTCTCAACTACAGGAAACATATTGATCCATGGTACCGACACACTTGAAAAGCTACCTATAATATCTGGTAAGGGGCTTGCCTACACTTTTGAGAACCAAACTATTGATGAAGAAGGCAAAAAAATTAAAACTCTCGGACCTTCTATTACGAGACTAAAATCACCACCTTTTATTAATCAAGATATAGTTTTTGTAACCAACAACGAATTAGAAAAATATATTATAAAAAATGTTGGGAGTCAGCCTTGGAATAGAAATAGCATAGATTTAAGAATTATTGACAGTTTTAAAAATCGCAATTCGAGTATAATTAATTCACAAGAAAGTGTAGGTGGTTATCCGAAATATAAATCTACATATAGAGGAATAAAGGTTCCTGAAGAAGGTTTAATGACATGGCTAAAGTCGTTTGAAAGAAAAGATGGTGTTCATTGAAATTCTTGTGCAATAATATTTATGATCTTGTTATATATAACAGAATATATCTAATAAACTAATTTTATAAATTTTAGATGAAAAATATTTAACCAACTATAGTTTTTGCAAATTAGAAGACCACCAAATTTATCAAACTATTGAGGATTACACTGGAAGATAGCATTAATTATTTTCTTATCATTTAAACTTTCTTAATATTATCTAACTTGAACTAATGATATAGTTAATGTGGCGATATATTTGGTATAGTAACGAGCAAAGGAGTGAAACAGTGTATTTAGCAGCCCATAATAAGGTTTTTACAAGTGTCTAAAATTATATTTCTAGCAGGTATGCCTAGATCAGGAACTACTCTTATCCAGGGTCAACTTTGTAAGATCGGTTGTGTATGCTTGGGAGAGGTAGGTCAGACGATTCAATCAATTAGAAGAGAAAAAATAAAAAAATCGAAGTTATCGCCTAAAAATCATTGGAATAACAAAAAATATGACGAACTTGAGTACAATGAGTTTTGGCAACCGCTTATTCCTCGTATTAATAATGCAGATAACGTGGTAAAAGCTACTGAGATTGTTTATCAAGAAGCAATCAGAGCTTATCCAGATTCTATTTTAGTTGATTCGAGTAAACATATTGGACATCTGAGAAATTCCCTAAATGGTAAATACGGTTCAATTGTTGAAGTCTACCACGTTATAAGAGATTACAAAAGCTGGCTTAGATCAATTATTAATTATGAAAAACAATATGGCTTAAAAAAAGAAAAGTTTAGTGCTCTTCGTTGGTTTTATGTGAATAAAAAATTAGAATTATTTCTGAAAAAAAATCTTGTTAAAAGCCATACTTTATATTTCGAACAACTTGTGTTATTGGATGAGTTTAATGACTTGGAGATTTTAACTCAAATATCTAAATTTCAAAGGTATGATAGTATATTTTTTGAAATGTTTGGCAGTTTTAAAAATATGGATAAAATAAACAAGGGAATTATAAAGTATGACGCTAGGTGGATCATAGATTTTAACCCACCTATTTACAGCTTCTTCTTAGATCGTTATTTACGTACTATAAAAAAGAAACATTTTAAAAACTAATATGATAAAACTAATTGCAACTGCATACTTTATACTCGTAATAACAGACACTTATAGAGTTATCCCATCTTATACTCCTTTGAATAACATGCTCATTGCAGCAACACTTTTTTCATTAAGTATCTTTTTCATATGTCTTAGATATAATAAACGAACCGAACCAGTAGAAAAAAAAGGGTTGCGAATTTTTCTAATTACTTTCTTTTTTATTCCATTGACTATAAATGTACTGTCGGTATATCTTTTTGGCTCTTCTATAAGTGGTGCTTTGTATTGGACTATAAAATCTTTATTATTTTTATCTTTTAGCTATTTCGTGTTTTTGTATAAAGATATAATAATTACTAAAAAGTCTGCATATCTTATATTTACCATCATTACTATCAGTTTTATACACAATCAGATAGACCCAGTTTTTTACAGCAAGATCGGACAGAATTATGGTGTCACACTAAGCTACGCAAAATATGGCAATATCGGTAGCAGATATTTTGGTATGTATTTGCATCCAAACAGTGCTGCATTAACTATCATAATGATCACTTTTTCTTTGCGATTCATGAACGTTCTTAATTCATTAATACTCACTACGGCAATGTTTTTAATAGTTTTGACCGGGTCAAGAACCGCATTAGTAATTATTTTATTGTTTTTAGCTTTTGACTTCTACTATTCCATGTTAACAAATAAACGAATTGTTTTTAGTAATGTCCAGGAGATACACAGGGCTTTTTCTAAGATTGCTGTTTTATTTGGGTTGATTTTCGCTATCGGTTTTATTTTACTAATTTCAGGTGATGAGTTAATAGATAGGATTAAAAATATTGAAAACATAGATAATGACAATAGTGCTATAGTTCGAGATATAGCACAGCAGCAGTACAAAACGTTGCTCAGTGCTAACCCAATTATAGGTTATGGTTCTGAATTCATTAGACAGTTAATTGAAAAAGGTCGATTGATACGTCCTAGTCACAATATGTATCTCGAAAGGACTGTACAATATGGAATCTTAGGCATTACAAGTTTCTTGTTCTTTTTCTTATTTTTGGTTAGAAATCTTTGGCATCGTCCTTCGTTAAGATTCGTGATACCAATAGTTTTAGTATATGGAATATTCATAAACAGTTTCGATCAAAATATGGGGTTTTTCTTGCTCATGGGTGTTGCTATATCTGTTTTGGGGAGTAGTAAATATGAGCGTTAGAGTTCTACATATAGCAGATTATCTCAGACTTAAATTAATTTAGTCAGCAATATGTAATCCCCCCTTTTTAAGTAGCAGTTATTTTTAGTATTCCTTTAAGCCGCTCTCAATAGTTGTTTCGGTGGTATGCTACCAATTGCTGTATTAGGTCGTTAGTTGTTGTAAAGCCAACGATTAGTCTGTCGTGGCGCAATAACTGTGAGCGTCTTAGCGTCTTCTTTAATTATCCGCCGGAAATTCGTAAAGTCATTAACATCACCAATGCTATCGAATCCCTGAATGCCAGTTTGCGGAAAATTTATAAGATCAAATGAACGTTCCCGACAGACGATTCAGTGATGAAAATACTGTATCTGGCGCGTCATCAGATATCGAAGAAGTGGACAATGTCGATAAGAGATTGGAAAGCGGCAATGAGCCGGTTTATGATAATATATAGTTGCCGTGTATCACTATGATTAACAGCCACTTAC
>JABXHM010000055.1 GCA_013373625.1 Alteromonadaceae bacterium | reverse complement strand
CAACAACAAATGACCGCGTTGGTCGATTTATATCAAGCGCTGGGCGGGGGATGGGAGTCCTGAAGGTGCAACAATATAAGATAGCCCCGTATTGAAGGCTGCATAAAACAAGGAGGGCGTAGCTCTCCTTGTTACTTTCTGTCTCCTTAGCAATACCTATCAAAACACTTGCTTCCACTCACGCATAGTGTCATAACTATTATGTTGCCTGTTACCTAAAAGACGGGTTGCTTCACATCGCAGCGTCAGACAGGTCCGCCGCAGCCACTGCAGAGCGTATTTCATTATCACAAGAAGATGCGTTACAGCAGTCATTGCAAGTGGAAGTAGCTGACGATGCACATGTTCTTAACAGCAAGGCTGTTTGCAATAATAAGCTCTGCGCGATAGAGGTATCATCAGACTCTCTTGGAGACTTGGATACGCTATTAACGCATCTGGCGTTCGAATCAACGGTGTCCCGGTATTTGAATGGTGGACTAATGATAATAGTCAAAGAAGAGGGTGGATACTACGCGGTAATGCTTTCCCCAAAAAATAAGCTGGTGATATCAAAATGAATTGAAGGTACTTTTCCGAAACTTTCCCGATACGTGTCAGCGGCTTGTTTTAATGAGATTGTCGGGCGACAGTAAGACGTAGAGTTCATCAGCTCTCAGGTAAAAAAAAGCCACTCAATGATGAGTGGCAAACAACGCACATTGGAAAACGCATTACATAGCAATGGCTACCCGCAGGTAAGCCTGACGACCGAGTGGGTCTGCTGCTGTTGAAAGGTACTTGGTAAAAAAGGCTGCTGGTGGTTCGCGGTCAAACAGGTTGATTGCGCCCACTGCCACTTGATAACGATCACCTTTGCCAAAGCTGTAACTGTACTGAGCATCAAATACAGTCGATGAGCTGATTGTGCCCCTTGGCTGTTGGTAATCAATTGGTAAAAATACGTCGTCTTCGACACTATCAACATACCGCATTGTTACGTTGGCTGCATGTTGCTCGTATTGCCAGGAGACCTGCATGGTGTCGCGAAACTCAGGGGCTACCGAACCAGGGTTGTTGTCGTTACGCCGGCCAACCACGTCATACACTGGCTGATCCGGGCCAACCTGAACCGTATATTCGTTAATCCAGGTTAATGAATTACTGAGGGTCACATAATGACCATCCCAAAACTCTGTGCGGTAATCGAGACGGTAGTCCAAACCATTGGTTTTTGTTTTACCCGCGTTAAAGTAGCCAACATTAACCGCCAGTAAGCGGCCATCGGCATCACGAATAAGGTTTGGACCGTTCGGATCCGCCTGAATAACCTGTGCTGCGCTTTCAGCTGTGACCTGATTTTCAAAGTCGAAACTCCAGTAGTCCAAAGACATGGTCAGATCATCGGTGGCAGCCCAGGTCAGACCCATATTTACGTTGGTGGATTCTTCCGGCTCAAGATCCGGGTTTGAGGTTGTGTTTACCACCCGGAATGTACCGTTATCATTGGGATCAAGCGGGTCAACCGTCTGACTCACACCTGAAGAGGTTTGGTTACCCACCGAGTGAGCCAGTGATGGCGCTCTGAAGGCTGTACTGGCCGACATTCTCACCGAGATGTCATCGGTTACCCGCCAGTTGATCCCTATTTTAGGATCCGTGGTGGTAAATCGGCCATAGTCTTCATAGCGTAAAGCTAGCTGCATTTCTACATCCAGTGTCCAGGGCAAAAACAACTCTGCAAAAATTGCATCAATTTTACGGTCTCCCTCACCGGGGGAACGCTTTCCAAAAAAGCCCCATCTGCCTGCCTGTGTCGCGCCATCTACATCCACTTTACGCATTTCTTTACGGGTTTGACCACCTATAGCAACACCTATAGTACCGCCGGGTAAATCAAACCAACTGCCATTAACAACAAATTCGAGGATCTGATAGGTCACTTTGTCACTGCCTACGGAGGGCTGGAGTAAATTGTAGAAAACCCGATCATCATGGTTTAGTTGATCAGCGCCAAACGGGCTAAAATAAACACAGTTGCCTTCACCTGGTGTCTCTGATGCGCTTGGCGTACCAAACGGGTCTATCTGGCAGTCGGCACCGCCGTAGCCATTGAGTGCGTTTTGTAGCATTTGCAAATCGGTATCCGGGGCGCTGTTGACCGATTTTTCCTGACTCCAGACACCACTGACTTCGTATTGCCAGTCAGAAAATCCCACCTCGCCTTTTATGCCAGCAAGCAAATGCGTGCCTTCAACATCTGACGTTTCTTCACGGTAGTCACCATTGATACCCAGTACCCGACCTGTGAATTGCACATCTACGCCAAACGGGTTGTAAGGATTGTCAGCCGGTACGGTCGGCGATCCCAAAGAAATTGGCATACTTGCCACACCAAACCGACGACCTTCCTGCTTGTAGAATCTGCCTTCAAAAAACACTTCGTGTTGATCATCCAGGTAATATGTCGCTGTAGCATGATTTAACCAGGTTTTTGATTCTGGCATTATCGGGTTCATTTGTTGATAGCTAAACTGGCAGGTACCGTTAGGGAAGGGGTTGCTGCCAACGTAAATTCCGCCTGTGCCTTCAACTGTACAATGTGGATCAGCCAGGACCACGCGATTGCTGCCCGTATCTGCCGAAATTTGATCATAGAGCAGCGAATAGTTAATCGGCCCATTTACACCATTATTGATGATGACATCCGAACCATCGGCCGCCACCGGACGAGACGTTAATGCAAAATTACCCGGCTGTGAGGTGCCCGATGTGTTATTCGATGCGGTGATCGGTCTGTCGCCATTTTGTAGGTTTGCTTTGTATTCGTAACTGCTTGAGAAAACGCCGTGGAAGGTGTCATTGCCACCCCCGACTTTAAACTGCAATAAGTTAGAGGGGGCATTTTCAATTGCGATGTGCTGCCAACTCGCTGTGACGCCTTCATAACGATTGTCGGTAATCACGTTCATTACACCGGCTATTGCATCTGAGCCATAGATGGCTGATGCACCATCAAGCACTGTTTCAATCCGGTTCACCGCAATCGTAGGCACGAGCGCTGCAAGGTTGGTATAGCTGTTTCGTTTTGAATCCTGTTCTTGTGAAGATACGCGATGACCATTCAGTAACACCAGCGTTGAAGACGGTCCTAACCCGCGTAGGTTGGCGGAGCGGGTTTGGCGGCCTTCGGCGCCACCACCCGTGAGGTTATTAACACCGCCAATGCTGCCGGTATTCGCAGTGTTATTGACAATTAAATCGTCGACGCCAGAAAAGCCCGACTTCATAATTTCTTCGTTACCGACAATCTGGATCGGCGATGACATGGTGCTTTGTGTATCGCGTGTGACATAACTGCCGGTTACCCGAATGACCTCTACCGACCTGTCTTCTTCGTTTTGCTCCTGCGCCATGACCGGATTTACCATAGCGCCAGATAGCATGGCGGTTGCCACCGCAATATGGATGTTAGATTTACGCATGTGTTTTGGCTTAAACATAATATGTGTCCCGCTAGTCCTGAGCACTGGCAACGTTGCGCGTGCTCTAGTTACCTTCGAATACATCATCCGGCCGAGAAGATGGCAGCTATTTGCTACGGGTTTTATAACACCACATAAAGATCAATAAATTAAATCAATATTTACTATTAATTAACAATAAATTAATATAAATGGGTATTGTTGTGGTTTTAAGTCTATGTTCTTGCTGGTTTTTACGCTGAAAAAGATGTTAGTTGCTAACTTCAGTAATTGGCGTGACAGTCAGGATATGACCGTTTTTCACTTCTTTAGCATCAATAGATTGCGGTCGGATTTGCTGCTCTACCCACTGTTGCAGTGATGGTAACGGATCAAAATAGTTGAGACTGTCTCCACCACCACAGTGTGACATGCCGGGGATCAGATAGAGCGCAATCGGTGAGGCAATAGAATCATCTGGCCAGCGAGAGGAGTCTGTTACCTTTTTATAGTAATTAACTGAGTCTGTATAGGGGACGATGGGATCGGCCATGCCGTGATACATTAATAATTTGTGCCCCTGCGCAAAAAAGGCAGAAAGATCTGCTTTGATCGCATCGATACGGTGCGAGAGCTTGTGTTGGGCAAACTGTACGTCACTGTGCCAATCAAACTCCCAGGGGTTCCATTCAGTTTGTTCAAAAACCCAGTAGCGCCAAAAATCTCCTCTTGCAGGTTGGGTTTGGTCATTGGGATCTGCCCAGTATGCACTCCAGCCGTATTGTCCGGTGAATTCACTGCCGATGGGAAAACCCGGATAAATCTGGTTTCCCGTGATGGGGTCAACAGGTCCTTCATGAATACGCTTAATGCGTTCAATTTTGTCTGGCGTCAGGCAACCAGTGTGTTCTGGCCCCTCACAACTTAAGGCGCTGTAATCGGGCTTGCAGCGTAGCGGCTCGCTGATTACGCCATCCTGTGAGCCATCAAGGGTATCGCAGCTGTTGAGTAAAAACTGGTTATACTGGCGTAAATCCTGACGGCTCAATACAGGCTGCCCGGTGTTTTTTTGGTGGCTTTGCTGGTATAGCCATAAGAATGCAGCATTGAGCGCTACGCGGTTATGTCCGGGCGCACCTGCCACAATGCCATCAAAGTCAGCAGGATAATACTGCGCTGCGGCTAACGCCTGATGCCCGCCCGTGGAGCAGCCGGCAAAGTAGTTAAACTCTGGTTCGCGTTGATAGTAAGCCTCGATAAGCTTAACGCTATATTCACGCATGACATGCACGGAGGAACGCCCCCAAAAATCAATCCGCTCCTGGGCATTTACCACAAAATCAAGCGACTCGGACTGGTGTCCGGTATCTGATGCTCCAACTGCAAAACCTTTCGCTACCTGCGATGCCATGGCTTCCAGCGGCAATCGTGGGCTATAGCCGCCATTGCCTAATCCTAAAAAGCGTTGATTCCACATTGTTGGATGTGGCAACCAAACAGTGACATCAATAAAGGTCGAATCGGCGTTACTTTGCTGCGGCCATACTCTTACCGTGACTTCACAACGATTATCAAGCTCATTGGCAGACTGAATGGCCGCTTGTTTAAGTTCGAGGTTTCGTAGTGCTTCACAACGCGCAGATCCAGTGTCCGTGGCAAAAATCAGTGGCGATAACAGCAGTAAGCTAAATGTGGTGATAAGACGTTTTATATACATGCTTTACTCCGTATACCCCGACCCGCTCTGGCGGTATAGGATTTGTTTAATTGCTGGCTAATCCATTCTCCTGTCCGGCACAGCTCATCCAGATCAATACCATGATAAAAGCCTTCGCGGTCAAGCAGGTAAACCAGATCTTCAGTGGCCACGTTACCACTGGCACCTTGCGCGTAAGGACAGCCGCCTAATCCCGCTGTTGACGCGTCGAAGGTGCGGATACCATGGTCAAGCCCCACGAAAATATTGGCAATAGCCTGGCCGTAGGTATCGTGCATATGTAAGGCCAGCTGCTCAGGTTTAAATGTCTGGTTCAGATAGTGTAATAGCGTGCGGGTACGTCCTGGCGTACCCGTGCCAATGGTATCGCCAAGAGATACCTGGTAGCAGCCCATTGCCAACAAATGATGGGTTACTTTTTCAACACTGGATGGGCTGATTGCTCCGTCGTACGGGCAGTCAAGAATGCAAGACACATAGCCACGCACAGCAATGCCATGTTGTCTGGCGGCAGCAACGACAGGTTCAAAGCGACTTAAACTGGTTGCAATATCGCAATTCAGGTTTTTTTGACTAAAGCTCTCAGAGGCTGACGCAAAAACTGCCACTTCATCCACATTTGCCGCGAGTGCATTTTCCCACCCACGCATATTCGGGGTAAGGGCGGCGTAGGTAACGCCGTTTTTACGGGTAATACCGGCAAAAACAACATTGCTATTGGCCATTTGTGGCACCCACTTCGGGCTGACAAAGCTGCCGGCTTCAATATAACGCAGGCCTGCGTCTGCCAGTCGGTTAACCAACGCGATCTTGCATTCTGCGCTGATGGATTGCTGTTCATTTTGCAACCCATCCCGGGCACTCATTTCGGCAATTTTGACGATCCGATCTGATGAACTGGCGGTACTCATAAGCTAATAACCCCGGTTAGTAAGGCCACTATAGTCATAAATAATGAAGTGAGATAAAGAAAAGGAAATGTAAAACGCTGATGATCCGCCAGGCCTATTCTGGCCAGTCCAATTAACATAAAGGTAGCGGGTGTCAGTGGGCTAATAGGAAAACCGGTGGTCATTTGTCCAAGTAATGCTGCATGAGCCAGGCTTTCACTGGCCGCGCCTGCTTCATTGGCAATGCCCGCTAAAACAGGGAGAATGCCAAAATAAAATGAGTCCGGATCAAACAACAAGCTCAAAGGCATCGCGACAACAGCAATAATAACCGACAAATGACTGACCATTGCCTGAGGCAGGAGTTCACCACCTTGAAGGGCCATGGCATCTAACATCCCTGAATGTCGTAATATGCCGGTGAAGCAGCCGGCAGCAAAAAGAATAGTTATCATCATAAAAGCGGGTTTTGCATGGGCATCAATACGCTCTTTCTGACGTTCGGCATCAGCATAATTAATTAATAATGCGAGCAAGGTGCCGCCAATAAATGCAATCGCCGGCGGGAGCAGACTCGCAATTATCGATGCTATGACCAGTAAGATTAAGACAATATTCGCCATCCACTTAAGCGGTGAAAGTGCAGCTTCGGGCTGATAACTGGTTGCTGCGTCCGGCTCGTTAGTGGCCAGGGATCGTTTGGCCCGAACGCCAAGCCAGTATGCGACAGCAAACACAAAGACCAAACCACTGATATGCACAATCATCAAAGGCTGATACAGGGTCATGACCGGCATATCCAATGCTGCCGCCGCACGAATAGTGGGGCCTCCCCAGGGTAGCATGTTATTTACCCCGGCAGCCATGGCGACCAGGCAGGCTAAGACGCGACGATCGAGTTTGAGTTTATCGAAAACAGGCAGTACGGCGGGGACGACAATTAAGAAGGTGCTGGCGCCAGAACCATCCAGATGTACCAGCGACGTGATCAGTACTACGCCCATGAACAGCTTTCTGGGGTCGTTGCCACAGATCCGGATAGTAGCATTAATTACAGGGTTGAATACTCCAACATCGTTCATAAGGCCAAAGAATAAAATGGCAAACATGAACATCACTGCCACCGGCGCAATGGTCACAATTCCGTTTACCATGTAATCAGGCAGTGAGGCACCCTGACCGATAACGATGGCGACGACCACTGGTATCAGTATTAAGGCCATAATCGGTGACAGGCGTTTGCTCATAATACCGGTCAGTACACCGACAATAGTAATAAAACCCGCTATGCCCAACATTGTGCTATGAACCAGTGGTTGCCTGAATTAAATACTGACGAAATGGCACCTCGGTATTAAACGGGGGAGGAGTGATAACCTGTGTCATAAACACTACCAGAGATTGTGTATCTGGGTTAACCCAGAAAATCGTGTTGCCAGAACCGGCCCAACCATAAGTGTTGTCGGGCATAGCATTCGCCTTCAAGTTGGCGGCAGAGCCAATGGCAAAACCATAACCAAACTCCATGACGCTGTCCTGGCCCCATTCATCGATGGTTATTTGTGGCGTAAACAATGTATCAATGGAAGCTTCACTCAGGAAGACTTTGCCGTTATAACGCCCTTTATTGGCTAACATGGTGGCAAATGCCAGGTAGTCGTCAGCAGTACTGGCGAGAGCACCGCCTCCATCAAGCAATCTGTTTAAATCTTTGTAGTCGGTATTGTCACGGTTTTCGATTTCTTTTAAGCCCGTGTCAGTCATGACGTAATTGGTGATAAACCGGTCAAGATCCTTGCCGGTCACGAAGAACATGGTGTCGTGCATGCCTAGTGGCGTAAAAATTTCTTCCTGTAAATAGGCATCCAGACTCTTGCCGCTGACTAATTCTATAATTCTGCCAAGCAGCGTAGTGGAGTAGCTGTAAGTGAAACGTTCACCTGGCTGATGCAGCAAGGGGGCTTTGGCCAGCCGTTCAGTCAACTGGGCTAAATTTTTAGCTGGTGCGCCATCTGTAGGTAAAGAACCCACCGGCGTGTCACGTTTAACGCCGTATTTCCGATAATACTCATGCACCGCAGTGGTGCCCGTGAAGTGATAAGTGATACCGGATTTATGCGCCAGTAAGTCGCCAATCGTCATAGAACGCTGAAGTGGTTCAGTGACCATATTGTCGAGCGTACCAGAGACATACACATTTGCGTCCCTGAATGCCGGGATAAATTTTTCTACCGGATCATCCACCGACAGTTGACCGGCTTCCTGTAAGCGCATAATGGCAACACTGGTAATGGGTTTTGACATGGAATACAAACGAAATAAGGTGTCTTTCGCTATTGGTGATTGGTGCTTCAGATCCTGGTACCCATTCATATGCTGGTACACTACCTTGCCATCCTCGACGATATAGGTAATTGATCCGGGCATTACTCCCTCTGTTACCAATGCATCAAGTTGGCCTGTCAGGGTGTCGAACCGGTCATCAGCGATGCCTGGAAAGGTGAATGAAAGTGCGGCAAGCACGCTACAGCAGGTTGTAACTATTCGCTTTGAAAAAAGGTGACTTATTCTGCGCATTATACTTCTCTTCAATTAATTATCTGTGTGGCACAACACTACATTGGCATGCTGCATGGCGGTAATTTCTTCCGTTTGATATCCAAGCTCATGAAGGATATCTGACGTATCCATGCCGAGCTTGGGGGGCGGCAGGTTAGATGACTGTTCTACACCTTCTGCATAAAATGGAGAACCAACGCTTTTGAGTCGTCCTTCTGACGGGTGATCATACTCAGTAAAGAAATTCTGCGAGACCAGGTGTGGATCATTGAGTAAAGAGGCAACATCATTAACCGGCGCAAAAGGGACATCAATGCTAGTGAGTACTTCACTCCATTGCGCGGTGGTTCGGTGTGGGGTGCATTCACTCACTATTTTATACAGCGTTCCGACATTTTCACTACGTTTGACCGGATCGGTTACAAATTCATGATTAACCATGTCTTCACGTTCTACGAGGGTGAAAAACTTTTGCCAGTGACGCGTGCTGTAAGGCAGGATACTGATATAGCCGTCTGCGGTTGGAAAGGGTTTACGGTACGGCGATGTCAGTCTTTCGTAGCCGGTACCACCCAGAGGTGGCACAAAGGTTTCTCCGGATAACTGCTCAGTCATAAGGAAAGAGACCATGCCTTCAAACATGGGCGTTTCCAGCACACATCCTTTGTTGTGTAACAAGCGGTAATTTAAACCCGCTAGTACAGCCATGGCCAGGTGCATGCCACCTACTTTGTCACAAATGATTGTGGGAATAAATTTAGGGTGGCCCTGCGCATCACGATTTAAATATGCGATGCCGCTTTCGGCCTGAATGATATCATCGTATGCAGGCTTCTCGGCATATTTGCCGTTTTGCCCAAAGCCCGGGGCAAAGCAATACACAATGGTTGGGTTAGTTTGCTTAACACTGTCATAGTCAACGCCCAGGCGCTTCGCTGTAGAGCTTCGCATGTTGTGGACGACAACGTCAGACTCCTTAACCAGGCGCATGAAAATGTCTTTGCCTTCGGGTGTTTTAAGGTCAACGGCAATAGAGCGTTTGTTGCGGTTGCAGTTCATATATCCCGCGCCCATATCGTTTGACCGCCCGGGACGAACTGTGCGGAATAAGTCGCCGGATAAATTCTCAACTTTTATCACATCAGCACCGAAATCTCCCAAAAACTGAGTGGCATAAGGTCCTAAAACAACTGTCGTTAAGTCTAAAACCTTAATTCCATTGAGGATCGAATACATATTAGCTCCGTGAACAAACAAGCTTGCTGAGCAGAATAACGTTGATTCTACTTTATATTTACAAAACGTTAATACTATGGTCTTCTATCATCTATTAGGCAAATTAATAAAACCTATAATTCAATAGGCTAAATTAATAAATTGACAGGTAATAGCCATGATTAATATCAAACATCTAAAGGCTTTTATTGCTGTGGCGGCAGAGCTGCACTTCACCAGGGCTGCCGAAAAAGTGAATCTGACTCAGCCCGCACTCAGCTCGCTAATACAACAACTCGAACATGATTTTGGTATCCAGTTGGTTCGCCGTCATACCAGGCAGGTTGAACTGACGGAGGCGGGTAAAAACTTTCGTGCCACGGCAGAAAAGTTGGTAGATGATTTTGAGCAAGCTATTCACGACGTTAAAACCTACAAATCCATTCGCCGAGGCCGGGTTTCGATCGCCGCGTTGCCCTCTATATGCAATTATTTTTTGCCGGTAATTTTACAGCGTTTTAGTGAACAATTTCCTGATATACAACTGAGTGTGGCCGATTGCGCCGGCAAGGAAATTCTCGATGCATTGCAGGACAAACGCATCGATTTTGGCTTGAGCTATACCCAAATTAATAAGGATCTGGTTGCCCAGCCTTTAATGGAAGATTCATTGGTTGTTGTGTGCCATAAATCGCACCGTCTGGCATCGAAGTCGTCATTGCGCTGGCAGGATCTTGCCGATGAAAAGCTCATTGCTATGGAGAAAGGAACCACCATTCGCACCCTGATTGAAGGGGTTGCACTGTCTAAAAATATGAAACTCGACATTGTGTTGGAGCCACGCAATATGACAACCGCGATTGCTTATGCCGAAGTTGGTATTGGTATTACGATACTGCCTAGTTTTGGTGTGCAAAATAGTTTATCGGACGACCTCATTGCTATCACTCTGACGGATCCCCATGTCGATCGTGAGATTAGTCTTTTGAAGCGGTACGACATGGTTTTATCGCCTGCTGCGAAAACCTTAGAGGCGTTTATCATAGAAGCCACAACTTAAACATTGTTGGCCACAATGCCTGCACAGTAAGGCGCTAACACGTTAGTTATACGCCAGGCTGCAGACAATAACCAAAGATGCATGAAGCGATTTAATGATTACGCTTTAAACTGCGAAATATGCTGGCGTAATGAGGAAGTTTGCGTTGCCACCTCTTCACTGGCTTGTTCATTGATGTGCACATTGCGCATGGTGTTTTCCGACAAATCACGAATATTCACTACATTTCTATTTACTTCGGTAGCCACTTGACTCTGCTGCTCTATAGCTGCGGCAATTTGCGTGGTCATGTCCAGAATAGTGGTGACATCGTCACCAATTTCGTCAAGTCGTTGCATCGCTTTGTCGGCTTGTTCATCACTGCTGGCGCCTTCCTGCAGACAGGCTTTCATTTCAGTGACGATTTGTTGGGTTCGTGACTGTAGTCCGCTAATGATAGATTCAATCTGGCTGGTGGATTCCTGAGTGCGCATTGCCAGGGTTCTCACTTCGTCAGCCACAACTGCAAAGCCCCGGCCTTGTTCTCCGGCGCGCGCTGCTTCGATTGCTGCGTTGAGTGCCAGCAGGTTTGTTTGTTCTGCGATGCCACGAATAACATCAAGCACAGTGCCAATGGTCTGGCTGTCTTTTTCCAGTTCGCCCACTGCACCAGATGCGCTGTCCAGGCGATTGACTAAACTGCGAATAGAACCAACGGTGTCTTTGACCTGATTGCGACCATGCACGGCATTATCATTAGTTGTTCTCGCTTTGTCTGCAGTGCTTTCTGTATTCGTGGTAATTTCCTGAATGGTGGCACCCATTTCAGTAATCGCTGTTGCGACCATGTCGGTTTCATCCTGCTGCACCCGCATGCCTTCTGCGGTGTCATTTGTTGCAGTAGCGAGCTGGTCGGTAGCCGAATTAAGATTGGTCAGGGCCACGTTAATCGACTTCACTAAGTCCTGAAATTCCTCCAGCAATGCGTTTACATCATTACTGAAGTGAGTGATCTCATCATTACCGGCTTCTTCAAGACGCAGTCTGAAATCCCGTTGTTCGCGAACGCGTGATAATTGCTGCGATGCCTGGGCCAGTGGGGTATTGATAGAGCGCGCCAGGATGATAATCAGGCCAGCTACCAACAACAGTACAATCACAAAAATAATAAACCCAATTGTTTGAAGTTGCGCTAAGGAGCTGTCTAACTCTTCGTTAAGGGAGGCCGACATGGCATCCAGAATGTCTTCAGTTGCCTGAATACTCTCACGCATGGCCCCTTCAGCACCTTGCTGGGGGGTCAGGCCGCGCGCTTCGGTCTTTTTGGCTAGTTCATTAAAGTTATTTGCGTAGTTAGCAGCAAGCTCGCTCAGCCCGCTGGGTAACTGCTGCTCGAGCTGAGCATGCCAGTTGTTAAAAGATACGATCTCTTCTTCGGTCTTACGTATCATAAAATCTTTCTCATGGCGTCGCATTTGAAGCAGCGTCGTAAATGCAGCATCATTGGCACTCAGGCGGCTTTCCAGTTGTTGTGCGGCGCCACGGAGCTTGCCTTGCAAGCCATCGTTTGGACCAAATCCAATACTGCGCTCTATTTCGACTAATTTCACAAAGGTCGATGAATACTCGTTAACCAATTGCCTGAACTGTTCAACTTGTTGAGTACCGATACCTAAATCGTCGAGATTTTCACGCAGCGAGGAAACCTCAACTTGCAACTCATCAACAACTTTCTTATGCCGCTGTGGGTATTTTTCTTCTTTACGCATCAAAAAGTCTTTTTCATGCCTGCGCAGCATTAGCATATCTGCCGTAAGTTGCTCCACATGACTTTTGGCACTGGACAGGGCACTGGTTGTACTGGCCTGGTACAGTTGTAGCACGAGCATTAATGCCATAGCCGACAAAGCGATAACACCAATTAATATTAATCTGAATTTTATGCTTAGCGAACGAACTTGCATGGCTATTCCTTACTAACAGAAATTTCTCTGTTTAAATCCGACCCTTAGAAAGGCTTTAACGTGAGTATAGAAGAGTATCGGTTTTTCCGCATGGTAAATCGATTACGAACGCTCTGACCAGTAACCTAATACTATAAGATAAACATTCTTCTTTTTTAAACTTACAACCACGCGTAACTAACCCTGACTTAAAAAAAGATTACAAATAGGCCCATTCGGACGATGACAACGCTCCGTCCAGCTATGCTCCTCACACATTTTGATTAGCAAGGAAATAAATAATGAAAGCGTTTAATTGGGACAGCAACCGAGAATGCCTTTTATCACTGCTGTGGATTTATTTAACCGTTAACTATATATACTGCGATGTTTTTACATTGCACCTCTCGCAATACTTGGAGGCGTTTTTGTCTGGCAATGTCGGAGGAATGAATATTACTGAAGAATTTTTATTGGTTTTTGCCGTCATAATGCAAATTCCGATGGTAATGATTGTCTTGTCTCGTGTATTAACATTTAAATTAAATAAAGTGGCGAATATTGTTGCCGGTTGTATAACGACCTCGATTCAAGCATTTACAGTGACAATGGGGGGAACGCTTCATTACATGCTATTTAGCTTTTTTGAAATAA
Organism: Alteromonadaceae bacterium; assembly: GCA_013373625.1. Lineage (GTDB taxonomy): Bacteria > Pseudomonadota > Gammaproteobacteria > Enterobacterales > Alteromonadaceae > Alteromonas. The sequence continues at coordinate 4,300 of JABXHM010000055.1, read as the reverse complement.
GTACAGGGTTACTCATTATATATTTAGCTATCACATGGAAAAATAGCAGCGATAAAAGGTAATTTCAGCGACCTGATCATCTGCACCGATATGTCTTGCACACAACAGAAAAAACTAAAATGACAGACCACAATCAGAATAAGAAGCACAAAGGACGCCTTGTCCGGGGGGAGGCACTGACATTGGAGGGGGGGTAGGTATTAAACCTGGCTTCACTACTCACTCTTTGACTGCAAACTGTGTTCATTTCTAAAAGCGGTAGGTGTTACGTTAGTTATTTTTTTAAACGCAGTATTGAACGTAGACTTAGAATTGAAGCCTGACGCATAGGCAATCTCTGCTACAGTTTTCGTTGAGGTCAACAAGTTACTTTTCGCATGCTCTATTCTGAACTCATTGACGAAGTGATAAAAATTAGTGTTTAAACATTGCGATAGCGTTTCCGAAATATGGTTTTCGCTAACATTGACATGTTCAGAGAGCTTCTTCAGCGACAAATCATCTTCCAGGTAAAGCAAATCATTCTGCATAGCCGACTTTAGCTTACCAGAAACAGCCTCCATTCTATCTGGAGCGAGGCTAGGCTGCCTTTTTTCTTGCTGAGTCGAAATGCCCTTTTCCGAGTCTTTAATTATGGGCTGCCTGAGTGCAAATAGACTAAAGACCATTAACACTATTGCCTCAAAAACGGGTAACAAAACATCGCTCCCAAACCATCTCAAGCCAAACAAGCCTAAACCGAAGTCGAGTATAAAAAGCATCCACGAAAGTCCCCAAAACATCAAAAGAAGTTTGAACCAGTTCATTGACCGTTTTTCTACATCGGAAAACCTGGTCATGAGTTGCAGGCTATGATTTCTTTGCAGTTTAAAGGCGGCATACAGGTACGCTCCCGTATATGAAGCGAAAGCGACCATCGCAAATATACAGGTGTACAAAGCGATTCGATACAAATCGGGATCTCTTGTCGCTGGATTGGCTAAAGCAAGTTTTTCTTCTGCACTGATACCAAGCAAAAATGGCAACATGCCTATAATGACGATGAGAGGACCTAGCAGCCCAACGAAAAACGCTCTTTTGCTTAGTTGCTTGACCGGTGACATGGTTGCGTGGGCATAAAAATACAGTGCGGGCCCTAGTAGCATTCTTACCGGAAACTGAGCCCCAGCAAGTGACGGCGCATAAACATACGCGCCAGAGTAGATAAACAATTCGCCCCATATGTGTATCAGAAGCAGTAGTTGAAGGCCCAGGAGATAGAGAGTTTGTCTCGTTTTTGATTTCAATGAGATCTGCATTAGCACAAAAACACTAATTCCCATCATGCAGGAGTAAATGATAGTTGGTGCTAAATCTATGATCACATTGGTTCCATTTATGACAACTCCAGCTCCGTCAACCCCATACTTGATTAAGCCATCGGGTATGAAGTGGAGTAAACTATATTCTATTGCCAGAGCATATCAATGTGACTAAACGACTGCCAAGCAATGGAGTTAAGAATATCCATTTTTCTGCAACATATTAGAATGTTACCGCTTCTTCATTTTTAACTTCAGCATCTTTCACGATAAATCCGAAATCAGACTTCAGATAAATGGGCATCATGAGCAGGGAAGCCTAACGGCGGCTGTTACAACTAGTAAATTACAAAGTCGATTAACGTGACTGTCCTATTTACTTCATCCTGCCAGCAGCTAGTACAAAAGACGTAAAGGTTTTGACTGTTCGTGCAAGTGCCTTTGATGCTGACTATGGCGTCCTCCCTACCAGTGCACAATAAATAGAATTCGGAAGTTGTCAGAGACTGGTTGAGCGACAGGTCTTGCGGAGACTGTAAATAAATGAGTATTGTTTAACGCGTCCTGTCCACTACCTAGACAAATAGATTAAATCGGACTGGTTGTTTTTTTGAGCAATTCTGTTCATGTTATCTGATTTGAAATCGAGTTACTATCAGAAATCTATTATTCCTAATGTTGTATTAGAAAGACTCAACCTATTTCGAAATTTCAGAACAAGCCCATGGGGCCTCCGATTGGGATACAGTTGTCGTCAGCAAGGCAGATTATCAAATCGTTCCCAATTAATCTGTGACGCTGGAAAGACGGGAGAATTAATCCTCGTATAGGATTCATTAAAACAGCAATGCTTTTTTATTCAGCGCTTGTTGTACTTGTTGAGCCACTAAGGAGGTAGCCTGACTTACTGCAAATAGAGCAGTTGCATTCGAGACTGTAAGATCTTCTGTGTAAGTGGCTGTTAATCATAGTGATACACGGTCACTGTACATAATCATAAACTGACTCATAGCCGCTTTCCAATCTCTTCTTGGCATTGTCCACTTCTTTGATATCTGGTGAAGTGCCAGATACAGGATTTTCATCACTGAGTCTTCAGTTGGGAACGACCGTCTGGTCTTGGTAATTTTCCGTAAACTAGCGTTCAGAGACTCGATGGCATTGGTGGTGTAAATGACTTTACGAATTTCCTGTGGATAGTCGAAGAATATGCTCAGACGTTCCCAGTTGTTGCGCCAGGACAGGCTAATCATTGGGTGTTGGTGGCAGCTTTTTAACGCTGACTTTGGAAGACGGAATGCGCCCATAGTGAACAGGACTTGGCCCGCGTTGTTCTTCGCAGTACGCCACTTCATGAAATTCTTTGTGCGTATCCAAACCGATAAAAATCATGCTATGTTTATTCATGCTAGCCTCCAAATTGATTTAGTCTTAAGCAAACTAATTATGGCACTGGCTTTCAGCTAACCCACGAAAATGCGGAGGCTAGCATTTCACAGGGAGTCATTGTGTCTATGCAGCCGAAGGAAGCGACGAAGGATGATTGGTATAATATTATTGGTGGCATCGTGGTTACTCCTGCGCCTGGAAGGGAAGCCCATCTCAGTTCTGGGGTTCAATCGGCCCGTACAGCGCTCATTGGAACTCGTTTTGGGATTTGTTGTCGCGAGCCTATTTGCGTGCACTCATTTCATGCTACAGGCCCACTTTAGCGAGTTCAGCTGGGTTCGAAATCCCGACCTTGGCCTCGCTGAAATGCTGGAGGGCTTGCGATGGACAACCAACTCGGTTCTCTACGAAGAGCTGTTGTTTCGTGGCTACCTACTCTATAAGGCAATCGAGATCCTAGGTACCCGAAAAGGCTGTCTCCTATCTGCTGCCGCATTCGGCGTCTATCATTGGTTTTCTTACGGAGTCTTGGGCAGCGTTGTTCCAATGGCGTTTGTGTTCATTATGACCGGCACCTTTGGATTAATGGCTGCGTACGCATATGCCAAGTCAAGATCCGTAGTTCTGCCAATCGCATTACACTTGGGATGGAATGTGGCAGCAATCTCCATCTTCTCGAATGGCCCAATAGGCGCTCAACTACTGATCCCATTTCCATCTGAGGGAGCTGCACTGAGTGCTACGGAACAGATCTTGGCAAACGTCCTTGTTCCGATTGCACTTCCACTTTTAGTATTGTGGTTGGTGGTCTGGAGGTTGCCGTTCTATGCGAAATCAGAAGCATCGGATGCATAACAATCAAAACCACGCGGACCAATTTTTCATTGCTTCGCAACAAAAAATTGTCCGGTGTTTTGGGCGTTAGAAGTATGAGATTGGACTTACCACTATGAATAAAGACTCAAAAAAATTACCTGCCGACATCAGGATATTAATCGCAATTGTGTCTATACCTGCTCTGTTGTCAATTTATACTACTGGGCTTTCAATTTACTTCGGTGAATGGCAGTTTTCGTACTTTGGGTTGCTCTATCCAGCGTTAGGATTATTGGCTATATATATTGTAGTAGTGGGTAAAATACCTATTTTTATGAGTCGTAAAGATGTCTCAAATTAAGTCGGGGTTTGTTTGAGGTGTGCAATACTGCTAACAAACCAATCAACAACGCTCGCTGGGACAAGTACTCACCGGCCCTTTGGCATTTTCTCCGGTAAGCACTTGCAGGTTATTGGGGTGTTATACGTAAAGGAGAGTTGGTAGATGGATCTAAATTCAATAGAAGATGTCAAAGCCCTTAATGAATATAAAAAGATAGAGCAAATTCAAAGAATAGAACAAAAGTTTCATCGACTTGGTTTAGTGCCATACATAACTTTTTTTGGGCTAGTGGCTTATGCTTTTTTCTCTCTCTGGGTTGGAGGTGGTAGTTGGTCATATATGCACTTCATGCTTATCGCAACATCAATAGCGAGTGTAGGCTATTCAAATGTTGAACGTACCGATTTGTTAAAACAACTAATAGAATTAAAGTACGGTAACTAAATTACGT
>JABXHM010000018.1 GCA_013373625.1 Alteromonadaceae bacterium | reverse complement strand
GGCTCGGCCAAATATGTTGCTTTTGAAACACTCGACGATCCGAAACAAATGCCGGGTATACGCAACCCGTTTATTGGTGGCGGTATTGATTACCCTTATGTGGAAGGGCTAAGACTCGATGAGGCATTGCACCCATTAACCATTATGTCGGTCGGACTTTACGGTAAAACCCTTCCTCCCCAGAACGGCGCGCCAATTCGGCTGGTCGTGCCCTGGAAATATGGCTTTAAGAGTATTAAGTCAGTGGTACGTATTACGCTTACCGATAAAGAACCACCTACTACCTGGAATCGTCTCGCTGCCAATGAATACGGGTTTTACGCTAACGTTAACCCGGATGTAGCCCACCCCCGCTGGAGTCAGGCCAGTGAGCGACGCATCACAAAAGGTGGACTTTTTTCACAAAGTCGCATCGCTACCGAAAAGTTTAACGGCTATCAGGAAGTCGCCCCGCTTTACAGTGGTATGGATCTCAAAAAGTTTTACTAAGTTGTCATTGAACGAGACATTATGAAGTTGTTACGTAAACCGCTCAGGATTAGCCTTTTACAGTTACGCCTGCTAAAAACCCTATTGCATGGAGTAATACTGGCTTTCTTATTAATTACCTTTAATGCCGCAGTCAATGACAACCTCGGCGCCGATCCGGTAAAAGCGCTGCTGCATTTTACCGGTATTGGCGCGTTAAACCTGTTACTTATTACATTACTCGTGAGTCCTGCAGCACGTTATTTACCCGCCCCACCCCTCATGCGTGTAAGGCGTATGCTGGGCATCTATGTATTTGTGTATGCCATGGCGCACCTGCTCACCTATATCGCCTTCGAGTTGCAGTTTGACTGGTCACTGGTGATAGGTGAAATCATTAAACGGCCCTACATTACTGTGGGTATGGTGGCGCTGCTATTATTAACGGCATTAACGGTTACCTCACCTAATAAAGTAAGAGCTGCAATGGGCAAGCGCTGGCAAACGCTGCATAACAGCATTTACTTGATTACCTTTTTGGTGCTGCTGCACTTCACCTGGTCACGTAAAACGGGTTTACAGGAGCCATTGATATATTGGACTATTAGTTTAGGAATTATCTCGACTCGCATATTTGTATTTACGACAATGATAAAGAATAGCCTGGCAAAACGTCGTCATTGAAATTAATTAAGTCCCACTACCCTGAAGTTGTGTCAGGATAATTTACACAACACATAATAAAAAATAAAAAATATACGTATCTTACTGTTTTTTAATGCATATATAATATTGGTGTAATATTTGCTTTAGTAAATATATAAGTTTTAACGGCTTTCTTGTTGAAGCCATTAAAAAGTTGTATCGCTCTAAAAATTAATCAGTGCGTAATCAACATTAGATATCCAGGGAGCAAAATCGTGCTTAAAAAATGTTTATTCGGCCTTGCTATGCTAGCTTCATTTTCTTCAACAGCAGCGCTAACAACTATTCAAACTGAAACCTACGCTGGTACAGCTGGAAACGTTTCAGATGGCTCGGTCATCCAACCATTTATATTCGAAAAGTTTGACAGTGCGTTAGGTACGCTGACAGATGTGATTTTTTCTTACACATTTTCAATTAACAACGATAACGACACTGAGACTGGCTATATTACTGTAGACAACAAAACAAATGCTGAGCAAACAGGTGAAGCAACGCTTGGTGCTTCATTAACATTTTCAAGCACCGATATAGACGGCTTCGCACAATACACATTGTTTTACGCGGATGGTACTCCGAAATCGTTGTCAGATGTATTTGATTTTACCGTAGCCGCTGATCCAACGTTATCTACAGGTGGAAACGGGCCTGATAGAGTAACTTTTTTTGGTACTCCGGATTCTAAGACTTTTACGCCTAACACATCAGGAATACTGAATGAATTTATCGGCAATTCTTCTGATACGTTAACCTTTAATTTTGTTACTACTTCTGTAGGTGCCGTAAGCGTTGGTGGTGCTGAAGTTAGTACTACTGCCGTAGATATGGCGTTAGCAATGAATATCCAATACGAATATACTCCTTTCGCTGAACCTACTGACACGCCAATTCCGGCACCTGGTGCATTTGCATTATGTTTATTAGCGGTAAGTGTTTTTGCAGGACGTAGTTACGTGCAAAAACAGGCGGCCAATAAATAATTCACTGTCACACCGTTTGACACAAAAAGGCGCTAAGAGCGCCTTTTTTAATGGCGGTAACAAAGTGACGAGTTTTAAATGAGTACCACTCTAAGCAAGACTCAGTTTCAGCTAATGGTGATTCAAACCAGGTTTTAAGAACATCACAGCCTTAATTTGTCATTATAGCTAGTGACATACCAAAGCCACGCCTGTCTATAAATACAAAACTATTAGGGGTTACTAACGACCGTAATTCCCGCTTCAAGCCATCCCACTCTACCACCAATCATTATTATGCTGGCCGCCTTGACTGGCTCTAAAAACATCCTGAACAACCCTTCGCTAGTTAAACATTGTTTAAAAAAGTAGCAAATAGTTCTTGCATGTTTTTTTATACAGTATTACTGTATATCCATACACTGTATAAGAAAACAGGAATCGTTATGACTTTATTGACTTCAACACCTACTAACAATGAAAACAACATTATTCAGTTTCCCTATCGTGTTGCACAGCACTCAGGTGTCAACAAGGGTTGGTCTTATTTACTTTCTGATTCAGTCGCGTTTCAAAAAAATGTGGAGCATGCCATTCGAATTCAAAAGCCTGACCAGGAAAAAATCCCCACCTGGATTAAACGATTAATAACCAGCGGACAGTGCCGTTCAATTTATGTGGAAGATCTCAGCTTAACGTCTGAAGAGCGGATATCAATTCATCGATTATGTGAGCAATATTCAGTGTCTTTGGTAGCAGTCTCAGTTAACGACAAAGCTGCCGGAAATATTGTTCAGGGGCCTTGGTAATTGCATTAAGGGCAATTATACTGCTCACTTTTATAATTATCAGGAAGTCGTTTGAACTGTTATTGTGATAGCGGATTATCTTTTTCGAGTTGCTGTGAACCTTACATAAGCGGCCAACAAAATGCCCCTTCTCCGCAGGCTCTGATGCGCTCACGGTACAGTGCATATTGTATAGAAAATTGGCAGTATATTTTACACACTTATGGCGAGATACAGCGCCAGTCTCTGTCTGCCAGTGATTTACAGGCAAGCGCGCAAAATACTCGGTGGCAGCGCTTAGAGATAGTTGCGACGTCAGACTACGCTACCAATGGCCAAAATAACCTGGTTGAATTTAAAGCCTATTATTTATTTGAAGGCAGGGCTCATGTATTACACGAAACCAGTCGCTTTGAGTATCAACAGGATGGCTGGCGCTATACCACGGGTGTTATTCATGATAAATCTGGCATTATAAAACTTGGCCGTAACGATAAATGCCTGTGCGGCAGCGAAAAAAAATATAAACAATGTTGTATGCGATTGCAGTAAGCAGCCCTGCAATTTACCTCTGCTAATTGCTCACAGTCACCAGTCGATATAGACAGGCTTATTGCGATCAGTGATGAGTTGGTTGTTCAGCAATTGTAATTCAGTGATCTGAATAACACTGCGGCGCAAGGCATGATCACTGGTATCGGGCTTACCATCAACGAGACCGGGGTGAGTAAAATAAAACAGGTAAGCACGGTTATCTTTAACCACCACATCCGGATGCTGACCAATCATAGCGTCATCTTTACCCACACCGCGCTCTGCGAGTAAATAACCAGCTTGCTGTTGCCAGTGTATTAAATCAGCTGAACGGTATACTGCCAGCCCACGCCAGGCATCTACAATCATCCAGTATTCACCCTGCCAGTTAAATACAACCGGTCCTTCGCCCCGGCTGGGAAGCGCGGCTTTTCCTTTGTCCACCCAGTCATACAAATTATCGCTGTCTGCATAATATATCGACTTGCCGTCAGGCTCATCATTATAAAACAATCTGAAGCCGCCACCAGGCAAGGCAATAATATCTGCATCAATGACTTTTTTACTGTTGAGAGACAGGGTCGACTGGTATTCCCAGTGAAGTAAATCAGCGCTGGTAAAATGCCCTATCGCACGGGGATGCTGCCAATCATTAAAGATTCCAGGCACCAGCGTTAAATACATATGGAAAGTACCATTATGAATAAACACTTCGGGCGCCCACAGGGTTGGCACATCCACGGGCATGCTGAAGCTGGCATCCTGAAGATAAGTCCAGTCACGACCATTACCTGAGGCTGCGATGCCAATGGGCGTGCCATGAACCCAGCTAACCCCGTTTAACCCCTCGATGTTAGCGCGGCGGTTAGTATAAAACATCAACCAGCGTTGATTTGCTTCATCGCGAACGATGCTGGGATCTGCCGCGCCATCAAAGGTAGGATCGACATAAAGTGGCTGGGGTGCCTCCCTATCGTGGTCTTTCACCAGCGAGGCACAACCAGAAACGCTACCAGAGAGAATGAGTAACCATACAAAAACAAGATAATGCATTCGCAATGCCTAATGATGATGATTCTACAGAGTAACGCCAGAATTCGACTTCACAAAACACTATCGCAGAAAATGTTCTGGCAGGTTTACATGTGAAACTGCTCAGTTATTGTTGCGCATTTTTTGATATGCTTGACTCTGGAGTTAACTCCAGGGTTTATACTTACCGGCATGAATACAAAAACTTTCAAAATTGGCCAGTTGGCTGGCTTGACCGGCCTCTCAAACGACACCATTCGTTTTTACGAACGTAAAGGTTTGATCAGGGCCAGTCATCGTTCCGCATCCGGTTACCGACTTTTTTCGGACGCCGACTTGTCGCGGCTGCGTTTTATAAAACGTGCTAAGCATGTTGGCTTCACATTGGATGAAATTGGTGAATTATTAGAACTACGTTTACATCCGGATGCGCATAGCTGTGAAGAAGTTAAACAGTTTACGCAAAAAAAGATTCACGAACTGAATAAAAAAATCGACGAACTTGAACGTATACGCACGTCACTCAGCACCCTGCATACGGCCTGTTGTGGAGGTGCTGAAAGTGCTGAATATTGTTCCATATTACAATCTCTGGAATCGGCGGGGGCTCCATGAACGACCTGGCATTACTGGCTGAAAACTTTCTTTTACTGTTTACCGAATCTGCGCCCTGGCTACTTCTCGGTTTATTCGTTGCCGGCATAATGCATGAATGGGTGCCGATAGCATTACTGCAAAAACATATGGGCAGTAGCGATACTTCAGCGATAGGAAAGGCCGCGCTCATTGGCGCACCGTTACCATTATGCTCATGTGGGGTTATCCCTGCCGCAGTTGGTCTGCGGCGTAGCGGCGCATCTAAACCCGCAACCGTGTCGTTTTTGGTATCAACGCCAGAAACTGGCGTTGATTCTGTTTCGGTCTCATACGCTCTGCTCGGCCCGCTATTTGCCATAGTCAGACCAATCAGTGCAGTTATCAGCGCTATTTATGCCGGACTCATGGTTAAGTGGTTCGACTCAAAAGAACTACAAAGCACGACATGTGCTGAACCTGTTATGAACACCACCCCAGCACCAACGAGCAGTTGCTGTGGATCTAATCAAACAACTAACGTCACAACAGCGGCATCTTCAGGCTGCTGTGACAGTGAATCACCTGATAAAGTTAAAATGGCTGACACTTGCTGCAGTTCAGGCACCAAGGAAAAGCAGCCAAAACCAGAAGCTTCTTTAGCGGCCAAAGTCATCCAGGTCTGGCAGTTTGCTACGGGTAAACTGCTGATTGATATTACAGTGTGGTTGTTGATCGGTTTAGCGCTTGCCGCCGCTATACAAACATGGGTTCCAACGGATTTTCTGACCCGCTGGGGGGATGGTTTACCGGCCATGTTAGTAATGGCCGTTATTGGTATTCCTATGTATATATGTGCCACCGCCTCAACCCCTATTGCCGTGGGCTTTTTAAGCGTGGGGTTGTCGCCTGGTGCCGTACTGGTTTTTTTACTTGCTGGCCCGGCTACTAATATTTCTACCATGGGAATGATTGCCAAAGAGATGGGGCGCAGAACACTCGCTCTGTACTTGTGTAGCGTCATAAGTGCCAGTGTACTGCTGGGCTACTGCCTCAATTTCCTTGTCCGCAGCCTGTCGCTACAATCATGGATTGCATTGGGACAGTCGGGTCACGAACATCATGACATTTCGGCAACCTACGCATTATGCGCCGTAATATTAGGTGCACTGATGATCAATAATGGCTGGCATGCCTTGCGACAGCGTTTGAGTAAAACCAAGCAAAGCAGCTGCTGTCATTAACCCGCCATTACTGGCAAGTACTTTGCAGTACATAACAACATATTAAGTGTATTTAACTCAAAATGGATGAAACTATGGATATTTTACGCATATTGTTGTCAATCTTACTGCCACCGGTTGGTGTTTTCCTGCAAGTCGGCATTGGCTTACATTTTTGGATAAACATTTTACTGACGCTTTTAGGCTATATTCCGGGTATTGTGCATGCCGTGTGGATTATCGCCCGTCGTTAAACCGCAGAAACCCGGTTATAACATTAAGTCAGCGCAGATACTCTTGGTTAGTCGGCAACCCGATTAACCATTGTTATCTGCGCGCTGACATCCGGCGCGTACTCGTTAGCCCAGATGTTGTTTAAAATTGTTAGACGGCGGTCTTAGCATTCGCCAGTAAAAGTCCTGATGCGCTTTAATGCATATTGCTTATGCATAGGGGTTTAACCCCGTTTCGAGATTAAACTCGCAACATTCAGCAGGTTACAACGCTGTATTGCAACGGCATCGGCAATAGCGTCTTGTCAGTTTATGCTGCGCCATGCCCATAAACAAAACTTCTATTACTTTGCCGGACAATATTGCTTGATAAACTCAGCGTGCGCTGGCAGTTGTGTCAGTGCTTTGTCTATTGAATTTTTCAGTGTTGTCATTTGCTGGCTTAACCCTGCGGGAGGTAACAATCGGCCTGCGCCATGATACTGTTTAGGCGTTAACCCCTGCCCCATCATTACCTGTACCCATGAGTCCACTCTGAACAGTCCCACGTCATCAGGCCAGGCATAGCCATTTTCAGCAAAAATACTCATTCGGTGTATCAACGACTCAGGAACAGACATAGTGCGGTAGTAATTCCAGAAGTCACTGTCTTTGCGCGTTGTCAGGTGATAGTGCAAAATAATGAAATCACGTATCGTTTCCATCTCTTTCTCGGTTTCGCGATTGTAACGCTCAGCAAGAAGCTCGTGTTCGCCACTAAATGGAAACAGTTTCATCAGACGGATTAACGCGGTGGTGACCAGGTGTATACTGGTCGACTCTAAAGGCTCTAAAAATCCGCTGGATAAACCAATAGCAATACAGTTTTTATGCCACGCCTGTTGCCGCCGCCCGGTTTTAAATTTAAGTTGGCGTGGCTCGGTAAGTACTTTACCTTCAAGATTATCAGTTAGTGTTGTCAGTGCTTCGTCATCACTTAGAAATTGACTGCTATATACGATGCCGTTGCCGACTCTTGTTTGTAGCGGGATCCGCCATTGCCAGCCCGCTTTATGTGCAGTCGCAACAGTATAAGGGCGTGGTGCTTCGGTTGCTTCGGTTTGCACCGCTATAGCGCTGTCAGCGGCCAGCCAATGGCTCCAGTCTTCGTAGCCAACACCTAAATGTTCACCAATCAACAAGCCACGAAAACCAGTGCAGTCGATAAACACATCGCCTTCAACAATGGCGCCTGAGTCTAACGTCAACTGCGATATATAGCCGTTATCAGAGTCGATAGCAGCGCTACTAATCTTGCCTTCACAACGAATAACGCCCGCGCCCTCTGCTTTAGCCCGCAAATAAGCAGCATAGGCCGTAGCATCCAGATGATAAGCGAAATTGAGCCCCTTGTTACCCAGCTTGGTTGCAAACTTGTTCTGTTTAGCGGCTTTCAGCTCAAGGCAGTAATCTTCCAGGCTATCTTGCTGCCCGTTAGCCACGGCTTCAAGCCAGAACTCATGGAACTCTGCCATCCATGAGCGCTGACCTATCTCACCAAATGAATGCAGGTAGCTGTCACCCTTATTTGCCCAGTTGTTAAACTGGATCCCAAGTTTAAACGTAGCCTGCGTGGCAGCCATAAACTCACGCTCGTCAATGCCCATTAAACGGTGAAAGTTACACATGGTTGGAATCGTTGCTTCGCCTACCCCTACCGTACCGATTTGGTCAGATTCCACTAATGTAATGTCGAGTACTTTACCCAGTCTGGTCACTAAACTAAATGCCGTGAGCCAACCAGAAGTGCCGCCGCCGGCAATGACCACCCGGGTTTTACTTTGCTCCATTAAATACTACCTAACGGTTAATATTATTCAATAACATAGCCCGCAATCGGCGGGCTGACAGTTCATTCATTTCAGCCAGAGGACCGTGGCATTCAGCCGGTAAATGGGCGACTACATTGCTCGCATCACCAAACACATAATAGTCGAACAAAGCTCGCCAGGCGGCTTTTTCCTGCGCAGGTTTATCGCGTAAACTGAGCATACCGTGCATCAGAACATCCATGGCATTACCTAAATAAGGGCTGGCAGTCATCCACCAAAAATTGACCATAATATTAAAGCGATCAAAGGCCTCAACTTCATGCCACCACATACTGGGGTAATACAAGCCATCGCCAGGCTCGAGATCGGCCACATAGGCATTGTCTAATGCCGTTTCTAGTCGCGGATATTGTTTAAAGTCAGGCTCACTGAGGTTTGCTGTAGTCACTACTTGCCCCCCAGGCGTGGGATGCAGCGGACCTGGGTAAAGGTTATCAACCTGTTCCGGTGCAAATAGCGTAAAACGCCGCTTACCCATGACGCAACAGGCAATATTTTTGGGCTGATCAAAATGCGCAGCAGCCACTGACTCGGTGCCTATCCAGATTTTAGGTACCGGTTGGTTATTAGCGAACTCATCGTGTTCAAATTGCAACGTATTAACTTTGCTTAATTCAGGTAATCCCTGATCAAAACGCAGCGAATTAATATATAAGTATTCATGCTCTTGCTGGCTAAATTGAGCCGCGATGTTATCAATAACCTCTGCCAGACATGCTTTTTCACTGGCATAATTAAACCCAGTACACGTGTCGTTGTAACCAAACCGGGCGTTTACCTCTGGCGGTGCACGATAGACGAGTAATGGATTACCGCTATCATGCTCTTTAAGCAAATCCATGGCTGCCTCACGGGAATGCCGGGCAGTTTGAACCAACGGCCAATCGTTCACCAACCCTTTTAAAATAACCGGTTTATTAATTGCGAACAGATCGTCATAGGGAATTGTATTCGGCGTTATACCGTCTAAAACCAGTACCTTATTGGCAACCATGTTATTTACGTCCTGAAAAATTACTGTAAGGCCGATTTAGCATTCTTTAATTCAATCAGGCGATTAAAGTTGCCCATTGACGACAATAAAAAATACAGTGACCCCAACATGCCGTACTGACTCAGTTTTTGCAAAGACTCTGGCTCAAGTGCGCTAAGCCTTTGCTCATTAATCGTATAGTAATGACTGAGACTAACCTGTTCTGTATCGCTTAGCTTAATTTCTATTGATACGGACTCGAGTAAGTTCATTTCGGTAATCAACGAAAACAGGGTTTTATTGTATTTTGCACCACTTTCAATGGTCTGGAGTGCCTTTTTAACATACTGCAGGTAAGGAGACTCCCCTCCCATGGGTAAAAACACGGCTTCACCTTGCGTGGTGTTCACTCGCGGATCTGCGGTATCAACACAAATCATCGGTGCGTTGGTTTCTCCGGTGTCAGATTTTGTAAAACCAATACTGAATGGGCCCCGGGCAAGCAAAGCCGGTGCGTACCGGGTAGTCCAGCCCTGTTCACATAAAAATAAATTTTCGTCTTTAGACAAGCCAAGAATGGCATGAAGCTGCAACTGTTCCGTTTTGTCATCACGATAAATCAGCAGCGGGAATTCTTTTTGAAGCTCTGAAATTTCAGAGGCATAAACCTGGCTTCGGTTGACGTGGATAAAGGTGTTATCGGCGGAATTGATCTGCACTTTTAAATCGGCATGATCAACATTGTTTAAAACCGTAATGTTTGACATAAAAAATTCGCATTGTCGCTAAGAAGTACTGTCAGATTGCATCCTACCGTCAGTGCCTGCGAGTGGCAAATCGGTTTGTCTGGTCTCACGATTAACAGCAGGAAGAAATATCCTGACCAGCGCTATTCGCGCCGGTCAGGTAACGCTTATTGACTAAAAAGTATAACGTGCGTTCAGCACATAACGTCTATCCAGTTCCTGGACAAAGAATGTGTTGTTATAGCTACGGCCATATTGACGCTGACCTTCTTCGGTCAGGTTAATAATATCAAGACTCACCGTCAGATCGTCGGTGAAATCATAGCTTACATTCACATCTACTTGCTCATACTCATCGACAAACAATGGGTTACGTACTGATGATACGCCACGATTTACTTCGCTGAGGAAAGCATCACGCCAGTTATAGGCAACCCGCGCTGACAATCCGTCTTTTTCGTATATCAGAACAATATTGGCAGTATCAGATAACCCTTCCAGCGCGAACTGGTCAAGCGATGGATCAGCGCCAACGTCGTAACCAATATCACCGTCTACGATAGTAAAGTTAGCCTGATAACCAAAACCACTTTCCCCAAAGAAATGCTGCCACGCCAGTTCGTAACCTGAAATGCGGGCACTTTGGTTGTTAACAGGCTGAGTTACTTCAAATTGCAAGGCAGGATCGCCAGCGATAGGCTCGACATTGTTATTTGCGAATACTTCATCAGCAAACGCCTGGCCCTCTTCAAACTCATCCGCACCACCCGGGAATGTGTTCGGGTTGGCTAACAAAGCGGTCATCGTAAAGAAGTTACGCTCAGTCAGTTCTACACCACGGGCCTCAAGTTCAGCAATGGCTTGCGCCGATCTTGTTCCTGGCGCACCAGACGTCGCATCGAGTAGTCCAAATAATGGCTGAGCTACCTGCTGGGTACCCACAAAGTTATCAACGTCTTTGCGGTAGTAACCAACGGAGACCATGCTTGACTCACCATAGTAATACTCTAATGATAAATCGAAGTTGTTTGACTCCAAAGGATCCAACTGTGCATTACCACGGTTTCCTGAGGGAACACCGCCCAAATAAGTCGGACGTCCTGGCGCACCTACAGTGGTTGCGGTGTACATTTGATTATAGGCCGGACGCGCAAGTGTCATACTGTATGACGCGCGGGCTTTAAGATCGTCAGTCAGGTCAATGGACAAGTCAATATTAGGCAGGAAACTCTCATAAGAGTGATCCTGTGACAGCGCTTCAGTACCACTACCAAGTTGCAAACGGAAATCGTTGTCTGATAACCAGATTATTTTTTCCGGAACAGCCTGCAGAGAAATCGATTCCACATCGGTTTTCTCGTAACGGGCACCGACAACGAGGTTAGCGTCGAAACCACCAATCTCACCGTCCATAGAGGCCATTGCATAAACAGAAAGAATATCTTCTTTAACGGTATTGTTATCAGAACCAACGGCAGGTAAGTCACCCGGCGTAAAGCCGTAAGCTGGCGCAATAGCTTCGAGCAATTCAACTGCATTGCCGACGAAGGATACGCTACCTAATGCAATAGTGTTGGCTCCGGCTGGCACTGCATTAGCATCGGCACCTTCAACACCATTCATGTTGTGATCTTCAAATTGACACGCTGTACAACCAACTTCAAGCAGACCTTCAGGAATATTGCCAACATCAGCAACACCCCAGCCGCCTAACTGCGCTTCAGTTTCGTATCGGATCTGATTCATTTCAGTGGACATGTAGCCCACACCAAAGTCTACTTTTACACTGGTACCTTCGTCCCAGGTTCCGTCGAAGCGGAACTGGTTCACATCTGACGTTTGATCAGATGAAATGGCGCGTGTTACCTGAGGGCCCACATCCGGCTGATCAAACACACCGTTATTGTTACCTTTGACAGAATCATCAATAACGATACTGGCCTGAGGAATCGAACGTGAAAAGTCCATCGTCTGCCAACCAGCTGTTGCACCCGCGACGTTAAAGCGCACAACGTTCTTACCATAAGGGCCGGCACCGCCACTGCTCGCTTCTGCCAATGAGGCATCAAAGCGTAAATTCAACGAGTTCGAAGCCCACCAGTCAACGTTAAAGCCAAAAGATTTAAGCTCATCTTTTGCGCCCATGACCAGGTTTTGGAAGAAGAAATCCTTACCACCGTCAATATCTTCAGTAAATCGAATGGGCGTAGCAACAACAGGGTTACCGTCAAATTCCATGTCGGTGAACTGACGTGCGAACCAAATCCCATCAACTACCGACGTCGACTGAATTTCGTTGCTCGCATAGGTCGCATCAGCGGTAATCGTGATATCGTCCGAAGGCGCGTACTGAACAGTAAGCATTCCGTTAATACGTTCACGGTTGTCGTTGTTGACACCTATCCCAAGGTTAGAGGGCATAGCAACTAGCTGACCTTCGTCAGGTGCATTGGTTACATTGGCACCATCGATCAGGCCAAAGGTACCCGGTGACGATGAATCCCAGTTATACAGTTGGTAGTTTTCTACGCTCATATGGCGGCTACCGGAATCGCGCTCCTGGAATGAGCCAAACAAAGATACACCAAAGTCAGCACTTTCATTAACCCAGTTGGCTACACCACTGACCTCTGGCGTAACGCCATCACCACTTTCATCTTTTACGGCTTTAACACCCATTGATGCACGCTTGTCGCCTTGCGCTAGCGGCTTAAGTGTATTGATATTAATGGTTGCGCCAATGCCGCCCGAAGGTACAGCTGCACGACCCGTTTTATAAACCTCAATCCCACTCACGCCTTCTGAGGCGAGGTTAGAAAAATCAAAAGAACGGGTAGTTCCTGATGCACCCTGATCAAGCGGGTTACCCGTAATTGAGGCGACATTTGCCGCCGGCATTTGACGGCCATTTAAAGTAATCAGGTTAAAGTTACCGCCAAAGCCACGTACGGTAACTTCAGAACCCTCACCATTGACACGGTTGATTGATACACCGGTAATACGCTGAAGCGATTCAGCCAGGTTAGTGTCGGGGAATTTACCCATATCTTCAGCTGAGATAGCATCGACAACCCCAGAAGACTGGCGCTTAACATTCATAGACTGGGACAAACTGCCCCGGACGCCACGTACTTCGATTTTTTCTACTGTTTCCGCTTGTTGTGCCTGGACGCCTGTCGCGACCATCACATAAAGTGCCCCGGATACAGCTGTAGCTAACTTGCTTTTGTAAAACATAATTTGGTTTCCAATGAGATTAACACTTATAATTATTTGCGCTGTGCGTAACGGAAATATTCAGCCTATTTACCCAACTGACCGACTATTCAAGGGCAACAAAATTGTCCTGACTGTTGCCAATACAACCAACGCAGTGCTTAATCCAATACAGTTCTCTCATCTGCATTGAATCGTTACCGCTGATAAAATCACGTTAATCAGTTGTAACGAGTTACATTTATAGTTACATATTGGCAACAATGCAAGCATTTAGTAAGGCTGCCTAACTAATTATCGATAAATTACCCAATTTCGACCTCTTTGCACCATTAAATTGAAGATTAGCACGCACTTTTTAACCTGAAAGACTGGATTTTGCAGGCAAAAAATGACTAAGAGAACCAACCGGGTTCGAATTTTGTAAAGCCACCTAACTTAAATTGGATAATTTGTTGTGAGAATCAATCCAATTTTTAGCAAATAACGTAACTTTGTTAATGAAATGTATTATTGAAGGAAAACTGATGATCTGTTCAATTAAGCGACGATCGGTGCAATTGCAGTAAATAAGCAGACCAAAGACGTTTCAGATTTATGTTAATGTCAGCATATTAGATGCAGTCAATATATGTGTTCACATCGTGCCCACTGCAGCCGTTCCATATGCTTTTACAAAAACAATTAGCTTTAATATCAATACGTTGGTTTAATGGGTAAATTATAACAATGAATAATAGCACCGTCCTAGGGCAAGCTGCCCCCCTAGCGTTAATGACTGACAGACAGTTTTTTCACTGTTTAAAATGTCATGGGCCGCTTACCCGTGCCGATATTGCAAAGAAAACGGGTATCTCCAGGCCGACCATTTCTGAATCAGCCCAACGCCTGGAGAAAACCGGTTTAGTTGTTGAGACAAGTCGTGAAACCCCAAAGAAACAAGGGCGTGCGGGTGTAATTTATGAAATTAATGCGCAAAAAGGGTTAACCCTGGCTATCGCCATCGGCGTTAAGCAAATACAATTACGCCTGACGGATTTATCTCTCAAGGTCATAAGGGAGCATTGCTTTTATATTGATCCTGCCTGGCAACAAGAAGCCCTTACAGAGGCCGTGATACGCTTTATTCAACTGGCAATTCAGGATCAGGCACCGCCGCTTCTGGCTATCGGTGTTTCAGTGGCTGTACCGGTCAACTCGCAAACAGGTGAGATCCATGCCTTACCCTATTCTAAGTTTACTATTATTCACGGTATCAATTTTAAGCAAATACTCAGTGAGAAATTTGCTTGTCCGGTAACCATTGACAATGACGTGAACTGGGCCACTTTGGCAGAAAAAACCATTGGCATAGCCAAAGATGTTGCTGATTTCGTGTTTATATATTTTGGCGAGGGTATCGGTTCCGGGGTATATCTGGACAATCATCTTATACGTGGAGTTGCAGGGATTTCCGGCGAAATTGGGCATATAATGGTCAACTCCGAGGAGAACCTGCAAGATTATGTAACCAACCATAAACTTCAGAATGCACTGGAAAACCATGAGGATCTCACCAACCACCCGGCGATAAAGCAGATATGTCAAACGCTGGCCTCAATTGCCGCCACACTTAACCCTGCCATGTTTGTGCTTGGCGGGCCAATGACCAAATTCAATCAGTTTATTCCGGCCATCGTTCAGGAAATAACGCCCTTATTGTTCAATAGCGTTGACTTCGTACCGAGTGACGCGCCGAATTATGCGCCACTCAATGGTGTTGAAGCCGGTGCTTACGAGTTGGCTTTACTGTATTTCGGGCTCCCTGCACCTGCTATAGAGGATTATTGATTTCAAGGCAGTGAGTCTGACCTAAAATAACCAACTTAAAGAGAATGCCAACACAAAAGCGATGGTGCCTAACAACGTTTCCATCACTGTCCAGGTTTTAAGTGTGGTTTTCTCATCTATTTCTAACAGCCTCGATACTAACCAAAAACCCGAATCATTAAAGTGTGACAATACTGTCGCGCCGCCAGCAATAGCAATGACAATACAGCAGATATCAACCGGTGATAGTCCGCTCATCTGAGATACTACCGGTGCCATTAACGCTGCCGTTGTGGTTAATGCCACGGTAGCAGACCCCTGGGCAACACGCAGACAAACTGACATCACAAAGGCGGCGACAATCACTGGCAAGCCGGTATCAACCAGCAGTTGTGCAAAAGCATCACCAATGCCTGCGGCACGCAAGACGCCACCAAACATACCGCCAGCGCCGGTCACCAAAATAACAGCGCACAAAGGTCCTAATGCGTCATTACACATTACTTCGTACTGTTTTCGGTCAAATTGCTGCCGAAACAAATAAAACGCAAAGAGCAACGTGAGCAACAGTGCCACTGGTGTTTTACCGATTAATCTGAAACTATCCAGTAAAGGCGAGTCGGCCGTCACCGTTCCGGCAACTTGCAAGGTATTAATAACGGTATCAAAACAAATTAGTCCAAAGGGTAAAAGTAACACCGCCAATACGCGCCGAAATGACGGTTTAAGGAACGAAGCATCGTGACTTTGATCATTTTGAATAAACCATTGTGGCAGTGTGATAGCAAAACGTTTACCTGCGTACAGACCATACAAATAACTGCCTAAAAACCAGGTTGGAAAGGCAATCACGATACCTACCAGTAACAATAACCCGATGTTAGCGCCCAACAAGTCGGCCGCCGCCACCGGGCCAGGATGCGGAG
Organism: Alteromonadaceae bacterium; assembly: GCA_013373625.1. Lineage (GTDB taxonomy): Bacteria > Pseudomonadota > Gammaproteobacteria > Enterobacterales > Alteromonadaceae > Alteromonas. Next base: position 122,039 of record JABXHM010000018.1, on the reverse strand, counting down.
GCACAAACGCATGCATTACTGCAAAGGCACCCGCTGCCGGTAACACAGTGAGCAATGTTGACTGCTGCAGACGTCTGGCAACACTCAACAGTATGGGCATCATGACGATTAGGCCGGCATCAAAAAAGATAGGAAACCCAAACAACAATGAGGTAATACCCAATGCCAGTGGTGCGCGCTGCAGACCAAACAGATTGATCATTCGTTCAGCCAGAACATCGGCACCGCCACTGGTTTCAAGTATTTTACCGATCATCCCTCCCAGCCCGACTAACAGGGCTACTGCTGCCAAAGTACTGCCAAACCCGGTCATCATTACCGATAGTACGTCCGCAGGATTAATACCTGTCAGCAAGGCTGTCAAAAGACTTACTATTATTAACGCTATGAGCGCATGAACCCGGGCAACGATGATAAGCAGCATGAGCACAATTATCATACCAAAACCGGTAGCTAATAAGAGCAGGTTGTTTGCTTCGCTATTTACAATATCCATTAATTTTCAAACTTCTCTGAATTGTTTCTTCACACTTAACTGTTCTACAGCTAGAATGTTACGCATAACATTAAGAAGAACATTTTTTTAACAATAACGCAAGTGGTCACCATGGCAAAATGTGCAACATCTCATCCAACACAATGTATTGTCGTAATGGGCGTCAGCGGTTGCGGAAAAAGTACTATAGGAGCATTACTTGCAGAGCAATTATCGGCTGAATTTGTTGATGGCGACGACCTGCACCCGCCGCAAAACATCGCTAAAATGGCCCGGGGACAAGCGCTTAACGATAATGATCGACTCCCCTGGCTACAAGCCATAAATCAATGTGCTGCAACCGCACTAAGCCAGCAGCGTTCAATCGTGATTGTTTGCTCAGCGTTAAAAAAACGCTACAGAGATATCTTCAGAGCCAATATCAAAGTGCTTCACTTTGTATTTTTACAAGGTTCGTTCGAGTTAATTAAACAGCGCCTTGAAGCACGTCAGGGTCACTTTATGAAAGCTGACATGCTTAAAAGCCAGTTCGCAGCTTTGGAGGTTCCCGATAGTCGTGAAACCGACGTTATTACAGCAGATATCATATTGAGCAAAGAAGCGTTAGTGGGATCCGTTATTAAACGTCTGGATCAGGGCGAACAAGCGGTCTAGTGTCTGATGCTCTTTGCTGTGACCAACACTATAAACTCTGTCCGTTATTAAATGAAAAGCCCAAATCAATAATGGGGGTTGTGGCTTTTTTGCCGTTGATCGCATCAATCACCATATGTGCGCTTTTAATACCGATAGCCTGACGAGGGGTAATAATACTGCTAAGTGTCGGCTGCATCGTCTGACCTACATCCAGCCCGTTGTATCCGACTATCGCTAAATCCTCTGGCACGCGAATACCAAGATTCTTGCAGTGTTGCATAGCCCCCACAGCCAAATCATCGTTAGTACAAAAAATACCATCCACTGAGTCATAGGTATCTAATGCCTGCTTAAGCAGGTTCATGCCCTGGGTAAAACTTGACTGAAAAGGCGTGGCAATGGTTTGTGGCGTATACCCTGCTTGCCACATAGCCTGCTCGTAGCCCTGCTGACGTAACAGTGTGCGCCGGTCAAGCCGTGCAGCTAAGTAAACAATACTGCGTTTGCCGCGGCTAATCATTTTGTTTACAGCTTCAAATGCAGCAGCTTTATGGTTTAACCCCACAGCCATGTCTATCGGTGTTTCAGGCAACTCCATACATTCAACTACCGGCAAACCTGACTGACTCAATATGGTTCGGGTTCTCTCGCTATGCTCCGTTTCACTCAAAATGAGACCATCAACCTGGTAAGACATCAACATTTCTATTTTGCGTTCTTCTACCTGCTGATCATAGCCAGAATGAGCAAGCAAAATATCAAAGCCTTCAGCATTAGTAATGGTTTCTATGCCATCTACCAAAGCTGAAAATACCTGATTAGACAACGACGGTATGACCACACCGATGGTCCGGCTCAACGCTTTGGACATTAACGCAGGCGCTCTATTGTGGATATAGCCCGAACGCTTTACTGCCTGCGCTATTTTTTCACGAGTGGCTGGTGCAACCCGTTCAGGTGAGCGAAAATAACGCGAAACCGTCATTTTCGTAATCCCGAGTTGGTCAGCAATATCCTGCAAAGAAACGCGTTGAGTCATGATAAACCGCTTATAAATAGTTAACGCCCAATGTTACACGTAACATTGTGACGATAAAACCCAATTATGCACTTTTTAATTTACGTATTCTTATGGTGGTAATCGGCCGCGCCAGCGTATAAGCAGAATGGTTTTCTACTGCTGTGATTGCGGTAACCTTTGCCATTCACCAACGAAACAGTCATAAAGAGACTGACTAAATAAGTAAAACCTGACGGAGAGACGCGTCAGAAACGGCTGACAGCTTTGCAGCGCAATTTTCGCCGCCTCCTGAGGTGGATAACCATAAACACCACACGAAATTGCCGGAAATGCTATCGTCTTACAATCATATTTAAGCGCCAATTCACAACTGTGTCGATACGCATGGCTTAGCGTTTGGGCTGGATGAGCATCACTGACATAAACCGGCCCAACGGTATGAATAACATATTGCGCGGCTAAACGGCCCGCAGGTGTTATGCGCGCCTCCCCGGGTGGGCAACGTACACCATTTTGTTGAGGTAATGCTTTGCACGCGGCGAGTAGTTCAGGACCCGCAGCCTGATGAATCGCACCATCCACACCGCCACCACCCAGTAAGCTGGCATTAGCAGCATTGACGATCGCATCGGTACTGGCATGCGTTATATTGCCCAATATAAACTCAATAGACATTCCCTACTCCCGGTATTCAGGGGATTAAGTCTGTACTATGCCACTGTGAATGCTTCTTCTCAAAGCTTTGGCGCTGCTGAGGGTTACCTTTTAAATTGAGGTAATCTACGGCGAACACGTTAAGGGTAACAACACAAAAGTGCACCGGCACGACTTCACTATCGGTAGCAGTCTGCAACGGTTGCTGTGGCTGAGGGCGAATCGATGCTGGCCGCCCCCATAAAAATTGTTGCCGACCCAAGCGCGATAAACCTTGCCAGTAGTGCTCGCACAAAGCGATATTTGTTTGCGGAGTATCGATGGCTGCCGCGACGGTCAGGCGATACTGCTCACGGGTCAAAGCAAAATACCAGCATATGGCAGCATTAGGTTGGTGACGCAATTCGGCAAACTTAGCGCTGCGCGTATCGCTGATAAACCTGAGAGTATCGTTTTCACTTGAAAAATCACGACATACCACAGTGCGATTTTGTGCCATGCCCTTGTCATTCACCGTCGCTAACTGAAAAAAGCGACTTTCAGGCTCATCACGCGTCTGTTTAAGACTACTTTCCAGCAACGTTTGCCAATGCAGCATTACGCTTAACCATTTGGCTTTATACCGCTGAACAAGCGGTAAAAGTTTGCGGTGGTGGCCCGGGCCAGTTCCTCTACACTAATACCGCGCAGTTTAGCAATGAACTCGCCGACTTCTACCACGTATCCGGGTTGATTTTGCTTACCTCTGTGCGGAACGGGTGCCAGCCAGGGAGAGTCTGTCTCAATCAGTAATCTGTCCAGGGGGATCGCTTTGGCGACGTCTTGTAGTTCAGTTGCTGTTTTAAACGTAACAATGCCGGAAATAGAAATATAAAACCCCATTTCCATAGCAGCTTGTGCCATGGGCAGATCTTCGGTGAAACAATGCAACACGCCCGCAGTTTCCGGCGATTTATACTGCTTAAGCAGTGCGATGGTGTCCTCGCGCGCATCCCGGGTATGAATAATCAAGGGTTTGCCGGTTTCACTGGCAACCCTGATGTGATCAATAAAGGACTGCACCTGCACGTCCCTGGTGTCTTCGCTATAGAAGTAATCGAGCCCGGTTTCGCCTATGGCAACCACTTTGTCACTACTTGCCGCAGCGAGCAGTGTGTCATAGTCACAGGCATCTTCCTGATGCAGCGGGTGTACACCACAGGACACCGATACGTCACTGAAATTTGCCACTGTTTTAAGCATGTCAGGATAATCGTTAACAGACACCGAAACACATAAAAAATGCTCAACGCCGCGCTGGCGGGCAAAGTTCAGGGTTTGTGCAAGTTCCTCACTGTTTTGTTTAAGGCGATCGAGGTGGCAATGAGAATCTACAAACAAAAAAGGCTCCTTAAGCTCGTTTTAATTGCGAAAAAATCTGGCATAGCAAAAGCATTTTATTCACACCGGGGTGTCTGACCCGGGCGGCAAGCTCTATACATTGCTGATAACGGGTTAAATCTTCGTTACGCTGTGACTGGCAATATTGATCATGAAAATACTGCTGGCACCAGTATACCACTTGTTCTGCTTGCTCCTGCCATTTGGTCGCAGCCTGCGTGATGTCCTGATTATTAGCCAGCATAGCCTGTAAACCATCAATAAACTCCCGGTAAGTAATCGATTTTTCATCACGAAGCGCAGCCATTAGGCGCAACGGGGCATTCCCATAGGCTTTAAGCAGCGCTTCATCCACATCGTCAACGCCCTGCTCTACCAGCCATTGCAGGCTTTGAGTTGGCGGAGGTGTCGCCACAACGTGTTTTTCACAGCGGCTTAAAATTGTCGGCAATAACCCGGTTAGGCGATGCGTAATCAACAGTAAGTAGGTGTTGTCGGTGGGCTCTTCAAGGGTTTTAAGCAGTGCATTGGCCGCCGCTTCGGTCATTTTATCGGCAATGGGGATCAATAATACTTTGTGCCGACCGATTTGTGCCGTTGTATTCAGTTTTTGAATACTGTTACGGATCGCATCAACACCCAATTGCTTATCACTTTCGAGCACATAGCGGTCAGGGTGATTCCCTGCGGCAACCAGCTTGCAACTTTGGCACGTCTCACATGCGCCCTCACTGGTCGGTTGTAAGCACAAAATACTCTGCATTAAGGCTTCGGCTAATTGCTGCTTGCCAACCCCCTGAGGACCACTCAGTAAAATACCATGGTGCAACGAATGATGATTAAAGCGCGCAACTAACTGCGAAAATTGCGTCTGCAACCAGGGTAACACTAACATGAGAAATAGCGCTCCAGGGTATCGACTACCGACTGATGAACCGTGTCCATATTTTGCATAGCGTCAATGGTTACCACCGACTCATCGGCTGCCGCCAGCGCTTGGTAGCGCTCACGTGTACGAATAAAAAAGTCAAGCCCTGCCAGTTCAATACGGTCGAGTTCTCCGCGACCACGTGCACGTTCAAGCCCTACTGCCGGCTCAACATCCAAATACAAGGTAAGATCAGGTGCAAAGCCTTTTAAGGTAATGTCACGCAGCGCATTCAAGGTTGTCTGGCTGATCCCCCGGCCGCCGCCCTGATAGGCTTGCGATGACAAATCGTGGCGATCGCCTATAACCCATTTGCCCTCCGCCAGAGCCGGTTTAATGACATTAGTTAACAACTGCGCTCTGGCGGCATACATCAACAGTAGCTCGGTTTCTTCGGCGACTGTTTCCTGCCAGGTTTGCTTAACACAATGCCTGATGGCTTCTGCCATCGGCGTGCCGCCTGGCTCTCTTGTTGTGGTTGTCTCGTAGCCCTGGCGGCGTACTATTGACTCTACCAGAGCGATAACGGAGCTTTTACCAGCGCCCTCGAGACCTTCCACCACAATAAATTTACCTGACATCTATACTCGCCTACCTTATTGATTTAACTGATACTGACGTACCGCTTTATTGTGCTCTGCCAATGTTACTGAAAACTGATGGCTGCCATCGCCGCGTGATACAAAATACAATTCATCGGTCACCGCTGGCGCTAATGCAGCATTGATAGCGGCGCGGCCTACCATCGCGATAGGACCCGGAGGTAAACCACGATGGACATACGTATTATAGGGGGTCGGTTGACGTAAATGCTCACGAGTCAGGTTGCCATCAAATTTCTCACCAATGCCATAAATGACTGTCGGATCTGTCTGTAATCGCATATTTTGTTCGAGGCGGTTAACAAACACCCCCGCAATCCGCTGTCGTTCCTCAGGGAGTGCCGTTTCTTTTTCTATAATAGAGGCCATAGTCAGTACGTCGACAGGTTTGTCGTAAGGTAAGCCGGGGGGGCGGTTTTGCCAGCCATCCAGCACAAACGCCTGCATTGCCCCTGACGCTCGTCGCAAAATGGCCGTAGCCTCAGTATTGGCCGTAAAATGATACGTATCTGCTAAAAATAAGCCTTCTGTGCTGCGCAGTGGCTGTGCGCTGTACACCTGCCATTGAGTGAGCAACTCATTGATTAAGGACGCAAAGTTTTTATCCAGATCATTGTCAATTCGCGGGTGCGCCGATATCACAGCTAACCACTGTTTAAGGGTTTGCCCCTCAATCAGGCTGATATCAAATTGCGCTTCATCGCCGGTCGATAGAGTATGCAAGGCATCGGCGAGCGTCAGCGGAGGGTCAAGATAATAGGTACCGGCTTTAACCGGATTGCCACTGTAACTGACTTTGAGCCACAAGCGCGCCAACTCTACTGGCATTGGCAGCCAGTTGTTTTGATCAAACTGATAAAGCGTGGCGATCGCGCCCTTGCCCTGCGCTAAGGTAAATAACTGTCGCTGCTGTATATTCAAAGGCTGGTTAAGTTGCTGATGAATCCAGCTCAATGCCGCTATTGCCAATGCACCAACGATAACAGTAATAATAAGAAGTTTACGTAACACTGTATTCCCTCTCATAAGCACTGGCCAGATGTTGGCGTAATTGAACACCTGGCTTTACACTATACTCCACGGTCTTACTCGCTACCGAAAACTGTTTTACCGGTACTATCTGCATGAGCGCATTACACACAAACACCGCGTCTGCCTGTAACAATGCATTCAATGAGTAGTGACCGACGTCAACCGCTGGCACCTGTGCAAGTATAAACTGACGCATCACACCATTAACACCAGCGTTATCTAATGCTGGCGTATGCCACTGGCCTTTATAAAACCAAAAGATATTAGCAGCGCTGGCTTCAATAACTTGCCCGTCAGTATCAGTCACTACGCAGTCATCAAAAGCGGTTTGTGCCAGCGCGCGTTTTATTAAAACCTGTTCCAGACGATTTGCATGCTTGAGCCCGGCCAATAACGGTTGCTGTGCCAGATTCACGGGAACTGTACCAAGCGCTATGCCCTGTTGTTGCCAGGCGGTGTAAAACGGCGGCATATCATGCCAGCTGAGTGCTGCTGATAACTGGGGGGTGTCGGCACGCGCATAACCTCGACCGCCAACACCCGCGCCAATCAAACACTTCAAGACTGAGGTTGCAACAGCGTTGCCCTGCTGCCTTAAAGTGTCCTGAATAAGCTCACGCAGTGCCTGAGCGGGTACCACTAATCCCAGCGCTTCGGCATCATTTTGCAAGCGTGCGAGATGGCGCTCATATAATGCGATTTTACCGTCAACCACACTCATGGTGCTAAACACACCATCACCGTAATTAGCCAGACGATCGTTTAGGGTAAATTGTTGCAGCGGAGCCAGTCCGTCAGTGTCAGTCATACCACTTATTCTGTTCAGGTTGGCAGTAACATTGCCAATTGATTGTCCACAAATTTGCCAGTACTCGGCCTGACTTATGAATTATATCAGTAATTAACCTAAACCAGCAGTGCAGATTAAGCTCACCGTTCGTCGCGCAGTGTCAAAACAAAAAAAGGAACCCTGAGGTTCCTTTTAATTGCTTTAAACCGGATTACTCTGGTCGTTTAAAAATCAAACTACCATTAGTGCCACCAAAACCAAAAGAATTACAAAGTGCGTATTCTTCATCGAAAGCTTTCGCTTTGTGGGCAACAAAATCCAGGTCACATCCTTCTCCCGGATTATCCAGGTTAATCGTCGGAGGTGCCATCTTGTCGCGCAGCGCCAGTATAGTGAATATAGCTTCAACCGAACCAGCCGCACCCAGTAAATGACCAATCATCGACTTAGTAGAACTTACCTTAACCTTATAGGCATGTTCACCAAATACACTTTTCACCGCTGCAACTTCGGCCGTATCACCCGCAGGCGTAGAGGTGCCATGTGCATTAATATAGCCAATTAAAGCAGGATCTAACTTAGCATCGTTAATAGCATTCACCATTGAGGCTGCTGCCCCCTCACCAGTTTCAGGTGGTGACGTCATGTGGTACGCATCTCCGCTCATGCCAAAGCCGACCAGCTCGGCATAAATAGTCGCACCGCGCGCTTTTGCTGATTCGTATTCTTCCAGCATTACCACGCCTGCACCTTCGCCCATGACAAAGCCATCACGGTCCTTATCCCATGGACGGCTCGCCTGTTGTGGCGCATCGTTCCTGGATGACAAGGCCCGGGCCGACGCAAAGCCTGCCATGCCCAACGGTGTAATAGACGCTTCTGCGCCGCCGGCCACCATGGCGTCAGCGTCGCCGTAAGCAATTGTTCGGGCAGCAACACCGATATTGTGAACGCCGGTTGTGCAAGCGGTCACGATGTTCAGGTTAGGACCTTTTAAACCTTCCATTATCGATAGAAAACCAGAAATCATATTGGTAATCGTCGATGGCACAAAAAACGGCGAAACCCGGCGAGGTCCACTGTTCATTAATTTAGTGTGGTTTTCTTCTATTTGCTCGAGTCCACCAATACCTGAGCCGATTGCTACACCAACACGGGCAGCGTTGTCGGCATTCACAACGAAACCAGAATCTCGCAGCGCCTGGACGCCGGCTGCAATACCCAGTTGAATAAACCGGTCCATTTTTTTGGTTTCTTTTTTATCGATATATTCTTGCGGGTCAAAATCGTTGATTTGGCCGGCAAACCGAGTTGAATAGTTACTGCAATCGAAATGGGTAATTTCGCCAATCCCGCTTTCGCCAGCCAGAATCCGGCGCCAGGTTTTGTCGTAAGACAAGCCAAGGGGAGACAGCATCCCCAAACCAGTAACCACTACGCGACGTTTAGTCACAGAAAATCCTCGTATTACACTTATAAGAAATGAATACAAAAACGGCCCTGTAACAGAGCCGTTTTTAAGTGTTTAATAAAGAAGCTTACGCGTCTTTGTTAGCGTTGATGTAGTCAACCGCAGACTGAACAGTCGTGATTTTCTCTGCTTCTTCGTCTGGAATTTCAGTATCAAACTCTTCTTCCAACGCCATTACCAACTCAACAGTGTCAAGTGAATCAGCGCCCAGATCATCAACAAACGATGCTTCGGATTTTACTTCTTCTTCTTTAACACCAAGCTGCTCAACGATGATTTTTTTTACGCGCTCTTCAATGTTACTCATAATTCTAGGTTTCCCTTAACGTCACTAGATACAAAAAATGCCGCTAGTTTATTTTGCAAAATTCTCGCTTGCAAGTGACCAGACAAAACTTCCATTCTGGTCAAACCAGCTGCGAACTAAGTTTAATCAACAAGATTTTAACATTCAAGGCTTTCTCTGTCTGTGTGTCAATGCAATTTTGCTAAAAACACACAAATCAGAGTTAACCCATATACATTCCACCATTCACATGAATGGTTTCGCCAGAAATATATGCTGCACCGCCGCTCACTAAGAACGCTACCGTTGCAGCAACTTCTTCTGGCTGACCCAAACGATTCGCCGGAATATCTTTGAAAATGGCTTCGCGTTGTTCGTCACTTAACGCTTTGGTCATATCAGTATCAATAAAGCCCGGCGCTACCACATTCACGGTAATCCCACGAGAAGCAACTTCACGGGCCAAGGATTTAGAAAAGCCAATGACACCCGCTTTCGCAGCTGCGTAATTGGCTTGTCCAGCGTTACCAGCACATCCTACTACAGAACCAATGCTGACAATACGCCCGAAACGTTTTTTCATCATTCCACGCAATACCGCTTTTGACAATGAAAAAATCGCCGTCAGGTTGGTGTCAATAATTGACTGCCATTCCTCGTCTTTCATTCTCATTAGCAGATTATCACGTGTGATACCGGCATTATTGATCAATATTTCGATCGCGCCAAATTCTTCTGTGATGGCTTTAACCAGATTTTCCACCGCACCGTCTTCGGTAACATTCAGTTTCATACCCTTGCCACCACTGGCAGCTAAGTAGTCGCTGATCGCATCTGCACCGCTATCGCTGGTTGCAGTACCAATAACAATGGCACCCTGCTCGGCTAACTGTGTAGCAACTGCTTTACCTATTCCCCGGCTTGCACCGGTTACTAACGCTATTTTACCCTGTAAGTCGCTCATGTACATATCCTGTTATTCAGCCTGCCAGGCCGCCAGTGACTCCGGTGTATTCACGGCCGTGTAATTGACAGATTTAACAATCCGCTTGCCCAGCCCGGTTAATACCTTGCCTGGGCCTACTTCTATAATTGAATCAATACCTTGCGCTGCAAGGAACTCGATAGTTTTGGTCCACTGAACCGGACAATAGAGTTGACGAACCAGTGCATTTCGAATGGTGTCCGGCTGGTCTTCTACCGCCACATCAACGTTATTGATCACTTTAATTTGGGGAGATTTCACATCTATGGTATTGAGTTTATCCTCGAGATGATCAGCAGCAGGTCGCATCAATTCACAATGTGAAGGTACACTTACCGCTAATGGCAGCGCACGTTTTGCGCCAGCTTCTTTACATGCATTGGCGGCTTGTTCAGCGGCGCTTTTTTCGCCCGCTATTACAACTTGTCCCGGTGAATTATAATTGACCGGTGCCACAACATCGCCGGTGGCGACCGCGGTTTGCTGGCATATTTCAGCAATGCTGTCGTCATCTAAACCGATAATGGCGTACATTGCGCCAGCCCCTGCTGGTACTGCTTTTTGCATGTATTCGCCACGCGCTTCAACTAACTTCACAGCGTCCGCGAAATCAAGTACACCGGCACACACCAATGCAGAATATTCGCCTAGACTGTGACCCGCTAAATATTCAGGTGCAATGCCTTGCTGCGCAAGTAAACGATAAATTGCTACGCTGGCGGTTAGTAATGCGGGCTGTGTGACATGCGTTTCGTTTAAGGTATTGTGTGGATCACTTTGAACCACTTCCCATAAGTCATAACCCAGCGCTTCAGAGGCCTCTGCGAAGGTTTCGAGTACCGATGGGTGAGCGTCGGCCAGCTCTTTTAACATGCCAACCGCTTGAGATCCCTGTCCGGGAAAAACACAGGCGATACGAGTCATAAAGCATCCTTATTGTTGTTCTATTTTACTGGTTGTCGAATGACAACGAAATATGCTGTTAATATCTTACCAGCGCGGAAGCCCACGCAAAACCGCCACCAAAGGCTTCCAGCAGTAAATGCTGACCGCGCTTTATTCGACCATCCCGAATCGCGGTATCCAGAGCTGTCGGTACTGTCGCCGCTGAGGTATTTCCATACTTTTCCAGCGTCAGCACAACCTGATCGAGCGACATGTCGAGCTTTTTGGCCGTTGCCTTAATAATTCTGAAATTAGCCTGGTGTGGCACCAACCAATCTAAATCACTCTTCGCCATATTATTGGCTGCCAGAGTTTCTTCAACCACCTCAGACAGTTTAGTAACAGCGACTTTAAAGACTTCATTGCCTTTCATAGTGCCCCAGTTTTCGTGAACCGACTGTTCATCACCGCGTGTCGGGTTACCAACACTCAATAAATCACCGTAGGAACCTGCAGCGTTAATGTGGGTCGATAATATGCCCGGTTCATCACTGGCTTCGATAATGGTGGCACCGGCGCCATCACCGAATAAAATCACCATTGAACGATCTGCCGGGTCAACTAATCGACTCAGGCAATCAGTACCCACTACCAGGATACGTTTGACCATACCACTTTTGATATACTGGTCAGCCACACTCAGTGCATAACAATAACCGGCACAGGCAGCAGCCACATCAAAAGCCGGAATGCCATCTACATCGAGAATACGTTGAATTTCGCAGGCGGTACTGGGTAAAGCGTAACGTCCGGAAGTAGTCGCACACACAATCATATCTAATGATTTAGCGTCGATACCGGCTGCTTCCAGGGCTTGTTTGCTGGCGGCTGCCCCCATGGTGGCGGCAGTCTCATCAGGGCCTATAATTCTGCGTTCTTTTATGCCAGTGCGGTCAGTGATCCATTCATCACTGGTGTCTACCATCACTTCTAAATCGGCATTAGTACGTATGTCGCTAGGATAATAGCTACCAGTACCAATTATACGAGAGTAAATGCTCAAAGTTGCTCCAATAAAACGGTTTCTATTTTACTTTTTATTTTTTCAGGCACTTTCATCTCAGCTTCTTGCTTGGATTGCAATATTGCGTAATAAAACGCGTCGGCTGAGGCATTGCCGTGACTCTTAATCACAATGCCGCGCAATCCTAACAGACTGGCTCCATTGTACTGGTCGGGGTTCACATGATTATAAACGTTTTTTAATAGTGGTAAGGCAATTCTGGCCATCATCCTGCTAAAAAAGCTGGCCTGTGTCAGTCGCTTTACTTCATGGATGACTAATTTGGCCAAACCTTCACAGGATTTCAATGCAATATTACCGGTAAACCCATCGGTGACTACCACATCGGCATAATCGGTGAAAATGTCATCACCCTCAACATAACCAATATAATTGAGGCCCGAGGCATTGCGAAACAGCTGGTCAGCGTACTTCACCTGGGCATTGCCTTTTATATCTTCTTCACCCACATTGAGTAAGGCCACCCGCGGATTTGTAATCCCGCTAATTTGTTCGGCCAGCACCGAACCCATAACACCATATTGAAACAATGTCTCAGACGTACAATTTACATTAGCGCCTAAATCAAGCAAAAACACCCGATGGTGAGTGGCCGTAGGCATGTCTGATACTAATGCGGGCCTGTCTATGCCTGGCAAGGTCTTTAATAAATAGAAAGCCATAGTCAACAAAGCGCCGGTATTGCCCGCACTGACACAGGCATCAGCCTCACCAGATTGCACAAGTTCAAGGGCGCGACGCATGGATGATTGTTTTTTATTACGTAACGCTGACGTTGGTGCCTCGCCCATCTCAACCACTTGCTCACAATGAACTACCGTTACACGGTTTCGCTCTTCAGCAGTTAATTTATCGAGGGCTGGTTGTATAACAGACTCGTCGCCGCACAGCGCAAAATGCGTGTCGGTAAGAGATTGGATAGCTTTTCGGACAGCAGGAAGGATAACAGGGGGACCATGATCGCCCCCCATGATATCTAACGCGATGGTTAGTTTAGACAAAATGTCGGCACCAGTAACTTAGTTACCAATGACCTTTTTGCCTTTGTAGAAACCATCAACGGTCACGTGATGACGACGGTGCGTCTCACCCGATGTTGAATCGACAGACAAAGTCGCGCCTGTCAACGCATCGTGTGAACGACGCATACCGCGCTTGCTACGCGTTTTACGATTTTGTTGTACTGCCATAACTTACTCCTGGTCTCGCTTAAGTTCTTTCAAAACCGCGAAAGGGTTTGTTTGCTCTTGTTCCGGTTCAATCTCGCCAAACTGCATATCATCGCTGGTTACTGCACACGCTTCCTCTGCATGAAAGGGTACAATAGGTAACGCTAAAATCAGCTCGTCTTCAAATAATTGAAGAAGATTGACTTCTCCATGGTCGCCGACCTCTACCGGTTCGTAAGCTTCGGGTAATGCCTCAGTATCTGTTTCTTCAAGTCCCTGCACAGGACTATAACAAAACTCAACATAAAGCGGACAATCAAATGCCTCATTACACCGCTGACAGATAAGTGATACCTCAACCTCCAGAGAACCATGAAAGACAGTAAGACCCTGCGCGTCTTTTTCGAACTGAACTTTCACGTTTACCCATTCGCTACTGCTAACGACTGAGCCTGTGAGTCGTTCCATGTCACTAACGGCCAGAACACCCTCATAACTCGAGCGTTTCAAAGCGCTTTTGACAGGTTCAACCTGGTGCGGTAATTTCACTTTCTGCATAGGGCGCGCATAATATAGCGTCAACCCTTTACTGTCAAAGATTTAATGGTTTTTTTACCATTCAATTGCGATCTGCTGCACTCTGTGCCAGCCTTGCTCAATTACGGCGCCTGCCAGCCTTGCTTTACGCGCTGCTACTTCATTATATGCCGCTTTTTTTTACCGGGCATGTCATACACAGGCTGTGGTAGCAGTTTGCAGGTATGCATATTCTCCTGAGGCGTTATGCTAAAACACCATAACTTCTGTATAAGCTATTGAAAATAAAAATGATGAAACCACCGAAAATAATTTTAGCGTCTTCGTCTTCTTACCGGCGCGCCCAGCTTAAGAATATTGGTTTTGATGTACCGGGTATCAGCCCGGCAATCGACGAAGCGGCGCAACCGGGGGAATTACCCCACTCTCTTGCTTGCCGTTTATCACTGGAAAAGGCACGCACCGTCGCCAGCAACTCCCCCGACGCAATCGTCATTGGCAGTGATCAGGTAGCCACAGTCACCGATCAACAAGGGCATGAGCACATACTCGGTAAACCCGGTACGCTTGAGCGCGCTACTTCGCAACTCCGGATGTGTTCTGGCAACACAGTACGCTTTATTACAGCACTAAGTCTGGTTGACGGTATTGATAATCGTCAACAAACCGCTGCTGAAGACGTGTTAGTTACTTTTAAAACGCTGACCGATGACACCATCGAGCGCTACTTACGCAAAGAGCAACCCTATGACTGCGCCGGAAGTTTTAAAGCCGAAGGCACCGGCATACTGTTGTTCGACCGCATCGAATCCAGGGATCCGAATACCCTGATTGGTATGCCGGTTATGTTACTGCGCGATATGCTTGCAAAATGGCAGATTGACTTACTTGATATTATCCTCAGCCAATAAAAGCTGATGTAATTCAGCAATCGAATGCACAATGGCTTTGGGTTCATGTCTGGCAAGGTTAACGGGTGCATGCACACCATAGCTCACGCCTACCCTGTCCATACCAATCGCCTGAGCCATTTGCATATCGTAAGTTGTATCACCAATCATCAATGCCTGCTCAGGGATTAAATGCCGTTCTGCTAATAACTGTAACAGCATATCGGGTGATGGTTTTGACTCTGCTTCATCAGCGCAGCGTGAAGTAGTAAAATAGTGACCGGTATTGGTTTGCTGCCAGGCTCGGTTAAGCCCACGCCGTGCCTTACCGGTTGCAACGGCTAAAATATTTCCTGCATTAACCAGCTCGCTCAGCATAGAGTCAGCGCCTGCAAATAATGGACAAGGCGTGGTGTCGGCGCCCAGATAAACCTCTTTATAAGCAAGAACCAAGCGTTCTGCTAACGCATCATCCTGAGTATTGAACAATTGCATGATCGCTGGTTTAAGGCTAATACCGATAATATGACTCACTGCCTCAGGGCTTGGCACCGCGACGTCACAATGTCGTGCAGCTTGCTGCATGCAACTAATAATTTTAGCGGCAGAGTCCATAACCGTGCCGTCCCAGTCAAAAATGAGCAATTCGTAACGTTTTTTCATAGGTATTTTGATCAGACTTCTTTTGGATTTCTTATTATTCAGTTAATGCTGCTAGTGTTTGTGTGAGTTGTTCATCTAATGGTGCGGTAAACGTAACCTGTTCTTCTGTCTTTGGATGCATCAAACGCAAACTTGCCGCGTGCAAAAATAACCGGTTGAGTCCTCGTTTTTTCATGAGTCTATCAAAGTCGCTGTCACCATACTTATCATCACAGGCAATGGGATGACCTGCATGCAGGCAATGCACCCTGATCTGATGAGTACGACCGGTAATAGGTGATGCTTCGACTAAGGTGGCATCATCAAATTGCTGCAATATCCGATAGCGGGTTTCCGAAGGTTTCCCCTGCTCGTTTACACTCACCAGACGCTCACCGGATTGCAAAATATTCTTCTGTAGCGGCGCTTTTACCTTAAACCGCGTAGACGGCCACTGACCAGCTACCAGTGCCTGATAGCGCTTATCCATTTGCCCGTTACGTAATTGTTCATGCATATGGCGAAGCGCAGAGCGCTTTTTGGCAACCAAAATACAGCCGGAGGTATCTCTGTCCAGACGATGCACCAGTTCCATGAACTTGGCATCAGGTCGCAATGCACGCAGGCCTTCAATTAAGCCGAAACTTAAACCGCTACCACCGTGTACAGCGATACCCGAGGGTTTGTTAAACACAATAAGGTGACTGTCTTCAAACAGTATGTGTTGTTCAAGGCTGGCAATTTTAGCCAGTTTAGGCGACGGAGTTTCTGGTGCATCACTGACTCTGACCGGCGGAATACGAATAACGTCACCGCCTTCGAGCTTATATTCAGGCTTAACCCGCTTTTTATTTACCCGCACTTCACCCTTTCGCAAAATACGATAAATCATACTTTTGGGGACGCCTTTTAAAAACGTACGCAAAAAATTATCGATGCGCTGACCGGCATGATCCGGCTCCGCTTCAACGAACTGCACTTTAACCGGTGCTGACGTGGATGACTGATTACTAGACACTTCAGATAGATTTGTTCTTTTCATGGGCAATGATTCTACCGTATTCGGTAGCGTAACCCTAACGCTTTTCATCGTCCAATCAGACCGACAGGCAATATTAAACGAAGGTTATTTGGGGTATTGCTTGCCTACATATTACCTTTAATGCGATAATCCAGATGTTTTAACCGGGACACGCCTCAAGGAGGAGTGTCAGACGCGTTGTTAAAATAAATAAACTTAAAAGTTGAACAACCGGTCGCAGAGTCTGCATTTGAACCGCTGACTCCCATTTTGGAGTTATCATTTCAGTGGTCAGGTTAATCACAGTGCTATAATGATAGAGCGCACTGTTCAAACTTGCGACACAGGCATAAATAATTTGCCGTTTAGTTATACAGAATTGAATTGACACAGTTCACTGACCAACGAAGTAAAGGTCGGGGGCTAACAAAATAAAGTAACAGGGCCGTCGTTCCCGACACCCGCTAAAGACAGAATACGCTTTTTTCAGAGTTGTAAAAAGCGAATAAAATCAAGGGTAATACGACTTTACAACAGAATCCCTGCCCAACGTGAGGTTGCGCGGTGAGGTTTTGCACAGTCACTTTAATTGTGTATCTGGACGGCTGTAAGCAAAATTACAGAGTTAGATACAATGAAAAGAATGCTAATCAATGCAACTCAACAAGAAGAGTTGCGGGTTGCCCTGGTAGACGGGCAACGTTTGTATGATTTAGATATTGAGAGTCCTGGACACGAACAAAAAAAGGCCAATATCTATAAAGGTAAAATAACCCGCGTAGAGCCCAGCTTAGAAGCAGCTTTCGTAGACTACGGTGCCGATCGGCACGGCTTCCTTCCTTTAAAAGAAATAGCCCGCACTTATTTCCCCAAAAATTACAAGCTTGAAGGCCGTCCTAATATCAAGGACGTCATCAAAGAAGGTCAGGAAGTTATTGTCCAGATCGATAAAGAAGAGCGAGGCCAAAAAGGCGCCGCACTAACCACTTTTTTATCTCTGGCTGGCAGCTATCTGGTACTGATGCCAAACAACCCTCGTGCAGGCGGTATTTCCCGTCGTATTGAAGGTGATGAGCGCACCGACTTAAAAGCAGCGTTATCAAAGCTTGAACTGCCAGATGGCATGGGACTGATCGTCAGAACTGCTGGCGTTGGTAAATCTTACGAAGAGCTTGATTGGGACTTACGCGTTCTGCTGACCCATTGGGAAGCCATCTCGAAAGTTGCTGAAGAACGCTCTGCGCCCTTCCTTATCCATCAGGAAAGTAATGTTATTGTTCGCGCAATTCGTGATTATTTACGCCGCGACGTTGGCGAGATCCTGATCGATAACCAAAAGATATTTGAGCAGGCATTACAGCACGTACAACTGGTACGTCCTGACTTTGCCAGCCGCGTAAAACAATACAAAGGCGACGTGCCTTTATTTAGCCATTATCAAATTGAAAGTCAGATAGAGTCAGCGTTTGAACGCGAAGTGCGACTGCCTTCAGGCGGCTCGATCGTTATTGACCCAACAGAAGCACTCACCTCTATCGATATAAACTCTTCACGCGCCACCAAAGGCGGTGATATTGAAGAAACAGCTCTCAACACTAACCTTGAAGCCGCCGACGAAATTGCCCGTCAGTTACGTTTACGTGACTTAGGCGGATTGGTGGTTATCGACTTTATCGATATGACACCTGTGCGTCACCAGCGAGAAGTTGAAAACCGCATGAAGGATGCGGTACGCCCGGATCGTGCGCGAGTGCAGCTAGGCAGAATTTCACGCTTTGGCCTGCTTGAAATGTCACGCCAGCGTTTACGCCCTTCACTGGGTGAATCAGCGCATAATGTCTGCCCGCGTTGTTCCGGACATGGCACAGTGCGCGGCACCGAGTCACTGGCATTGTCAATTCTGCGTATTCTTGAAGAAGAAGGTATTAAAGATAACACCGGGCAAATTGAAGCACAGTTACCCGTACCTGTAGCGACCTATCTGCTGAATGAAAAACGCAAGTCAGTTCAGAAAGTAGAACAGCGCCACAATGTTGATTTGCTGATTATTCCAAATCCAAATCTGGAAACGCCTCACTACCAAATCGTTCGTCATCGTACTGATGATATGGTTTCAGACGCCAGTTATAAAATTGCTCTGGCCGATGTTGAGACAGTCGAAGCATCATCAGGTGTACCAACACCAGTGAAGCGCGAAGAGCCTGCATTGCAAGGGCTAATTGCCCCCACTCAAGCGCCTGTTGCACCGCCTAAAGCACCAGAAAAAACGGTTGAGAAGAAATCACCTACGCTGTTTACTGCGCTTGGCAAATGGATTTCAAAGATCCTTGGCGGCGAAGAGGAAGAGTCTGAAGCGAAACCTAAGCCTAAGCCGCGCGCTAACAACGGCCAGAACAACCGCCGTCGTAATCATCGCAATAACGACAAGCGTCGTAATCCGCGCGCTAATAACAAGCGTCGCAATGAAACCGACGACAAAACCACCGATCAGGATGACAGTAAAGTCACTGACGGCAACACCAATAACAAGCGCCAGGACCGACCTAAACAGAGTCGTGGCCGCAATCGTTCGCGTAATAAGCCGCAGACAGACAAAACTGAAAAGCAAACTGATGAGGTAGCAGAGAACGTTCAGCAGCCGGATAAGAGTACTGAAGCGCCAGCACCTAAGAAAAAGCCGGTAAGAGAGCGTCGTCAACGCCGTAATCTAACCACCAGTGTGCGCGCTGAAGGCGGTACTGATAAGCACCCTGTGCAAACTGAAGCGGTGAAAGAAAAAGCCGCAAAAGCGAAAGCCAATGCAGAACCTGCCGTGGCCGCGCAGCCAGAAGACGTTGCTACAGATACAACAGCATCCACAGAGGTCAAAGCCACAGAGGCGAAGCCAGTTACGCAGAAGTTTGCTGATAAACCAAAGCAATATATTACTGAAGAAACATCTCAGGAAGGCACCGCACCGGCGACGGAACCTGCTGACGCGAGTGAGTCAACCACAGCGCAGGCTGAGACCAATTCTGAACAGGACGATAACAAGTCACAGGAAGATAAAGGTTCTCGCAGTCGTAGCCGCCGTTCACCACGTCATGCACGTGCTGCGGGTCAACGTCGCAAAAAAGAAAAGAGCGACAATGACGCAACAAACGAACAGGCTGCGCAACAAGACGAATTGCAATTCGACACGCCAGACAATGCAGCACCGGTAAACGACGATACAGTGACTGAGCAAGTTGTCACTGACGCCCAAACTGGTGATTCTGCTGACGCTGCCAAAGCTGAACCCAAACAGGTTGAAATCAACCTCGAGAATGACGCTGGCACCGCAGCTACCGACGAGGCTAAGGTTGAAGTTAAAGCCGGGGAAGCGCAGGTTAAAACTGAAGAGACTGAGGTGAAAGCTGAAGAAGCTCAGGTTGAAACCGTTGCACAAAACAATGACACCGAAGCAGACAAAGCGGTTACCAACGCAACCTCTGCTGCCACAGCCCCCGTAGCCAAACCGGCAACAGTGGCTGTTCAGGCAGAACCGCAAATGGCCAGCAGTCTGGGTAAGTTTAACGCATCGCACCCGATGACTAATCCTCAGACTGTTGAAACTTCATCAGTAGAAGTGTCATTAGTTGCCCGTGCAAATGATTTGCGCCCTGCGTTGATTTCTTCTGGCCGAATGGCAACCATAAGAAACGCATCAGCTAGCGCATCATCACCTACCACTCGCCCTGAGTCGGTATAGTACTAACTTATTGCGGCCAGCTAGAGTTGGCCGCAATTTTATTTCTTACCATCTCCAGTGAATACGCCCGCGCCACACAGACTTAAGTGGTTAGCATCCCTCCTCAAAGACAAACATTTATGCCGGTTTGAGCTGGTACAGTCTTTATGGAGTGACTTTGGTCAACTGCTACGCTGCTATTCGCCGGCCAGGCAATCCACTGTCATTATAAAACTCATCAGTGTCCCGAAAAAATTCAATCATCCGCGTGGCTGGAGCACACAAACGAGTCAGCTACGCAAACTACGCTCTTATGCAATTGAACAGGCATTTTATCAACGTTACAGCAGCACTAATAACAAAGCCACAGTTGCCGATTTGATCATTGCCGATCATCAGGGTAACGACCGGGTGCTAATTCTGGATGATTTGAATGCGAGGGGGTATAGCGCCAGGCATACGATGTTAAACGTCAGCCAATGCCAGCCGGTGCTCGCCTGGCTAGCTGCATTCCATGCCGGTTTTATTAATATTGCCCCCGCAGGACTCTGGCCACAAGGCAACTACTGGCATTTATCCACACGCCAGGACGAGTGGCATAAAATGCCGGACAGTCACCTGAAGCACCACGCCGGTCAGCTGGATACGCTTTTGCAAGCGTGCCCCTGGCGGACGCTGATTCATGGCGACGCAAAGGTCGCTAATTTTTGCTTTAGCCAAAGTGGTAACGACGTTGCCGCAGTAGATTTCCAATACGTAGGTGGGGGCATTGGCGTTCAGGATGTGTGTTATTTCTTAGGCAGTGCATTATCGGAACAGGCGCAAGCTGCAAGCACTGAAGATTGTCTGCACTATTATTTTAGCCAACTGAGGGCAAATTTAACGGAACGTTTCAACAGTGACCAAATAAACCAAATATGCCAGCAATGGCGGGATCTGTATAGCGTTGCCTGTGCCGACTTTCATCGCTTTCTGGCAGGCTGGAATCCTACCCATTTTAAAGTTAATGCCGTACTGAAAGCACAAACCAAAAACGCACTGCTGCGAATATAACAGCCCCCCGGATAGCAATGCCTGGCTACTGCTGTTCGTCTAATACCCTGCACAAGATACCTGACCTGCAGGCGGCCGGTGTATGTTACAACTGGCACGAAGTGGCATCATCGGCCCGCTTTTACCTGACCAACGATTCTCCCATCAATGTCGTTAAGGTGTGTTTGAATACCGAAAGTCCCACAACAAAGGCGTTCTCTGTACACGATACAACAATCAAAGAGCAGTTTTATCAAACACTGGATTGTCAAAGACTTAGTATGCATTGATGGCTTTTACTGGCTGATACCTTTCATTACACAGTTTCCGGTAGACGTCCGAACAGGCACTATTAAACATGTCCAGTATTGAATTTGGTAAGCCCTGAAAAACAAAAATCCGCCCTGTTTTAATGCAGGGCGGATTATTTTATAAAGCTAAGCGTTACCAGGTTAAATCATCCGGGATTTCGTAATCGGCGTACCAATCATCCTCTGCTGATTTTTGTTTGTTCTCTTCACGTAAATCGGCGCGATATATCACCACACTCTCATCTCGTTCGGCGATCTTATCTGCAACCGGGGTTGGAATAAGCGCATAGTCATCATCCAGTTTAACCACCGCTAAACGGGCATCAACCACCAGCTTATGCACCGCTTCACTGACATACATGCGTTTAACCACATTGTTATCAGTAAAGTTGAGTAGCGTATCGCCTTTACCCTTGGGCTGCTGATTTACGGTGATCAACTGCTTAATTTGCGCGACGACCGCTTTTTTCTCTAACTCAGCCTGACGCTGCTGGTTTAGCTCACGATCGCGTTGTTTCTTAGCTTCAGCGGTTTGCTGAGCTGCCAGTTTATTCTCGTCCTCAGAAACTACTGCGCCCTTATTTTTTAACTTTTGCTTTTTGCGTTTGTCGGCTCTGGCTTGCTTGGCCTTAGATTTATCGGCCAATCCCGCTTTGAGCAACTGATCTTGTAAAGATGCCATTAACTGTTTACCCGCTTATTTCTTTTTGGTGTCTTTTTCCTGCCACTTGCCATCCTGATACCAGGCTGACCAGCCGGTTGCTTTCCCTTTTTCATCTTCAGACATTACATACTGCTGCTTTGTCTTACGACTAAACCGGACAATCGACGAATTCCCCTTTGGATCTTTGGGCGGTGCATCAGCCAGGTAGTAAAACTTGGGCGAAATTCTCTCTCTGAATCGAGCCAGCTCCTCAACTTTAGGAGCACGGGTTTCCCGGGATTTCGGGAAATTATGCGCGGCCAGGAAAATACCGGAAGCGCCATCACGAAGCATAAAATGCGCATCGCTTTTTTCACAGGGTAATTCTGGTAAATCCACCGGATCTTCCTTCGGAGGAGCCGGCTCACCGCTGCGCAGCAATTTGCGGGTATTTTTACATTCGCTGTTGGTACAATCAAAATACTTACCAAAACGGCCGTTTTTAAGTTCCATATCGCTGCCGCACTTGTCACACTCAATCAGTGGGCCGTCATACCCTTTGATTTTAAATGTGCCTTGCTCGACATAGGTACCCGGACACGCCGGTGAATTACCGCACACATGTAACTTACGCGTTTCATCAACCAGATAACTGTCCATTGCCGTGCCGCATTCGCCACAGCGGCGTTTAGCGCGTAAATCTTCTGTTTCCTGTTCATCGTCATTGTCCACCGCAACCACTTCGTCACCCGGCGTGAGGTTCATGGTGTTGGTACAACGCTCTTTGGGCGGCAGATTATAGCCTGAACAGCCTAAAAACACGCCCGTACTGGCAGTGCGAACGTTCATCGGCCGACCACATTTACTACACTCAATATCTACTGGCAGCGCCTGATTAGGTCGCATTCCGCCCTTGTCGGGATCTTGTTCGGCCTGTAACAGCTTGCTATAAAAATCGCTGTAAAATTTGTCGAGAACGTTTTTCCAGTTATCATGCCCTTCGGCTATTTCATCAAGCCGCTGCTCCATGTTGGCGGTAAAGTCATAGTTCATCAGACCATCGAAGTTTTCCATCAAACGGTCAGTGACGATTTCGCCCATTTTTTCAGCATAAAAACGTTTATTTTCAAGTCGAACGTAACCGCGATCCTGAATAGTGGAAATAATGCTGGCATAGGTAGATGGACGACCAATGCCGCGCTTTTCCAGTTCTTTAACCAGCGATGCTTCATTAAAACGCGCCACAGGCTTAGTGAAATGTTGCTTCGGATCCAGCGCTTGCAACGCCAGATTATCGCCTTGTTTCACGTCGGGTAATAATTTGTCTTCGTCGCCTTTTTTACTCTTTTGAGGTTGTACCCTCGTCCAGCCGTCAAATTTCAGTACGCGACCTTTAGCCACCAACTCAAAATCGCCCGCTTTTACTTTAATGGTTGTCGCATCATATTTTGCTGGTGTCATCTGACACGCCACAAACTGCCGCCAAATCAATTCATACAGGCGCTGTGCGTCACGCTCCATGTCTTTGAGACTTGCAGCAAGGGTATTAACATTAGAAGGCCGAATCGCTTCGTGAGCTTCCTGTGCGCCCTCTTTGCTACCATAGCGGATTGGCGATGACGGTAAATATTTGTCACCAAAATTATCATCAATGTAATCACGACACGCGCCCAGTGCTTCCTGACTTAAATTCGTTGAGTCAGTACGCATGTAGGTAATGTGGCCAGCTTCATACAGGCGCTGAGCCATCATCATGGTCTTCTTCACACCAAAGCCCAAACGTGTACTGGCTGCCTGTTGCAGTGTAGAGGTAATGAACGGTGCAGAAGGTCGGCTCTGGGTTGGCTTGGATTCACGGCTAACGACTTCGTAATCGGCCGGTTTGAGCGCCGCCAGTGCCGCATCAGTTTGTGCTTTATTAACCGGCTTGAAGGGTTTGTCACCTTCGCGCACCACCTGCATGCGCAATGCATCACTGGCAGCCGTCGTTAAGTCAGCATGAACATCCCAGAACTCTTCGGGAACGAACGCTTTAATTTCTCGTTCACGCTCAACCACCAGGCGCACAGCTACCGACTGAACACGCCCTGCTGACAACCCCCGGGCAATCTTTTTCCACAGCAGTGGCGACACCATAAAGCCAACGACCCGATCAAGAAAACGACGGGCTTGCTGCGCTTCAACGCGATCCTGATTGACATCACCAGGATGCTCAAACGCTTCTTTAATCGCGTTTTTGGTAATTTCGTTAAACACTACCCGTTGGTAGGTTTTCCCTTTCTGGCCCAGAATTTCCTGTAAATGCCAGGCAATCGCTTCCCCCTCGCGGTCCAAATCGGTTGCGAGATAGATAGTGTCAGCATCTTTAGCCAGTTTTTTTAGTTCATTGACTACTTTTTCTTTGCCTTCAAGCACCTGATAATGGGCTTTCCAGTCGTGCTGAGGATCCACCCCCATGCGGTCGACCAATTTTTTATACTCATATTCGCGCAGATACTGGGCTTTATCCTCGTCGGAATATGTTTTCAGTTCTTTAGCCGGTTTTTTAGGTTCTACCTTACCAAGCGCCTTGGTAGGCAGGTCACGAACGTGGCCAACCGAAGATTTCACAATAAAATTTTTACCGAGATATTTATTTATTGTTTTCGCTTTGGCCGGTGACTCGACTATGACTAGTGATTTGGTCATAAATAAAGATTAAACCTTTGAATAAATTAATTTTTTGATGTCTAGCCAGGAAGAAAATTAGGCAATTTCACTCACAGAGTCTGGCGCTTCTTTTTTTAAGATATATCTACAAAGTGAATGGAAAACAAGTTCTTCTTCATACTTATTCGCAAAGAATGTTTTTTGCACCGTTATAATAGACCATATTTTGAGCAAGCGGATTGGCAGCATGATTAAAACACGTATAATGCGCCAGGTTACTTAAAATAACAGGTTAAAATACAACATCTAACGCGATGAGAACAGCGTTATAGCCAGCCAATTATGCATAACATAGCGTTATCAGGCATGGCAAAGCGAAGTGCAACATAAACAAGGCAGGTTGTAATGCAATATTGTGAAGCAAATTTTGACGGACTGGTAGGCCCAACCCACAATTATGCCGGGTTATCATTTGGTAATGTGGCGTCTTTTTCTAACGCCAATGCCGTGAGTAATCCGCAGGAAGCAGCTAAACAAGGCTTGCAAAAAATGAAGGCGCTTGCCGATATGGGCATGGTACAGGGCGTATTAGCGCCTCAGGAGCGCCCAGACGTTGCAATGCTGCGCAGGTTAGGATTTGCTGGCAGCGACACGAAAGTCCTTGAGCAGGCCGCACAGCAAGCCAGAGAGGTATTCCTCGCGTGTTGCTCCGCCTCCAGTATGTGGACAGCCAATGCCGCAACCGTGTCGCCAAGTGCAGACACTGCCGATGGCCGTGTTCATTTTACCCCGGCTAATCTTACTAATAAGTTTCACCGTTCTCTCGAACCGCAGGTAACCGGCAATATTTTAAAAGCCACTTTTGCAAATAGCCGTCATTTTGCCCATCATACCCACCTCCCCGACAACGATCATTTCGGTGACGAAGGCGCCGCTAACCACACCAGATTGTGCAGCGCCTATGGACACGCGGGTATAGAGGTCTTTGTATACGGCCGTCATGCTTTCCGCCACGATTTACCCCAACCGGTTAAATACCCGGCGCGGCAAACGTTTGAAGCCTGTCAGGCGGTCGCCAGATTACACGGCCTCGACGACGATTCTGTGGTGTATGTACAACAAAACCCTGAGGTGATTGATCAGGGCGTGTTTCACAATGACGTGATTGCAGTAGGCAACCAGAATGTCTTGTTTTATCATGAACTGGCCTTTCATAATACCCAGGCTGCGCTCGATGAAATTCGCCGTAAGTTTGGCAATAAGCCGCTGCACTTTATTGAAGTTAAAAGCAGCGAAGTGGGTTTGACAGATGCGATTAAAACCTACTTATTTAACACCCAGTTGTTAACGCTTCCCGATGGAAACATGACCATCATCGCACCGTCTGAATGTCAGGAAAATAGCACAGTGGCCAATTACCTGGCAGAGCTGACCAGCCGTGACACGCCCATTAAAAGCGTAAATTATTTTGACGTAAAACAGAGCATGCGTAACGGTGGCGGCCCGGCGTGCCTGCGCTTACGGGTAGCCTTGACCGACAGCGAACTAGCGGCGGTAAATCCTAACACCATTATGAACGACGCATTGTTTACTAAACTGAATAGCTGGGTAGATAAACACTACCGCGACCGCTTAACCGAGCAGGATCTTTGCGACCCACAACTGCTAATGGAGTCTCGTGCCGCACTGGATGAGTTAACCCAACTGCTCAAATTAGGTTCGGTTTACCCATTCCAACAAAACTAATGAGGTAACCGCCTGCCAGTAATGAGTATTCGCTTCGTAAAGCAACAATAAAAACGCCCACTAATGTGGGCGTTTTTGATCCTGACATCACTATTTATGACATCACTGATTACAGGGTGTCTGCACAGTTCGTACTGCTGCCCCAAGGACTGGCCGGTGGTGGTGAGCCCTGATTACTGCGGTCCTCTGAAGAAACGCCTAACTGATAATTCATGGAATCCACCGACTCTGTGCCTGACGACTCCCCACGGGCACTCAGCGTTAACTGAACCCAATGACCATATTGGCGCGGGTAATTCAGTTCGATCAGTGCCTGACCATTTTCATCGGTTGCCGCATCTGCATCAATAGCGGCAACATTGCCCGGTGTTAGCTGACCATCACCATTGAGATCTTCACC
The DNA here is from genome assembly GCA_013373625.1 of Alteromonadaceae bacterium. Lineage (GTDB taxonomy): Bacteria > Pseudomonadota > Gammaproteobacteria > Enterobacterales > Alteromonadaceae > Alteromonas. The sequence goes on along the minus strand of JABXHM010000018.1, from coordinate 95,040 downwards.
AACATCAAGGCGACCGTTACCATTGGCATCTTCGCTTGGGCAACTGGCTGTAACCACTGCGTAATAAATTGAATCATCTTCATTCCACATCCAGTACCCTTTATAAAAGGCTGAATTGCCAGTCTCAGTTACCGCTACAGGGGTGGCACTAAAGGTCAGCGCTGCATCACTTACCGGGTTCGAATCGGCGTCCGTCACAAAGACTGAAAATTCTTTACTGTAGGAAGACTGTTGTGGCGACTCAATCAGATTACCGGTCCCTAAGGTAATATCAAAAGGGCGATCGCCAACGGTTAGTCTGACACTGTCACTCACTTCTTGATCGTCATTGACATAGGCTCTGACCTCAATGCTTTGATACGTACTCACGGCATTTGACTCATACACAGTGGTGGCGATGCCGCGGCGATCAGTGCGGCTCTGAGCGTCGGTGAGATTACCGTTAGACACATCGCTCACTTCAAAATTAACCAGTTTATTGCGTACCCGGTTACCATCTGCATCGAGTACCACAGCTGAAATGGTGCTGGTCTGGCCGTCGGGTCCAATTGAATCCGGCGTAGCATCAACGGTTATCGTATCAGCATCATTCGCGATGAAGGCTATTTGAATTTGCGTGGACACTTCAATACCGGCACCATCGGTGCCCGTTGCTGAAATGGTTGCTAATCCTGCATTATCAGAACGTACTGTTATATCTGCGATACCTGCCGCATCAGTTACCGAATCAGCACTCACAATAGTGCCACGTGATATGGCAAAACTAACCGTACCACCAGCGAAAGGGTTCGCATCGCGCAACCAGGCTACCTGCAGAGGAAAGTCCGTGTTTAAATCAATATCGTCTTCAACATTACTGATATCAGGCGGATCCACAAATACAAATTCATCCTGTTGAACTTCGATAGTAAAAGGCCTGGTTTGAAAGTTCAGCGCAGAGGCAACCAATGAGTAAGTGCCGGCTGCCGGAGCGGTAAAGGTAACCATTGCGCGTCCGTCGCCATTGGTTTCAGGTGAGGCATCACTCAGCGTTTCAGCCGTCACAACATTGTCGTCCTGATCGGTCACCTGCAGGGTTATTTGTTCATTGGCTATACCCACATTCTCGGAGTCCTGCAGGTTCAGCGTTACACTCACGCTATCGCCAATGATTGCCGATTTGGCACCATTAATAACGACGTCTGTGCCCACTATGTCCACTAACACAAAACCACTCAGGGTTTGTTGCCCGGCTACAGTTGCTGTCACACGTACCGTGCGCCAGTCTTTATTGTTACCGGTACGTAACTTAACATTGGCCTGCCCGTTGGCATCAGTAACGGGCTGGATTTCGACAATTGCGGCGTTATTGTCGGCAGAAAACGACACCGCTACGCCTTCAAGTAGAATATTCTGATCGTTTTTAACCACTGCCCATATATCAACTTCGTCGTTGCCCCCTGAACTGAGCTGTGACCGGCTGGCAAAAACTTCCAGTGAAACTGGCGTATCTTCGGTAGCAACGGTGCCACTGGAGGTAAAGCCAATTTGCGCCGACTCTCCGCTTGATAAGGTGGCTACAACCATACCGCTGCCCGATAGTTCGCCAACAATTAAGCCGATGGTGGCAATGCCTTCACTGTTGGTCAGTGCGGTGCCGGTATCGGTAGAAAAGCGCGCGAGGTTCTCCACTGAAAAACTAAAGGTCACAACTTCTCCATTCACAGGATTCCCGTTACCGTCAGTAACTGTTGCGCTCATCATCAGCGGCGTATCTGCGCTCAGAGCTGAGGTTGCTGTACCTGCATTATCGGTAATTGCGAGGTTAATTGAATACGTCGGCGTTGGCGTCGGTGTTGTTGGAGGAACGCCGGGGTTATCATCTCTTGATACTGAACCCCCGCCGCCACAGGCAACTAGTATAAATAGTGTGCTTAGGGCGGTTAATAAGCGTAGAGATATCATTTTCATCGTCTTCCTGGACCTCTTTACCGTGATTGGGTCATTTTTAGTATTTAAAACTGCTATGAATCTGGCACACTAACCATGAACTATAAATAAAATAACATTTCAGGGAATTTACATGTCTCAGTCTTCACATAAGCTCAGTTTAACTGCACGAATATTTATCGGTATGGTGGCCGGAATCGTCATTGGTGCGCTACTTCAGCTCATCTCTGATGATAGCGGAGATTTACGCTTTTCGATATTTTCCGTGGAGGTTTCCACGTATAACATTCTAATAGATGGTATATTTTCGACCCTTGGGCAAATATTTATTTCCAGCCTTAAAATGCTGGTCGTGCCCCTAGTATTTGTTTCACTAATATGCGGTACCAGTAGTTTGAGCGAGCCCAGCAAACTGGGTCGTCTTGGCATTAAATCCATCAGCTTGTATATTTTAACCACCTGTATAGCCATTACGCTGGCAATTGTTGCAGCCATTCTGGTGCAGCCAGGTGCAGGTGTCGATGTCGTTACCGAAGCAAACTATACGGCAACGCAGGCACCGCCTTTATCCGATGTTATCCTCAATATGTTTCCTACCAACCCTATCAATGCGATGGCGCAGGGCAACATGCTTCAGATCATCATATTTGCAGTATTATTTGGCGTGGCAATGGCCATGTCCGGTGATGCAGGCAAACGCGTCGCGGCATTTTTTGAAGACATCAATGCCATCATTATGCGTTTGGTAACCATCATTATGAACCTTGCACCGTATGGGGTATTTGTACTGATGGCAAAACTCTTCGCCACTACCGGCTACGATACTATCATTAGTCTGGCATGGTATTTTTGCTTAGTTCTGGTGGTATTAGCGATTCATGGATTAGTAACCTACCCGATTTTATTAAAGCTGTTTACAGGCTTGAGTCCTTTGATCCTAATGCAAAAAATGCGCGACGCGGCCATTTTTGCTTTCAGTACGTCAAGCAGCAGCGCCACCCTGCCTGTCACTATTGAAACAGCACGCAATAAACTCGGTGTTGGCAAGTCTGTTTCCTCATTCACCCTGCCCCTTGGCGCCACTATTAACATGGACGGTACGGCAATCATGCAAGGCGTGGCAACGGTCTTTATTGCGCAGTATTTTGCGGTTGATTTAAGCGTGGGTGATTACGTTATGGTTGTTCTCACTGCCACCCTCGCCTCGATAGGAACTGCCGGCGTACCAGGGGTCGGTTTAATTATGCTTGCCATGGTATTACAGCAAGTTAATCTGCCGGTAGAGGGCATTGCCTTAATAATTGGTGTTGACCGCTTACTCGATATGACCCGCACAGCGGTAAATATTACCGGTGACTGCACCGTTGCGACCATTATTGCCAAGTCAGAAGGTGAATTAGACGAAGCCATGTTTAATGACCCGAATGCCGGCGCAAAACAAGAAGAAGTGGATTTCGAGAATTTCAGCCGTAATAGTTAACGCTTATCAATAAGCAACAGGTTATCCCGGAGGTGCCACACGCTACTCTCCGGGAAAGCCGCCCATCTCTTTCATTGCAATGTAGTTCATCATTCACCACACGCTTTAATGTAGTAAAAGGCATGCAGTAATCGGCATAATGATTGCTTTATTAATTGCTATACTCATCAGTTGCAGCAGGACTAAAATCTGCACACATGACTGAAAAGGAATGCAACGCCGCCGTTGCCACCCGGTTATTAGTAACTTAATGGAGCCACTATGTTAAAGCTAAAACAATTGTTTCAAACCGGCAGCCTGATAATTGTGCTGTTTTCTCTGATTGGCTGCGCCTCAATGGGCAGTGGAACTGTCGCAGAAAAGCGCCAAGCCATACTGACTATGCAGGAACAGGCGCTTACCAGGCTATACCGGGAAAAACCGGACACCCGTTCGCAAGTAGCCAGCTCCGCCGGTTATGCAGTATTTAGCAATGCCAACATTAATGTTATCTTTTTTGCTGCAGGCACAGGCTATGGTGTTGTCAACAACAACCAAACCGGCGCAAAAACATATATGAATATGGCCGAAGGAGGCGTTGGTTTGGGTCTTGGCGCCAAAGATTACCGAATTGTTATGATTTTCCACACACAGGCAGCCATGAATTACTTTATTGAACATGGCTGGACTGCTGGCGGCAATGCTGACGCGACGGCTAAAGCCGGTAGTAAAGGCGGCTCATTAGATGGTGAAGGCTATGTTGGTGATGTCACAGTATACAGCATGACTGAAAGCGGTCTGGCACTTCAGGCAACTGTAAAAGGCACCAAATTCTGGAAAGATAAAGAACTGAACTAATACCCGCTTGAGGAAACTGCTGTATCCCGGAAACGCGGAGGGCGTTCTCCGGGTTCCCCAGCGCAGTTTGTTAGCGGCCATACTCCGTATACTGACGACAGTTACTACTAGCCCGTATGGGCCGTATTTTTCGGTTACGACGCATCAAATAGATAATGCAAACCACCTGCAAAAGACTTTTCTGCTTTTCAACTGTTAGCATCCCCCGACACCAAATAATATGGTACATTTCTAACCTGATTGTCTAAACCTGATAGTGGCGGGAGACGACTGCTATTTTATGCTGCCTTCAGTCGGCGCAATAAATAGTGTTCGCAGATTGTTAACCCAGTTTAATCGGATAGCCTTTACAACTACGACTTTTTACTGAAAATTAACGCCATTAAACCCTGTTTTTATAACAAAACTTACTTCGAACTATACTTAAACGTATGTGTAATAGCATACAATAGTGTTAACAAAATCGACAAAAGAGAGATTAATTGTGTCCGCATTCGGTACTGTGTTTTTACCACAGATGATACAAGCACGTTTTAGTGACAACAACTGGAGCAAACCAGAACTGGTTTCTTCTGACAAAATTGAACTCCACGCCGGCGCTCATGTTTTGCATTACTCGAGCACCTGTTTTGAAGGGTTAAAGGCGTTCCGCCACGAAGATGGTTCTGTTTACATTTTCAGAATGGATGCCAATATTGCGCGCATGAAACAAAGTTCAAAGCTGCTCAACCTCCCCGATTTTGACGCATCAATGCTGGAAACCATGATCACAGATATTGTGCGTGAATTCGCGGCAGAAACACCTGAGCCTCCCGGCTCTATGTATATCCGCCCCACGCATATTGGTACCGAGGCCGCTATTGGTAAAGCCGCCGCGCCCACAAGCAGCTCATTACTTTACGTGCTGTTGTCGCCGGTAGGTGATTATTTTTCAGGTGGTGCTAAGGCACTGCGTGTATTGCTGGAAGAAGATGGCATGCGCTGCGCTCCCCACATGGGTATGGTGAAAAGTGGTGGTAACTACGCCAGTGCGCTAGGTCCAATTCTGGCAGCCCGCAATGAATATCAGGCCGACCAGATATTATTTTGCCCGGGTGGTGATGTACAGGAAACCGGCGCCGCGAACTTTATCCTGATCGATGACAATGAGATCATTACTAAAGCGCTGGATAGCACTTTCTTACACGGTGTCACCCGCAATAGCATTTTAACTATCGCTAAAGATTTGGGCATGACCGTTTCTGAACGCAACTTTACCGTTGAAGAACTGCTGGAACGCGCTGCCAAACCCGGTACCGAAGCAGCCCTTTCAGGCACTGCTGCGGTGCTGACGTCAGTGGGTACATTTATTCACAATGGCGAAGAGTTTAAAGTTGGTAATGGTCAGCCGGGGCCTAAAGCCATGCGCCTGCGTCAGGCATTGAACGATATCCAATGGGGTAAAAATGAAGATAAGCACGGCTGGTTAACCAAAGTTTAGTAAGCCTTTCTACTTTGCGCCGGTTGTGAGGGCCCGTACAGCAGACAGCTTAGTGTCGCTAATGGCCTGCAGCACCGCGCATCGCTCTGCAAAAAATAGATTATCCGGCGAAGCGGCCCACTCGCTTCGCCCGTTTATTATTATTCCCTGTACAAATTTCCGTTTCTAAAACGCCTTCGTAAGCTCGCTGGCTTCTTCCCTGCGACAACCGTTTTAGAATTTCTTGCGACATTGATTAGCATGCTAACTATATGCTATATTAGTTAGCATGCTAATCAATATGAGAGATATTTAGTGGAAAGTAATATCGGTTGGATGTTAAGTCGGGCTGCCTTTAGTTGGCGTCATGCAGTGGATCACTACATGGCTGATTTAGGGCTTACGCAAACCCGCTGGATCGCTATGCTCCATCTTGAGCGGTTGGGTGAAGGTTGCACTCAAAAAGAGCTTGCCGCAACTATTGGTATAGAGCAACCGTCTTTATTGCGCACACTTAATCAACTTGAAGAAAGCGGCCTGATAGAACGCCGAAGCTGTAATGAAGATGCCAGACGCCGCTTATTGTGGTTTACCGTGAAAGGAAAATCCCTGTTAGAAGACGTTGCAACTCAGGCTCAGTTTGGTCGGCAACAGATGTTGCAAGGTTTAAATAGTGAACAACGCCAACAGCTGTCCGGTTTGTTGGAAAAAATAATCAATAATGCTAATCAGATAAGCGCGGAGAAATAATGACGCCTGATAAGAAATTTAACCGTTGGATGCAAGGCAGTGCGATTGCGTTTGTTTTGTTGTTAACCTATGTGCTGATTGCTGATATGACTATACCAATGACACCTCATTCGATGGTTCAGCGACCGGTTATTAAAGTTTCGCCCCGGGTTGGCGGTGAAGTCGTAGCCGTTGCCGTAAAAAATAATCAGGCCGTAAAAGCCGGTGAGCGCTTATTTCTTATCGATCCCAGCGACTATGAAATAGCCGTGGAGCAGGCCCGTCTGGATCTGAATAAAGCGCGTCAGGAACGCGATAGCCTGGTTGCCAAGCTGGCGCAGGCCGATGCTTCTATTTTAGCTTCCATAGCGACAGTGAATGAGGCACAGCGTGAAACACAGCGGCTGCAGTCATTAAACCAGCAAAACCTGATCAGTCAGCAGGTGCTGGAAAAGGCCCAAACTGAGTTAAATATTGCAGCAGCTAACCTTAAAGTTGCAGAGCAACAAAAACAGATCATTGAGGCAGAACTGGGGGCCACAGATGAGCACAACACCCGTGTTAACATTGCCAGGAATAAATTGCGTCAGGCCGAGCTTAACTTAGCGCGTACCGATGTGCGTGCTGCCGAACCGGGTATTGTATCAAATCTGCAATTGGTGAAAGGCGTGCAAGCCAGGGCTAATGAGCCATTATTGTCACTGGTGGTTACCGGTAAAGAACGTATTAGTGCTGACTTTCGTGAGAAAAGTATCAGTCATTTAACCGCCAACGCGCCAGCATGGGTCGTTTTTGATGCTCTCCCCGGAAAACTGTTTAAAGGCCATTTAACCAGCCGCGATTTTGGTGTCGCAGCCGGCCAAAACAGCGCCAACGGCCTACTTTCAAATCCAGAAGATAGTGACCGCTGGGTAAGGGATGCGCAGCGAGTGCGAGTGTACATTACGCTTGACGAAGGTAAGCTGCCGACAGCCTTGGTTGCAGGTTCGCGTGCCACCGTAATGTTGCACGAGCCAGAGCAAAATTTGATGAACTTTGTCGGTAAGATGCAAATGACGCTGGTGAGTTGGTTACATTATGTCTATTAAAATGGCCACTTTGACGGAGGTCGAATACCGGCGCGTTATCCGTATCACCTTAGGCAGTTGCATAGGTTTTGCCTTGTGTAAATTAATGGACTGGCCGTATGGGGTATTTTTTGCCGTTTACCCAATACTGTTGCTGGGCATGGTGCCGGTATTCAATACTGGCATTGCCCTGCAGTTTTGTGTCAGCGTGTTAGTCAATGTAATAGAGATCTGGTTGCTCAAGGTGTTTTTTGCACCCTATCCATTACTAATGACACTGGCAGTTTTTGCTGTTTTCTGCGTTCATTTTCGACATATGGCCAGAGGAAAACACATTATGATGTGGACATCCGGCGTGGTGACACTGGCGGTTATGTTGCACTTTAGCAGCTACCCGGACACATCGTTATCCGATATGACCGTGGCCACATTATTGGCGACATTGATCTCAGTGGCAAGTGGCGCAGTACTCTTCTGGTTGCTCCCTGATAAGGAGCGCCCTGCACTGCCTGCACGGCCAACGCTCTCTGAAGCGCAAATCAACCATCGTATGCTGATGGGTGCGACGCTTGCTACCGCGTCTTTTGTTGTGTTTCAGGTTTTTGATTTGAAAGATTCGTTGTCGGCTCAGGTAGCGACAATTTTAGTCTTATTCCCCATGACCTACTCCGGCTCTTTGCTCAATGCCCTGAATCGTGTTCGTGGCGTTGCCATTGGCTGTTTGCTGGCATTAATAAGCCAAATAGTCATGTATAACTTAATTGGCCACCTGGTGTTGGTGGTGCTTGCTATGTATATGACCTTGTTGCTGGCAGCGCGCATCCACATGTTAGAAAGAATTGGCTCTGGTATCGGATTTGGTGCGTTGACAACGATCGGAATATTGTATGGCCAATACTTACAGCCCAACGCCGATCTTATTTACAGTGCCGCATACCGCTTTTCTTCCGTTGCGGTGGCTCTGGTTATTACAATGCTTTTTGCTTATGGCCTCGACCGTATACTCAATAACATCAGTTGGGCTAATGATAATAACTAGCTCAATTATGTTTGCTATTTTAAGTAAATAAATGTGCTGTAAGGTCAGGTTTAAATTACTGAGTATAATGCTCGCCAGGCTTACGCAGCCGGTTCCCTGCGGGTTGAAGCTCTGCCTGTACTGACCATGATATCAGGCTACCCCGCCTGATATCTTGGCTAATGCAAGGCTCTGGCTGGTTGAATACCGGCCGCTTTGCTTGCCGGATACAAGGTAGCGAGCCCGGACAACAACAGCGCCACGGTTACCGTTATTACGACGTCGGTGGACTGCAACTGCGAAGGCAAAAAGTCAATAAAGTAAATGTCGCCGGACAGCACTTTAACATCAAGCCAGCCTTCCAGCGTGGCAACGATGGTCGATAAATTAGGCGCAATAATCACCGCCAGCAAGGTCCCCCAAAACACCCCGGTAACGCCGTTAATCAAGCCCTGATAAATAAACGACCGACGAATTTGTTGGTCAGTGGCGCCCATGGTTTTAAGTATCGCAATAGAAGACTGCTTTTCTTTTACTGCCATGACCAGCGACGAAACAATGTTAAAACAGGCAACCGCAATGACGAGCGACAATGCAATATACACTACCACTCTGACCAAACGAATATCGTCATACAAATGCCCCTGGGTGCGCGTCCAGTCAGACATATAAACGGCCTGGGGAAACCCATAACCCACTTCGCGAATAACCGAATAGGCAGCAAAAGGATCGGTGAACTGAAACCGCAGTCCTTGCGCACCAGAGTGAATGCCAGCGTGTTCTGACGCGGTAGCCAAATGCATGATACCAATCAGGTTATCCAGTTCGCCGCCAATATTAATGCTGCCTGCTACGGTCAGATACAAGTTTTTAGGCGCTGCAAAAGTAAGGTCGTCCGTAATGGCGGGGATCACAACCGTAATCTTATCCCCTACTTTTAGTGACAATTTCTTGAGTATACCCGCGCCCAGCACTACCTGATTATCACCAGCACGAAGCCTTTGCCAGCTTTGCGAAGTAATGGCGTTTTGCCACCGAGGCACAATATCGGAACTAATTTGTAAACCGGTTAATTCAACGGCTTTCAGGTTTGCACCTTGCTGGATCATGCCGGTAATTTTGGTGTAAGGCTCAATTTCTTTAATACGGGGATCCGTTAACAGGGCCTGACGATGGTCCTGCCAGTCAGTAATGCCCTGTTGATTAACGGAGAACAACTCAGCGTGAGGAATAATAGCCAGCAAACGGTCGCGTAATTCACGCTCAAAACCATTCATTACACTGAGCAAAACAATCAGTACAAAACACCCCAAACCAATCCCTAAAGTGGAAGAAAGAGAAACAAACGAAATATAACGATTGCTGCGTTTGCCTGTTCGGAACCGGTTTGCCAGTAAAAGACTCAGATTCACGGCTTACCTCGTTGACGTTGCGCTAATTGTCCGTCGGTCAACGTCATTACCCTGTCCATATCTCCGGCCAATGCTGTATCGTGGGTAACGACAATGAAACTCGTCCCCATTTGCTCACTGAGATCGCATAACAGGCGGTAAATCTGATCGCCGGTTTTCTTATCGAGGTTACCAGTGGGTTCATCGGCCAGCACAATGTCAGGCTCGTTAACCAGAGCTCTTGCAATGGCAACACGCTGACGTTCGCCACCGGAAAGCGCTGCAGGCTGATGACTTAAACGATGGCCAAGTCCAACTTTATGTAATAAGGAGGCTGCGCGTTCTTCCGCTTCTTTTTTGTCTATACCGGCAATCAACAGGGGCATTGCTGCGTTTTCTACTGCGGTAAACTCGGCCAGTAAATGATGGAACTGATAGATAAAGCCCAACTCGTTGTTTCGAAGGTGAGCCAGGGCGTTACTCGTTAATCCACTGAGCGACCGACCACCAATAGCGATATCCCCTTTGGTGGGTAAATCAAGGCCACCCAAAATATGCAGAAGCGTGCTTTTACCTGAGCCTGAACTGCCCAGTATTGCGACTTTTTCGCCGCGCATTAATTGGAAGGAAACCTTACTTAGCACGGATACCACGTCATCACCGTCGTGGTAGGTTTTTGTGACGTCCCGGCACACTAACACTGCCTGTTCTGCCATCCTGCCCTCTTTATCATGTATACCTGTGCGTTACAGGTGTTATTTCAGGAGCCACAAGTGTACTTGATAGCGTTTAACAGGTATAGCGTGAGATAACGAATTACAGCAAGGAAAGTGCTTTTAAATTAGGGAGTAACCAGAGAAGATTTGTGCGGGAAATGTGCCAAGAAATGGCGGAGCGGACGGGACTCGAACCCGCGACCCCCGGCGTGACAGGCCGGTATTCTAACCAACTGAACTACCGCTCCACATTTTCAACTATTTCAGTGAGTTAACCTTGAAGTAAAACTACTGTCCCCCTCACTGCGGCGCAGATGATACGTATTACCCCGATTCTAGTCAACGGTTTTTTTCACAAAAATGTCATTCGGCGAATCGTTTGCCTGAATATTCGCCACGTTGTTTGAAAACAAATCGAAATGGTTAAGACTTGTCCTTTTTGAACTTGCTTAACAAACCACTCAGAGGGCCTGGTTTTTTATCTGCACCGGCGTTATTACCCCTTTGCGCCGAGGACATTGTGCCGCCTTTTGCCTTCAGCCGTTTAAACACAATAATCAGAGTCACTGTCAGGCCACCCACCAACAAAATACTGCCATTAACGGTTAACAGCCAAAACATCAGGGTGTCATCGTCCATGCCTTCAGGCTCTGGTGGCGGTTCGGGTTCGTCGATGACATCATTAATATCGTTCTGCGCCGCTGATTCTGCTACCTCTGGCTCAGGTAATTCGGGCTCTGCCACTAAAAATGTGTACTCGGGAACATCTAATATAAAGTCACGACCGTTCACCGTTTTGCCATAGGCGGTAAGTTTGACCCTAAAAATACCATAATCGAAGGCAATAATAAGGTGCTCACGAGGCCCTGAGCTGGGTTCCGTAATGGAAAAGTTTTGTACATCACCATTTGGGTAACTGACCTTACCATCGATCAACAACGACTCGATGTCGACTAAATCGCGCTGAGCGTCGATAAAGAGTTTGTGATAGTCGTTGCCGCCCCCATCGATCTCAACATTGATGATAACTGGGTTAGGATACAGCCTGAGCGGCGAATCATGCTGCTCGCGCGTAAACATGGGTGAGGTCACTCTGAATATGGGCTGCCACTCGCCGGCGGGTACCGACAGATTAAACTGACCGGTAAACACCCCATCGAGCGGCGCTTCATCCATACCGCGCCCATTGTCTTCAAACGTCGCAATTTGCTGATCAGCGGCGCCAAAATTATTAAAGTTGGGATTATTAGTACTGACTAAATCAATACTCAGCTCGACCACATCACGAAACTGGCTGTAATCAATGGGTTCACCACCATTAGTCAGGTAAGCCGTTTGTTTTAATATTTCACCTGAAAATAGAATAGGCGGCAGTGGTTCGGCGTGTAATTTGACTTCCGACAGGACCATCACTCTGCTGCCCTGCAGGATTTGTCCAACGGCTTGCCAGGGGCCTGGCACCGGGTTTTTAATACTGACTAAGTCGTAAGTTTCAGCGTCATACCAAAAGACATTCTCGCCATCTACCTGGCTTTGAAATATCTTTGAACCATCCGGACGCACCAAAACCACTGGTGCGGAACCATATTCGCGAAAAAACACCATGGTGACTTCTTCAACGTTGTGGTCAATACGAAAGCGGTTTTGTAACAGCTTTATGCTATTTTCGTATTCGTTGCCGATTAATTCTATTGGCGATTTAGCAGGCTGCTCTGCACTCGAGTTGGCATTAGTGTCTGACGGCTGTTCGGCATTATCGGCAACCTCTTGCGCACTGGTGCTCAACGCCAGTAATATTCCCAACCATGCTATCAGTATTCGTCTGCTCACCAGATAATGCCCTGTGTTGATCTTTATGGCGCGTTTACTGGCGCCATATTGGGTTTTCAACCAAGTCCAGACGCGCCTCATGTTGTGCTAATTCATCGGCACTGGCTTGAATAACCTTTAATTTATTTCCATTTCGGGCAATCCGGCGGATAACTTCAGGGCCGGACCCGGAAGACTGATTATTGCCAGTGAGGTTCAGATCGGTTTGTCCACCGGTCATCATTAAATAGACGTCAGCTAAGATCTCAGCATCAAGTAAAGCGCCATGCAGTTCCCGGTGACTATTGTCGATACCATAGCGTTTACATAAAGCATCGAGGTTATTCTTTTGACCCGGGTGGAATTCACGGGCAAGCACCAGGGTATCGAGTACACCACAAATATCTTTGGTTTTAACCGCGGCAGTCGGGCCATGCATGGCAAATTCATGGTCCATAAAGCCCACGTCAAACGGCGCATTATGAATAACCAGCTGTGCGCCCCGAATAAACTCGATAAATTCATCGGCTATATCAGCAAAGACCGGCTTGTCGGCCAGGAACTCGTTGGTAATACCGTGAACTTCAATGGCTTCCTGCTCAATCTCTCGTTTTGGATTGATGTAAACATGAAAATGATTCCCTGTCAGACGGCGGTTAATCACCTCTACACAGCCGATTTCAATAACCCGGTGACCTTCTCTGGGATCAATACCGGTTGTTTCAGTATCTAAAACGATTTGACGCATAAACCACTCTTAACTTATTGCTGTTTGGGGTAGTATACCAAGCCACTGCAAAGTGACCACGCCTAAAGCTAAAAAAGGAGTACCTGTGGCAAAACAAGCTGTGCATATTTTTACCGATGGTTCATGTTTGGGAAACCCTGGTCCGGGTGGTTATGGTGCAATCTTAATTTACGGTAAACATCGCAAAGAAATTAGCGACGGGTTTAACTTAACGACAAATAACCGGATGGAGTTACTGGCCACCATTGAAGCGCTTAATTTACTGACTAAGCCTTGCCAGGTCGAACTCACAACCGACAGCCAGTATGTTAAAAATGGTATTAACCAGTGGATCCACAACTGGCGACGCAATGGCTGGCGCACCAAAGATAAAAAACCCGTTAAAAATGCCGATTTATGGCAAGCACTCGATGAAGCCATAAAACCCCACGAGGTAAACTGGCATTGGGTTAAAGGTCACAGCGGCCACCCCGAAAACGAACGCTGTGATGACCTGGCCCGTGAGGCTGCAGAAAATCCAAGGCATGAAGATACCGGTTATAACCCCTGAGCCTTAGGTATCTTAGCTGAAATAAAATATAACAATAACGGCAATCCACAGGACACGCCAATCAAACTGGTGCTCAGTATGACGCTGAGCAACGCTCGGTGACTAAGCTGTTGGCGCCACTGAAAAGTAACGCAATAAACCACCAGCGCCGCAATCACCACGTCCAGCCAGGCAAACATGCTGATATGATTGTCTGTTAGCTGCGTCCAGAATATCTGCGGTGCAATACCATACATCAGCAGCCATTCAACAAAAGGAATAAACGGCACTATAAAACCCACTACCGCCAATGCCAAATACACCTTTGCATAACGTGCCTGCAATGCTAGCGTCACTTTAAATCTCCTTTTTTACGCTTATGACCAACATACGATAACTTTTCCACACGTATCATTCGCCAGTACCTGTTGATGTGCCTGGTTAATGTCAGCAACGGCGTAAACGGTATCAACCGGCACCGTCAAGCTGCCTTTTGTCAGTGCAGGCAAACAATCACGGCAAAAGTCTTTCACCAGCCGGGCTTTGTACTGATTATCCCGATTTCGCAGTGTCGTGCCTCGCACAGTGGCACGCTTGCCCAATAGCAACCCCATATCCAGCTTATCAGCAAAACGACCCGCCAACATAGCCAGATACACCACGTTGCCGTCCATGGCCAGTATCTTAAGGTTGCGGTTAAGATAATCGCCGGCCACCATATCGAGCACCATATCAACGCCGTCTGGCCATTTGGACTTTATTTCTGCGGCAAAATCCTGTTCTTTGTAATTGATCAGTAATTTAGCACCGGCGTCCTTACACACATTAAGTTTCTTAGTGCTCGACGCTGTGGTAGCCGTACTCACGTCCCACAGGCGACACAGTTGCAATGCCGCTAATCCTACCCCACTAGCGCCGGCATGAATAAGCGCTTTGTTACCGGGGTTAATTTCCCCTACCCACTTAAGCGCCTGATAGGCCGTTAAAAATACTTCGCTTAACCCTGCCGCTTGTGTATCGCTCATGTTATCAGGGATGGCAATAAGATGACTGGCTTCAATAGCCACATACTCAGCATAGCCGCCGCCCGCCACAATGGCACAAACCCGCTGGCCGGTCAGCCAACCTTCAACGCTGTCACCTATGGCTTCAATGACACCACTTACCTCCAACCCTAATACAGGGCTTTCCCCTTCTGGTGCAGGATAACGTCCGGCTCTTTGCAGCAGATCGGCCCGGTTAATACCAAATGCCGCCACTTTTACCAGCACCTGACTGGCGCTAAACGCCGGTACATTGCCACTGACCAACGCCAGACCGCCTTGCATATCGCCTTCTGTATGCTGAACACACTGCATGGTGTTATTGCTCATGAAGATTCTTGTTCCTTAAATAAATATCCGGTTGCCATATTTGCATTATCGGCGCACTGTCCTGCAGCGGCACAAAGCCATATTTACGATACAATCCGTGCGCATCTTTAGTGGCCAGCATGAACCGTCTTAGCCCTTGTAAATCAGGATGTGCGACCACTGAATCGAGAATAAGACGGCTAACCCCCTGGCCCTGGTGTGCGGGCAAAACAAATACGTCGGCCAAATAGCCAAAGGTCGCCCGGTCGGTAATAACTCTGGCAAATCCGATGGTGTCATTCGCCTCGGTGAGCGCCGCGAAACACAATGAATGCGCCAGCGCTTTACGCAACACGTCAGCGGGCATGTTTTGCGCCCAGTAACTGCCACTGATAAACGTATACACCGTAGCAAAATCCATCTCTGCCAGGTTTTCGGTAATACGATATACCGTTCGCCTATCAACACTCACGTTATTTCCTCCGTGCACGCATTCCTAAAAATCAGTATACTGCGCGCCTGATAAATCCAGTAAAAGTCAAGAATATGTCTGCCACGGTAATATTACAAGAAGACCGGGAAAAGTCACTCAAACGCCATCACCCCTGGGTGTTCGATGGTGCGATTGCCAGCGTTCAGGGTCGCTGTCGCAGTGGTGATACTGTTGATGTGCTAAGCAGTGATGGTCAATGGTTAGGCCGTGGAGCCTATTCACCTGAGTCACAGATTCGGGTCCGTATCTGGACCTTTGATCAGCAAGAAAGTATCGATAATGCTTTCTTTTGCCGACGAATTGAACAAGCATTGCAATTACGCCAACGTGTTATGCAGCAGGCCAACACGAATGCCTGCCGGTTAATAGCGGCCGAATCAGATGGCTTGCCTGGCGTCACGATTGATTTATACGGTAAGTTGGCCGTGTTGCAACTGCTGAGTGCTGGTGCTGACAAGCATCGCGGAAAAATCGTGTGGGCCCTGAAACGACTGTTACCGGATACAGCGATTTTCGAACGCAGTGACGTAGATGTTCGCGCCAAAGAAGGGTTAGAGCCACTGATTCAAACACTGCATGGCGACGTGCCCGACGAAGTGGAAATTACTGAACATGGCGTGAAGATAATGGTCAATCCGCATACCGGTCATAAGACTGGTTTTTACCTTGATCAGCGCGAAAACCGTTTAGCAGCCGCCCGCTACGCTAAGAATGCTAACGTATTAAACTGTTTTAGCTATACCGGCACATTTGCCTGTTACGCCCTGAATGGTGGCGCCCAACATGTGACCAATGTAGACGTATCGCAACCGGCATTGGATATGGCTGAACGTCATATCGCCCTGAACGGTTTTACACCTGACCAGTGCAGCAACGTAAAAGGCGACGTGTTTGAAGTACTGCGTGACTACCATTCCCGCCAACAACAGTTTGATATGGTGATCCTCGACCCGCCTAAGTTTGTCGACAGTAAAGCGTCGTTAAAGCGCGCAAGTCGCGGTTACAAAGATATTAATATGTACGGTATTCACGCCGTAAAACCCGGTGGTATTTTACTCACATTCAGTTGCTCTGGCCTGATGGCGCAATCATTGTTTCAAAAGATTGTTGCCGACGCGGCTCTGGATGCCGGACGGCGGGTGCAATTACTGGAACATTTATCACAGGCACCGGATCATCCGGTTGGGCTTAATTATCCCGAGGGGTATTATTTGAAAGGTATGGTGTGTCAGGTGTTTTAAGTGCGCTGTAAAAGTGAATGTGGCGGGTACACGAAGGTTTGCCTAAGACACTCAAAAGCCCGCCGCCGACTTGGGCAGCGGGTAATCAATACTGACCTATTTCATTTCGGAAATTTCTACCCCGACAACACAGCTGCTGTCCGACTCTGGTTCACAACGAACCACTTTTGCCACCGCTGAGAGTGAAGGAATTTGTGAGCTTGTAGAATCAATACTCACACTCACTTCGGTGCCAATTTCAATAGAAGGTTCATCAACTTCTAAGGACATTCCAGTGGCACTGATATCCTTACAGACAGCCTGTAATGTCCGGCTCGACTCGTCATCAATGATCTGCAACTGACAGGGAGAATTCACCATCATCCTGAAAAAATTACGCTTGTCATCGTATCCTAACATTCACACTTCTCCTCTCACCTCAACTACCATTTTACGGGCAGTGACCGCCCTACTACTTAACAGGTTATAGGGTGACATCCCCCTGTTGTCAATGTTATTTGCGGTGAGTTCGAAGCTAAACGTTAAAATTTAGTAAAAAACTATTAATTTTTAAATTGTTACACGAAAAATTAATTCCATCTTTTAATGTTCTTGCTGACGTTAAAACGACTCTAACGCATTCATGATCCGTTTAGCTGATATGGGATAAGCAGTACCCAGTTGTTGGGCAAACAAGGATACGCGAAGCTCCTCAATCATCCAGCGCACGTCGTTCAGCTCACTGGGTATTTTATCTGCGGTGTACTTGTTTTTAGTCGCCGCCAGTGCCTGTTCGGCCTTGTCGATGGTAATTTGCTGCAAGCGGTCGCGATGTGCATCTACCGGGAGCTTTTCCAGGCGCCGCGCCAGTCCTTTTAAGTAACGATTCCAATCGGTCAGTCTGCTGTAGCCAATATCTGCAACAAAACCAGGATAAACCAGTGACGCCAGATGTTGCTTGATATGATTTAGCCCTGCCACCATATCCAGTGACACCGCACCTTTCATTTTTTTCTGGCACTGATGCGCCAGCGTCAGGCCAGTTTCTACCTGCTGTGCTATCGCCAGCACCGCATCATTAATATTGGCTCTTACGTGATCCAAACAGTCGTCAAAACTGGCTTTGTCCCTTACCAGATGGCCTTGTTTATCCTGGTACTCACGACTCAGAGCGTCAATACCGGCCAGAATGCAATCGTCTATAAGCGCTTTAATCTGGCCAAAGGGATTAAAATACAACCCCAGCTTGGCCTTGTTGGGGAGCTTTTTTTCAAGGTAGTTTACCGGCGACGGCATGCTCAGCATTAACAAGCGGTTAAGCCCCTGCTGATGAAGTTGCTCCGCCTTATGTTGCTCTGACACCAGTTCAATATCGATCCGGCCATTATGATTAACCAAAGCCGGATACGCCTGTACTTCAAAGCCACCGTGTTTTTGGGTAAAGTGAGCGGGCAATGCGTCAAAGTCCCATTCAGTAATATTTTTGCGTTCGAGTTCTGGTGTTGCGGCCTGTTCAAAGGTTTCTTTCACGCGCCCCTGTAACTGCTGTTTGAGCAGTTCCAGATCGTCGCCTCGCCCAAGAACGTTGTTCTGAGCATCGACAACCGCAAAATGCATAATTAAATGGCGTTCTATTTGGTTTAACTGCCAGTCTTCCGGTTCAACTTTTACTCCCGTCATACGCAATAGTTTTGTCGCCAGTGCATCAAGTAATTTAACCGGTTTGCCCGATTTCTCTTCGGTATTGCGCATATCCGCCAGGCTGGCCTGTGCATAGTTAGGCGCCGGCACGAAATTGCGTCGTAAACGTTTGGGTAAACTTTTAATCAGTTGTACCACCAGCTCTTCGCGCAGGCCCGGCACCTGCCAGTCAAAACCATCCTGTACTACCTGATTCAGCAAAGGCAGAGGGATATTCACAGTAACCCCGTCATCCTCAGCGTTAGGTTCAAAGTGGTACGTCAATGGGAGTTTGATATTGCCTTGTTGCCAGACGTCAGGAAATGCATTCGCTGCCGATGTCCCCGGCTGCTCTTTGAACACATCCGCTTCGGTTAAGCGCAAAAAGCCGGTATTTTCCTGCCGTTTCAACCATTTTTTAAATGCGGCCTCATTGTTCACTTCCTGCGGTAATTTTTGCGCGTAAAAGTCCACTAAGACCTGCTCGTCGACCATTAAATCACGGCGACGGGTTTTCTGCTCCCAGTCATCGGCAAGTTCCAGCAAGGCCTGATTATCTTCTAAAAAGTCATAGCGTAATTTGGTTTCACCGTTTACCAGTGCTTCACGAATGAACAACTGATGGCAGGTAGCCGGATCGATCTGGCTGTAGGTGATATGGCGCTGGGAAACAATCGGCAAGCCAAACAGCGTGACACTCTCACTGGCCGTGACCGCGCCACGCTTTTTCGACCAGTGGGGTTCAGCATAACTACGTTTCACTAAGTGCCCGGCCAAAGGCTCCAGCCACTGCGGCTCTATTTTAGCCACCATACGCCCAAACAGCTTTGAGGTTTCAACCAGCTCTGCCGCAATGACCCATTTGGGATTCGCCCTGGCCAGGCCAGAGCCCGGGAATATCATAAACTTAGTATTGCGCGCACCAAGGTATTCACGATCTTTGTCTTTCATACCAACATGTGACAATAAACCCGTACACATTGCCTGATGGATGGCCTGATAATCAGCAGGCTGACTGGTAATGCGCAAGTCGATCTCGGCCACTGATTTACGCAGCTGACTAACAATATCCTGCCATTCGCGCATCCGCAGATAATTAATAAAGTAACTTCGGCACCATTTACGCAACTGACTGTTGGAGAGTATTTTTTGCTGCGCTTTAAACGCCTGCCACACATTCCACAAGGCTATAAAGTCAGACGCTTTATCGGCAAATTCACTGTGCTTTTCATCCGCCTGGCTGCGTTTATCCTGCGGTCGCTCTCGCGGGTCCTGAATTGATAGCCCGGCAGCAATGACCATGACTTCCATCAGTGCATTAAATTCACCGGCTGCCACCACCATTCGCGCATACCGAGGGTCCACAGGCAATCGCGATATCATACGGCCTGTTTTAGTTAACGAGACCCGTCCTTTGTGACGTGATATTGCTTGTATTTCTTCCAGCAGGCGGAATCCATCATTAATTTGACGGCGGTCTGGTGGCTGAACAAAATCAAACTGATTAATGTCACCCAGACCAAGGCTGGCCATTTGCAAAATAACCGACGCCAAATTAGTCCGCAGTATTTCCGGATCGGTAAACGCCGGGCGTGACTCGTAATCAGCTTCGGCATATAACCGGATACAAATCCCTTCGGACACCCGCCCGCAACGTCCTGCCCGCTGATTTGCTGACGCCTGAGAAATCGGTTCAATGGGTAAACGCTGAACTTTACTGCGTGCACTGTAGCGAGATATTCGCGCAGTACCCGGGTCTATGACATATTTAATGCCGGGAACGGTGAGTGACGTTTCAGCCACATTGGTCGACAACACAATCCGCCTGCCACTGTGCGACTGAAAAATGCGTTGCTGTTCAGACGCTGACAACCGCGCATAAAGCGGAATAATCTCGGTGTGTCGGTATTGCTGGCGACTCAGCGCGTCCTGGGTATCACGGATTTCACGCTCGCCGCTTAAAAACACCAGAATATCACCGGGTGGTTCACGCATAAGCTCATCGACTGCGTGAATAATACGCTCCACTTGATCGGCGTCATCGTCACGATCTTCCGGATCGTGATAACGCACTTCGACCGGAAACGTTCTGCCGCTGACTTCAATGATTGGCGCATCGTTAAAATAACGCGAAAAACGTTCAGGATCGATGGTCGCTGAGGTAATAATGACTTTAAGTTCAGGGCGTTTTACCAGCAGCTGTTTTAAGTAACCAATGAGGAAGTCAATATTAAGGCTGCGCTCGTGGGCCTCATCGATGATTATGGTATCGTATTCATTTAAAAACCGATCCTGCTGCATTTCGGCCAACAGCATACCGTCGGTCATCAGCTTAACCAGACTGTTATCGCTCACCTGATCGGAAAAACGAATTTTAAAGCCGACCAAATCACCAATAGTGGTATTAAGCTCTTCGGCGATGCGATTAGCCACACTACGCGCCGCAAGTCGCCGCGGTTGAGTATGTGCGATGGTGCCAGCCTGTCCGCGGCCAAGCTCAAGACAAATTTTAGGGATTTGAGTTGTTTTACCAGAGCCCGTCTCACCGGCTATGATCACGACCTGGTTGTCGGCAATGGCCTGCTTAATATCGTCCTTGCGCTCGCTAACCGGTAGCGGTGGATAGTCAATTTCAGGCACCGATGCCGTGCGCGCTTCACAACGCTGAATAGACGTATTAATGCGCTCGACAATTCGGGCCAGTTGCTGCTGATTCTGCGCATCCTCAAGATCAACATTCTTGAGACGTTGTAGTTGGCGACGCAGAGGGAAGCGATCTTTTATCAGGCATTGTGATAATTGACTGAGCAGTGCACTGAGCGGCGAAGATTTGGGCATAATGGGGTAATTGACATCCGGTTAAAGCAAAGCTGCGATCCTAGAAGAACCGCCAACAGATTTCCAGTCACATTACCGTGTTTTAACGTTACTTTGCATAAATATAACGCCAGCAAATAATATTTCGCTGCTTCTCCCCCGAATAAGTCGTGCCTGTTTCCGGGAGATTGGCGTCATATGCAGCAGTGTATCATTCAAGGTTAAGCCGATTTCGGATACTCAGCCCGCAGATGTTTGTCGATGGCGTCAAGGATCTGAGTACGCGTGATGCACCCCACCAGCTTATTATCGCTGTTAACCACAGGGTAAACCTTGGGTTTTTCCTTTAATAGTTTTTCGGCTACCTCAAGTATCGACATTCCGGGCGTAACGGTTAAAACCGGCGACTGCATGATCTCGCCTACCCGGCATACCTGCTCCCTGTAATAGGTTGACTCTACCATCGCTTTAATACAGTCCTGCTCCGACAGAAAACCACACAGCACGCCATTACTATCCAATACCGGGCCTCCCGACTGATTGTGCTGTAACAACATTTCTACTGCCTCGGCGACCGACATTTTCTCAGTTAACCTGACCGGATGCAGGCTCATATATTTGCTTACCAGCAACGACTCCATAACTCCTCCTTCTACAGCGCTCAGCTCATTGAGCGTGATGCCATATGATTGTTATTATTCAGAGGCCGCAGCGCACAACATACTTGATTAGGCCTCTACAGTAAGACTAGTTCAGAATCTGCATAACATTAACTTTTTATTTACAGAATTATGGCCGCCTGGCGAGAGTTATTTTTCACTATCGATGTTGTCACTCCAGGCTTTATAGATACCCACTTTGACGTTACCCGCGGTATCAATTTGTGCGCGGTACATGCCGGCTGAGTTAAATACCGCAGCGATATTGCCATCCTGATCCAGCGCAATGATGCCACCATCACCGCCGGCGTTCACTAACACTTCATTAATAACGGTATTCGCAGCCGCCTCAAGGCTGACATTCTGATACTTCATACGGGAACATATATCGGCAGCCACATGATAACGAATAAAATACTCGCCATGGCCCGTAGCGGATACCGCGCAACTGTCATTATCAGCCCAGGTACCGGCACCAATCACCGGTGCATCGCCAATGCGACCAAAACGCTTCGCCGTCATGCCCCCGGTCGATGTACCCGCCACCAGGTTACCATCTTTATCAAGCACCACCGTGCCGACAGTACCAAAGCGCTCATTTCCCTGCTGACCACCATGGGTGATGCCTGCGTTCAGGATCCGCTCTTTTGCTTTAAGCAAAGACTTGTAACGCCGTTCAGTGTTGAACATATGATTATCGACGGGCTTCATACCCTGGGATTCTGCAAAGGCTTCGGCACCTTTGCCACTTAACATTACGTGCGGCGAGTGCTCCATGACCGCGAGCGCTGCCGCAATAGGGCTTTCAATTGTTTTTACACCCGCAACCGCACCGGCGTTGAGCGTTCCACCATGCATAATCGACGCATCGAGTTCATGTTCACCATCAAAGGTATAAACTGCACCAACACCAGCATTAAATAACGGCGATTGTTCCAGTACCTTAATGGTTTCAACCACAGCCACTTCGCCCTTGACGCCGCTTTGCAACAATCCGTAGCCTTTCTTTACTGCCTCGGTTAATTTCGCAAGATACGCTTGTTCTCGCTCAGGCGTCATATTTTTCTTCAGGATTGTGCCGGCGCCGCCATGGATAACAATGGCCACATCGCCAGCCATAACAGGTAGCCCCAATCCACCAAGACACAAACATGTTATCAGCCTTGCTTTATTCACCATCCCGATAAATTCACGTTGCACAGACATGCTATTTTCCTCTGCCGTTAATGTATTTTCTCTCCAACACTTTACTGGCTGCGCCTGGTACATACCAGTAACATTCATAGCGCAGGCAATTAAAGCCTTTAAACTTTTCAGCAACACCTGGACAAAGCTGGTCTACACACACTCAATACATGTTAGGATGCCAGCATAAAGCAATAAGCAAAGCGCCACGGGTTAAACAGACATAACAATGAGCAAAAACAGTCCAACAACTTTTCTTTGGCACGACTATGAAACATGGGGTGTCAGTCCACAAAAAGATCAGCCCAGTCAGTTCGCGGCAATCCGTACCGATATGGATCTCAATGAAGTCGGTAAACCAATCAATATCATGTGTCAGATAGCCAATGACTACCTCCCTCACCCACAGGCGGCTCTCGTCACCAAACTGACACCACAACACACATTGCGGGATGGCCTGTCAGAAACAGATTTTGCCGCTAAAGTGTATGCCGCTATGAGTGAGCCGGGCACCTGCGTAGCGGGCTATAACAGCATTCGCTTTGACGATGAAGTGAGCCGCTATTTGTTTTACCGTAATTTTTACGACCCCTACGCCCGCGAGTGGCAAAATGGCAATAGCCGCTGGGATATCATCGATGTAGTCAGGGCCTGCTATGCGTTAAGACCTGATGGTATTGAGTGGCCTTTGCGCGACGATGGCAGCCCAAGTTTTAAGCTGGAGCATTTAACCGCGGCGAATGGTATTGATCATGGCCAGGCCCACGACGCATTAGCCGACGTACGTGCCACTATTGCTCTCGCCCGGTTAATCAAACAAAAACAACCCAAATTGTTTGACTATGCGCTCTCTCTGCGGCAAAAAAGCGAGGTACTAAAACAAATTAATCTCCAACAGTTGACCCCGGTGGTGCATGTCTCATCGAAGATACCGGCGAGCCAGGGCTGTTGTAGCTGGGTATTACCGGTTGCTCAACACCCCAATAACCCAAATGCCGTGATTTGCGTGGATCTCAGTAAAGAACCTGACCCCATTATGACGTTGGATGCGTCAGCATTGCGCGAACGGCTTTACGCTACGGCAGAGAGTTTATCATCGGATGAGCCACGCCCCGGTATCAAACTGATTCATATTAACCGTTCACCATTTATCACTACTGCCAAGGCAATGAGCGAAGAAAATGCCCATCGATTGGGATTAGACCGGGAACGTTGTCTGGACAACTATCGCCGTCTGGCTGCAGACACGACATGGATTGCCTCACTCATTGATTTGTATGACCAGCCCCATGGCGATGATAACCAGGATGCAGACCATGCGCTCTACAGCAGTGGCTTTTTAACGAATGAAGAAAAGTCATGGTGTGACGATGTGCGTCACTGTGCGCCTGAACAACTGACTACGCTCAGTGAGCGAACTCAAAATCAACGTCTCAAAACCTTATTGTTTCGATACAGAGCAAGAAATTTCCCTAATACATTAACTTACGAAGAAAGCCAACGGTGGCAACAACACCGCCAATTTCGATTGACAGCGCCAGATTCTCCAGCCAGTATCACTCTGGATAGCTACTTAATGGAGCTTGAACAACTTGCTCAGCAGTATGCCACGCATAGTCAGAACAAGGCCATTCTTAAGGCACTTTTCGATTATGCACAAAATTTGTAATAGTTTATTACTCTGTGAGAACCGCTTTTCTATTGCAAAATAAGCATTCAGAAAAGCGCAATTGTGCAGATATAGAGTTAACCAGTATTAAAAACAGGCGCTAATGCCCTAAACAGCAGGACCGGCAATGAAAGGTGTTAAGTTTTCTTTCGACGCAACTCGCGATAAAGTCACATTGACATTAGCGCCAGCAGAAATGGAGCAGGAACTATCAGCGGATACGATTTATCAGGCCATGTGTGAACAAGGGTTTGATGAAGTCTATTTGTCTGAAAGTACAATCAAATCCGCCTGCGACAGAGCAAACCACTTTTTCAAAACCAAAGACCCAACAGAAGTTAGCGAACAGGTTGGCGAGCGTCGTCATACCGAAGTAGAGTATCGTATCGCCGAAGATAATATGAGCGCAACGCTGGTTTTAGTCGCCCCGCACGGCGGACAGTTACCCAAGGCAAGCCAGGTTCAACTAATGGCTGCTAAATACGGTATCAAACGAGGCGTCAGTATAAAACGTATTAAAGCACTGATAGGCAAACTCGCCAGTGTCGAGCCCGGTGAACGTATTGAAGGACTTGTTGCGAAAGGGTTACCGCCGCGCGATGGTCATTCCTCTCACCTGGTGCCTTTAGTGCCAAACGCATTGGAGCGGGTGTTACGCCCCCAGGCGCAAACTGATAAGAAAGTAGATTTACGGAATCTCGGCGAAATTGTTTGCGTTAAAGCTGGCGCAAAAGTGCTACGACGCAAAGCTCCGGGCAAAGGCCGTAACGGTTTTGATGTCCTCGGGAACGTACTGACTTCGAAAGTCGGCGACTGGCAACCTCTCAAATTAGGTAGCGGCACGGCGCTTAGCGATGACGATGAGAACCTTGTGGTATCCACCATTTCAGGCATGCCCAAATTCAGTGACATGGTGATGACTGTTGATGACACCTTTATTTGCCAGGGAGTTAATGTCGGTACCGGGCATGTAACCTATGAAGGTTCTGTGCTGGTCAATGGCGACGTCACCGAAAATATGATCATTAAAGCGGCAGGAGATGTGACGGTTAATGGTTTCGCTGAATCAGCACGCATAGAGGCCGGTGGTGACATCATAATTACCGAAGGCGCAATGGGTAAACATCAGGAAGAAAAGAACGAGTACGGTTGTCATATTCAAGCGAAAGGCAGCATTTATATTCAGCATGGCCAGGGATTACATATACTGTGCGGCGGTGATTTAAATGTCGGGCGACAGTTGGCGCATTGCCTGGTAAATACTGGCGGGCAACTCATTATTGGTCAACCTGAAAACCCCCAGGGTAATTTGTTTGCCTGTGAAGTGTACAGCAACGGCCCTGTTATAGCAGGTACCGTGGGCGCTATCTCCGGCAGCACTCTGCGTATTGACTTCAGCCAGGGCTTCAATCAGTTGCAGGCCCGCAAAGATTTATTTGATGACCTACTCAAGAGCATCAGGGACAACACTGAACGCCATCAGAAAAAAATCAATACCATAAACAAGCGCTCGGTGCCTAAATCGTTGCTCAGTAAGGTCGATGAAGCTAAAGATCTGCTCAAGAACGAAACAAACCTGCTGATGTGGATGGAAGCAAAAGCCCTTGAGCTCAACAATGCAAAGCAGCAGTATCAGGAGTCAGCGCGCCTGATAGCCAATAAAAAGCTCTATTCTGGTGTATCAGTAAAACTCAATAACAGAAACTGGCGCTCAGAGCGCGAATACGATCGCGCAAAAGTAAGCTACGATATGCATCAGTGGAAATACGAACCGCTGACAACCTGATTCACCGCATACTCCAGCAGCACAGGTTGTATCAACCAGTGCTGCATCCGGGCTTAGGCGTTATATTTCTGCCTCACTGTTCTGCAACGACAACCTTACCACTGTGGTGACGTCTGGCAATATACAATGCCTGACTGGCTCGCTCATACCAATCTGAAAACGCTTCGCCTGCATTCAATGAAGCCAGGCCAATCGAAAATGGCAACTTGCGAATTTCATCACGAGGATGGGTTTCAACAGCTTCTTTCAAACGTTCTGCGAGAATTTTCGATGCCGCGATAGGGGTTTGGGGGCACAAAATAATAATTTGCTCAGCACTCCAGCGGCCGGCAATATCCACTTCACGCACACTGCCCAGGCAAACCCTGGCAAGTTCACGTACGCTATCTTCTGAAAACAAATTCTGATCATCACCACTGCTAGAAATATGCGTAGAAAAATCAAAAAGAATCAGTGTTGCTGGGGTATGAAACCGATTAAATCTCGATACTTCATCTTCGGCGCGATGCAGCATAAAATTGCGATTATAAAGGTTTGTTGCTGAATCATGAGAAGAAAGAAATTCCAGCAGACGGTTTTTTTCCAATAACACTGACTGCAGGTTTTCCATTTCTTTTTGTTTGTGTTGCAACTCGCGGGCATAACGACGCATGATATTGTGCCGCCAGAACAATGTTGCTAAGAGTACCACTACACATACAATCACTAATATGACAGCACGAAAATCCTGCTGATATTGCCGTTTCACATTGCTCCAGCGTTTGCGAATATCTACCCTTGAGGCCTCGGGAATACGTTCAATTGCGTCATTGAGGATGTTCGATAACTCAGGGTATGCTTCATTAACGCCCATGCGAAACGAATTATAGGGTTCGGCATAACCGGTGATCACAAACCCTTTTAAATTCATCTGTTCCATCACCGAATGTAAATGTAGCGAAGCGCCAGCCATCAGATCGATATCGCCACCGTTCAGCGCCCGCAAACCTTCGCTTTCAGATTCAAACATCTGGATGCGAAGTTGCGGATAATAACGCGACAGGTACTCGGCCAGATAGTTATATTTATTGACCCCAATCAGTTCAGTAGTTAATCCGTCGAACCCCTGATAAATCACGTCTGATTTACGGCCCAATAAAACATTCGGTGACTCGAAGTAGGATTGCGTAAATTCAAGAAACGCGTTGCGCAGAGAGGACCGGTTCAGCATGGGTAGCAACATGCATTTACCGGTTTGAATAAACTCAAGTGACTGCTGCCAGTTCGTGGTTTCAACCAACTTAAATTCAATACCAGTCAGTTGACTAATTAACGATAAATAATCAGCCGAGACACCAACATGTTTACCATTACGCAGCATCTCATAAGGCGCCCCGTCGGGGTTGATACAATAGGTAACTTCTTTGCTGTAAGCTTTAGCCATTCCAAGTAGGAATATCGCCGGTACAACTAAACAATGTAACAGCGTAGTTTTATATTTGAGCATTATGAAAAGTTTATTCTTGTTTAGGGCAAGTATGAGGCGGTAGATGGGTTAAATCAATGTTTAGGCGAGTATTAATGTCATGATTTGAGCAAAAACGTAATTAGCGCGAGCTGACGGATAAGCAACAAAGAACGGCGTAACAACTGCACAATATCACATTATACAGTTGTTACATTAACGTAGTGGCTTAGAGCATTTCAACGGCTAAGGCCACGCCTTCACCACCACCGATACACAGCGACGCGATACCTTTCTTCAAGCCCTTTTGTTTCAAAGCATGCAGTAAAGTAACAATGATTCGAGCGCCCGACGCCCCAATAGGATGACCCAGCGCACAGGCTCCGCCTTTAATATTCACTTTACTTTCATCCAGTCCAAGCTTTTTGATGGCAAGCATGGTCACCATTGCAAAGGCTTCATTAATCTCAAACAAGTCCACTTCATCTTTGCTCCAACCGGCTTTTTCAAGCACTTTTTCCATTGCGCCAACCGGTGCTACGGTAAAGTCTTCCGGTGCAATTGAATTGGTCGCATGTGCAATCACTTTCGCCAGTGGTGTTAAACCCAATTCAGCGGCCTTGGACTCACTCATCACCAATAACGCTGCAGCACCATCTGAAATTGAACTCGAGTTGGCTGCGGTAACAGTGCCGTCTTTCTTAAATGCCGGTCGTAATGACGGAATTTTTTCGGGTCTGGCCGAACCAGGGCCTTCATCGGTATCCACTACCACATCACCCTTGCGGGTTTTGATAGTGACTGGCGAAATTTCGTCGCTAAAGGTGCCGGTGTTAATAGCTTCGTTGGCTTTAGCCAACGAACTGATGGCAAATTCGTCCATCAGCTCCCGGGTCAATCCCTCGTCATCAGCTGTGGCCTGGGCAAAACACCCCATAGCCTGACCATCGTAGGCGTTTTCCAGCCCGTCCAGCATCATATGGTCAAGTACCTGGCCATGGCCCATGCGATACCCACCGCGAGCTTTGGGTAACAAATACGGTGAGCCACTCATGCTCTCCATGCCACCGGCGACGATCACTTCGGCACTGCCGGCCTGAATCATATCGGAGGCCAGCATCAATGCTTTCATGCCTGATCCACACACCTTATTGATAGTCACAACACCTGACGATAACGGCAATTCAGCTTTTAATGACGCCTGTCTTGCTGGTGACTGGCCCAAACCGGCTGGTAATACGCAACCCATAATGACTTCGTCAACGACATTCCCATCTACGCCGCTACACACTGCTTTGATAGCCTCAGCGCCCAAATCAGTAGCTGGTACGGCTGACAATGAGCCCATAAAGCCCCCCATTGGCGTACGTTTGGCAGCCACAATAACGACAGATTCTTTACTCATAGTTTCCTTGCCTCAATTGAGAATTACACAAATTACAGATAACTACCTGTACGAGCTTACTTCTGCCCATAGCCTACACCTGTATAAAAAAATAAACACTGGACTTTGGTTTTATGTAGACCCTGGTGTTTATAAATTTGACGTTAAATTAATGTTACTTTAAATTTACATTAACCTAACCCTAACGTTAACGTTAATCTTTACAGTTTGTTCTGTAACGACCCATCCCGGTGGCGCGTTACATGGTAGGTAACAACAATACTAAGGATACTGTCTATGACTCAGCATAAAACAAAAGAAACCTACTCTATCGGCGAACTGGCTAAAGAATTTGATATTACACCCCGCTCAATACGTTTTTATGAAGAACAAGACTTATTAAGCCCAGAGCGCACCGGACAAACCCGTATCTACTGTAACAAAGACCGGGTCAGGTTAAAGCTAATACTGCGTGGTAAGAGGTTGGGCTTCTCATTAGCTGAAATCAAGAACCTGTTTGAACTCTACGATAGCAATCCAAATTCTATGCTGCAACTTGAAACCATGTTGCAAATGACAGAACAAAAACGCGCCATACTGCGCCAGCAACTTGATGACATCCAAATGCTCATGGCTGAGCTGGACGAAGTTGAGAATCGCTGCCGCGATGAACTGGCCGAATTACAAAAAGGTAACTAAGCAATGACGACACAGTTTCCCACATTAAATTTCGACTTAGGTGAAGACATCGATATGTTGCGCGAGCACGTGCGCCAGTTTGCCCAAAAAGAAATTGCGCCGCTGGCCGCCTCAGCCGATGAAGAAAATGCCTTCCCCAATCAGTTATGGCCGCTACTCGGTGATATGGGCCTGCTGGGTGTGACTGTCAGCGAGGCATACGGCGGTGCCGATATGGGTTATCTCGCTCATACCGTTGCAATGGAAGAAATTAGCCGGGCAAGTGCCGGGATAGGTTTGAGTTACGGCGCCCATTCTAACCTGTGCGTCAATCAAATATATAAAAATGGCACCGATGCGCAGCGCGACAAATACCTGCCAAAACTGCTCACCGGTGAACACATTGGCGCACTGGCAATGAGTGAACCCAACGCAGGCTCCGATGTAGTCAGCATGAAGTTGTCAGCGCGTCGCCACGGAGATCAGTACATTTTGAATGGTAATAAAATGTGGATCACGAATGGGCCTGATGCCCACACCTTCGTGATTTATGCCAAAACTGACGTCACAGCAGGCCCCAAAGGCATTACCGCATTTATCGTTGAAAGGGATTTCCCCGGATTTAGCCGTGCTCAAAAACTCGACAAACTCGGTATGCGTTCCTCCAATACCTGCGAACTGGTCTTTGAAGACTGCGCTGTGCCAGCAGAAAACATTCTCGGTGAAGAAGGTGGCGGCGTTAAGGTGCTGATGAGCGGCCTCGATTTTGAACGCCTGGTTCTCTCCGGCGGTCCGTTGGGTATTATGCAAGCCTGTATGGACGCAGTCGTCCCTTACATTCATGACCGCCAGCAGTTTGGTAAATCCATTGGTGAGTTCCAACTGGTGCAGGGCAAAGTTGCCGACATGTATACCCAAATGAATGCTGCCAGAGCCTACGTATACACCGTAGCCAAAGCCTGTGACCGTGGCGATACTACCCGCAAAGATGCCGCGGGCGCTATTTTATATGCTGCCGAACTGGCCACTAAAATGGCCTTAGACGCCATTCAACTGCTAGGCGGCAACGGCTATATCAATGAATTCCCGGTCGGCAGATTACTGCGCGATGCCAAACTGTATGAAATTGGTGCCGGTACGTCCGAGATCCGTCGCATGCTGATTGGTCGCGAACTATTTAAAGAATCTGCCTGATATTGTCATGCCAGGCCCGACTCACCACAGGACACCAGAGGAAGCACGATGCCAGTACTCACCAGTCAGGTAAATTCACAATCCGATGCCTATAAAAACAATCTACAAGGCATGCAGGCGGTTGTAAAAGATCTGCACAACACCATTGCCGACATTTTACGCGGTGGCGGCGAAAAGTATGTCAGCCGCCACAAAGCAAAAGGCAAGCTATTAGCGCGCGAGCGCATTGACGCACTGCTTGACGCCCATTCGCCGTTTTTGGAAATAGGACAACTAGCCGCTTACGAAGTGTATGGCGAGGACGTGCCTTGTGCCGGTGTCATTGCCGGTATCGGTTTAATCCATGGTACCGAATGCATGATAGTTGCCAATGATGCCACGGTGAAAGGTGGCAGCTACTATCCGTTAACCGTTAAAAAGCACTTGCGCGCGCAAACTATCGCAGAGCAAAATAACCTGCCGTGTATTTATCTGGTCGATAGTGGCGGCGCTAACCTGCCCAGGCAGGACGACGTATTCCCGGATCGCGAACATTTTGGTCGGATTTTCTTTAATCAGGCGCGCATGTCGGCTAAGAACATCCCGCAAATAGCCGTCGTCATGGGGTCGTGCACGGCTGGTGGCGCTTATGTACCCGCCATGGCCGACGAAAGCATTATCGTCAAAGAGCAAGGCACCATATTTTTAGCTGGCCCACCGCTGGTAAAAGCCGCTACGGGTGAGGAAGTCAGCGCCGAAGAACTCGGCGGTGGCGATGTCCACACGCGGATATCCGGCGTCGCCGATCATCTGGCCAATAATGACTTACACGGCCTGGAACTGGCACGTGCCGCGGTAGCGCGGCTCAACCGCAGTAAACCGCAAACTGTCACCACTGTTGATGTCAAACCACCACGTTATCCGGCGCACGAGCTATACGGTATTGTACCGCAGGATTTACGCCAGCCCTTTGATGTGCGCGACGTCATTGCCCGCATCGTCGATGACTCCGCGTTTGATGAGTTCAAAGCCCGTTATGGCACTACTTTAGTGTGTGGCTTTGCACATCTTTATGGCATGCCGGTGGGAATTGTGGCCAATAACGGTATTTTATTCGCTGAGTCAGCACAAAAAGGCGCCCACTTTGTAGAGCTTTGCTGCCAGCGCAAAGTCCCATTGATTTTTCTGCAGAACATCACCGGTTTTATGGTAGGCAAGCAGTATGAAGCCGGCGGTATTGCCAAACATGGGGCTAAAATGGTCACCGCAGTGGCCTGTGCAAATGTACCCAAACTCACTGTTTTAATCGGCGGAAGTTTTGGCGCCGGCAACTACGGTATGTGCGGTCGTGCTTATGATCCGCGGTTTTTGTTTATGTGGCCTAACGCTCGTATATCGGTAATGGGAGGAGAACAAGCTGCCGGTGTGCTTGCTCAGGTTAAAAAAGATCAGGCCGCCCGAGCCGGTGAAAACTGGAGCGACGCCGATGACAACGCCGTTAAACAACCAGTTATCGAAAGCTATGAAAAACAGGGACATCCCTACTACGCTTCAGCTCGTTTATGGGATGACGGTGTCATTGACCCGGCCGACACCCGTGAAGTACTTGGTCTGGCACTCAGTGCCAGCCTTAATCAACCCATTGAGGATACGCAGTTTGGCGTATTCAGAATGTAGGGAACAAAGATGACTGATCAGGTTTTGTACACCCTTGATGCACGCGGGGTAGCAACTATTACGCTTAACCGCCCCGATAAACACAATGCGTTCAATGAAGAGACTATTGACGCGCTGACCGCAGCATTTCATCGCGCAGCCAGTGATCCCATAGTACGCGTGGTGATCCTGTCGGCTGCCGGTAAAAGCTTTAGTGCCGGTGCCGATGTTAACTGGATGCAAAAAATGGCTGGCTATAATGAAGCACAAAATCGCCATGATGCCATGCAATTAGCGACCATGCTCAACACCCTTTATACCCTGCCGAAACCAACTATTGCCAGGGTACAGGGGGCCGCCTTTGGCGGCGCGGTAGGTTTAATCGCCTGTTGTGATATGGCTATAGCCAGCAAGCTGAGCAAGTTTTGTTTAAGTGAAGTGAAGCTAGGCCTGATTCCGGCAACTATCGGTCCCTATGTGATTGAAGCCATGGGTAAACGTGTCGCGCTACGTTATTTTCAAACTGCCGAAGTGTTCACTGCCCGGCGCGCGCGCCGGTTAGGGCTGTTAAGCGAAGCGGTTAATCAGGACCAGTTGGATGACACTATCGAGCAATTAATCGGTCATTTACTCAAGAACGGGCCTGAAGCAGTCAGCGAGGCTAAACAACTCATCCATAAGGTCGCCGGTAAACCAATCGACGCTGCGATGTTAACCACCACCAGTGAGTGGATTGCCCGCAAGCGCGTATCGGAAGAAGGTCAGGAAGGGCTGAACGCTTTTTTAGGTAAACGTAAACCAGCCTGGTTTAAGGAATAACCGCCATGAATTCAACTGCCACTATCACTAAATTATTAATTGCCAATCGCGGCGAAATAGCGTGTCGGGTGATACGAACTGCCAGACAACAGCAAATTAACACCGTTGCCGTATATTCTGAGGCCGACGCCAACGCGATGCACGTAACGCTGGCCGATGAAGCGGTATTGATTGGCCCGGCCCCGGCCTCACTAAGCTATTTGGATCAGGATAAAATTATCAACGCCGCGAAGCAATGTGGTGCGAATGCCATTCACCCCGGCTACGGATTTTTATCTGAAAACGCCACCTTTGCGCGACGTTGCGCCGAAGAAGGCATTATTTTTGTCGGCCCACCGGCCAGTGCCATTGACGCCATGGGTTCGAAATCCCGCGCCAAACAGATTATGCAGGCAGCCAGTGTGCCGCTGGTGCCAGGCTATCACGGCGATGAACAGCATGCTGAATACTTGCTTGGCGAAGCTAAAAAAATAGGCTTCCCGGTAATGTTAAAAGCTGCCGCTGGCGGCGGTGGCAAAGGTATGCGTCAGGTAATGCAGGAAAGTGACTTCAATGCCGCTCTCGATGCCGCCAGGCGTGAATCAAAGGCCAGTTTTGGCTACGATATTATGCTCGTAGAAAAGTTTCTGACCCAGCCGCGCCATGTCGAAGTACAGGTGTTTTGCGACAGTCACGGAAACGGCATATACCTTTTTGAGCGTGACTGTTCGGTACAGCGCCGCCATCAAAAAATTATTGAAGAGGCCCCCGCGCCGGGCTTATCCGAGCAACTCCGACAACAGATGGGTGACAGTGCCGTCGCAGCAGCCAGGGCAATAGATTATGTTGGCGCCGGTACCGTAGAGTTTTTGCTCGATGGTGACAAGTTTTACTTTATGGAGATGAATACCCGCTTACAAGTTGAGCATCCGGTCACTGAAATGGTCACCGGCGAAGATCTTGTTGCCTGGCAATTGCACATTGCTGCGGGCCACCCGCTTCCAAAACGCCAGGAGCAACTTACCTGCCATGGGCATGCTTTTGAAGTACGATTGTATGCAGAGGATCCAGACAATGAGTTTCTGCCCTCCACTGGTCTGCTTAAGCGCCTGCGTTTTGCCAGTGGTGACAATATTCGCATTGATACTGG
This sequence comes from Alteromonadaceae bacterium, assembly GCA_013373625.1. GTDB lineage: Bacteria > Pseudomonadota > Gammaproteobacteria > Enterobacterales > Alteromonadaceae > Alteromonas. Next base: position 60,184 of record JABXHM010000018.1, on the reverse strand, counting down.
CTTCAACGAAGGTGATACAGTCAGCGTGCATTACGACCCTATGCTGGCCAAATTAATTACCTGGGCAGAAAACCGTGAACTTGCTCGCCAGCACATGTTGTATTGTCTTGAACACACCCGGGTAACCGGTGTGACTACCAATATTCCCTTTGTACACCGCGTCATGCAGCATGAAGATTTTGCCGCCGCCCGGCTCACAACGCATTTTATACCAGAACATGCGCACGCGCTGCATCCAGAAAACTTCAATTCGGCGCTGTTACCAATCATGGCTTTTTGCCTCTATCACGCCAGTCTGACAAACGCTTCGGACTTGCTACCAGCCAAGCTTAGCAACTGGCGAATGAATCATCAGCGTCAACAACTGTTACCCGTTCAGTGTAACAATAGTGGCTATTTGCTTAATGTGTCTGCGCAGGCAGACACATTGACCATCAGGCATGAGCAACAACAATGGCTGGTCAGTGGCCGCTGGCAGAATGAACAACTCACTGTCACAGTGGATGGTTTTACCACTAGCTTTGCCGTACATCCTGACAACGAAGGTGGCTGGGTGCTATTTGCCAATGGCCAGGCATGGCCATTTAGTCTGCAGCGCCCCGACTTTGGCACGCATGAAGACAGCAACGAAGGCGCTTGCCTGGCACCAATGAATGGCACGGTTGTAAAACAGCTCGTCGCAGTCAACGAAACCGTTACCAAAGGCACCTCGTTATTAATTCTTGAGGCGATGAAAATGGAACACAATGTACGCGCACCGGCAGATGGCCATGTGACTGAATTCTTTTTTAACGCTGGCGATATGGTCGACGGCGGTGCCATGCTGCTGGAGTTTGCCAATGCCGAATAATAACCTCCCCGGGAAAGTCAGTATTGTCGAGGTTGGTGCTCGTGATGGTCTGCAAAACGAAGCAATAACTCTGCCTGTAAAAGTGAAGGTCGATTTTATTAACGCCTTAAGCCAGGCCGGACTCACCCGGATTGAAGCTGGCAGTTTTGTGTCGCCACGCTGGGTGCCGCAAATGGCCGACACCAGTGAAGTTTTCGCTCATCTGCCTACCCACTCAGAATGTGTTTACAGCGCGTTAACGCCTAACGAGAAAGGCATGCAAAGCGCAATTGCCGCTGGTGTGGGTGAAGTAGCCGTATTTGCCGCAGCGTCAGAAAGCTTTTCACATAAAAACATCAATTGCTCAATTGCTGACAGCCTTGAGCGATTTGCGCCGGTATTTACGCTCGCCAAACAGCACAACCTTCGGGTTCGTGGTTATGTGTCCTGCGTAATGGGTTGCCCTTACGAGGGCGCCATAAAGCCCGACGCCGTGCTTCGAGTCAGCCAGGCCTTGCTAAATATGGGATGCTATGAAATCTCCTTAGGCGACACCATTGGCACCGGTACACCGGGCGATACACACAATCTGCTGGCAACGATACTGAAAGACATTCCGCCAACTAAACTGGCGGTGCATTTTCATGATACTTACGGCCAGGCGCTGGCCAATATTCTGGTTGCTTTGCAACATGGGATCAGTGTGGTCGACAGTGCTGCGGGTGGTTTGGGCGGTTGCCCCTATGCGGCGGGATCCAGTGGCAATGTCGCAACAGAGGATGTCGTGTATATGCTCAACGGGATGGGCATCTCTACCGGGGTCAATTTAACCACACTGGTTGCCGCTTCATCACAAATATTCAGCCATTTAAACCGCCCTCCTACGTCAAGAACCATGGCAGCGTTTTTAGCGAAGTGTAACCGGCTTCTTTAATCGGCGACCACTGGCTGACAAGCACCAGATCTGGCTAGTGCCCATTCGCAGTATCATGAAACGGCGAACGGCTTGTTGAACAGCGCTATTTTTCTTTAGGCAGTATAAAACTCAAAGCAATACCGAAGGCCAGTACGCTGGCCATCATCGCGACAACATTGATCACATCAAGTGCTTTTAAGCCGGCATACAAGGCACCAAAAGCAAGCAGTATTACTCCGATTGCGGCGTTACTAAACGCAACCAACTCGGTACGCTCCTGCCCTTCCTTTACGTCAAGACTGTAGGTTTTTCGACCGGTTCTTACCCCGGTATGCGCCACTGCGAGAACAAAAAACAATCCTCCTGACAACCATACCAAGTTACCCGGTAACAGCAACAAGCCAATACATGCCGAAACGGCTAAAACGCCCGCTAGCTGTAGTGTTAACCGGGCACTTTTGTCTGCGACTCTACCCCAGATAAACGACGACAACATAGTCGCTCCCGCCTGAGCAGCGATATAAAACGGCAGCAGACTGGTCGCGTTCTGATCAGACTCAAGCATAAAATAAGGCGCCACTAAGGCACTATGCACAAACAAACCACGCACCATAATAAATTTGTAAACCACGGCGTCAAAGCGCCACCAGCTGTATGTTTCATGGCTATTTTGATTACTGATATCCACACAGGTCGTTACCGGTATTAGCACCAGCAAGGCTACTACCATAGCGGCGACGGCGGTAATAATCAGGCCGGTTACCAGGCGCTCCCCCAACTGTTCAGCAAACATCAATAATGGCACCGCAATCAACAGCGTCAGCACGCCTGAGGTGGTTGAAGCGATCCCCAGTAATTTTCCTCGCTCACCTTTACCCGCCAGTTCTGCCTGAATGTCTTTCATTGTCAATGAGCAGGCCGACCGCCCCAAACTCAACAACGACAAGCCCCCCAATACAAACCAGCCAGCGGTGACGCCGTCAAACCACCAGGCACCTAAAATAATAATGACAATTGAAAACGACTGAACCACCATGCCAAGGCGCCAGATATGATGGCGCGCCGCATAATGGCGCAGCGCTATACCTATTAAGGCTTGCGGTAACAAAGCACCGGACTCGCGAATGGGCACCAGCCAGCTAATCATCCAGGCAGGCGCGCCTAAACTCAGCATCAGGGCCGGCAAGGTAGTTTTAGCAGAAATGAGTAAATCAGCCAGTTTTGAACTGGCAAGACTGGCAATGAGCCTGAATTGATTAGCTTTCAATATGGTTTAACCCGCAACAGACTCACTTAGCAGCGCGGCCTTAGTGATTGATATTCCACCTTTACGCAATTAAAGCCAGAAAAGATCGCCCTGGTGGCAATCTGAACGCAATGTATCAATCAGACTTAAGCGCCGGTTGCCGCTTTATTCTCTACCAGTGTTTTAATGTTTTCCAGACCTACCTGCACGGCTTTATCTACCTGGTCTTCCAAAAACAGAAATTCGTAGCGATCAAAAATATTCAGGCCAACGTCACCTCGACTGATCCAAGTCAGTTCAGTGCCCGTCTCAAGCGGTTTTAACCGGACTTCTCCTGTCTCAGCCACGCCGTTTTCATTCCGGTCCAGGGTGTAAATTAATTGCCTGTTAAACTGCAACGACGAAAGCTCAATTGACCCGCGACCAACAATATCCCCTTCCCATCGCATCCGCATACCAATGGCCCGGTCAGGGCCATCGTAACTGAGAGTCACGTCAGGATCCATGCGATTTAACACACTCCACTGCTCCCATTTGCGCAGGTCAACAATGACACCATACACCTCACCCGGAGGCGCATTAATATGAATTGAGCGCTCAACCTGATATTCATCCGGCAAGAACATACCGGCTAAACCTACGGTTAATAGCAATACAACAATATACAGGAACCATTTATTGTTCCACATGCTCACTCCATCCAGGATATCACCTGCCAATTATAACATTAAATTAACAAAATGAGAGTTTAACGGCTTTTTTTGTTTGAAGTAATTCAAAGAGATATTCTGTTACCTGCTCTGCATTGACATCAGTCAACCATTGGCACGCAAAACCTTGTGCAGGTGCAGTACTCACAGTGCGCCCGGCATCGGGCGTTGTCACACTGGCTGTAAGATACCCAGAATGAATACTCAGCGCACTTTCGTCGATGCTGAGCACACAAGTTGCCAGCACGTCCCACATGAAATAGGTAAATTCATAAGCAGGAATGGCGGTGACGGTAGCTGCCCAACATTGTCCGGCAAGTTCTGCCAGCGGTGTTTTTACCTCTGCCAATTCAGCTAAAAATGACCAACTTACCGGTAACGTGTTGGTCGCATCGAGAGGCACCAGTAGCAAAGGCAATTCAGCCCGCAGCAAATCATATGTTGCCTGAGGGTGCCAATAGGCATTCCATTCAGCGGTACCATCGTGGTCATGCATCGCGACATTACCCCGCACCTCTACCGCCCCGCCCATCCATATAACCCGGGCAATTTTCCCTTTTACTGTCGGGTTATCTGTCACTGTTTTTGCCAGATTAGATGCTGGCCCGGTCATCAAAATAGTCACCGGCGCTTCAGCGCCCAGCAAAAATTGCTCCAGCCATAAATGGGCAGGCTCAGACTGTAACTGAGAATAATCGGCCTCAGTACGCAAAAAAGCGGGTAACGCGCGGCACATTCGCGGTTGCGCGCGCCAGTCTCCTGGAAAAGGGTTTGGCCCGATAATATTGCCCACGACTACAGGCACATCATGCTGGTTAAACATTGCCAGAATTTTCAGCGTCGACTCCACCGCATCATCCGGGTAACAGTCTGCTGGTGTTACACAGACACCTTTTAGTTCAACATCATCCATACACAACAAGAACATCAGCGACAACAAATCATCAATGCCGCCATCGTGATCAAATACAACCTGTTTTTTATTTTGATTCATGGTATTCCCTAACTACTTTTGTCCGGAATTATTAGTCGATGCTGCGCTGCTCAGTGGTTTCAGCCGCTACGATTCTCCAGCCAGCTTGAGCGTTTTTAATACACAGCGTAAGATTGTGAAAAATAATGTAATTTGAATAAAGCTAATGTAGTCTAAACTATCACGGATGGAGTTCATAACAGGTTAGCATTTATCAATTGACTAGCCCTTGCTGAACCTCTTGGTGAATCGTATGGCAAATGCCAATACTGAGTTGCGCGTCAATGGAGAATCACAATGGCCGACAAAAGCCCCCGTTATATCAGTAACCTTACCCGCGATACCTATGCATTAATTCTGGCCGGCGGTCGTGGTTCACGATTACATGACCTGACCACCTGGCGAGCTAAGCCAGCACTGTACTTTGGCGGCAAGTTTCGGATTATTGATTTTCCACTTTCTAACTGCGTGAATTCAGGCATACGACGCATTGGCGTTATTACTCAGTACAAGTCACATTCACTGATCCGCCATCTGGTTCGTGGCTGGGGCCACTTTAAAAAAGAGCTAGGCGAATCGGTCGAAATTTTACCGGCGTCGCAACGGTTTTCTGAAAACTGGTATGAAGGCACAGCGGATGCCGTATTTCAGAACATCGATATTATCCGTGACGAATTGCCTAAGTACGTCATGATTTTGTCCGGTGACCATATTTACCGCATGGACTACGGTAACCTGTTGGCCCGCCATGTTGAAAGCGGCGCCAAAATGACAGTGTGTTGTTTAAAAGTACCGCTGGAAGAAGCCGCCGGTGCCTTTGGTGTGATGTCGGTAGATGAAAACTACCGCATTACAGGTTTTACCGAGAAACCAGCATCTCCCGATCCTGTGCCCAATGAGCCCGATTTATGTCTGGCATCAATGGGTAACTATGTGTTTGATACCGAGTTTTTATTCGAACAGTTACGCCGTGATGCGGCGACTTCCGGCTCAGAAAGGGATTTTGGTAAAGATATCATTCCCAGCATCATAGAAGATCACGATGTGTTCGCCTATCCGTTCCAGAGTGCCAATAACGAACATGTTTACTGGCGTGATGTAGGGACACTCGACTCCTTTTGGGAAGCCAACATGGAAATGGTTGCACCGGTACCGGCGTTAAATCTTTATGATCGCAAATGGCCAATCTGGACCTATCAGGAACAATTACCACCAGCGAAATTTGTCTGGGAAGATCACGATCGCCGTGGTGAAGCCATCAACTCGGTAGTGTCAGGAGGTTGTATTATTTCTGGTTCGACCCTGCGTCGGTCATTATGTTTTTCGAATGTTCGGGTACATTCCTACGGATTAATCGAGGAAGCTGTTATTTTGCCTGACGTTGAAATAAAGCGTCATTGTAAATTACGCAAGGTCATAATTGATCGCGGCTGTGTAATACCTGAAGGCACTGTTATTGGTTACGATCATGACGAAGACCGTCGCCGCGGCTTCAAAGTATCAGAGAAAGGGGTTGTACTGGTTACCCGGGAAATGCTCGGCCAGCCTGTAGGTGGCGGCGCAATCCCCAAAAATTAACCACCGTTGTCAATGCGATTACTACTCGGTGGCAGCAGCCAAATCCAGAGGTAATCGCTTAGCCGTCCAGGCAAACACGCCAATGGATAAAGCAAATGGCACAACCAAATAATCCAGAGCAATAACCAAGCCTCTCAGCTCTCCGTATTGCGGGGCATAATAGTCGCTCACCACGCCAACAAATGTGGGGCCACCGCCCAGCGCAATTAAGTTTAAGACAAAAAAGAACAGTGCAGTCGACATAGCGCGGCAGTTGGCAGGAGCCAATGTTTGTGCCATAGCAAAGCATGGTCCAAAGTAAGTTCCTGAGGTCACCAGTAAAAGGGTAAATCCGCTGATTGCCACCCATAAGGTGTCAGTATGAATCGCCAGCAAGAATGCCGGCACACCCAGACATAGTGCCAACGCAGGTAACGCTGCATAAGCACCTGGATTCGCTCGGCCCCAACGATCAGCCAGGGCGCCACCGGACCAAACACCAACCGCATAAAGGGTGCCATTTATTACCCCGAACACAACCAGCAGCCAGACGACATCAATGTCGGTAAAGCGCCGCACAAAGAAATCCATTTGCCAGGCAATGACTGCATAGTTTGCAAAAGAAGATAAGGTAATGCCCATCACCATTCCCCACCAGCTCGGAGTTCGCAATAGCCGCTTAACGGCAGCAAAAACAGGAGCCTGAAACTCTGCCGCAGGTTGATGACGTACAGGTTCTTTCACCGTAAAACGAAGCAATAGAGCCAGTAAAATGCCGGGTAAACCAACTGCAATCATCACAGTGCGCCAGTGTGCCTGACCGCCACTCAACACAAAAGCAGAGGCTAAATAGGCGAGCATAATACCAAAGGGGATACCCAGTGCATAAAGCGCCATTGCTGTTGCTCGCTGGCCAGCCGGAAACAAATCCGCAATAATACTGTGCGCAGGCGGGGTGCCACCGGCCTCACCAATCCCTACGCCTATGCGGCACAGCACTAATTGCACGTAATTACCGGCTAAACCAGACAGCGCAGTAAACCCACTCCACAAACTCAGCGATACCGCAACAATATTTATACGATTTGAACGATCTGCCAGCCAGGCAATAGGAATACCCGTCAGGGTATATAGCAGCGCAAAATAAATACCTTTTAAATAACCGAGCTGTGCATCATCAAGGCCCAGATCCGCTTTAATGAATGGCGACAATATGCCAATGATTTGCCGATCAATAAAGTTAACGGCATACACCAGTGTCAGCATCAGTAACACATAGTAGCGATATCGATTAGAATATAATGCCGGTTTAGGTTGGGCTGTCGGTCGCAAAGATGTCTCCAATCACAGGTTAGTATGCGGGCTGATGTATTTTCCAGTAAGGTTAAATAGCCCTGACAACTTATAAGCATATATAACGAGAATTAAGTCGCGTTACTGTTAAAGGACCGAGATAATACCGTATTAATATAAATTCTACAGACTAAATTTGGCGTTAAAATGCATATAGATGAGTTGTTATCGCAGACTTCAAAAATAGAAAATACAGCTACAGATCAGTGGCAATGCTCCCATCCCGGCCTACCCGAAAACTGGGGCCAGGGCCGCACGGCCTTTGGTGGCATCACCGCCGGCTTTTTGCATTATGCGCTTAGCCTGGTAGTCGATAGCGACCGTACCCTGCGCGCGTATCATACAAATTTTGTTGGTCCGGTTAGCTTTGATACACCGTTTACGCTGGTCGTAGAAAAGCTGCGTTCAGGGCGCAACATGTCGCAGTATCTGGCTAAGTTTATCCAGGATGATTGCGTTTGTGTGTGTGTTCAGGCCTGTTTTGGCGTTAGCCGACAGTCCAGGATTGCTGTTGATAAGCTGCCGGTTCACACTATGCAGTTGCCTAAAAAAGCGAAATTTATACCGCAGATCCCAAAAGTAACACCAAAGTTTTTTCGCCATTTTGAATTAGCCATAGAACAAGGGCAAATCCCTTTCAGTTGGAGCAAACACAGTCACTATCATGGCTGGATGCGTTTTAAACAACCGGTAAGCAAGTTTAACAATACTCACTTGATTTCATTGATTGATGCCTGGCCACCTGCGGTGATTCAGCAACTCAAACTGCCGGCTCCGGTAAGCACCGTCAGTTGGGATATTGAATTTGTACAACCCATAGATAACACAACAGATAACCCCTGGTTTGCTTATCAGGTTGATACCAAACTGGCCAGTGACGGCTATGCCCATACCGAAGCGACGATATGGGATGATAAAGATCGCGTGGTGGCATTGAGTCGCCAGACTATTGCTGTATTTGACTAAGTTCGAACCGGGCGCTGAATAGTAAAACAATCCGGGCAAGGAGTCAGACCACATGTTGACGCTTACGTCGGTAGCAATAAAGCGACTGTAAACAGGGTTTTGTTTTTTGAAATTGTGCCACAGCCAGTGTTGGGTAAATCAGTGGTAGTCATTAAAATTATGACAATTGCAATATCCGGCATCGAAACCAAAAGACGAGATTCGTGTTGCTTTCAACACCGAGCACTGAGACTGCCTTTGCAGGCTTTGTTTCGTTGCTAAAACAGTTAAAACAAACTTGCACAGCGTATAGCCTTAATTTCATTAAGGCTATACTTACGTGAATGATTGCTATTATTTACTCAACTGCTTGCGACGAATAAAAGCCAGACCAAGTAGTAAAAGCAAACCCATTTTGGGTTCTGGCACATTGTCAACCGGCGCTATATCGTTAGAAAAAAACTGCACTTCCGAAAGCATGGTCCACGAAGAGCTTCTGACCATTGTGAGCGTGAAGGCACCGCTGGTTGTCGCAAATCCACTTAAATCTAATGCGATGGTTGAACCATTACCCGGTGGATTTGTAATGGTAAACAATTGACTAAATCCTTCTACAGTTGACACCGTTATGGTATCGGGCAATGCAACGCCAGCATATCCGTCGCTATCGGCGGCAAACACTCTTATGCTTTTTATCAACTGTGCAGTGGCAAAATTAAACGTGACATTGGGGTTGACGCCATTCCATCCAGTTAAATTGCTTACGTCACTGTACCCAATTGTGACGCCTTCCCCCCAGGCGATATTGTCAGTGATACCATCCGTTAATTCTCCACCGCTGTCACTATAACTTGAATGAGGAGAGGTATTATAAGTATAACTACTAACACTAATTAACGCGGCTTGAGAAGGTAAACTTAAAAACAAAGCAAGGCACAATGTTACGCAACTATGACTCGCTGAAATGAATTTTTTCACGTAAATCTCCATATAAATACACGACTAACAACCGGGAAAAATAGATGCTTCAATCCCTGTTATTGGTTAACGAACTGACAACGCTAATTGGCCTGCAATGGTTAAACTACCACCAAGTGAAAGCATACCTCAGATTATATATTGACCAACGCAAAAAACCAGATAGCCGTTAAAAAAGTATTTATACCGGCTAAATTTGCCTGCTATTGATAACAGTTGACTAGACATGTTTGAAGCTTAGCCATTCATTTTACGACTGTCATTCGCGATTAATGATAACCAATGAGTCGCGGCTCGGGCTGGCTTTTGAGGGGAATGTATTTTTAATATGTTTTAAACTTATTTAACGCGATATCTAACACAAGTTGTCATTGACTATGGATACCTTTACTCACCGGAACCTGGCAGTATTCTTAACAGGTTTCACGGGCAACGTCTTTGTTTACAACTAACGCGATTATTGTATTCACTTCTTAACGCGCTTTACTGATTCTCGACTGTTCAACACTTAGCGCCGAAATGAATATTGCCCGGCTAACGCCGGGCAATCATTAACTAATCTTCCGTGGGTTGAGAATGAAGATTAGTTAAAACCGTAACGGATACCCAGCGCATAGCGAGTTCCGTACTGGCGTGCAAACAGGAATTGCTCTTCGTAACGACCATAGCCTTGCTCTGTTTCGTTAGTCAGGTTAAGCGCATCAAAGAACACCGTTACGCGCTCATTGATATCGTAGTTCACACTCATATCCAGTTGCCCGTAGTCTTTAAAGAACTGCGGCGGTGCATCTGATGATCCCTGAGACTGACCAACACCCAGCAGGTAATCGTCACGCCATGCGTAAGTAAACTTCACCGACAGGTCATCTTTTTCATAAAACGCCTGCAAGTTAGCTGAGTCACCTAAGCCAGTTAATGGAGCCTGTTGAGTCAGACTGTCAACGTCAAATTCCACATCGCCATCAACAAAGGTCGCATTCACACCCAAACCAAAGCCTGTCTCACCAAACATGTGCTGAACAGCTACCTCGACACCTTCAACCGACTTGGCATCGGTGTTTGCGGGCTGGCTGATGTTCCAGACAATTAATGGATCGTTACTGTTTGGTTCGATTCGCCCATCGGCATTGCCATGGCCGTTGGCCAGCATTTGTTCAAAGATAGCGGTGCTGGTTGCCTGCTCACCGCGTCCTTCTATATCGGCAATCGCTTGCTGATAACGTGGTCCATTCAAAATGTCGTACAACCCATCGATGGTCGTTTCAGTAATCGTGGTCTGAATAAAGTTATCTACGTCTTTCTTAAATAAGCCAATATAGGCGTAGCTGGCTTCGTCGTAATAATACTCAAGCGTAATATCCAGGTTAGTCGACTCAAACGGTAACAAGTTAGGGTTACCCTGGCTACCAGTGCGGGCTCCCGGCTTGGGGCTTCCACTCAATGCACGACCGCCAGCAAGGTTACCCAGTGGCGCGCGCGCCATCGTTTTACCCCAGGAGACACGGGCTAACAAGTCATCGGTAATGTCAACGCGGATATCTATTGCTGGCAGGAAGACATCATGTTCGCCTTCCTGAGTGAGGTAATTATCCTCGCCACCTTCTGCATACTGAGTAATCCATTCAGACGCACTCACCCAGTTAACCTGCTGCTCTACGCGTTGACGAACAGTACTGGTTACTTCTGTTTCCTCGTAGCGTGCACCGGCAATGACCTGCACCGGAAAATCAGCCACGTCAAATTCCCAGTCGGTCTGGATGTAGATACTATTAGTCACTTCTTCAACGCGGCTTTCACCATCGATACCGTCAAAGTAGGCGTCAGGTACATAAACATCCGCCCCCATCAGGTCTTCAGTTAAGAACGCCATCTGGCGCGCAACCGCTTCATCAAAGTCATACGTGTAATAATAATTTTGCTGTAGCGCGGAACCACCACCCGCAAACTCATTTAAGAAGTTATCGGTGTTATGACGGACAAACATACTGTCCGGGAAGATTTCGGTGAAGCTCGGGTTAAATCCAGGACCACCTCTTAAATCACTCCACGCATTTGTCCCGCCCATGGCCTGTTCCGTGCGGGCAATACCAAATTTAACCGCGACCATCGGAATGTCAAAATAGGAGTTAAACCACTCACCATCAATTTGTAGCTGGTCAACGGTAGATTCGCCAGGTGTATGCTCAAACTGACTGAAGTTAGAGTCAATCTCACCAGGCATTAACTCATTAGTCCCGTTTTGCCAGTTAATGTATGCTTGCGGGATTTCACCTTCGCGGTAGTCATAGACTTTGGAAATCAATTTGTCTGAGCCTAAAATAACCTGCCCAGTGCTGCCTAAGCCATCATCGGCACCATTATCAATTTCATTGCTGGAGTCATGGTAATCAAGGCTTAGCTTAAGATCTTCCGTGGCTTGCCAGTCAATATTTAAGCCAATTGAGCGGGCGTCCACTTCCGTGGTGTTGCGATTAGTCGTAAAAGAACCATCATTACCGCCAATATCGGCATACAACGCGGTACCGTTTTCATCCAGTATATACGAATTAATGTTGCCACCAAATTCGTTCCAGATACCCCAGCCAACGCCTTCAAGACCGACGATTGCGTTTGTCATGGTGTAATCCATGGTCACTGTCAGATCATCATTTGGTGCATACTGGAGGGTTAACTGACCATTCGTTCGTTCATTTTCTACGTCATCAAATCCGTAGTTCATGTCTTTCGGGAAGAAATGGTTGCCTACGCGATTACCATCAGCGTCTATCGCACGAGGGTCAGTAAACATCGACTCGTCTAAATCCGGTAAATCAACGTTAGCCTGCCAGCCTTGAATATTGGCTTGCTGACGCTGGAAATGACGCTGATAATGAGAGAAGCTCAGCGACGTACCAAACATGTCATCATTATAGGTGTTGCTGTAAATGCCGGCAATCTCCGGGGTGATTTCATGCCCGGCCTCTACTGACGTATCATGTAGCATTTTGCCCATGAATGAATAACGTTCACCCGGGCGTTGGAGTGGCTTAGAAGTAACGATATTCACCGTCGCGCCCAAACCACCGCTGGGGTTTTCCGCGCGCGCTGTTTTATACACTTCCAACGCGCTCACGCCCTCTGACGATAAATGCTGCAGGCTGTAAGAACGGGTAAAACCGGTCCCCGGCATTTGCCGTCCATTAAGCGTAATCAGGTTAAAACCGGGGCCAAAACCACGCACTGTGATTTCGCTACCTTCACCATTGGCACGACTCACCGAAACACCGGTAATCCGTTGCAATGACTCCGCCAGGTTAGAATCCGGGAATTTACCCATTTCTTCAGCAGAAATAGCGTCCATCACCCCCGGTGAACTGCGTTTCATATCCATAGCTCGAATTAAACTGCCACGAATACCTTGTACTTCAATTACTTCAACCGGCTGTTCTTCAGCCGTGGCCTGTGTATTGTCTTGCGCCATGGCTGGCTGGCTTACTGCGCCCAGCAAAAGTCCTACAGAGACTGCCAGGCGTGTTTTATTAAATACTGCCAGGCGGTTTTTAATATTTGTTGTGTCGTTCATCATTTTGATACTCACGATTAATGCTTTACCTTGCGCCAGTCATCCATCATGACTGGCCCACGACTGCGATTACTGGGCGCCAATTTTGACGTTATCGAGGCGATATACAGCGCCCTCGCCGGAGCCCCAGGCTGGGAATACCATCACCACGTTTAAGTCGCTGATATCCAGGCCCGCATCAAATAGCGATTGCAAGGTAAAGGTATACGTCTGCCACTGACCGGTAAGCGGCGCAACGCCTTCCACACTGTCTGTCAGGTCAAGCTCAACAGCGGTTGCAGCGCCAGTAGACTCAATTTTAAATTTCCACACCGCATCAGGGCTGGCTGGTGCAGACACAACTTTCAAATCAAACTGCACAACGCCGCTGGCCAGGTGAGCTGAGGCGTCAAAGAACACACCGTCCTCAGCCATAATGCCCATTACAGTCGGGGCTGAACCAATGATGAACTGAGCCACTGCGCCTTTGCTGTCATCATCATCAGTTTCAACTGTTGGCGTACTGCCACCACAGCAGTCCCAGATTGACCAGCCGTCAGCAGCCGTATCAGCAAACAAAGTAATACCGTCAGATGACACCGCAGACGGGTCGTAGATTTTTGCGTTATCAACACGATAAACTGCGCCATTACCCGTTCCCCACGCCGGGAAAATCATCAGCACATCAATAGCACTCACATCCAGGCCTGCGGCGGCTAAATCCGCCAGTTTAAAGGTATAGGTTTGCCACTCACCAGTCACCGGAGCAACGCCTTCAACACTATCGGTTATAGGTAATTCAGCAAAACTAGCAGCTTCGTCAGCTTCGACTTTAACTACCCAGCTTGCATCCGGACTTGACGGCGCGCTAACGACTTTCATTTCAAATTCCAGTACACCAGTTTCAACAATGGTACTGGCATCAAACGGCGTATCTCCGCCACCATTGGCACTGCGGGTAATAAAACCCATTACTGTTGGCGCTTCACCAATAGAGAACTGTGCAACCAGGCCATGCTCATCATCGTCGAGCTCTTCTGTGGGCATAGATCCGCCACAGCAATCCCACATTACCCAGTTTGGATTCTCGCCATCTTCAAAAAATACGACTTCCGGTTTCGGTGCAGCAATTTCTACGTTATCAAGCTGATAAACAGCACCTTCACCCATGCCCCATGCCGGGAAGAACATCAGTACATCAATTGCACTGACATCCAGGCCAGCGTCTGCCAGCATTTGTAAAGGGAAAACATAGGTTTGCCACTCACCTACCACAGGAACTGTACCGTCGCGGTTGTCAGTAAGAGGCAGTTCTACTGCAGAAGTGGCATTATTACTTTCGACTTTGAATATCCAGGTCGCATCAGGATTGCTGGGCGCCGAGACCACTTTCATATCAAAGGATATAACACCGTCTGCTACCATGCCTGAGCCGTCAAACGGTTTAACCTGGCCGGTTTCGTCGGTGAGGAATTCTTCACGGGTAATAAAACCATTTACGGTTGGTGTAGCCCCCACATAAAACTCGGTGACTGCACCCATCTCGGGGTCATCAAGTACCATAGGTGTAGAACCACCACAACAATCCCACGCTGCCCAGTTCGGGTTTGGTGCATCATTAAAAATGGTTAAATTCTCTACTACACCTGTTGATGGAGGTGATGGAATGGGAGCTTCGCCTTCCACTAGCGCATCGTCAGTGCTGTCATAGCCAGGACGAACGGTTTCGCAGCCTTTACCTGTGTCAGGGTTTGACTGGCATTGATATACATTCACATAATCAATGACATATTCCTGACCATTGGCGAACGCTTCGGTATCGATCCCGAGGTTATTAACGTTTTCCGGCCAATCACCACCTACGGCTAAGTTCAACAACAGGTGGAATTCCTGATCAAACGGCGCTGTATCCCAGTGTGTTGTAAGTTCTCCGGTAATTTGATCGAAATACTCAGCAAACCAGCCACGATGGCTTAGACCAACCGCTTCATCTTTAGAGTTATAACGAACCGCAGACTGACGCTGCGTTGCATATAAGTAATCGTCTATATACCAACGTATTTCACCTTCCTGCCACTCTATGGCATAGGTATGAAAATCATCCGCCGGATTGGCATCTGACGGGAACTCGAAAGCTTTGCCAGAGCTAGAATTATTGGGCCAGTCACGACCATAGTGCAGCGTACCGTGCACATTAGATTCAATGTTACCCTCGCCATCAGCGACTTTCAGGTTAACCGCTTCCAGAATGTCTATTTCGCCCGACTTAGGCCAACCGCCATAGACATAATCTGTAGGTAACATCCAGAATGCTGGCCAGCTACCCTGCCCTGAAGGCAGTTTCGCACGCATTTCAAAGCGACCGTACTTAAAGTCAGCTTTATAGCGCGTATTTAAACGCGCCGAAGTGTATGGCTTTTCAGCCCCCTCTTCTGCGGGCAGCGCTACAATGTGTAGCATGCCATCCTGTACGAAAGAGTTAGCTGGTGCGTCGGTATAACATTGTTTTTCATTGTTACCGCCACCGTCACAATTTACTTCGTGCGTCCATTTCGCGCTATCAATAGCACTCCCATCAAACTCATCACTCCAGACTAGCTCCCAGTCGCTAACCGGCATCGCCGGGTCAACCGTCGTAAAATCTGACTCTGTTTTGGCTCCACCGCCACACCCAACCAGCGTTGCAGCTGTTACTGCGGTGAGCAACCTAGATAGTTGCGTTGTTGTGTTTTTCATTCTTCAGCCCCGATCTAAACGGAATTATAATCGCTTCACTTTCGTCTTACTCATGCAGCGAAAGTGTAAGCGCTTACATAATCATCTGCAAAATTATGTAAGCGCTTACAAGATTATTACAATTAATCTGATAAGTAAATTCAAATTAACATTTTTTTTACCGAGAAAAACAAAACGCAGCCAATATGTTCAACGACGTAGGGTAACTGTGGAAATTGTGTTCCCCCCTTAAGATTAAATCATAAGCATTTATTTTTTATGATTTTTATAGTTTTAAAATAAAGGTAAACGGAGAGCACCCGACAACTTGCCGTCTTTACCGGTCGTAAAAAACGGATTATTCAAATTAATTTAAGTGAAAGAGTTCAAAGTTTGAACCATTTAATTAACAAGTGGAATGTCAAAAACTGCTCAATTAACGCGCAATAAGGGTAAGCCTGGCACCTTTAAATGAAAGCGCAATCATTTAGCGTCATATCAACAGCAAGTCCATAACCAATATGGATACTAAATGCGTAAACACTTATTAGTAGAGCATGAATGCATTAGGGTTAAACAACGACATGACATTAAGACACTGTAAATTAGTTATATCCAGCGCATCTTCAATCTCTTCGTAACCAAACCCCAGCGCTTCATGCAGATGGACATACTGAGTGGTGCTATTTCCGTATAGATCCGGATTAATATTATCCAGCGCTAATACATAAGCTAACTGAGCAATTTGAACATCCACGTCGGGACTCAACGATGAGTCACTCGCGTGAATTTGCGCAACCGGCTGCCACACTGTAGGAGGTATCCCCCACTCCTTAATTAAGGATGCAGACAATTGTGCATAGGTAAAACCGCAGAGAGCCTGTTGGAGTTCGGCGGGCTTTACTTTGGCATTATAAGCAACGCAGCGCTGAGCTAACTGTGGATACTGCGCCACAATGACTAACTCACCAATATTATGCAACAACCCCACTACAAAAAGACGTTCAGCTTCGCGGTGTTTTTGGTACTCACCAATGTATTTTGCGAGTAAGCCACAGCTAATACTCTGTTCCCAGAAGCGGTCAATGTCGATAACTTTGCCATGTACATCTTTAAATGCATTGGTAACGCCATAAGCAAGCGCCAGGTCATAGGCCGCCCGGGTTCCTATCACCTGTAAAGCTCGGCTAATGGTATCTATGCGATTAGGGAACTTATACATGGCACTATTAGCCACTTTAAGGAGCTGCGCCGACAGAGCAGGATCAAAAGCAATAATCTCAGCGATGTCATCCATACTCGCAGTACCGTCATCCATACACGCTTTTAAATGCGTTACCGCCTCCGGTAACACAAAAACACTACTTGCATGGGCTGCTATCTCATCGATACTTTTCATACTAAAACCTCTACGGTAAGGAGACGTCTGCAACATCAGGACATATCCTTAGTAAATGATATAGCTTACTTTTGTTGTATCCGCCAATTTATAGCGTTTTATGTACCGTGAATTGATCAATGGTGATAAGGACTTAGCTACCTGAAAGTTCACAGACCATTTAATTGCCCCAAAACACGATGCCCGCTCTATTGGTTTTTTTACCAGGTTAGTCGTCGGATAGATCGCTTATTGACTGCTATCACTCGTCTTGGGATTTAATGGCATGTTATACTTCGCCTTTTTACACCAAACAATAAGGTAGCTGTGCCTGGTGACAAACAATGTGTTAATTATTGGCGCCGTTTGGCCTGAGTCAAATTCATCCGCTGCGGGCCAAAATATGGCCGCCCTTATCAGACATTTTATTGCCAATAACTACGCTGTGCACTTTGCTTCTGCGGCCGCCACGAGTGAACATGCTGACAGCATTGAGTCTGCCCATTACACCACCCATCCCATCACGCTTAACGACAGCCAGTTCGATTTACTGGTAACACAAATCAACCCCGCGATTGTCATATTTGACCGCTTTATGACGGAAGAGCAGTTTTCTTCGCGGGTACGCAATCAGTGTCCGCATGCCCTGCTAATATTAAACACAGAAGATCTGCACAGTTTGCGGTACGCCAGACACGAAGCCGTAAAACAGGGTAAGACGGCGGCCGAGGCGTGCTTAAATACTACCTTTTCGCAACGTGAAATCGCCGCTATTTTGCGGTGTGATATTAGCCTGATCATTTCCCGGCCTGAGTGGGAATTACTCACTGAGTATTATCAGGTGCCAGCCAAACAACTGGTGATATCACCACTGCAACAAACACTCGACACAGTATCGTCAACATCAGCAAATTATGCAGCGCGGTCACACTTTATTAGCATTGGTAACTTTCGACACGCGCCAAACTGGGATGCGGTTTTACAGTTAAAACAATTATGGCCCGCTATCAGAAGCGCTATTCCAGAAGCGCAATTACATATTTATGGTGCCTACCCGCCTAAAAAAGCGACTCAATTACACAATCCCAAAAGTGGCTTTCTGGTTAAGGGTTGGGTAGATGATGTCAATGAGGTCATGGCCTCGGCCAGAGTATGCCTCGCGCCACTGCGTTTTGGAGCCGGTATTAAAGGTAAACTGTTAACCGCAATACTGCATGCTACGCCAAGTGTGACAACCGCGATTGGTGCCGAAGGCATAGCAAAGCACAACGACTGGCCTGGTGCGATATGCGAAGACACCTCGTCAATCGTTGAACAAGCAATTACTCTTTACACGAATCAGCAACGCTGGGAGCAAGCAAGTGAACGTGCTCTGCCGGTCCTGACGCAGTTTAAAGCGCTGCAAACCAACGCGGTCACTCAATTATTTGCAACCATCAGTCATATTCAGCAGGATTTACCGGGGTATCGCCGTTCATTGTTTTTACAAAGTCTGCTCTGGCATCACAGCTTGCGCGCCAGCCAGTTTATGAGCCAATGGATAGAAGCTAAAAACAACAACCAACAATAGTTACTGGTGTGAGCTTGACAGGTTAATTGCTGTTATACCTGATTAAATTGACACGTCAAAATGCCCAGGCACTAACGTTGAAGCCGCTTAACAACCTCGTTAATGCCATTGGCGCGTGACTGGCTTAAATAGCGATCAAGCTGAATTCGCGCAAAATAATCGCTAAAATTAAACATCGCTAATTCGGCTGGCGTCATTTGGCTTACCCGCTCCTGAATAAGGGCCAGTACACCGCGAATGATCTTACTGTCAGACCAGGCAGGCATTACCAGCGCTCCACTGGGTGAAGCACTGAGGTGTAACCACACCCGGCTTTGGCAGCCGCTAACTTCCGTTTCATTGGTGCGCTGTTCAGGTGCTAAAGTGTCAAGCTCACGACCAGCCAGCATTAACTGTCGAACCAAATGATCCCACCCCCTGGCGGCGGCCAGCTTAGCCGCTAATGGCGGTAACTCACTCATCGACATCAGTCAGTTGTATTAACAATTCAGTCGCTGTACTGACAACACCTTCACGCAATGTACCCGACGGAAACAACACCAAACCAATGTTATTTTTCTTCAGTCCTTGTAACCACACAGAAGTAAATTCTTCCAGTGCAATAGGCTGGGGTTTGCTGTCTGGCAAATCTTTGCGCTGCCAGAATGCCACACTGGCTTCGTCGGGCCATACCGGTAAGCAGGTTTGCTCACCACTTTCTACCATCACCCAGCCCTCGGCGCCCATCAGGCCCCAAATGGTTTTCTGCTCCAATACCCTGTCGAGTAATAACTCAGCACGCTCCCGCGCCGGTAACTGGCTTTCCTGGGCTGCTTGTGACTGTTCGCCTGGTGTCGTCATTATGAATACTACATTTAAAAATTTAGTTAATTATACACGGTCTTAAGGTAAGACAGTTAATCGGTTTTAGCGGTTAACAGCGGTTAAGCTCTGCGTCTCTTTCTGGTACTATCGCAGGCATCCTCTGATGTAAAGAAAGTAATATGAAAGTCATCTCGTTTAATATTAATGGAATCCGCGCTCGTCTTCATCAACTCAGTGCGCTAATTGAAAAGCATCAGCCTGATGTTATTGGTCTGCAGGAAATCAAAGTCGATAATCCGCAGTTTCCCGTCGAAGCGATTGAAGCTATGGGCTACAACGTTTATTTTCATGGGCAAAAAGGCCACTACGGGGTAGCAATCCTGACCAGGCAAACACCTGAAAGCGTACAGTATGGCTTTCCTTCTGATGAAGAAGATGCGCAGCGACGCATGATAATGGTGACGCTGGAGAATGCCTCGGGAGAGCCGGTCACTATTCTAAACGGCTACTTCCCCCAGGGAGAAAATCGCAGTCACGAGACTAAATTTCCGGCCAAGAAAAAGTTTTACGCCGATCTTATGCAATACATCACTACAACGCATTCCCCGGATGATAACGTCATTGTGATGGGCGATGTTAATATCTCCCACACCGACAACGATATAGGGATTGGTGAAGATAATCGCAAGCGCTGGTTGCGCACCGGCAAATGCAGCTTTTTACCCGAAGAACGTGAATGGCTTAACTCTTTGCTTGATTGGGGCTTGCATGACAGTTTCCGCAGTCAGCATCCGGACTGTGACGATCAATTCAGCTGGTTCGACTATCGTTCCAAAGGCTTCAACGATAACCGTGGTCTGCGTATCGATCTTATTCTCGCGACCAGGGGTTTGCATGAAACACTGGCCGATTCGGGCATTGACTATCCGTTGCGAGGTATTGAGAAACCCTCTGATCACGCGCCGATATGGGCTACCTACAAGGGCTAAGACATGACAACACTGCAACTGTTGGGGCTCGTTGGTTTTTTAGCTGTACTGGGCACTGTTTGCAAGAATATTAACTGGCACAAGTTTATCGACCATAAAAAAAGTCAGCATATGTTGTTTGGCTGCGCAGCCGCTGTGTTCTTTTTGTGGATATTTCGTGCCAGCGTACCCGCCGCCCCTTCCCCGAGTGTGCATTTTCTTTGGGTTGTGGCACTGGCGCTCACACTAGGCTTTCGATTTGCGATCCTCGCCGCCACACTGGCTTTAGTGGGCGTTACCATCGCCGGAAAAGAAAGTTGGGAAATGCTGGGAGTAAATGGCTTACTCGGTATTACCGCGCCAATTGCGTTGGGCTACCTCATTTTTATGCTGGTGTTTCACAAGCTGCCACGCCATGTATTTGTTTACATCTTCTTATGTGCGTTTATCCCGGGCGCTATGGCAATTGCGTTTAAAATGGCGTTAATGGGTGGGTATTATTATCTTGATGATGTCTATACCTGGTCAGTGATCAAAGATAACTATCTGGTGTTGATCCCATTGTTGCTGTTTCCTGAGGGTATGCTTAATGGCATGACCATGACAATGCTGATTATTTATTTCCCAAGTTTAGCCTATACGTTTCACGACAAGTTCTATATCGATGGCAAGTAAAGGTGCCGCCCGGCACCTTTATGCAGTTCAGTTAAAAACATCGACAGACGCCTGACAATGCGAGCGAGCCGACCAACTGCAGTGCATCGCCAATGCAATACATGTCGCACAGTTAACATCAGGCAGCAGGAAATAACAATTTCACACACAGGCCGCCTTGTTCAGCCTGACTGAATGTAATCTCCCCGCCATTGAGTCGCACGGCTTCAGCGACAATTGCCAGGCCAAGCCCCAGGCCGCCGGTATCACTGTGTCGTGCGCTATCGGTGCGGTAAAATGCCTGGGTTAACTTTACTAACTCGTCGGCAGCGACCCCCGGCCCATCATCACAAATTAAGACAACAACGTTGCCGTCAACTTTATCACTGCGTAATTCAACTGCGGTACGGGCATACTTAAAAGCATTGCGAACAACGTTCTCAATAGCGGTAACAAAAGGCTCCTCATAAATGTTTAACCGGGCGTTAACCAGCGTATGCTGCCAGTTGATCTTCATTGCCCTGGCCTCAAACGCTGCATCATCACAAAGCTCGCCCAGCGCAGCCTGTAATGAAGTAGTCTGACGGCCCTCCTGAATAGCGCGCGCCTCGAGTGTAGTAAGCTCACAGAGTCGTTGAATGTGTAAATTGAGCAGTTCACTTTCTTTTTCGGCGCGGGCTAATAAGGGCATAATCTGCTCATCAGAGGCCTTCTTACGCACCAGCGCCAGGGTCATTTGCAGGCGCGTTAGCGGTGTCCGCAGTTCGTGGGAAATATCGGCACTCTGGCGTTTTTGATTTTGGATCAGCGCCGTGATTCGCGCCGTCATATCGTTAAATTGGGTAAACAATCTGGCAAACTGTGCATTGACACTAAAACGTTTGTCTTTGCTCTGTGCGCCGCTAATATCAATAGTATGAGAGACCTGCCCTCGCCCCACAGCATTAAAAGCGTCACCCAGCCGGTTTAAAGGCTGTGCAATTGAACGTACCAGCAGCCAACTCATAAAGCTGGTAACCAATAAAAACACGCCTGCAATTCCCCACCACGGCATGGATCTGAATAAATCCAGCGGCTTTGGCCGCTCCGGTCGCCACAACACTAATTTCCAGCCTGGCGCAGATGATAACGGAGCAGGCCCAATTAGGCGGGTCCATTCAAGGTTAATTTCCCGCGGCTGCTCACTCTGCATAAAATACCAAAAACGGCGACTGTCAAAACGCGCCAACAGCGGTTTACGCAACGAGGTGTTTTGCGCTACCACGGTAAAGTCATCGTCTACTATAAACCAGTTAAAAGGCAAGCGGCGCCCGGCTCCTTTGAGCGCTCGTGCTAATGAACGGCCATCCTGTTGTGTGTGCGCAATAATAGTATCGAAACGCGCCGTCACTTTCTCCAGTATCTGGCGGTCTTTGCCATGTAATTGATTGCTGTCGCTAATCTGATTAATGACAAACGCAGGTACAGCAATCGACAGTACCGACACCAACAAAGTTAACCAAAACCAGCCGAGTACTTTTAAGTTGAAACTACGCACCGGATTCAGCATCAGGCAAATACACCATAACCACGACCGCGCTGACTTTTTATTTCGACTGCGGAGCCAGCAGAAGACAGCTTTTTACGTAAGTTACTGACGTGCGTATCAATACTGCGATCAAAGGCTTGTAAACGGCGGCCGAGACAATGCTCAGACAAGGTTTCTTTACTGATCAACTCACCCGGTTTCAAACTTAAGTACTTTAAAATAGCAAACTCACTGCCGGTAACGTCTACAGATGCTCCCTTACAGCTAACAAGCATTCGTTTCACATCAATGACCAGATCACCGGTTGCAATACTGGCTTGCTGCTGAGTTATCTCATTCCGTTTGGTTAGATTATCCTGAGTACGACGCATAATAGCCCGAATGCGAGCCAGCAGTTCTCGGTCGTTAAACGGTTTAGCCAGATAGTCGTCAGCGCCTAGCTCAAGACCAAGCACCTTATCAAGATCGTCGCCCCTGGCAGTCAGCATCAGTACCGGCAAATCACTTTTTTGTCGTAATAGTTTTAAAACGTCTATACCGTTAAGTTTAGGTAGCATGACATCAAGTAAAACAAGATCGATACCTTCATAGTTAAGCGCCGCATCGAGGCCCGCTTCGCCGTCAGCACAATGCACCACCTGATAGCCAGACAGGCCCAAAAATTCACTCAGTAGTTCGGCTAAACCCTTATCATCTTCAATTAATAATATTGCCATTGATACCCGTTGATTCGTGTTAACTGTAACGCTGAAACGCACTATGTACCTATAATGCCTTACTTTTCATATGTTCACAGCAGCTTTGCACTTCTTAACGTTACCTCACTTTCAATCGGCTAATCTTGCTTATGTCCTTATGTGGGGCACCATTATCAACCGGAGAACGACATGCACAATTTAAACAAAAAGCTCACGATTATTGCCATGGCCGCAACACTCATTGGCGGCGGGATCAGTAGTGTAGCGATTGCTGCAGACAGCCATAAAGAAAATGCCGCAAATCATACATCGCACCCTGAAAAATTATTGCCCCGGGGAATGGCCAAAGCCATGGAGGAATTAGCACTTACCGATGCGCAGAAGGAACAACTCAAAGCGATTAAAGCAAAGCGCGAAGCATTAAAAGATGAGTTTTGGGCCGTTTTCACTGAAGAGCAAAAAACCTCTATGCTTAAAAAAATGACGCAACACCGCAAAGCGATGCACAGGAAAGATAAATGGGATAAACCCCATCGCAAACATGACAACAGTGACGACAGACGTTAGCAGCAATAGCCATTCCTAACCTTAACCGCGCGTCTTTTAGCTAAGAACGCGGTTTCTTTTGGCTTAGGATAACGAAATGTCAGGTCGGTTTAACGCTTCAACAAACGCTGCTTTGTTTTTTGGAGATATTATTAACTGTTTATTTGGCTTGTAACAAATGGCCAGGCGGTCCAACGACAAAGCCGGGCTTGATATTGGATTATTGGTTGCATACACCGACTCAATGTCAGCAAGTTCAATGCGCCATTTAAAGGGGCCACCGTGTACAATTAACCTATCCTTATCAATCACGTAACGGGTGCCGGCTACCAGCCAGACCGGCAACCCAACGCCTACTAATAACAGCACCGCAAACACCATAATATTGGCGAACGTCAGGCCAGTAACTAACACGATTACTGCGCAAGCTGCTGAGCTTAGCGCCGCCGCATAAATCACCACCATCAACCAGGTATCCCGCTTCGAAGAAAATTGCTGCATTGGCTATCCTTAAGAGTTATCAGTGGAGGCTATCAGGTATCGCTGTATCACAGGGTCATGTTCAGACCACTCACTGTGAAGTCTGCCACCGCACCGTTTTATCATGCTGGCCGACGCCAGGTTAGATTTATAGCAATGTACGTGTATCAACTCAATACCCAGTGATTTTGCTTTTTCTACACCCTGTTGCAGTAAATATACGCCCAGCGATTGCCCCCTTGCTGAAGGACGAATACTCAAACCAATATGGCCACCAGCCTGAGCCAACGCCTCATTGAGATAATGCCTGATATTCACAACACCAATGAGCTCATCACCGCACACCAGCCAGTACGTTGAGCTTGGCACATAGCCAGAAGGTAAGTTGTAGCCTGCTTTAAAATCAGCAATGCGTTGCAACATGGCAGGAAAATCCTGATGCTCAAAGTCCATCGGAAACGGATAACGTTCCTCATCGCCAAGTTCTTGAATGTATTGCTCATAGGATGCTTGATAAGCAATATCCGGGGTAACGAGCAATAAGCGACTGTGGAGAATTTTTTCTGTCCTGGGCATCGGTATTAACGGTATTTTGAGGCTTATTTTTCTTCAGAGTGGTCAGTTTGGCTGGGGGCCGGTATATCGTTGCACAAAGCGCAATAACGATTACGATGAAAATTATATGCTCGCGTCAACGCAAAAATCATTAATGTGACTATCGCCCAAAACACCGCAAACTCGATTGCATCGTCAATGGCATGCCCTTTGAGGTACTGAGTCAGCGTAAAGATAACGCACAATACTGGCAGCGCAATCGCATACTGACCTAACCATTTTTTAATCGGCATAAAACCTCCTTTCATCAACTTCCCTTTGCATATACCAACATTACGTTGTTACTCACCTGTACTGCGCTGTTTAAATACCAACCATTTATCAAGTTCATTGCCAAACGCTTGCTTTTCGCTCGAGCCTAATGCCGGCGGGCCACCAGTTTGCACGCCGCTGCCGCGCAATGTATCCATAAAATCACGAATATTGAGCCGCGACTTTATGTTTTCACGGGTAAATAATTCCCCCCGGGGGCTCAGCGCACGTGCGCCTTTAGTGATCACCTCATCAGCAAGCGGAATATCACTGGTAATGACCAGGTCGTCCTTTGCACAGCGCAACACAATTTCGTCGTCGGCCACATCAAATCCCTTTGGCACCTGAATACTGGTCACATACTTTGACGCAGGTGTTTTTATATATTGATTAGCAACCAGAGTGACGTCTGTTTTCGTGCGATTAGCCGCACGAAAAATAATTTCTTTAATCACTACCGGACACGCATCAGCGTCTACCCAAATTTTCATAACGTCTGCAGATTTCCGTAACAAGCCACTTTTTGTGTTAGTCTTTAATGATGCATTGCGCGTGCGGTAATAGCAACTGTGTCGATGTCCTTATCTGCTCATGCATCTCCTGTCAGACAAGCTGCCAAGTGCCGGCGTTTTTATTGCTGCTGCGAGGCTGAATGCTTCATGACTTGAGTCAGTGCAAATAATCTATAATTTTGTATAGTCGTTGTGCTGTGCTCTCAACGGGCGCATTGTTAGCGGTTTATTTCATAATCCACTACAAATACACTATCGAGTATACTTAATTTGCCAAGTAACTCACCAAACTTGCCGTGTTGAGGATGAGGCAGGTATTTATCCCGTGCCTGGGCGTTTTCAAAGGTCATCTGGTATATATGAGTAAATCCCTGATCCAAATTTTCAGGGCTGTTATTAATGCCGTATTCAAAACTTAACATTCCCGGAATGTCATCTTTAAGCGCGCGAAAGGCATCGGTTACCTGCTTTATCTCGTCAGGGCGGCTATCAGGCTTGTATTTAAAGACAACGATATGACGAACGGCGCCATCTTTTAAGGTCGTGGTTTCTTTTTTATCGGCCGCTTCACAAGTCAAAGCACCTAGGGTTAATAAAGTAGAAATGAAATAAAGAAAAGCGCTGCGCATTGATGTCCTCTTACAGTTTTTAAAAAGTATTGCACACCATAGCGAGCAAATTCATCAGGCGCAACAGGTTTGATTAAAGGCCATTTGCACACAATGTTGGCCCGTTTCACACTGCCCTCAAAGCACCAGGTCCGCCCCTGTGGCTGTTGCTGATTTGGCACGAGCAATGGGCGTTAAATCACGCTGTATAGTTTGTTGGTTGCCTGTTTAAGTTCGGCATGCGGTAAAAACTGATCACAGATAGTTAAAATGGCGTGCAGGTTATTTTGTAATTTGTCGATTTTCAGTTCGCCAGGGTTGAGCGCTGTTTGCAATAAATGCAGTGCCATGTCTGCCAGCAATAAACGCTGCTTATCACGCCACTGAGCATCATGGCGACTGGCAGGATGTGCCAGAACACTCCGTTCAACCTCGGCATGTAAAGCCCAACTCGTTTCAATAATAGCCTGGCGCTGTGCGGTGTTCATATTCATGGATTCCGGGGTCGAAAATTGTGGAAACAGTATTACCTGAACACCCGGTGTTTACTTTGCCAAAGATCCGCAAAATCTGACCCGACGTCTCAAACACTCTTGCCGGCTTATTGCCAGATTGTTATTGCCTGAGCACCACTACTGCGGGGTTGGCCGGTGTTGCCCGTTCATGGCAAAGATCAGCAATGTACTTTCTGACATTAACCGCGGTGATATCATTGGGAATTTGAATGTCTGTGGCGAGTCGTTTTTTGCCCTCGCTGCCTAAATAAAAAACGCACCATCGATTGCGGGTGTAATTTACTTCTACCAGTTTGCCAAAAACATCCAGTAACACGTGATACCACCCCCCACTTTAATTGACGCTTCAGTCATTAATCATGCTTGTCTGCAACGCTCGCTATCGTTTATCAATCGTTATTGCCACAATCACTTCTTAAAAAGTATTCAGACAAAACTGACCCTGAACATACTTCGCCCTCTTCAACGCCAACTGTCCATTCTTTTAAAAACTCAATACGCTGTGCAACCAATTTTGCTTCAAACGCGCTGGCACACATTGGATAAACACTACCATAGTTCAGGCGTTTATCCTGCAATGGGAACTTCATGGCAAGATTAGCTTGTAAACTTGCTTGCCAGGCTTTATGTGACAGCTCCAGCTCGGCTAACAGTTCCGGACTCGATGCTTTATACACTGATTGGATACGCGCCATTACGCGTGCAAGCTCGGTATTTACAGCGGCTAAATTGATACCCTCACACTGGTTCATTTCAAATTGCGTTTGCGCTTTTTGCAGGCACAATGAGAGATTCTGTGCACTCACGTTAAAAGCTAAAAATAACGCGCTTAACAATAACAGTCGTTTATTGATCAATGTACTCTCCTGTTTAGTCGACGATTAAGCATCGCAGGTAGCACCAAAGTTAGATGCGTTGAGAGTTTTAACAGCTCAATTTACTCTATTGGCGATATATGCTTGTTTAAATCTCGTTGTCTTTTTTCTTAGCTGCAGCCACCGCGGCACCTACCGCAACACCAAGGCTACATCCCAGTGCCACACCCAAAGACAGGCTTATAGCCAGTGCATCGAATATAACGCCCACGCTCGTCCCTATAGCGCTTCCCAGACCAACACCTACCGCAAGGTATGAACCCATTATTGCTTGCTGCGTTTTGTTATTATTTTCCATTTTTACACCTCGGGCTTTGCGAATTAATCAAGTCACTCATTCGATGCCCTCCAGCACACGTAAAAACAATCAGCGAGTGTATATTGTATGGTCTGTTAATCTCGTTTGAGTTTTTAATATAAGGTACAACGATAACGTACAGCTATAACGTTCAGTGCTTCCCCGACCCTGCGAATTTTGTGTCCGGCATTGCGCCTTCTGCATTACTTTCTGCTGTTCGACACAGTTATTATTAATATGCGCTATTACGTTTTGCTACTACCAAATATACAACTGACCAGTGAATAAATAACCAGTCCAATGCACATAAACGCCACAACTGCAGCAGGGACCGCCATGAGTAACATGCCGGTCTGCCAGCCATAAAGCGCCATTACAGCACAGACAATGCCTAAAGCGCATTCTATTAATAAACTCTCCCAATGCACCCGGTAATCAGCGTCAATTGGGCGGGCAAAAAAATTAATCTTGAATCGCATGTATCAATCCTTGAAAGACATTCGTCCTGAATACGGGGTTAAGCAGCTGTCTTGTTTTGTAGTACTGCCTGCCTGAGCACCTGGTTTAAAGTATACATTCAGATAGTTAGTTATCTGTACGTTGAACACCGTTATACCCTTTTTCAAAACCAGCCAGGAATGGCTTGGTTCCCAATGCAAACATAAGGCATACGTAACCGGCAAGCATCAGTTTTCGGTTAGTTTTACTAAATCCGATGGCTGTTATGATCAGAGATAAAGCAATAAACAACATTTCAAAATAAACCATACTTACATCCTTTTAAATGTGATACAAATTCGCGGCGGCGCGCTGATTAAAATAAACTAACTTACTGAAACACCTTGTTTTTCGGTTACACTGTTGGCATCGGCTCTCTCAATAATTTTTAACAGCACCGTTTGAATAGCTTCGTCATTACGCACATCTTTTTCGGAAGTGAATTGTTGCGCTTGAGGTTCACTCCCCTCCTCTAAGATGAACTGTATAACGACTTTGGTGGCTAAACCTGGCCCTCCACCAAAATACTCAATAGCGATCAGGGGATAACCATTAAAGCCTTTGGCTACCTGTTTTGCTATTCGTTTTTTTGCTTTGTCTACGTTCATCTTAACCCTTATATGGTTATGAACTTTAAAAAATTTTAACCACTACATATCTTGCATTACGCAGCAGTTCAAGTGAATCACCTGTTTCATATCGTCGCTCGATACGACGTAGCTAGCATCAGCAAGTGAGCCGGTGCTCACCACCGGCAGTTATTCGATTGAATTTAAAAGCACATTATCCAGTGCCAACATCTCATCATTGTAACCTTGCTGATTGTAATTTACAGAATGTGGGTTCATAAAGCCATGCAAATACGGTACTTGCCTGACTGAGACAGTTTGTTTATTAGCCAGTGAGTCCATTATCGGCGTTAATGAAAAGTGATTTTCTGATGCTGGAAACACCAGCGTTACCGGAAAATGCGGCTCTACATGTAAGTAGTGCCTGATTTGTGAACTGTAATAGCAACAGGCACGGTTTACATTGATCAGGTTGTTTGTGTCCGATATTTGCCATATCGCTGAGGCGCCAACGCTAAAACCAATGAGGTTTAAAGGCGACCTGCTGGATTTTATTTGTTCCAGTAAATTTGCTGAGTAGTTTTTCAGGGTAACGTGCTGTTGAAAATAGCTGTACGCTGCTTGCTCGTCAGCAAACTCCAGTTGCTCTGCTGAGTAAGGATCGTAGAAATCGGTTGGCATTGTCAGCATAGACGCTAAGGTTTCGAGCGCGTGAGTGCGGCCAAAAATGTCTGAAACTATGAGATTTCGCATACCGCTACAAGTCCCTGAACTCGATTACCATTAACTGGTTATCATCGCATGATATTCACCCGGCATTGCCACGGTAATGTAATTTTCAGTGTCGCTACCCCGGCTTTAATAGCCTGTTTACATTAAAACAGCCGTCTTCCCGTTATGGCAATATAGATGCCGATAAAACCCACTATGGCATAGATAATTTCAAAAGCACTAATACCGTTTAAACCATCTTCGTATAAAGAGATAATCAGCATTACTGCAAGCAGTAAAGAGGGAACGCTTGCAATACCAATGATCAGACGGATATTGGCTGGTAACCTGGTGTTGTCATTACTGTTAATCATTGACACCTTCCTGATAGCTAAAAATTGACTTCGGTTGCCTAACAAAAGCGCTTTACGTTTACTGTACTTCTCTTGCCCTTAAAAGAGTATTAAACAAAGCTATATCGCAACGTTTAGAGACGGCCACCGAGACAACCACCCTTTGCAATTTACCCGGTGATCAAATATTGCTCGTGACCGCTTGGGGTTATGAGTGATACTGAAATTAAATAAGCATTCAAGACCGAATGCTGCTGCAACCTGGTATTGATTAACACTGGTTTGACGAACTGCGACTGCGGTTTCTTTTTCGGGCCAGTAACTCATAGCATGCACAGTACTTTTATAAGGTTCGTCACCATTACGAATGTGCATAGTCGCCTGATTGCGCACCTGCCAGCGTAACTGCGGCATTGAATGACTTAGCTGTGCCTCGTATTTAGCGCAAGCATCAATATCTGACTCAGTAGGGTCAAAGTAGATCACATCCGCGTCATTCAGTGGCGTCGCAGGTGTTATATTGTGCAGCGAGTCCCAAACCAAATTTCGAACAAAGCCTGCTGCAATATAACACTGGGGTAATTTTAGCTTATACACCCAATTCAGCGCCTCAGTTCGCATAGGATCGCGCTTGATTAACGCTACAACCTTATCTACTTCACTCTGCGACATAACGCACCAACTACCGATTTGTACTCACTTGATTCAATGTAAGACAAAGTGTCATTACTTCACAATTAAACTGCTGGGTACCACCCTTATTCTAAGGTCGGGATTATTGGCGTAAGCCGGGAATCTTCCAGCGCAGCTGTACGGTGCTCTAATGCTGCCTGGTACTCTGGTGCTGAAACCATCGAAGCAAAGGCCTCTACAGAAGGATATTTAATTAAAAACATAAGATCCCAGCGCTCATCGCCAGGCCCGACCAATGGTAATGACGGCTTTCCCATGAATACCAGTGAAGCCCCTACCCGGGCAAGCGCTGGCCGGGCAATCTTCGAGTAGCGCTCGTATGCCTCAGCGCCGCTTAAGGCTTCATCAGTTTGCGGGGATTGCGCTGTGGCTCGAAATCTCAACAAATTCAGCATCACGATAGGCTCGCCCTTAGGAAGCCCGGCCAGAATACTGAGTTGCTCCTGACTCAGCTGTTCACTTTTCATATCAGTCTCCGTTTGATTAGAAATAATTCCGGTTAAGGCACGTGGCCAGGTAAAACATTACATCACCTTATAATGACCTGTCATTATTTCAGGTAACTTGCCACCATTTTTAAACACCTTTACAACTTCGTGCCCGCCCTTTTCACATCAATGTATAACAATAACAGGGCTGCCCTCCAAATGTTTAACGTGTACACAAACACAATCTAAGGCATGTGATGTCGACACAAAGACAGAGGTTATTACGTTATATTGATGCTTACTGTTTAACGCCTTCAAGTCGAAGATTTTGCGCTTAAAAAGTGCCTTCAAAGTAGATGTTTCGCAGCAAGTTTATTCATTAAGACTTATTAAATATTGCTTTTGTTGCGCTAAAGCTCGAACCCCATTTTAAATTCTTTGCTCGTCAGTTTTAGCATTGGGCTGTATCGTTACACTGCCCTAGGGTCCTAAGTATAGAGCCCCCAATTTGTGGCTTACCTATGCTATGCAAACATCTATCTTCGGCGGCGCAGACCAACCATTTAGCGTCTAATTAAGTTGGAATTTAATTGCGCTGCTCTTCGTGTCAGCCTATTCGCCATTTTTTCGGTCTGACTGTTCGGCGATATACAGTTGATATAGTGCTTCATTGATTGAGGAATCCGCAATAGCAACAAACGATAAAGTGAACAAATACAAGCTAAACTCACCCTGAGCACCGTAATGTCCTTAAAAATACCTTTATTAGGGTAAAAACCTGCACATACCCAGGCCAAGCTTTTGACCGTCACGGGATACAAACCCAAAATTCTCATAGAAATTTTCTTTACCCTGAGCGGCGAATAAACCTATGGTTGAGCCTGCCTGGCAATTTAACGTAAGGTACTGATTAATTGATTGCATGATTTGAGAGCCTAAACCACGTTTTTGGTGGTTGCAGTGCACAATGACATCCTGGACATAATAATACATTGCCCCATCACCGATAACCCGGCCGGTACCGACTATCTGACCATCCAGATATGCCGAAACCCAATATAAAGACGCATTCATGCTCGCTTGCAAGGCGGGCAATTCAGGATTTAACCAACCAACAGATGTTCTGATTGAAGCGAACTCTAATACGGTTGGCGCTTGCTCTTTTAATACAATGTTATATGCCGACATTTCATACCTTTAACCCTGACAGTGAACTCTTAGCTTAAGTATCGTGTCAGGCATGTTTAACAGCGAGCACTATGCCTGTTGACCAGCACATTTTCACTAGTTTGAGTTGCTCATGTAGCGCCAGGGTTTTCAATAACTCAGCCGCTTTTTTATCATGCCCGTCGGGCCAGTTGTCCTGAGCCAGCATGTCGTCGATAACATAGAATCCACCCACTTTAAGTAAGCTGAGGGTTTCTTCCAAATGATTATATTTTCCAGGCCATGTATCAGCAAATATGAGATCAAAAGAAGCCGCTTCAAGGCGTGATATAACCCTCTCACCGTTGTCACAAATAAACTCAACCCGCGGATCGCTACCCAGGTGTTTTCTGGCTATCGATAACACGCCGTCGTCATTTTCAACGGATAAAAGAGTCGATTTTTCATCCATACCTTGTAACATCCAGGAGGTGCTGAGGCCCGAGCCGGTTCCAAGCTCCAAAAATCTACCTTCGACTTTGCTGCCACACAGTACTTTCAGAAATTGTCCGATTTTTCCGTCAGAAGATTGCGCAAAGCCCAGCTCCAGGGTGTCACGTTCAATATTCTTATAATCAGCCGGGAAATCTACTATATCATCCTGCATAACTATCCTTATTATATGAGTTAACGTTAAGCGACATAACGTTTGCGCACAGGGATTTCATGAATCGCCCTGCGTGTTTGTTGCTTACCAGCGCCTGAGAATGGCCATCATGTATTTTACGTGTCTCTTTGGGTCATATATCCGCGCTAAAGTCACGCCCCTGTATACTTAATAAACCGCATTAATTGACCTTAATATTGCCTTTAGTCGATTGCGCTACAAGGGTGTACGGAATAACAATGGTGTCTGCTACAACAGAGAAAGCAGAGTCAAAAACAAACCAGGGTACATAATTAATACCGCCGCCTACATTTTCTCTTTGACTTGGTTCACCATATAACAGACAAATATTATAGGAAATCCCACTGTAAACACGCGGAATTTCCTCGCAATAGCTTTTCTTACCGCGATGCTCAATCACCACATGATTGTTTTCAGGAGAGATAGTTTTAACGGTAGCGCAAGAGCAACAAAGCAGTGCGGACAGCGCAAGTAATAATGTTCTCAATGTTTAAAACTCCTTTTTAATACGAAACTTTTGCATAACTGAAGCTATGCAGGGTATTGGCGACGGCGCTGACGCGTTGGTAAAGAGAGTCTGACTCCATCCACGCTGAACGCAACCTGCAAAGCTTAAACATCATGCACTATCGACACTCAAAACTATCGGCTGAGGTCACGTCGCCGCCGGTATAATGCGGATGTGTCGGATAAGCACAAAGCTTGCGGCTGGCGGGCTCAGGGTTAGTCCGCGAGGCGATGATGTCTGCTGGTGCTTCACCGTTTTCCACCCAGTCAACTACCGCGCTCAGCAGGTCAAACGAATCGAAGGTATTGGCCCCACCGGCGCAATGGCCCATGCCCGGTACGTGATAGTAACGGCTGGCATGACTCCAGCCTTCATTAGCTTCGCTGGCCCGTTGATAAAACCCGAGCGTGTCGTAGGCCGAGAACCAGGCGTCGCTGACGCCATGATAGAACAAGATCTTACCGCCGCGATTGAGAAAGGTAGCAAAGTTAGTCCAGCCGTAACTGTCAGTGCGCGCCTGCATTGGGTCATTGCGCAGCCGGGCATCTTCGGCATCGATATCGATTTCGGTCTGCTGGGCACTGGCGCCGGGCGAAAAGAACCTCTCACCTGGAATATATGTCATCCCCCCCTCTATCATGCCAGTATCGACGGGAAAAGCCGGATAAATTTCGTAACCGGTGCTGTTAACCAGCGGTGCAAAGGCCTCGTCGATGGCGTCTGCCTGGGCCTGTGAGATACACGAATCATTATTCTCTTCGTTGCACACAAGCAAACTGGGATCGAAGTTGCAACCACGAACATTAGCAACCACGCCGTCTTCAAGGCCATCCAGACCATCGCACTGTGCCAACAGTCCGTCATGCACTGCGCGACGTTCGCGCGCAGAGAACGCACGAGCGATCTGTGGATTGCCTTCCTCATCGAGCGGTGCTACCTGGTTAAAGGCCACCACTGCCTTGCGCAGAGCGAAATTCGAGTTGCCGGTACGCATGGCCGGTGCGCCAACCACGGCACCGTCGAAGAGCATGGGGTAGCGCTGTGCAGCCAGCATACTCTCGCGCCCACCAGTGGAGCAGCCGGAAATATAGGTATGATGTGCCGCCTGCCCATAATAAGCATTTACGATCGCCTTACCCACTTCAGTTACCGTGGCTACGGACTGGCCGGTAAAATCGAGCGCAGCCTGTTGGTCAGCCATAAAGGATGCGTCGAAACCGCCCTGCCCTTTGTGTCCGCCATCGGTAGAAATTACCGCAAAACCGCGCGCTAAAGCAGGCGTGTCACCGGCGGCACTGCCACCAAGTGGCGGGTGCACAATACCATTTAAACCGCCACCGCTTTGAAACAGGAAGCGACCATTCCAGTCCGCAGGCATAGCAAGCGCAAAACCAAGCCCATAGATTTTACCGTCTGCGCCAGTACGCTCATTGCTTATTCCCTCAACATAGCAACGCGCGGGCAAGGCTAGCGTCTTACTGGTAGGACCGGCGCCAAAGCTGAATGAGCCGGCTGGTTTGTCTTCGACGTTGATGATACGGGTATTCGGTAAATCAAGCCCGGTAAGCGTCGCACAGGCATTTTCGGTTGCTACAACGTCACCGCCGGTAGAATCGCTTTGCGCGCATCCGGCTAAAACCAGGGCAGCCAGTCCAACCATCAATCGGTTTTTCATTTTTATTCCTTGTTTTTGTTGCCCCGGCAGGCGGGGCATGTGTGCCTTTTTCAACATAAAGCGACAACGGTAATGCATTCTGTGCAGCCGCTCGATAATGGTTAAATCCTCACTTGCTTAACTGATGCAACAGTAACTTCACTTTGAAGTTCTCCTGTGTGAGCGGTCGTTGAAGGTTCTGTCATCATGAAATGTGTATCGGGCTCCGCTTTAGGACAATGTGCTACCCCCTTCGGTACGACATATATTTCACCAGGATTCAGAACAATATCTTCATTTATGAGTTGTATCGTAAGCTGCCCTTTGAACACAATAAACAATTCATCTTCGTTATCATGTGTGTGCCAAACGAGTTAACCGCTGCCTTTCGCAATTTTTACTAACTGACCATTCGTTTCTGCTAATACTTTTGGTGTCCATTCGTCTGAAAACAGACCAAACTTGTGGCTAATATTAATTTTATTCAAGGCTCGCTCCTGAGCATATAACGCCTGGACTTTAGGGCAATACGAGTAGGAGTTTATACTCTAAAGAGTCATATGAGACAGGTAAAAGTGTCTCACTGACAGCTTTAACAGGTTGTTAAGGCGCAATAAAACCATTTCAGCGTCTGATCGTATTTGCCCTATTAGCATGTTGCCTAATCATTTCCAACCCACGCCTTTTTCATTTTTCTCAAACACTCGTAACTCAGCCATTTTTATAATCAGGTCTTTCGGAATCGATTTTTCTATAGGAAACTGGATGGTGTTATCCGATAACCTGTACGCATTCAGTTCGTTACGAAAAGCGTTTATCACCGACGGCGTTGGATGGAGACTAATATGTTTATTAAACGCTGCGTATACGTAAAGTATTCCATTATTTACAAACGCAGGTTTCCCCCACTTTAGCGCTTCATCTGCGTTTGAATCGGCCAGCCTTAAACACCTGCGTAATTCTTCCAGCCTCTGCTGCGCTTCTTTAGATTTGGAAGCAATATATGCTTCGACTGTTTTTGGCTTATCCATTATTGTTCCTCAGGATTTAATGCACAGTTAGCAGTGTAAAATTAAGCTACCGTATATCGGAAAACCAAGCAATAAACCCTGCTGTCGCAGGCGTTTGTTATACCCTGGTACTATAAGCACATCCAGCTCTGTATCAACCACCAGAAAGCGCCGCAATGTCGGTGCAAAGCGCTGACATTAAGATTAGCGACAAGTTGTTGCTACCTTGCAACAAAACGATGTCAGCTTTACCTACCCACCTTACAAATACCTGGGAAGCAATATAAACGCGGTACTAAAAATTATGCCAAATATCGCCTCGCCAACAGATACCCGCTTCTGCTGAAGCTTATTGGCATAAGCAACCCACAGCGCTATCAGTGAGGCGGGCAAAAATATAATGATTGCATAGAATGGCAAAGGGGTTGTTGCCAATCCAATGAGGCTGAATAGTATCTCTTCTGATGTCGCGTGCCCGAACATCGCCAGATAAAAGTTAACACGGCTGTAGCCAGTAAGAACAAACACACCACACAATAAAAACGATACTGAAATATACAGAGGTATAAACTGTAAATAGTAATCTGCCGTAAACCAAACATTTGGGTTTAACTCAAATTCCACCGCCAAAAAGGATTGTAACGAAAAAAACATCCCAACAAGCATAGTAACGAAAGCTATTATTTTTATGTGTCTTTTCTTCATTCTTCGCTCTCTGTGCTATAACGCCTTGCGCCCTGCTGTGCCAATGAAATGCGCGCAGCGAATTGAAGGTGTAAACATGGTTTTGTTGCCTATTTCAGTTATTCATCTGAGGTTTATACTTTTTCTGATGCATCCCGGGTGAAGTGGCCTAATGCACCACCTGCAACTCACTTTGCAAAAACAGGCAATAAAAATAAGCTTAGCTCAAAGTTAGTCTGCATTAAACCAAACAGCCGCAGAATGGGCAAAACGCTTAGGCTAAAGTCCACTGCACAAGCGGTTTTTTCAGCGGCTTGTTGGCTGCAGTGCTTTGTTAAACTTTTTATCCAGCCAACTAACTATTATTTCTACGGATTCGTTCGCGTCTGGCAGATCCAAATGTTTT
This sequence comes from Alteromonadaceae bacterium, assembly GCA_013373625.1. Taxonomy (GTDB): domain Bacteria; phylum Pseudomonadota; class Gammaproteobacteria; order Enterobacterales; family Alteromonadaceae; genus Alteromonas. The sequence continues at coordinate 22,772 of JABXHM010000018.1, read as the reverse complement.
GCATTTGGTACTATTTTAAATTCAGCAAGCGGGGCGTTTTCACTAAACACGCTTTCAAACTTGTCAGCGTAGAATGCTTCATCGAACTCTCCTACTATCGCTAAAATGTGGCTATCGTTTTCTTTTAAATCAGTAACATAAAACCGCGGTGAAAAAGACTCGTTCATTCGAAAGGAATAGCTGTCTACCTGAAACTCGTCGTCAATCGCTGCTGGGCGATTAAAATAGAGCACCGGCAAATGGTTAAAGAACTTGAACCCAATGTTATTGAGCATAGCCAGTCCAGCGTATCTCGCTTTTCTAACTTGCACCCAGCCGCCTGAGTTTGGCCGAACTGTCGGTGCTTTGTACCCCAAGTACGGAGCCAACAGTACATAGCCATCAAATTGGTCAAGGTTGTTGCCGCCATACCTGACTACCAGGCCACCACCAGAAGAATGCCCTCCAACAATAATTTTTGACTTCGGGAAATTAAATGCAATATCTCTTTTTAAGTCTTCAAGATCATGCTCGAGTTGACCCAGGTAGTCGGTATCGCCCCTATGTCCTAGTGCTGATTTTCCATGACCACGAAGATCAGGTATAACAACAGATACATCCAATAAGGAATTGAGTTTTTTTGCTAGTGGCACTAAATACCTGCCTTCCGCTCCGGATCCGTGGATCAGTACAACAGTTACGTTAGCTTTACCTGGCACAAAACGATAGAAAATCTCGCTGCCATCACGAGCGGTGTAATACTTTTCACTCGCAATAGTCCCCACAAGCGAGTCGGTGTGCAGAACTTCAAAATCTAAGCTCTTATCAGATTGCTCCCTGTTAAATGGCAACATAACCAGGATAAAAGCTATCGCCAGGTAAATTAACGGGGTAAGTACAAGTGATATTAAAACGAACTTCATGTTTTCCCTTTATAACAGTTCAATAGCGGGCGCTGGCGCGCAGAGCACAATAGCGAAGCGGTGCAGCATGTTCGCACTCCTGCGAACGACGTTAGCAACAATAGCGCATTGTTAGCTTTGTTGCTTATCAGATTCATTAAATTTTCGTTTTAAATACTTGAGGCTGGCATTGAGCTCTTTTATTTCTAGTCGGGACTCTCTGGCTATATCACGCATTTCTTTCACCCGTTTTGATATGAGAAATACAAATACCGGAACCAACGCCCATAAAATGATAAGGACGACGTAAAACAAGCCGCCTATTACACCGACACCTGCGAAATGACCTTCCATTGTATATTCTCCTTTATAAATCTAACGCCTGCCTTAACGGTAAAAAGCGAGTGCTGCGAGTATCCTGTCCGGTGAAGCTAGTGGTTAACTGTTTTCACCACTTTGCCTCCAGGAGCTCTCTCAACGGCAGCGGAAGATATGAGCGTGACTTTTGAGTAATAGCTTGCTCATGCTTTTGCCAAAGCACTCCAACATAGATAATACCGAAACCCATAATGGTTAAAGCGGCTGGAAACAGCCAGCTATCTTTAAAAACATCAGACGCCAGGTGCCCCAGATAGCCACAACTACCAAGAGCGCCAAAAACAACGAACACCCTTCGCACCAACAATACACCTACACCTATCATGAAGAGGTTAATGCAAAAGTATATAAATTTTGAAAGTTCGCTATCTGAATGTTGTGAAGATAAACCGCCCCAAAACGCAATCACTCCAAACATATAAATCCAAAACGCATAGTCGGCTTTTTTATGTGCGCGAATATCAATCCAAAGCGCCAGGCATATCATTAGTAAACCTGAATACAGGGAAACGAATTTCCTTAATTCCCATGTTGGATCCCCGCCAGACACCATCGCAGTAATATCCATTGTCATATACCAAAGTGTGACGGCAATGGGCATGATCAAAAACGGATATTTGTATTTCCAGGCAACAACAGCGCCGACGGCCAGGGTGCCCAGTTCCATATATAGCCAATGCCACTTTATGTACCTGTGGTATTCTCTGTATACACTTTCATCAGGCCACACGCCCAACCATCGCTGCAGGCCATAGATGGTCAACGGCGTTAAACACACAACAAAGGTTGCACAAATACCAGTTGGTATTGCCAGGTTTTTAGCTGAAAACGCATTACTGAGTTGCAAACCCACCCCAGCATAAAGAAGCGAAATAAAAAATATCCCCGCTCCTCCGAAGGACTCCCAGCCAAGGTTCATGAAGAGGGTCATAGCCCCTATCGCTATTAGTCCGCCAAGGTAATAGAGTACGTGTGTAAAAGTAAATCTCGGCACATCTTGAGTTTGAGCAACTAAAAATTGGTAAAGAGCGTCGGCTTGTTGAAGTGAAATAACATTTTCAGCCGCGGCATCTTTTAAATTCTTTTTCGTTACTTCCACGACTTACCTCTCGATCTAACGGCATCTAACCCAGCGACCGTACTTAAAAGACACACAATAAGCTGTCGGCCGACAACGAATTGCTAGACACCGCCAACGAGCATTCCCCTCATTGCGCCGCAGGTGGTTGCCACAACTCAACCTTATTACCCTCCGGATCGATTACCCAGGCGAACTTGCCAAACTCAGAGTCATCAATTTTTTCAAGCACATTGCAACCTTCCTGTTTAAGTACTTCAACCAAAGCGTATAGATCTTCAACACGGTAATTAACCATGAACGACGCATTGCTTGGCGCAAACTGATCACCTTCATCAGGACCAATCGACCATACCGTAGAACCGCCGGTCGGATTACCATCAGCGTCTGCCCAGTTGAACTCGGTCCCGCCCCACTGCTGGACATCTATCCCAAGGTGACGCTTGTACCAGGCCTGCAGTGCAGGTGCGTCCTTTGCCTTAAAAAAGATACCGCCAATACCAGTCACCCGCTTCATGTTAGCCTCCTGTGTTAAAGTTTGAATCATTGAAACTACCTTTGCCAAGCGCAAAGACACAACCACTACCCGTTAAATGCCAGCCTCCGCATTGTCATTGATTAGCTGAAAGCCAGTGCTACAATGTCATCGTCAGCTACTCTTCGCCAAGGCCAACTTAGTGCCAAAGCCAATAAATACAATGCCGGTGACTGAATTCAACCAGACTTTGAATTTAGGATGGCTCGTTGCACTTTTTACCTTGGTCAGGGTGAAAACCATAGCTGAAAACCATACAACGTTAACTAGTGAGTGTGCGGTAACAAGTGAGTAAGCACTTAAAGCATTACCACCTGCGGGCATAAATTGAGGAAAAGCAGCGAGATAGAAGATTGATACTTTAGGGTTAAGAGTATTCGTTAAAAAACCTTCAAAGAAAGCCACTTTAATAGAGACTGGCATTTGTTGTAGCACTGGCTCACAGTGATTGGCAACTTTGCTTTGACTGATAGCGTTTCTGAGCGCTTTTATTCCTAACCAGATTAAATAAGCAGCACCTAGCATTTTTAAAATTAAAAAAGCGTTTGCAGATTGCACCAAAAGAATGGATATACCAAATATAGACAACGTACCATGTACATAGAATGCAGCCACAAACCCAGCAACATTGGCTAAACCAGCTCGATGCCCTGACAAAGGAACAGTTTTAGCTATAAGAAATCCATTCGGGCCAGGTGAAATCACGAGCAATGTTGCTACAGAAACAAACAGGATAATATTGTTCAAATCCATTTCAAATCTCCTAAAAAAAGTAATGCTAAACGCGCTAATTATTCAGCACAGTCGCGCACTATAAGCAAAGCAGGCCGTGAGCCTGTGTCCCTGCCATTCGATTGCATGTAACTGCTGACTAAGCCCAGGCATCGAGAGCATAGTGTTACCTGCCTATAAAATTTATAGCGTATGAAAAAATCGCTCTTTACGCTGAATACAGAAATTTTCATCGTTGAGCGATAATACGGCGCAAAGTGACGGATGATTATGTGTTAATGCCCCGGAGCCTTGGTTGGTTAGTTCTTATCCTAACACGAAGAATGAATAAACAAACAACCACAAAATTTGAAAGCCATAACTCAAACGCTGATGAACCCCCGGAACGGTTTCGGCTTTAAATGCTAATTTAAGGCGGTACGCAAAATAAAAACAGCCAATGATGCAAAGTAGCGAGACAATCCTGATCGGTAGTGAGTAGTAGCTCGAAAAAACAACGATTGCCGGTGCAATGATGAATGAACAAAGCATGATCACACCTGACCAGGAATGTATTTGACAGCTACGCGTAGGGTCTTTTGTGTACGGGTCGGCGTCCATTGGATAGTAGCCACAAACCCATGTACATAGGCCGTGAACTATTACCATTAAGCCGATTATAACCGTTGGCAAATGAGCTGAAAAGTTAGATACCAAGTAGCAGCCGAAGAGGACGAACAGTGCACCAAGAGGATAGTTATTAATAAGAGGTGAAAGCTTTTTCGTTGGACTGCCAAAAGCGCCCAACTCACTGCAAAATTGCCTGGAATGACTGTAATTTGGATAGAAAATCGAGGCAATATAAATACCGAAAACTATCCAGACTGATGCAATTATTCCTGAATATTTAATCAAAGTTTCCATACGTGAACCCTGTCTAAAAACCAACGTTTCTATAAATAACGCACGTTCTTTCATGCCCTGTGGAGGCTGTTATTTTACCGTAACGATATTTAATAAGCGTGTTTGCATCTCTATTCATCGCAACTTACTGTTTTACTGGTTTCGATTGCACCTGATGAACTAAGATGAACAAGTGCATAGACACAATGACTCCCTGTAAAATACCAGCCTCTGCATTTTCATTGGTTAGCTTAAAGGCATCGCGCCGACGACAAAAACCATTATTAATCTATTTAAAACTAAATTGTGTCGAGATAATCATGAATAAACATAGCATGTTTTTTATCAAATCAACTATGCATAAAGCGCTTTATGGTTAGGAAGAGCCTGGTGCGCAAGCCGTTGGTAAAGGTTACATCCCCTATCCCGATGTCAGTGTTAATACATAACTTTATAAGCGTTAATCAAAATATCCATGCGTCACATTGCGTTTTGCATATAAATCAGACGTTTGCTGCTCGAAGGCCACGCTGTTATTGCAATTCGCCGAACGTGTACAACTGCGCAAGAAAGTGTTTCCCATTTGAAACTAAAACGTGTACTTGTATCATAGACGATGACATTACTGCCTCACTCTTTGCTGTAGCTCCTTTACGTTGAGGGAACGCTAAGTCTGGTTGAAGATAGAAAAAGTCGCAGAGGAACACCGGTCTCGGTTGAACCAACTCAGTACAAGAGAAAAGCGACAACAACGGCAATGGAGCGCCAATTACCTGGTTCGTTGTTATGTACTCGTGCCTTAGCTGTATTTAATGTATCTAAATACCAAATGGTGTAGCCAGCACAAAAAACAGAACCGCGACAATGGCTATCGACGATGTAATTTTCCCATCTCGCCTGGACCGAAGCCAGCCCCTCAAATTCTCCGTCTAGCTCAAAGGGTACGTAAGATATGTAGTTTTGACTTTTCTCAATTTTCGAGTGAATGAATTCCGTATCAGCCTCGTCACAAGCATCAATTTGATTTGCACTGGTAAAAGGTGCAATTAATAGGATTAAAGCTGAAAATTTACGCATATATTTCCTTGCACATTACTTCCCACTAAGGGGCGATAATACAGGGAGTTAAAATACAGAGCGACGTGACGCAGCCAATGTATTAGCGTCCAAGCGAGTAGCGCGAATACCTTGAATGGTATGTTATGTAACGTAGCCGACAAGACCCTTTTTATGATCTGTGTAACGGCCTTTTGGGCACGAGTAAAAGATATGCTATCCATGCAAACCAACAAACAAACATTACGATTAGGAGCCACAAAAGCTTTGTACCTCCAGAGGTTCTATCTGATTTAAGAATCAGAAAAATAGGAATTAGCCAATATAGACCGAGAGTTAAAAGTACACTTCCACCAATCACAAATTCCATGTTTTATATTCCTTTATAGAGTTACATAACCATTTATTAGTTGCCGACGTTTAAATAGTACCGATACGATGCTTTTTTAAACCCCATACGTTCGTAATATGCCTGTGTTGCTTTACGAGCTAAAGATGTTGTGACTTCTAATTGAGCACAGGATTTACTTGCCGCTTGAGTTGCTGCAAATTGAATAAGCTTTTTCCCAACCCCGGTATTTCTCATATTTTCGTTTACGACAATAGCAGTAATACGACAAAGAGATTTTTGTGTAGGGAAATAAAAAAAGTAAATGAGCGACATTAGCGCGATTACCCGGGATCCTTTCTTAGCAATAAAGACTTCAGAATTAGCGTCCACTTGAGACAGGACCGATAACAATTGGGATTCCTGGCTCTCATAGCCTAACTGCTTCAAAAGGTCTTTCACTTCATGAGCATGAGCAGGTTCCGCTTTTAATATCTCTACCAACGCCAAAACTCCCTCAGGCAACTAACGTTCGCGCAATAGGTGCGAGCTTGCTAGCATCCTAATTGGCGCGTTTGTTAGCGGTTTATGGTTGTGTTTCATAGGTCAATACGCCTTCTGGGATTTGAAACCAACTTTGCTTTTCACTAACCCAAACGTGAATCGTGGGGTTAATAGTACTTGTATCTGAAAGCGTGGATGGCTTAAGCATTAGATGTTTAGGGTTGCTTGGATTGTAATGGTATATGTGATTGGCGCACAGCGGACAGAATTTGGCTGCACTTGTATTTCCACTTTCAGCAATCCGGCTCCATTCGGTCATTTCACCACGTATCTCAATAGCATCCGAATCAATCATTGCAGTGAGACTAAAAGCACTGGTGGAGAGTTTTTGGCATTGCTTGCAATGACACGCGGCCACGGCGACCGGCGGTTTAAAGAGCCTGTAGGTGACTTGACCGCATTGACATGAACCACTAACTGGGTATTCCATATTTATAAGAACCTCATATCTATAACAGCTAACACCCCATTACGAGGCTAAAAACTGTTTGCTAAAATGTGCAGCTAAGCGGAACCGGGCAAACTGTGTTTAGCCCTGCTTTATTGCCTTGTTTGTTTTTTGATAGCCAGGCTAATCATCATTACTTTTATTTTGTTTTTTCTTTTGCTCCATGGCTATAGCGGCACCAATTGCAACGCCCACTCCAATACCTAACGCTAAATTTCCAAGCGCTACACCAATAGCAGAACCAATAGCGATCCCTATACCAACACCAAATACTGCCGGATTTCCTTTAGAACTATCATTTTTGTTCCAATTAACCATTTGAGCTCCCTAAACAACTAACGCCGTATAACGGGCAAAAATACATAGGCTATAATACCGAGCAGAGCGATGGGAGCCTACGTATTTTTGTCCCCAACGAACGAGCGAGTGACTTAATTTGATTGTTATATTCAGTCTTTAACTGCTGTTGCTACTATTTTAACTTTCCCGCCAAAGGGTAACTTAGCTGCTTCGTAGACTGTACGAGCAGGCCTCTTACCGTCGGGGAAGATGGCCATATATATTTCATTGACCTCATCTAATTTTGTGAGATCCGAAAACGCAATGTCGATATATGCGATATCAGATTTATCAAATCCAGCAGCTTTTAAAGCAGCAAAAACATTATTGAATGCTAAAGTCGCCTCCTCGGCAGCAGTGCCTTCAACGTACTCTCCGTCTCCACTTATAGATAGTTGACCACTGACAAAACACATCTTTCCGACAACGACCGCGTGACTGATGGGATTAGACCAATTAGGCAATCCTGGGCCTGATTCTATAAATTTACGTGTCATAGTAAAACTGCCCGATTAATATAATGACCTATTTTAATGGCACAAACGCGTGGGCTATACTGCGGAGCAGAGACCGCGTTTTTGTGCCACCAACATTTGTTTGTTAACTGTACTTGTTACCTGTTTTACGCGCCAGCCATTTTATACAAAAAATAACAGAACGCAGAAAACAGTATAATACCTAATATGACCATTGCTGTGAGAGCTCTAGAACCAGACACTGAATCAATTAGCCCAACTCCGGTTTGCATTCGAATAAGATCTAATACGTCTGAAGATTCTTTCAGTACAGGCTTACAATTATTTTTACTCATAAAAGCTCTTTTTTCCTAAAACCAACGCGTACAGCTAGCGCTTCAATCAGCCGACGCGATAACGGTCGATTCGATTTTCTTGTTAAGTTCGATTTCCATAGGTTGATAAAGCAAGTCTGCTGACTCGGCTGTATCGCCCTTACACTTGAAACTATATTTTCTATATGCAGAAACCGAGGGAAAGGGGGCACTTACAGCTACAGTACCAACGCTCGCATAACTCAGAGCTGATGAAAGCAATCCCCTACCAATCCCTTTTATCTGGTTTTTAGGATCAACAATAAACATCGCAACATGCCGCCCTCCTTCTGTTCGATCACTCCCTCAATCTCTCCTTTGCGCACTGCGACGAGCATCAAATTGTCCTCTTTCATTCTGTTATGGAATGCTTCGCTTGCAGCTTAGAGGTCCTTCTTAACCATTTGCCTAACAATCACCGAAATCTCCCAAAAACATAACGCCCCAAGCGAGTAAAAGTCCTCCACGACTAGTTTTTTTGTACACAAACCACTCATTGCTTGCCATATATCCAATCCAACCCTTGAATTAAAGTTGTTGGGAACGCTGTCGCATGTTTAGCTCCTTCTACAAGGTTGAACTTAAGAAGAGTGCATTCACCGGATTGAGCTTTAATTTTCTCTGCAAGCTGCTTAGCACCAGTAACCATATCCTCTCGTTCTCCAAACTCCGGCTGCTCCAAACTACCAACAGATAAATAGACTTTTATCGGCAACTCAGACTTTGCAACGCGTGAATCCAATATATGATTTTTATTAAACCAAACTGACGGGCTACCTAATATATAGCTGCTGAACATGTTTGGGTGCTCGAACAGAATGTAAGCGCCAAACAAGCCACCCAGAGAATTACCGACAAAAGTGCGCTCCAATGGTTTAGCTCTATAATTAGCCTCTATGTAAGGAAAGACAGTTTCACGAATAAATTTAGCATGTCCATCACCGTTGCCAGTTTGCATCTTCCAGTTAGTTGCTTTACTCGGTGTGTAATCTCTTATTCGGCTCGATGCACCTTTAGCCCCCTTCGAATAAGATACCCCAACGATTATCGCTTCTTCCATTACGCCACTATTCATCGGAAACCTTGTTGCACCTGAAGCAATTTGAAAGCTATACCACGCATCCATCAAGTAAATTACTGGATAACCTTTATCCTTATTTGACTCGTATGATCGAGGTAATTTTATAAATAATGGGTAAGTCCTCCCAGTTGCAGGCTCAGATAGCTCGACAACTTTGCTTCTCGGTATTACCAGACCATCATTAGCGAATAGCTGAGAGCTAAAAAATAGAAAAATGAAATATGCCAGATTTCTCAATGAAACTTCCTTTGTATATAACGCTTGCAACAGCAGCAAACTAGAGCCTAAGTGATTAGTTTGCCTAACGAATGCTCTAGTTATGCGTAATTTCACGAACCGCATCGATTAAGCCATACACAAGCAACGAGTCTTGAACACGGGCTGCTGGATGCGCATACATTACAACAGGTTTATTATGCTGATTTACGAACCATTTTATTCCTCTGGAAGTTTCATAAACCTCTTGATCGTTTAAATCCAAAGCAAACCGTAAATCCCATCCGGTGCCACAACAAATGGTCACATCAGGATTATAAATTCCATATTGCTCTTTAATAAACTTCTTGTCTTCAGCTACAACAGCATCGAAATTAGCTCGAACCGTTGTATGAGTTCCAGGCGACTTCTTAAGGTTTATTGCACATATCGTCCGTAACGTGTCAATTCTTTGCTTTTTAGAAACTGATTCAAAATTAGCCCAAGGAATATCATCATTACCATTATTAATGCCACTAACCCAACGGGTTACATTATTCCAAGTTTGAGAGCGAGAGCCAGTTCGGATAAATTCTCTCAAATCCCAGCCCCCACCATGTTCATCGTTCACTTCTTTAAGAACAAAGCAAAGTTTAGTTTTAGAATTTAAATAATCTTGTTCCGAAACAACTCCATCAGTTACAAAACCAACTCGGTTACATTCCCATTTTTGAAATAATTCTGACTCTCTTTCTTTAATGCTCATTAGCACTCACCAAGCATACCGCCCCAATTAAGTAGTAAGCAAAGCACTACAAAAGCTACCGCATTGCACCTCAAACACAAAACTCACTGCAAACTAAAACTGCCACGCGTTGCGCATCTGCTTGACTGGATTGTTATCCGTTTACTCAACAATTTCATAGTGACGCTCAACGTTAACTGTCACTTTACCCCAATAAGAAGCTTTCACTCTCTTCTGATGTTCTTCAAAAGACGCTTTATCTGCAAATTCTTCATAAACGTCGAATCGAAGAGAACTTTCCGAATTTTGAACGACACTAAACGTAATACAGCCAGCTTCTTCGAGAGTAAGGCGTTTATGGTTTACCAACTCACTTTTTACTAATTCAAGATCCGACTCAGGAACTAAAATAAAGCCTTTCAATGTTACTTTTGACATGAACTTCCTTTTGACACATAACTTTCAAATAAGGGGCGATAGCAAGTGCCTTAATTTGTTTGCTATGCGTGTTTACCAATGCGGATTACTGCCTAAGTGTTGAGTGATGCATTACCCAATATGCCAATGCAACAAAAATACCGCCGATTAACACAGCCAAAGACCACACTACAGGTCCGACAAAAGCGAGTGGTTCTCCACTCTTTTTTAAATGACGAGCATCGTTGAACGTTGCTGCACTGAATGCAATATGAATGAGTATTGTGACCAAAAGATAAAGATATGACCATTGGCCTATTGCCATCATTAGGTCGTGTGAAGCAAATTCCATTTTAATTTTCCTTTTTAAACCTTTGAAATTTAAGAGAAGCATAACGCCGCGTTAAGGGGTGAGCAACGCAGACCACCCAACCTAAACCATTGTGCCGTAATCACTAAAGCTGAGCCAAACCCAAAATACAGCGCGTTGGGAGTCCCTCTCGAACGCTTTGCGCGTGTGAGTTTCTCACACACCTAAAAGAGGCAAATGTTTACGCTGCTGATAGGTTAAAGCTAACTCTAAACAAGACTTGATAGCGGTTTCTGGCAACGGTTTCGATAAGGGCATAACTATTGCTCTGTTTCCCTGAAACTCCAGTTCTGCACCGTACAATTCCTGAAATGTATCAACTAACTTAGTCTGGCAATTAAAGTACAGGTAATAATTTTCAGGAGATTTCAGCTTCCAGTCCATTCTTAGCGGGCTACCTGTCTTTACACTATAACTAGGTTCACCCCACTTTAGAGTTTCATCGACTTCACCCAGCTCCGAGTCAGATGCGATTTGAAAAACTAGATTTCGTAGTTCCTCTAGCCTGATACGAGCATTTTCCGGATATTCATCGAAGCGTTCTTTGACTTCCTTGTTCATTGGAAACTCCTGTTCACATAACGCCTCGCATAACGGGAGGTTTGCGTGCGGCCGCACGTAAAAACTTCCCAGCGACCAAAGGGAGTGACCGAAGGGAGTGCGTTGATGCGTTTGTTGTACTGTAGGAGTTTTTTTAGGTGCTGATAAAACATTCCATGTTTCCTTGCGTTAACCATTTTAGTAAAACAATACTCGTTAGAATCTGATACATCAACAGAAGCTATCCAGCAAGAATCAAACATTATACGCTCGCGAACACAAAACTAGTGGTCATACAAAAAGAGGAGAGTAACTCTTGAGAGAACGAGCTTGCGCAAATATCTTACAATTATGTCTCATTTTGCCTAATGGGAACGAGACAATTACGCGTAGCGAGGATGAAAGCATCGCTCTGACTTGAGATAGAGCCTCGAAACTATATGCATAGACACTTACTCATAAGTTTTTACAGATATCAGTGAAACTAGGTTTTGTACTTACTGCAATCGATACTGAGTTTCCTGAAGCGGCGCTCATTTTTACCAAACTCAATCGATGCAATCAAATTAGGGAACATTACACACATTTCGTCGATTTTTTCACAACTAGACGCTGAGTCTTTATCTGAGCCAAGTTTTGCTACACAGTCGTTTTTCGAACTAACTTGAAAATCAACCCTATCATCTTTAGCAACCGATTCATTACATACCAGTATCAGAACAAATGTAATCGCGTGTTTTAAAATTTTCATTTAATCATCCTTAAAAAATAACGCTTGCAGCATCGGAGAGCGAAGCGAATCCGCTGACTGCACTTGTTAGCGTTTAATTCTCCCCAACAAGTCGAAGACTTCCTGAACAACCATATCTGGCTCATCTTTCTGTGGGAAATGGTAACTCTTGTTTGTTAATACAGCCTTTCCTCGTGGAAACGTGTTTGCCCATTCAGAATGTAATTCTCCCCACATTTCCCGGGCTTCATCTGTGAAAAAGAGTAATGGAGGATTTTCATATTTTTTTATTGATGCAATGACTGTTACAGGAATATCCGGTATCTCAGGATAATCGGGCAGTGGTCGTTTAGCCCAGAAATCCAGGTATTGGTTAGACATTCCGTTTTTCATATCGTCCAGTTTCACTTGAGCAATTTCTTTTTCTGCTTTAGTAAGATCAATTCTTCTCATAATATCAACATCATGTTCTGATGCCGGCTCAATTAGCATTAACCCGGAAACCCATTCAGGATACGTCGCAGCAAAGCGTCTAGCGATGTAAGCGCCATATGAATGAGCCACATAAACTACTGGTTTTTTAATGTTAAGAGCTTCAAGAACTAAACGAGCCTCTTCAGCATACTCTTCAGAGCTATAATTCTTCACGACGTGCTCTGATCCCCCGTTTCCAATCCGAGAGTAACGAATAACACGAGTGTCCTTGGCAAGACTTTCGAAAATAGGGTCCCAATCAGATAAACCTGCTGAACCTCCAGCCTCTAAGAATACGGTATGTTTGCCATTACCAGCCATCTTGTATTCGACATCATAGCCGTTTACCGTGATGAAATTAGACTTGGCAAAAACAACCACTGAAACAAAAAGACTAAAAAGCAACCACGCAGATTTCATTTATTCTCCTTAAGCACTAACACAGAGTGCAGCCGCATTTTTGGCGGAGCCTTTTTTGTGCTATTCAAACACAAAAATAGCGACGGAAAAAATGTCGGCTGGCACGTATTGTTAGAAAAATGATAGCGCTTCAACTGAAAGGCTACCCTCACCGACTTTGCATACTGGGCCCTTCATTAACGCACAGAAGTCTTTGTCTAAAGTGATTTCTATAATACCTCCGGGCATCATGACCGAGATCTGAGAATCGCATAGGCCAAGAGCGTGTGCAACAGCGGCTGAGGCCGTACTGCTGCTACCTGATGCAAGGGTGTACCCTGCCCCACGTTCCCATATTTCGATTTGAATGGTACGTCTATCTACCACTTTCATAAATTGAACATTAGTGCGGGAAGCGAACCTATTATCTTCTTCGATTGCCTTACCATATGTTTGTGCAATGTTTGATGGCAATTCTTTTACAGGGATCACACAATGCGGGTTGCCAACATTGGCCCGATAAAACGTGAATGACTGACCTTTTACTACAATGGTTTCAGCTTTCAATACGGGGAAATTGACATCATCATATGTGAAGGCTACTTTACCCATTTCGACTGACACCATTGTTCCTGAGGGATCGACAGAAGCGATGACCTTTCCGCCTTTAGTTTGTATGGAAAATTGCGTATCCCCAACTAACCCCAAGTCCCATAAATACCTGGAAAATATTCTAAGCCCATTACCACTTTTCTCTGCTTCACTGGCGTCTGGATTGAAAATTCTTAATGCAAAATCACTATTTTTACTTTTGAGCGGCCCGTAAAGAACTCCGTCAGAACCGAATCCGTAATGACGATTACACAACGCCCGAATGTCACGGGGCGTAATTTCACTCTCCAAATCGTTTGGATTCACCACTATGTAGTCATTACCCAAAGCGTGATATTTAGTAATTTTCATTTTATTCTGCTAATGCCAGGTTCCGCGGCAGTTTGTAAGTTAAGCGTTGTACGATAGTGGCGAAGCCACGCACATTAAGCGCAACTTACAAACTGCCAAGCGCACGAAGAACTCAAGCTGCAACGACTTGCTAGTTGCTCTATTTTTTTGGTTAGGTATAGCCCTTTAATTAACGTAATAGTTTAATATTTTTAAGGTGTCGACAATAAAATAACATTGCCATTGTAATTGCTGCCAAAATGAGTGGCATCAACCACAACGCCCCCATTGCCTCGCGCCCTGCAGAAAGTACGAGAACATATAAAATATAAATTAAACCGCCTATTAACGAGGATAGAAATAGGTTTACGGCAGACCGATGACGGAAAAGTAAAGCAACAGAACCCAATAAGCCACCCCAAACCGAAAGCGTCCAACCTATAACAGCCCAAAATGGAACAGTTAAAAAATAGGCAATTTGAGAGTCGGTCATTCCGGACGCGCGGTAATACACTTCACCTTGATACAAGCTCATTATGTAATCGTAGGATGCAGCCAAGCTATATAAAAGAAAGACTCCTCCGAGCACCCAAGCATGCCACGGCAAGTGTAAACTTTTTGATTCTTCTCTTTCAGTAAACTTATTCACATTTCACCTTAGATAAAGAAATTTAAATTAACGTGAAGCTCTAATTTGCCGCGACACAACTAACGCCGCAAGCAGGGACTGGAGCACGCACTGCGGAAGTCGCTCTGGCCTGGTTTTGGTTACGTTGTCTTATACACATACCAGTTCCCAGTTACATGCTCAATGTAGATATAATTATCATCTGACATAGGAGGAACTTCGCTACCACTTGGCACGTGCAAGTAACCAACTGAATTATCTAAGATCCCACCTATGTTTACGTCAACTATGCCACTGCTTAATTCGTAGCCTACAAAATTAAGATTCAGCTTCTTGGCAGATTCAGTAGCCTTTTCATGGCTTGTTTTAGCCTCCGCAGAAATCGCATTTAGACTATCAATATTCTTATGTAAGAACTCTTTAAGCTCGGAATCCAATTGCAGAGTAAGGAGCATATTTTGATATTGATACTCTTCTTCTTTTGTTCGATTGAATTTACTTTGAAACTTCTGCAAGGCCATGAAGAACATACCTGGTAAAGCTAAATTTCTGACAGCAGAAATTTTCCACTTGTTTTGGTCATTTACTAAATAGATATACCAGTCTTGAGATCTCCCATCTTTTGAGAGTAGTACGGCATAAATTTCTCTTTTTGGATTTTTTTCAAGCACTCTAAAACTAATGTTGATGCCTTTGGGCAAACTCTCACCTAAAGTGGGTTTATCCAGATAATGCTCTAACATTTCACCGGCATATACTTCTCGTTTATTTTTAATTCCTTGTTGGCCAAAAAACTGTTCCACAAGCGGAGACTCGTCTGCCAAAGCAGCCAAAGGAAACAACAAAAGAATACTTAAAATTCGCACTAAATTTCCTTATTCACCATAACTTTCCACTAAGGGGCGATAGCACTGGGGCTAAAATTGGTAACGAAATGACGCACCCCATGTGTTAGTGTTCCAACGAGCGAAGTGAAAGCCTTGAGTGGTTTGTTATGCATTTTAGCTAATTAGTCCAGCCATAGTTATTTGAATCATTGCTCTCATTGATTGAGCCTACCACTTATTCTTTACTTTCCTCGCGAATTTTATCGTTTGCGACTTCTAGCATAATGAGTACTTCACATGGTGAATACTGTTCTAATAACGATACAGAACGATAATTGACCCATTCTGAAATCGGGTCAAATTCATTTTTCTTTTTAAACGTGAGCTCTTTAAGTTGCACCAAACATTCACCTTGCATTTTTGCGTTTTCAACAACACTTTTATTGAATGCAAACTCCTGATATTTCTTTGCTACAACTTCGTATCTGCTAGGTTCCGATATTGTTGCAAAAGAGATAAAAGTGAGAACCAGCGTGAACACAATCCTTTTCACTGTTGCACTCCCTGTGATGCATAACGCTAAGATTTTGGGCGAAAATGCGTGGGTAAAAATGGCCAAGCCGATCCGTCCCAGCAAACGAAGTAAATAACTTAATTTGTTTGTTATAAGCCAACCTCAAAACATACAATGCTTTGTAAACGCAAAGAGCACCGTTTGCTTAGAATGCTACTTACCACTTTGTACCATTTCTTTAATAATACGAGCTTTAACGAAATGGTCTAGTTGGTGCTTTTGTATCCACCAAGTTGCGGCTTCCATAAGCAACTCAGGGTTGTCATTTTTATTAGAAAAGAAAGCATAGAAAGACAACCCGACATTGTCGCCTTTTGATGAAATCTTTGAATCGCAAACTTTTATGATTTTTTTCTTAAAGATTGTCTCATTAAAACAGCCTAACTCCCTGTGGCTTATAACACCAAAATAAGCGGTAGCGGGGTGCTATACCCGGATATCCCTGTCCATTTTTTTGTTATACGTTGATATATCCATTATATCAATCGATTTGGTTTATATCTTTTTTAAACACTAATACCATTAAATAAATAAGCGCTAAAGGTGGAATTATCGCCGAAAAAAATCCAATTGCTGCAACTAACTTTGGAGTTTCGGTTTTGCGTTTACCTAAATAATAGCTCACCCATGCCACTGTGATAGCGAGCACTGGGAATACCAAAAAAGCAATAATTTGCCCGATAAATGTTGCATTAATTGCCATTATTATTTAATTCCCTTGTCTGACACATAACACTAAGCGAAGGGGCGTGAACGTGCGATGATAATGGCGAAGCCGCCGCGCGTTTGCGCCCCAGCGGTTGCCGTGGGCAACTGCAATTTCAGCGCCTCGTTATGCGTCATGCTCAACTTTATCGGCTACTTCGATTTCAAAACCGCCGGTGTTTGGTTGTATTTTATTGTAAACAATACAAGCAAACCCAAAAAATAGGTACGTGATAATGAAGTAAATAATAGGCATTGCAATGTTCATAACTAAAAACTGCCCAGGAACGTTTGCACCTGCACTAGCCGTAAAAACCAACATTAAAAATGCAAAAGGAACTGCTGATAGCCCCACTAAAATAGCAACAACCTTGGCATTTTGATGTGGTGGTATTCTTAAAACTACCTTGTTCATTCTAGTACTCCTTTTTTATTAATTTGTTTGACGCATAACACCCGATTAAGAGGTGAGTGAATGTGTGCCAAAATTGTAGCGAAGCGAAAATGGCACGCATTTACGAATACTTCTTGAAGCGTTTGTTATGCTGCTTGTGTATTACTTAACTAACTTAGACACATAAGGGACATTTCTTAGCTTATCTTCCCACGGTAAACCATAGCCAACAAGCAAATCATCGTTGTCCATCTCATACGCATAATTCTGAGTTATTGGGATATCAACACGATTAGGTTTCACAAACAATGTCGCAATTGAAAGAGATTTTACTTCGTAATTCTCTTTGATATGGGAAACCAACCTCCTCATTGTCCCACCTGACTCAATAGCATCATCAATCATAATCACATCTTTCCCATGAAGAGAAATATTTTCATGGAACACAACCGTCGACTGATTTTGACTATCACCTGGAGTATGAGGACAAGAAATATAGTCCATTTTGATATCAAATTTAAGCTTACGCACTAGATCTGCAGTGAACAGAATACCACCGGGAACTACAGTGATTATCACTGCATCGCTGAACTGACTATTCAGCTTGTCAGCTACAACTTCCACACCGTCTCGAATTTGTTGCTCACTCAAGACTAACTCACCGATATGTCGAGATTTCATGATTTTCCTTATTTCCCGAATACAGCATAACGTCTCGTTTAAGGGGCGGAAATACATGGGCTAAAATGCGAAGCAGCCCCGTGTATGCGTCCCAGCGACCGAAGGGAGTGCCAACAGCGTCTTGTTAGGCACTCTTACACCCGACAGCAACAAATGTGCCCTCAAACTGACCTGCATTTTTGTCTGCGTAGTTTAAGTTTGAACAAACATTGATTCTAGATTTTCCCTTGCGCTTTAACATTTTGACGAATTTTTCCCAATCATTACCGTTACTTAGTTTTGCCGTGGCCGAAAATTTACCTGTAATAGGAATGTCGTAAGTCATAGTGTTTTTTTGAATTACGAGAGTAGTGGATATTCCCTCTGAAGCTAGTTTTTGATGCACAAATGCCCAAGCAGACAAAATCGATATTGAAGACGCGCTTCCACCAAATACAGAATCCCTATGATTAATATTAGGCTCCAAAGGCGCGGAAACAGTTAAGCTATCAGATGTAACGTCGTTGACTTCTACTTCCATAGATTTAACTTGGGGTATTTTTTCGTAAAGGTAATCCTGTAATTCTATTAAATCCATAATACTTCCATTGAGTGCCTAACGCTAAGCTTTGGGGCGCTAGCACGTGGGCTAAAATCCGAACGAAGTGAGTCAGCCCACGTGTTAGCGTCCCAGCGACCGAAGGGAGCACCAACAACGTTTTGTTAGGCACGTTTTTGTGCGACCACGTATAAATGTTTGTTTGGAAAGTCATCATTTTCCAAGTGCCGACACACGCAATTGTGACTTCCCAATAACTTTAAAAGTGCTGGAATGCCAAGAGCTGCATGATATAAGTCTTGACCTAAAAATGGATTGCTACCATCACCTTTTTCATCGACCGCCCCACTTGTAAAAATTATTACGCCATCCACTTCCAAATGCTCAAGGAGCTTACCAATTACACTTTCTTGGTTTTCTAGGGGCACATGCCAAATACTATCCCACGCCGATATGAACGCATATTTGTTACTTGGAACCCAGTTGCAAATATCTGCATGATGGAATATGACTTTAGGATGCCTTATTTTAGCAAGCCTTAGCATCTCGGCTGAAAGGTCCAGTCCATCAACATCATATCCATACTTTAATAGTAAATCGATTATACGTCCGCTGCTGCCGCAACCTACATCAATAGCTTTTCCCGTCTTCGGGGCAAAGTTAAGCGCTCTCTTATGCTGAGAAATACCATTTTCTCTATTGAAGCGATCGCTATTCCAATGCTCTGCAATCTTATCGTAATTGGATGCTTGCTGTATGGGATTCATATTGAGTGCCTAACGCTTAACATAACTGGAAAATGCGAGCGCTTTACAGCGAGTAGTTTTCCAGATGGTGTTTTTGTTATACGTAATTTAGTTACCGTACTTTAATTCTATTAGTTGTTTTAACAAATCGGTACGTTCAACATTTGAATAGCCTACACTAGCTATTGATGATGCGATAAACATTAAGTGCATATGTGACCAACTACCACCTCCCACCCAGAGAGAGAAAAAAACATAAGCCACTAACCCAAAAAAAGTTATGTATGGCACTAAACCAAGTCGATGAAACTTTTTTTCTATTCTTTGAATTTGCTCTATCTTTTTATATTCATTAAGGGCTTTGACATCTTCTATTGAATTTAGATCCATCTACAAACTCTCCTTTACGTATAACACCTAGCACACGGGCAATAGCGGAGGGCCCTTTTTTTTTGCGCTCTTAGCAAAAAAGGGGAACTGCGCGTTATTGTCCGGTGCTGCGCCTTGCTAGCCCTAACACTTAAAGTTCGCAGCTTTGCTGCCCTGCACCAAGATGTTTGCATTTAATAATTGCCCTTCCCTGATATGCATTTACCTTAAACAACCACCAGAAAAACAACAACTGATTTTTACATTAGCCATTTGCCTGAACTGAAAAAACTGCGTTGCCAATTAAGCTGAGAATGGCGCAATACGATTGTTAACAATGGCACCGGCCGCTTACAACGAAAGACTGCTCGCGCCGCGCAAAACAAGGGAAGAAATAACCAAGGTTGGTTGATAGCCCTGGAAGCAAAAACCACCTACGACGGTAAGACGCTAAAACAAGAAAAGATACCGGCGTAAAAACTGCTCTGCTCTTTTATTTTTGAATGGATGAACGAATGGGGGCTAACACTAAGCTTTGGGGCAATAACACGTAGGCTAAAATACGGAACGAAGTGACGGGAGACTACGTGTTAGTGTCCCGCTGACTTGGTTTGTTAGCTGCCGTTGTGGATATTACCTAGTATATTTGCACGTTGATAATATTGTTTCACGACTGAAGTTTAGGAATGTGGTTTAGCTGATTCGGGGCCAATCCAAAATCGAGAGCTATCGTTAAACGGCTCCCAAATATTAAACCTTACTCCGTTTAGTTCAAATTTAAAAAATACCTCTTCACCAAAGAGTGAAAATAGGCTTAGTTTTTTTATTATTTTTACGCCAGGTATTGAGCGAGCTACTTTGCACGCAGCTCGTCTGCCGAATAATCCATTATTGACCTCAAACGCATAGAACTTACCGTTTTGATCATGTAGGTCAAAGACCTTCATATTCAAACCTCTCGGTTTAATTTTTGTTTGGCAGCTAACGCTTTTTATAAATAGCGCGCGTTGTTTGCGCGTCCAGAGAAGGCTGTTGTTTGGCCATAACGATATTTAATAAACTTGTTAGCATTACTATTCATCGCAAGTTACTATTTTACTGGTTTCTATTTTCCTGCCACTGTCATCTGTTTCTATTACGTTAATAGTATAAGTTGTTAGCTTAACTTCCTTACCCATTTCATTGACACTGTTATACCTTGAACAAAAATCCGATGTTACTTTATCTACTTCAGCAAACTTGGAAGTTGATATTGAAGAACAAGCACCTAGAATAATAACGGTAAAAAAAGCGAGAGTGGTGATGAGACTAAATTTCATTACATATCCTTGTACTGCTAACGCCCCAAGAAGGGGCAATAATACGTGGGCTAAAATACGGAACGAAGTGACGGGAGCCCACGTGTTATTGTCCCGCTTACTTGGTTTGTTAGCTGCCACCTACTAGTAATGATAACGACACGAGATAACCGTAACCGCTGTATCATCCACGGCATATACCAAACGATTGGTATCATCTATTCTGCGAGACCAAAAACCTGAAAGATTTTCTTTAAGAGGTTCCGGTTTTCCAATCCCCGCAAATGGAGAGCGCTTAACATCGGCAATTAGCTTATTTATACGTTTCAAGGTTTTCTTGTCTTGTGTCTGCCAATACACGTAACAACTCCAAGCTTCATCAGTCCATGATAATAACCTGTCACTCATCAATAAGTTCTCGCTGGGTTGTTTTACCCGCTTTAAACTGTGCGATTGAACGATTTAAGTGTTCAGCGTTCGCTGGGGAACGAAGTAAATGAACAGTTTCCATAAGGCTGTTGTAGTAATCCAATGACATTACAACAGCATCTTCAGAGTCACGACGTGTGATTACAGTAGTGTCCGCATCGTTAATTACATTATCTAAAACGGCTTTAAGTCCATTTCGGGCTTCGGTAAAAGAGACTATTCTCATTATGCACCTCACTTGTACAATATATGGAACAAGTTTAGTTTAAAATTAATTACATGTACAGGATGTTGTGCATTTCTTTGCCGTGACAGCTAACACCCTGCTTAGGGGCACAAATACGGCGGCTATAATCGGAACGAAGTGACACAGCCGCCGTGTTTGTGTCCCAGCGAGCTTGCGAGCGACTACAGCAGATTGTTAGGCATTCGCGGCACTACTTAATAGATGAACCGTTACAGTGTAGTTTTCGTTTCCTGGCATTAACCCAGAATCCATTCCGATTTCTTTAAAACCGCAGTGCTTATAAAAGTTAAGAGCACTTGAATTGCCTTCTAGTACTTCAATAGAGAAAGGGGAATTGTTTATTGCCAAAGCTTTTTCTAACAAAGCTTTACCTACGCCCTTTCTGTACATTTTCGGGTTAACGTAAAGCCATGCTATTTCTTCATTATCGAAAGCAATAAACCCTTGTACCTCATTGTCGCACTCTGCCACCAATATTTCATATTCAAATAAGCCTTCTCTTTCGGCAGCTACTTCTAGTGGCAAAAAAGCGCTCTCTAGGGACGCTGCTTTAAGTTCATCTGATCTTGCAAGATCATGAACTTTACAAAGGTCATTCCAATCAGATTTGATAAAACTACGAATGTTCATAATGTGTTTGTTATGTGCCATTACACTATTGCCGTTTGAGTGCTAGTTGCCAACCAAATAAGCAACCTGTAAGCATTATTACAGCAATAATTACCAAACCTAAGTGACTTTCCGAAAAGCCTACCATTAATAGAATAATAGATGAAACACCAAAAAATACGCACCAGATCTTTAAAGCGAATACGGACAATAATGACCCATTATCTCTAGCTTTATGAAGTATTAGGCGATAGGCGATTGTCCCAAACCAACAAGCCATTAAGACCAATGAAGCGATTACCGCTAACCCGAAAATAGTAAATTTTCCCTGAAGCAGCATCAGGATTGCGAGAAGGCTTAAAGAACATGCAATGATCAAGGTGACAGAACCTATTAGCACTTCAAATAAACGTCCTGGTTTTGTTTCAAAATCCATTTACTTTCCTTTGGCACATAACGCCCTGGCTTTGCGGCGCACCGGAGCGCCAGCGCAGGTGCGTCCGACAACAGCCAATGGTTATGTTTTGAGTCAACTCTCAAGATTCAGCTTCATTTCTAGCAGGGAACCTCGGAAGCCAAACTTCTCATACGCTCGAACTGCGGAATTATTCTTCGCATACACGTCAAGATAGAAGTCCGTCACTCCTCGTCGTTGGCCCCAACCCACCAGATCTTGCAAGATAACTTTGTTTAACCCGAGCCCCCTATACTCCTCTTCCACATACATAAAGCCCAAGTATCCATGACTTTCATGATCCAAGGCAGGTTTGGAGTGGCGAACCTG
>JABXHM010000120.1 GCA_013373625.1 Alteromonadaceae bacterium | reverse complement strand
CTCAACTGGACATTGTTTAAAAATCATATCTAAGTGTCTTTGTTAGCCTTGGCATGGATAAATACATGGATGCTACGAAATACAGACTGTATAAATGTGAAGGTTTAAAATCCCAACGCTGCTGTGTAAATGAAAAAGCATAGCCAGGGGTTATGGCAGTAGAATTTACGTAGCGCAACATGTGATAAAGCCAATTAACTGCAGTAACAAGCAAAATGTGTTCGGTAAAGCGTCAGGAATGCTGCTGATACTGTCAAACAAGAGCTGACAAGCTACCCTGTATTACAACCATATATAATTGCGCATAATGTATATTATGTTAAATAGACTGTTTTAGTCTAAAGCGTGCCTTTAACCCATGAGACGAAAGCTCGGTAAGCGTGAGTGCTTGATCTATCGTTGTTATTTGCTTTGGATGTGTTGCCAACCGCATTATCCTACCCATTACCAAGTCTAGGTAATCATGAGTATTTTCTATCAATATCTCGGTGTAACTTGGGGTTGTACCTGAGTGCACTATTAGGTTTCTAGCTCGATAAATTCGACGTATCTGCCATTAAGTGAAAGTCTCGAAATTCTTGTCTAAGGTTGTCAGCTTTACCATTGTGTTGTTGTAAAGACATCAATGTAGCCATTTTAATCGCAAGGCCATTGCCCTCCCTTAGATAGCGAGCTTACAGTCACCCTTAGATAAATTCATCTGCTACATTTAATTTTATTCTTCTGCGCTTTTTTTTCGATCAAAAATCGAAAGAATTACAATGCCCGTTAAAAATATATTGCCTGTAAGCAGAACGAACGCTGTATAAATAATACCTATCGTTTCAATATTATTTTCAAGATGCTGTGTGTATATATAGTCAAATGTAAATAAAGTCAAAATGTTAATAAAAACCAAAAAAATTTTAGCCCCTATGTTATTGCTCAAAATGTCTCTCGTTTTCATATACTCGTATCCATCAAACTGCTTATTTTATATTATTTAGAAAAAATTCGGTTTCATTCATTCTAGAACCTAAATTACCGTAGCTAATTAATCAATATACGTTGTTATATAATTTGGCTTTTCAATCATCGATTTTTATACAAAGCCTTTTGCATAATTGCCATAACCAATCATAGATTTCTTGCCAAAGGGATAAAATACACAGGATAATTCAACACATCCGTTTGATGTAATGCAAATCGGCACATCGTATGCTCGGGCTGATAAATTTGAAAGTGATTCGGACTACCTACGCCAACAACTTGACGCGGCGCGTGATGATAAAGCAAGAACTAGCAACCGTGCCTAGCTGGCACAAGCGGTTAATTAGGTGCAGGAGATTTTACACGCGCTGGCCATGCAGCCCGCTGGCGAGCGACCGAATGTCGGCTATTATAATAGCGGACATTAGTTTGCCAATCTATTATGGTCTGTTTAAGACAAAGAGCGGTCATTCAACGCCCGCCTAACACGCAATGTGTTGGCATGGCTTTTTGCGTTTTTTGCCAAAACCATGACAGCTTAACATAGTCTGAGTTGAGGCGCTTGTTATCTGTATATTACAGCTTACTAGCAGTTTTAAATGAAATAATATACGGTTGAGCCGATTTTCCATTTACCCCTTTAAAGCCTTTCTTGTTTTTAGCATTAATACTAAACGCATAAACAGTATCAGCCTGTAATTTTACCGGAATAACAAAAGTACGAGCATCGTCTTTGAAATAAACGTCGCCAGTTACTTGTGGGAAATTACCATTATTCAATTTTACGACAGACCACATTTTATTGGTCATCATGTTTGAACTAAATTTTACGGTTATTTCATTAGTTGATGGGTCAACAGTTGTAGTTCCAGCTACAGGAGAACTAGAAATTACAACTGGGTTTATATCTTTTAAAGTAAGTTGATATGCTGATACAACTGTTGAAGCAAACATTGCTGAGATAATTGCCAGATTTTTAACTAATTTCATAATCTTCATCCTTGATTTAGATACACATAACGCAGCTTTGGGGTGGCTGGAGCGCATTGTAAGCCGTCCCAGCCACGATAGTGGCGACAACAGCGCCTTGTTAGGTGATTTGCCCAATAGACCATATTAGTACCCCCTTACAACTATAAAGAAAATGCAGATAGCAATCATTAATAGAACATAAATAATTAGAGGGCCTGTATTACCATTTTTGGCCTCAGAAGCTAAGTATGCATTAAACTCTTTTTTACTCTGCCTGCGGCCATGCTTGGATGCAAGATTATGGTTGCCTAATGATGTAGCCCCTTCCATTACATACTCTTTTGCTAAGGCGAGCGTAGGTAAAGGCCCAAAGTCTGATGTGCCATCTGATTTGAGTACGTACCAGCTAGAGCCGTCTTTAACAATGAAGCGACCATCGGAAACTGAGTATTGGCCTGCCTCTATCCTTTTGACAGATGTCATGTAATTTCCTTTTAGCCTAACGCTTACAACAGCGGCGAAAAAAGGCGTAGCCTTTTTGAGTCCTGTTGATTGTACTTGTTATGCATTTTTTAAACTTTCTTCATATTCTTCGAAGCCATCTTCAATTGCAGGAAAGATGTCGACTATTTCGAAATATG
>JABXHM010000062.1 GCA_013373625.1 Alteromonadaceae bacterium | reverse complement strand
TACCGGATGCTATGTGTTATCTGGCGGTGTTTTTATTTCACTTTGTAAGTCGATGTCTTTGGGCAAATGGCCATATTCCTGCTTAAAACAGCGGCTGTAGTAAGCGGCAGAGCCAAAGCCGACTTCGAGCGCAATTTGCATCATCGAGTAACCAGCTTTCAGCAATGGCAAGCTTTTTTCGAGTCGGTATTTTTTAAGAAACAAGGCAAAATTATCGGGTAAAAATTCTGCCATTATTCGGTTCAACGTTCGTTCACTCATTGCTAACTCTTTAGCCGCCTGACTGCGATTAAATGTTTCTTGGGTATAGTGGCGTTCAACAACATCGAGTAAATTGACAATGAATTTTCGGTCCTTATCTGTTCTGCATAGCGGTAATATTGATTGTACATAGGTCAGGTTGTCCGCAGCGTCTTCATCATGCGGCTGACGACGCTTGGTTTGATGAGATAGCCTCGATATGGCCAGGTTACTCTCAATTCGCCATATTAGCTCGTCTCTTTCCACAGGTTTTATCAGATAGTCACTCACCGTTGCTTTAAAGCTCGTTATTTTAGCGCTATGTTCTGTTTGTGCCGTTAAAATCATCACCGGTAAATCGGCAAACTCTTCGAGTGCGCGGATTTTTTGTGTTAATTCTGCGCCGGAGATGTCCTGAATATTGAGTTCTGTTATCACTAACTCAGGGGTTATTACCGGTATTAATTCAAGTGCTTTCCAGCCTTGTTGAACCGAATAACAATTGTATCGTTCACGAAGAATTTCTATCAGATAATCACTCGCATCCTGACTGTTATCTACTATTAAAACAACTGGCAAATCCGCATTGGTGTAATTGGCTTGTTGCTCTGCCACCTTGAGGCCTATGCTCACCTTGTCTGAACTTTGCTGTACATGTGCAACAGGTACGATTACGTCACAAGGTAAATGAATACAAACCGTTGTACCCACCTCTGGCTCGCTGTGAATCTCTATCCAGCCATCGTTTGCCAACGCTAACTGGTTAACTAAATTAAGCCCGATTCCCATTCCAGCCTTGCCAGTATAATTTGTACCTTCTGCAAATCTGGATATCAGAAAGTCGACGTCTTCGATAGATATACCAATGCCGTTGTCGATTACCTCAAAGGTAAATTGTTCTCCAATTTGCTTTGCTTTTACCTTTATGTGCCCCCCGTCCTGAGTGCAACAAATAGCATTAACCAGTAAGTGGCTGATCATGGTTTCGAGTGAATCCTGGACAACCAGGATTGAACCTTTTATTTGGTTATCTAAACTGATTGAGAGTTTCTTTTTAAGTGCCGCAGGCCGGTGAGTCTCAATAATATACTTTAGTGTCTTCTCTACATCGTAGGTTTGCTTTTTCTGCTCACTGATATGGTCAATTCGTTGCACTGCAATAAGTTGCTCAACCAAGGCCCTTAAGCGGGCTGCATTTTCAAATATTAAATCCAGAGACTTGCGCACGGCTGTTGTTTGATTTTGCTGGCGCAGCTCCGTAAGTGGGATCAGGATGCGCATGACTGGCGTTCTGATCTCCTTCGCGAGGTTAGAAAAAATACGTTCTTTTTTCGTTAATAACTGAGAAATAGAACGGTTGCTGTCTAGCAATGCCGATTGCTTGTGATCGATGATATATTGAAGTGTCCGGCTTTTTTCAGCAAGATGCCATCGGTACCATTTGATGGACAGCCACACGACAGCACACAACGCGCATAAATAAATTAAATAGGCTTGCCACGATTGCCACAATGGCACAGGAATCTCAAAACGGTAGTGGGAGATCGGTTGCGGATTAACACTTTTACTATCAATTACCCGCACCTGAAAATCAAATTCACCCACGCCTAATCCTGAATAAGCTACGGTACCAATATTGGTTGGTAGTGCCTGCCACGTTGGGTTGAGCCCTGCTAACCTGTACTCCACGTGCTGCAAGTGAGAATAAATAAAGTCAGCTGACGCAAATTCGAACATCAGCTCTTCAGGCTGAACGGTGAAATAATAACTCTCACCGTTTTTACTTACAGTAATCGGGTCGATATTGTCGCTTCTACTGCGCACATTAAGAATACTCGCATACGCCGTATGTTGACGCCGGCGCTTAACATAGGATGTTAATTTCAATGTGTTCACTACATAGCTTAGTTGGTCTCCAACCAATAAAAATTGTTCTGGATCCAGAGGTAATATACCTTGATAGTTAAAGTCAGTATCAACGATGCCGTCACTTTGTTCAAAATCGAAAAAATAGTCTCTGTTTACTACAACCAAACCTTTATTTGTAGCCAACCAATGATGACCAGTACTGTCGAGATAACCATCTCGGATAAACCTTGGTACATTAAAATTGACAAAAGCGTCGGACAGCTTTTTGGTATGTAAACTGTAACGCTTGAGCCCCCTGCCTGATGTGCAAAAATAGACGGCGCTATCTACAGGGTCTGCATATAAACAATAAACATAAACGCTCTTTAATGCCTTAATATCATGTTTAATCCAAACACCATGACCTTCCATAGTATATAAAGCGTTGTTGCTATCCATGATAACTACGGGCATACCTTCTTGGCTTGTTATAAAGCGAACATTCTTCGGCGCATTGGCAAAATGTGTAATTGTGTTGTCAGCGTAGCGGACTAACCCGGCATGCGTAGGGGCTTGATAGAAGATAAATTTAGAGTCATTTTTTATGTAGTGAAGTGGGCGTATGTAGGGGCAAAAGTTACGCGCGTCGATTACGGGTTTTTCTCGCACTAAACCAGTACCTCCAAGCGAATAAATACTGCATGTTTGTGGCGAAAACACCTTATTATTGGTTAAAGGTATAGGCTCACTATCAAAATCACTGCCTATCTGTGCAGTAAGTCTGCCAGTAGCGGCATTTAATTCAAACCACCGATCTGAAGTTCTGGCCAGGTAACGACTTTTGCCTAATGCCGTAACGGCATAAATATCTTTACGGTAAGGAAATTCTGTTTCGTGGATGTAGTTGATAGCAAGGCTACCCTCACTGATTGCGAATAAACCTAGTTGCGTTGACGCAATTAAAATATCGCCGTTATCCAATTGGTGGACTGCCTGAACAGCTCGTACCTGATCAAAACTATATTTAGGCAAGCCTTGTTCTATAGCTTTAAGTACACCATCTAGTCTATCGAGTAAAAATAAACCTCCAGCAGCTACCCACAGCTCATCATTCTTATCGACTAGTATGCTTTCTACGTCCTTTAATTTGCTACTTTTTTCGTTGATAGGAAAGAACTTCGAACTGCGCTTTGCTATGTCATACCTATAAACGCCGCCAATCCCGCCAATGTATAATTCATCTCCGAAGGCCTTCACATAAGTAATTTTCGCTAGCTGTGGGAAATGAGCCTGACGGCTTAGGACTTTTTTTTCTTCGCCGAGTAAATCTATAAAAATTAAACTATTAGCCTCGGATACTATGATTTCTTTATTGTGACCAGCGATGCTGTACATTCCACTTAGTTTACTACTCTCAATAGATGCATCTTTCACAACAATAGGTAAGCCCTCCCTGGTAACCAAAATAATCTTGGACAATGTACTGACCACAACAACATCTTCGATCAAATTGACTGCCCACGCTTGAGCTTCCAATTCCTTGGGCAACAATAACCTTTCAAATTCACCTGTCGCTAAAGAGTAAGTAAAGACACCATTTCCATATTCAGCGATATATATTGTGCCATTATCATGATGAAGCGAAGTGATATAGCCTAGTCCTAGTGGGCTGTTTTCACGCGAATAATGTTTTGAGTAGTTACCGACTATGTGGAACAAGCCATTTTCAGCACCTATAAATGTATTGTGACCAACGGATGTTATATCTCTCACAATACCGGTGGCTTCCCCATCAAATTTTCGCTTCCCCATCCAAGCTGGCTCCACAGCAAAAGACTCCAGTGTCCATGCTAGCAAAAGAAGGACAACTAATAAGACTGTCCTAAAATTGTACCTCCCTGTCTTTGCCATCAGCTAATCTCCAGAATTGTTTAGCTATGCTTTGATACTCCTACCGCGATTAAAATTAAATGAGGACCTTAAAATGAATATAGAACAAAATTCAACCAAATACGAGATTTCCGACGAGGACTGTCTAAAAGTACAGGGAGGAATTTCAAACTTTCAACCCCACGCTATCAAACTTTGGTTTCATGTCCCTACACCAGAGACATGTGTTGAAGAAGCAGAAAAACCTGACGGCTAAACCTGATAAAACTATAGCTAGATATAGAGTGTTTGATCGAGCAAAACCGGCTCTAAAACAACGCATCGAGACTGTTAAGTGTGAAAGAGACCAGCTTTGTTTTTGGCGACACCGGTTTTTATCGATACTCAAGCGGCAGGCGCATATTCGCTTCGCCGCTGTATGTAAAATCACAAATTACTAACACCCCACCTTCGGTATATGCCGCCAGTTGGTGGTGTACTGGGGTGACAGGTATTCGCGTTTCATACTCCACTGGGGGTTAATGCCTTTAGCGGCGGCACCTATGGTTTGGCTACCATAGCGGTGGTTTATGGCGTCCATGCACTGCATAAGCCTGGGGTTGTGCTGTAGCTCGGCAAACATGTCGCCTTGTTCGTGATCGGTGTCGATAATTTCGATGGCCCCTACCCCGCATTTATGCAGTTTTATATTGGCTTTGTATAGCGCGTTACTGGCATTGCTGGCAGCCTGCACCAACGCACGGGTGTCGTTAGTGGGTTGGGCAAAACGGTGCTGCACCGCTTTGTGGTATTGCTCGGTAGCGGCAAATGGGTTGGCGTGCGTAAACAGTGTTAACAGCAGTACTTTGCTGTGTTGGCGGCGCAGTTTTTCGGCCACTTTTTCAGCATGCCAGCACAAACTCTCACGCAGTGCCTGATGACTGCCTACCGGTTGCCCGAAGGCGCGGGTGGAATATATTTGCTGCTTTTGGGCACGCTCCTGATCCCACTCAATACATGTAATACCGTTGAGTTCGCGCACTGTGCGTTCAACCTCTACGGAGAACTGCTTGCGTAATGTTTTAGCGTCAAACATGGCCAGTTGCCAAGCAGTGAGTATGCCCTGACTACGCAGTTTTTCGGCGATTCGTTTGCCAATGCCCCACACGTCCTGAACATCCATTTGACTTAATGCCGTTTGTATTGCCTGAGGGGTATTAAGCACTGCAATACCCGACTTACTGCCCAGTTTTTTTCCGGCGAAACTGGCTACCTTGGCTAACGTGGGTGTACTGCCAAGCCCCACACATACGGGCAGGCGAACCTGTTGCCACACATCACGCTGAATACGCTCCGCATAGTCCTGCCAGGGCTCACTAGGCTGCCAGTTGTCAAAATACAAAAAACACTCATCAATGGAATATATGTGCTGTTGGGGGGCGTAACCTGCCGCCACCAGCATCATCTTATTCGACAGGTAATCATACAACTCGTAATTGGATGAACGAATAACCGCGTTATGCTGTGCCAGCAGCTTCTTTACTTTGTAATAAGGGCCAAATTTTTTTACGCCGAGCTTTTTAGCGTGTTCGCACAGCGCACATATACAACCGTCGTTGTTAGTCAGTACGACTACTGGTCGGTTGCGTATAGCCGGGTCGAATACCTTTTCCGCCGACGCATAAAAACTGTTGGCATCGATTAGCGCATACATTGGCTTAACCGCCGAACATACCTGTGCATGCGTACAGAACGCACAACAATGCCTTCGACTTCGAACGTATCACCTTCGCCGAGCGCATAGGGCTGATGATCAAGGCCCGGCGACAACAATACCTGAGCCTTGCGATCATAAAGCTTACACACAAATGCGCCATTAAGGTTAGCCACTATTACATCGAGCGAGGTGGGGTGTGCGGCGCGGTCGACGATTAATAAGTCGCCATCGAAAATACCCACCCCGGTCATGGAGTCACCTTGTGCCTGGCCAATAAAGGTTGCAGTAGGGTGCTCAATGAGCAGTTCATCAAGATTAAGTGCCAACTGCTTGTACTCAGCCGCTGGCGACTCGAACCCGGTTATACCGGCTTGCGCGGTGACGGGAATAATTTGCAGCATTGTTAACGTTACCACCTGTTAAAAATTACTGTTTATTTATACAGCACTTTACGCTACAGTGACAAGGTATTTCACAAAACAACGGAGTTACACCATGGCAATCACAACACAATACGTGGTTTCACACAAAGGGGTAGAGAAGTTGGTTACTACCGATAAAAAGGCCGCCGATCAGTACGATAAAATGCTCGATGTGGCCGACAATCTGGCCGTATATCTGGAAGCAAAAGGCATAAAACTGGAAGAGTCAGTCGCTGAAGAACTCTCGATTATGCTGGCAAAAAATAAAGATAACGTGGCTAAATTACTGAAAGGCACAGCGGCAGATACGATTTTGTCGAGCGAGGGCGCTGAAGTAGTAAAGCTGAAAGCTAACGGCTAGCCCATATACCCTTTTACAATGCAATATTAGCCGGTGGAGGGTAACCACCAGCCAACGGCTAATATCGTTATGGGCCTATTGCCACTTATGCTATTGAATAAGTCACTGCCACAAGCCATTGTTACAATCTAAACCCTGTACAAAATCTCCCTTTAGCCGCAGATACTTATTAGTAACAGCCGAACTCCAAACACATTTAGATTGCGTTCCTATACCCAACTGCTATGGTGAAAACACATACCATACTCAACGGACTGAATATGAACAATCTAAAACATAGCAGCGGGTTGATAGTATGGCTGTTGATTGCCATCACTATCAACACAGGCTTTAACGTTAAGTTAGAGAGTGCTGAACCCTCCTATGCCATGCTCATTGTCGCCAGCGTGGCGTTATGCGTTGGGCACTGGCTAAAACGCTTTCAGTTTTCAGTTTTCAGTAAGAGACAGCGTACAAGCCGCGCTCATAACAGCCTTGGCGCTGTGGCCGGGATTAATCACCGTAATTGGGATGGATGCAGTACAAAACTCGGCTATTTTAAGCGTTATCTTTGGTCAATTTTCCAGCGGGTGGATTTACCTTATTACCCTAGTGTTTGCCGTCTTTGTAGTTGTGCAGCGAAAATACATTATAAACTAATCAGCCTCAGCTAACTGCTGACGACTGTGCGCAGCTCTTAGCAACAGCGTATGCCAACTGACTGTCATAGCGCTGCGCTAAATGTTTACTTTGTCTATTTTCCGCCAACCTGACTGTCGACATTAAAACGCCTGATAACACCGTTAACCTCGGCAATAGTGTTATGTAAACGTTTGCTGGCTTCCAGTGATTCTTCGGAGCTTTTCTGGGTGTCAGCGGCGCCATCCGCAATGTCAACAACTTGTTGATTGATATGCTCGGCAACCGAACTCTGCTGTTCAACTGCCGCCGACATTTCAATGGTCATTTCGGATATACCATGCACTGCGGTATTGATTTCAGACAAGGCTTTCTGAGTTTCCTGCACAATCGACGCACCAAGCTTAGCCGATTCCAAACCGTTTGCAGAAACTTTTACCGCACGTTCACTGCGACTAGCCAACTCTTTGATGATGTTGTGAATACGATCGGTCGATTCGCGGGTTTTCGATGCCAACGCCCTTACTTCATCGGCCACAACGGCAAATCCACGCCCTTGCTCTCCGGCGCGAGCGGCTTCAATGGCGGCGTTAAGCGCCAGCAAATTGGTTTGTTCAGCAATAGACGAAATAATACTGGCCGCTTCACCAATATCACTGGTGCTTTGGGCCAATTCGGTCACGGTCGACGATATCGACTCAACAACACTTTCCAGTTCGTTAATTGCCACGGCAGCAGACTCTGCCTTTTGGTTACCTGTTAGTACATTGCCCGCCGCAGAGCGCGCGGTTTCTGCGTTCTGCTCTACGCGTTCTGCCACTTCCTGAATCGACTGTGACATTTGCGTTACCGCCGACGCAATTTGCTGAGTTGCCTGGTTTTGCTGCACTACCGCGGAGGAGGTCATTTCAGCCTGCGTATGGGTTGTATTGGCTATATCCTCTAGTCCGCCGGCTGCATCTTTAATACGGGTCAGCGCGGTACGGCTGCGTGCTAACTCGCATCCCAATACCAGTTTTGCCCGGGCTATTGCACCAAAATCACTGAAATACGTTTGTGATACCACTGCGCTGTCGTACGAATCCGGACTTAAGCTAATCAGGGATTCCCAGTCGCTTTGTGTTTGCTGCCATTGCCATATCGCCATAATAATTAGCAATACTGCGGTCACTGCCGTTGGCAGTAAACCGCCGTTAAAAGCCAAAAAGGCCAGCAATGGAATAGCGGGTAACCAGAAAGGTGCGAATTTTTTGATAAAATAAATATAACTTTCACTTGCTGACGCCGCCGACTTGCCTTCGCGCATTCGACTATAACGAGACTCTGCACGCGCAACTTCGTGCTCTAGAGCCGGTACCCGAACAGATTCATACCCTACTACATTGTTGTTTTCGTAAACCGGCGTCACAAACGCAGACACCCAATAATGATCACCATTTTTACGGCGATTCTTTACCAGCCCCATCCAAATTCGACCCGCCTGCAGCGTTTGCCACATCTCTTTAAATACACTCGGGGGCATGTCAGGGTGGCGTACCAAATTGTGATTTTTGCCGATAAGCTCTTCTTTAGAGTAGCCACTTACTTCAATAAATGCATCGTTACAATGCGTAATAACACCGCGCTGGTCGGTAGCAGAAATAAGCCGGTATTTACTCGAAAATTTATATTCTCGCTGGGTTACAGGCTGGTTGTTGCGCATTCTATCTTTGCTCCGTGACACGTTAATTCGAGAGGGAATAGCTGTCTGCTAGCGTTGGTTGGCCACCAATGCACAGATACTTTTCACACTAAAGTATAGTGTTTAAACGTAGTTCAACTTATTTATTTATACAAAGCTAAACACTTAAAACGGTGTTAAGTCTAACAGCAGGATAGGTACTTTTACGAGGTAACAGCGAGAAAATTGTCATACAGAACGGCACAGCCGCAGCGCTTTAGTCTCACGGCTGGTTAAAACAGAATCAGGTCGTTTACTTTGTGCTCCTCGATATTGTATCGAGTAACGCAATGACTTCCTGGCTCGCCGATTCCATTTGTAAAAGCAAGCGCTCACACTCACCTTGCTCGCCGTTATTGTTAGCCCGCAAGGCTTTAATGCCGGAATCATGCACTGCAGCATGAGGGCGATCCAAACGCTTAAACGCATCGAGCCTGCCAATATCAGTCTGCTGATTAGACGCATACCATTGCCCCAGTCGACAATGATTATGATCCTGGAAGTCGTTGACACTTTTCGAGGACTGCCCGCATAACACCGCATACACTTGTGTCTTCCACACAACGTGGTCGAGTTTAACGGTTTGCACAAACGATTGCAGACTGGCTGAACGAATCGTATCTTCCATAACATCACAGTGCTCAACCATGCCAGCGTAACTGGTGTTTAGCGAGCTGATACCGTCGGCTAACTGGCCATTGTTGGTGCGTAACTCACCCACAGAGTTAACGGCTTGCTGGGTGGATTGTATAATACTTTGCACCAGCTCAGACACTTCACTGGCTGATTTATTGGTTTCATTGGCTAGCGAACGTACTTCATCCGCGACAACGCTGAAACCCCGCCCGGCATCGCCGGCACGAGCCGCTTCAATGGCGGCATTTAATGCTAACAAGTTAGTTTGGTCGGAGATGCTGGTAATCGTGGTAACAAACTTATTAATGTTACCGGCCGTTTCAGATAAGCCCTGAATACTGCTGCTCATTGTGGCCATCATTTCGTTCAAACCACTCATATCTTTAATGATTTGCTTTAATGATTCACCCGATTCTGTAAACGATTGATGGTTTTCCGCAATGTTATCGGTTTGCTGACTGATGTCTTCAAATGACTCGAGAACGGCCTGGCGTATTCCTTCTACCTGGTTGAGCGAGTCTAACATGCCGTTCAACAGGGCATTGGCCGACTCATCTTTGGCAGGTTGTTGGGCAAGCTGACGCTCTAACGTTTGATTCTCAGCTTCCAAAGCCGCCAAACGCTCTTCTAAACGTTGCTTTTCCTTTTGTAACCCCAGCACTTCTTGCTGTGCGCTTTCGTACGTCGAACGCATTACAAACACAGACAACTCCTCAGTGAACTCACTCATCGATACTTGATAATAATACCGAATAGCTATTTAGTTAAATGCTTAATTAGTATTAATTTGCCATCCGCCGCTTGTTACTCAGGGCTGCAAGTGGTGCCCCGGAGAATGAGCCGGGGGTTTAATATATGCTCGTAATCGAATCTATTGTGGCCATAAACGCGTTCGAGTACCCAGTGTGCCGCCATATTGCCTATTTTCTGCACCGGATAATCCATGGTGGTTAAACCGGGCGAAAGATAGCTCGCGAAATCAATGTTATCGTAGCCAATTACCGATATATCTTCAGGAATACGTCGCCCTGCTTCACGTAGCGCTATCATTGCACCTGAAGCCATTTCATCGTTACCGCAAGCAACCGCAGAAAATTTCGCACCGCTTGCAAGTAATGCACGAATACCTTCGGTACCTGAACGCGCCTGAAAATTACCTTCGTAGGTAAGCCCGTCCTGATAAGCAACATTCGCTTCGGCAAGCGCCTTACGGTGGCCATTCAAACGATTAATCGCATCGTCTTTAAATAGCGAACCAGCAATATAGGCAATATTGGTATGGCCAATATCCAACAAGTGGCGGGTGGCCAGGTAACCCCCGAGGGTATTGTCCAGACTAATGCAATTATCACCAATTTCTTCGATATACCGGTTAACCACCACTAGCTCTACGCCCTGATGGACAAGACTCACCAGATAGTCGTTACTGACCGCTTCTACATGCAATATTAATGCGTCGCAACGACGACTTAACAACGCATCAATCTGCTCTTTTTCAATGTTTGCATCGGAGTGGCCTGTGGCAATGAGCATGTGTTTCTTAGCTTGCCGCAGCGCTTGTTCGGTGCCCCCCATCATGGCACCAAAAAATGAGCCGTGTAACTCAGGTACAACATAGCCGATGGTATGGGTTTTATTAGACGCCAACGATGCGGCAACAACATTGTGACGATAACCAAGCTCTGACATGGCTGCCATCACTGCATCGCGGGTTTTCTCTTTTACCGTGCCGGTGTTATTAATTACCCTTGAAACTGTGGCCGACGATACACCTGCTTTTTCACTAACCTGTTTAATAGTTACCATGGTTACTTCGCTACATTCATTATGGAGGTTGTTCTTGTATTGAGCAGCACGTGTTGAGTGCGATGAACGCTTTGGGCGTCTAATTTATACCAGTGCATTAATACTATAACAAGTATCGACGTAACAGCCGGAATTAAACAAAAAGACTGAATAATGCCCTGGTTCACGTCTGCATCGAACACGGCTGGCTGATAATCGTAAAATGCCAGCAACCATCCCGCCATCGCACTGCCAAGGGCGATTCCCAGCTTAATAGAGAACACGATGATTGAAAACGTCATGGCGGTGAGGCGCGTACCTGACTGTAACTCACCATAATCGGTGACATCACCCATTTTGGCCCACAGCAATGGCGATGACATTTGTACCATAAGGCCCCACAAAAAGTGTAAGCTTAAAGCCATCAGCCATGAGTCGGCAGGTACATAGTAATTAACAATGCAAACACCAGCACAACCCCATTGTAAAAGCGCATACACACGCACCTTATCAACCCGTTTGGCTACAGGGTATGCCAGGGCTGCTCCCAGTATACCCCCTACCATTGCCACAGTGATGAACAGCGTCACATCTTCAGGGCGCTGAAGTACATATTTTACGTAGTAAATAGCCAGTGAATTACGCAACACTAAGCCGGTAAGCAGTACCATACTCACTAAGCAAAGTATCCGGCACTGATCATTTCTCCACACGGCACGTAACTGCTCTCGAACAGGTAGTGGCGACCCCTCTGCCGGTAAAACCCGTTCTTTTGTTCCAAAAAAACATAGTAAAAACAGCAGCATCCCTAACACGCCCATAACCAACATCGTAAGCTGATACCCTTTGGCATCATCCCCATTGCCAAACCATTCAACCATTGGCAAGGTAAACGACGTCACAATGAGCCCGCCAATCGTGGCGAATACAAAACGGTAGGACTGTACCGACACGCGTTCGGTAGCATCAGCGGTTATTACACCACCGAGCGCAGAATAAGGAATATTGATGGCCGTATACATCAGCATCAGTAAAATATAGCTAATTACGGCGTAGATTAATTTGCCCTGATAATCAGTATCGGGCGTGGTAAAGGCTAGTACACTAATGACGGCAAATGGCAGAGCAAGCCACAACAGATAAGGCCGGTATGCTCCCCAGCGCGTGCGTGTTTTATCAGCTATTGAGCCCATCAATGGGTCGGTCACGGCATCAATCAGGCGGACCAGCAAAAATATACTGCCCGCCGTTGCCGGGTTAAGCCCCACTACGTCGGTATAGTAAAATGTCAAAAACAGCATCACCGTTTGAAAAACAAAGTTACTGGCGGAATCACCTAATCCGTAAGCAACTTTTTCTTTCGTGCTGATTTTCATATGCCTGGTTTACCTAGTGTTATTTATTACGCTGCAATAGCCACGTACTGAGTAACAGTGCGCTTTGCTTTGGTAAACGCTGCTGCGTGTTAAAATCAACATGAACAATACCGAAACGCTTAAGATAACCCTCGGCCCACTCAAAATTGTCCAGCAGGCTCCACACAAAGTAGCCACGAATGTCTACCCCGGCTTCCATAGCCTGTGCTACCGCCTGCATGTGGTCGCGTAAATAGGCAACCCTGAGCTCGTCTTTAACTTCACCCTGATGAACCTTATCGTCACTGGCCATGCCATTTTCGGTAATATAAAGTGGCGGCAAATTGTAATCGTTATTCAACTTCAACAAAAGCTTACGCAACGCATCGGGGAAAATCTCCCAATTCATTGCGGTAACCGGTGCCTTGTCAGGCGGCGGTAAAATTTTAAATTCATGTTGCTCGTCGCTAACAACAAACGAGCGCGTATAATAGTTAACCCCAAGGTAATCTAAAGGCTGCGCAATAATCTGCATGTCGCCAGGCTCAATATCTGGTCGTTCATTTTGCGGTAGACGATTAAGTAATTCAGGGTATTCACCCTGCAATACGGGTCGCAAATACCAGTCGTTAAAATGGTCGTGAGCCACCTCAGCAGCATGCTGCGCTTGCGAATCTTCAGATGAGGCATAGAACGGCGTGAAGTTTAATACAATACCCCGCCGAATTTTTGGTACATTGCGCGCCAGTACTTGCATAGACAAGCCATGGGCTAACAATAGGTTATGTGCTGCTTTTTTGCCATATTGAGCACCTTTTTTTCCTGGCGCATGAATACCGGTTTCATAGCCAAGGTACGCACTGCAAAACGGCTCGTTTAACGTAGTGTAAGTATCGACTCGCTGGCCAAAGGCGCTCGACACTACATCGGTGTAAATAGCAAAAGCCTGTGCCGTGTCACGATTCAGCCAGCCTCCCTGATCCTCTATATATTGAGGTAACTCCCAGTGATATAAGGTTACAAAGGCTTTTAAATTTCTGCGCTTGAGTTCATCGAGTATAGAGATATAGAAGTCTAATCCGGCCTGATTAATTGAGCCGTCAGCACACATAATTCGCGGCCAGGAAACCGAAAAGCGATATGCGTCAAAACCTAACTCATCGACCAGCGCAATGTCCTCGTGCCATCGACTGTAGTGATCGCAGGCGAATAACCCATCTGAGGCATCTTTAATAGCGCCTGGCTTTTTGCAAAAAGTATCCCATATACAAGGCTCGC
The DNA here is from genome assembly GCA_013373625.1 of Alteromonadaceae bacterium. Taxonomy (GTDB): domain Bacteria; phylum Pseudomonadota; class Gammaproteobacteria; order Enterobacterales; family Alteromonadaceae; genus Alteromonas. The sequence continues at coordinate 78,127 of JABXHM010000062.1, read as the reverse complement.
GAAATTCCGCTCCGCCCTCTATTTGAAAAGATGAGGTTGCCACTCCAACAACAAAGTCGGGTTGGCTGAGTAAATTACTGAGTTTAAACCCATTGGCCATGGTCACATTACTTACTATTGGGGTGATCGCATTACAGAGCTGATTTTCGGCTCTCTGCAACGATCACTAATTACCTGATAAACGGAAAACCTCCCAATTGTAAGCGCTTTCATTTTTTATACAAGTTTTTTACATTTATAAAATACTCTCACTTTTTTTATTTAATATTAATTTGCCGCCAATCGTCACTAAGATTTTGATTTAGGCTTGATCAATTCTAACCAGAAAGCGAGTTCAAACACGATACCAAATGCTGCTATTACAAAGATCCCCCGGCTAAAACCTATGAGATAGCAACCAATCGAGCCAATAAGGCAACACAGTAAAAGGATCCAGAATCTCATCTGTTAGGGCTCGTTATGTATTAATTTACCGCCCTATTCTGCGGATAATATCTGTAACAATCTGTACGAAAATGTAACGAGATATGCCATCACCCCAAACCGCTTCGACTTCCATCAATTCAAACGGCACTAAAAATGCCCTTGGAAACCATATTTAACGAGGTATATGCGATAAACCGCAACACAATGTAAGCGCACTCATTTCATTTTGTAAAATTGCGCAAAAAACATCTTTAGATGGTTTTTAAAATAGTAAAAGCCAAATAAAAAGACATTAAACGGCAGAATAATGCAATAAAAATGTAAGCGCTTGCATTTTTAAGATTAGGCTTTATACTTCACAACAAAATTTTAACAAATACCTGCGGCCATCAGTAATTCGCCCTTTGGCAGGCAGATCAATGACTGCGATGCCCAGCATTGCCAATTTATATTCCGGAGAAAAGTAATGAAAACGCTGACTCTTTCACTTGCCGCTTTGGCGCTTGGTGTTGCCGGCCTGTCTGCCTGTAGCAACGGCACTGATGAACCTGCCTCAGGCCAGAAAACTGTACCCGATTTCTGGCCTGAGGTTCAGTCTCCTATTGCTAACGGTGAAGCGGTGGAGCAAAGAGTGGAAGCGCTGTTAAGCGAGATGACCATAAAACAAAAGGTCGCCCAGCTGGTGCAACCTGAAATCCGTGACGTAACGGTGGAAGACATGCGCGAATACGGCTTTGGTTCATACCTTAACGGTGGTGGTTCTTTTCCAGGCGCTAACAAACACGCGACACCAGAAGAATGGATAGCCCTGGCTGAAGCAATGTATCAGGCATCCATTGATGACTCTGTAGATGGCAGTAGTATTCCTACCATGTGGGGAACCGATGCGGTGCACGGTCACAACAATGTTATCGGTGCAACGTTATTTCCTCATAATATTGGTCTGGGTGCTATGCGTGATCCGGCCCTGATTGAAAAGATCGCGACAGCCACTGCCAAAGAAGTCAGAGCGACCGGTATTGACTGGATATTCGCGCCCACGGTTGCAGTTGTTCGTGACGACCGTTGGGGCCGCACGTATGAAAGCTACTCAGAAGACCCGGAAATTGTTGGCCAGTATGCACGTGCTATTGTGAGCGGTTTACAAGGTGATATCAGCGACGGCAATATCGATGACCAGCACGTTATTTCTACCGTTAAACACTTCGTCGGTGATGGCGGAACCGATAAAGGCGATGATCAGGGCAACAATCTGGCGACCGAAAAAGAGCTGTTCGACATTCACGCACAGGGCTATGTAGAGGGGTTAAATGCCGGTTCTCAGTCTGTAATGGCGTCATTTAACAGCTGGCATGGCGAAAAAATACACGGAAGTAAATACTTACTTACAGATGTATTAAAAAATAAAATGGGGTTTGACGGCTTTGTAGTAGGCGACTGGAACGGTCATGGTCAAATTCCTGGTTGTAGTAACGAAGACTGCCCACAAGCATTGTTAGCTGGTCTGGACGTGTACATGGCGCCTACACCAATCTGGAAGCCGCTCTTTCATAATTTGGTTGCGCAGGTTGAGAGTGGTGAAATTCCTCTGGCGCGTCTTGACGATGCGGTTCGACGTGTATTGCGCGTAAAACTGCGTGTTGGTTTATTTGACTTGCCGTCGCCGGCCAATCGCAGTCTGTCAGGTAAAAAGTCTGTGATTGGCGCGCCAGAGCATCGTGCCGTAGCGCGCGAAGCCGTGCGCAAATCGTTAGTGATGCTCAAAAATAATCAACAAATTCTGCCTCTTAATCCAGGTAGTCAAATACTGGTCGCCGGTGAAGCCGCGCACAATATCGGACAGCAATCCGGTGGCTGGACAATTACCTGGCAGGGTACTGGTAACGAGAACAGCGACTTCCCTGGCGCCACCTCAATTTTCACCGGTATCGAACATGCTGTGACTGCTGCCGGTGGCAGCGCTGAATTGAGTGTCGATGGTAGCTATACCGTCAAACCCGATGCCGCCATTGTGGTATTTGGTGAAACACCCTACGCTGAAGGTAACGGCGATATTGCCAACGTTGAATATCAGCGTGAAGAAAAGCGCGATTTAGCGTTGCTGCAATCACTTAAAGCGCAGGGTATACCGGTAGTGTCTGTGTTCATTACTGGTCGGCCAATGTGGGTAACGCCAGAAATTAATGCCTCAGATGCGTTTGTGGTGGCGTGGTTACCCGGTTCGGAAGGTCAGGGCGTAGCAGATGTGTTGTTCACCACAGAAGACGGCACCGTTAACTTCCCTATGCAAGGCAGGTTATCGTTCAGTTGGCCTGCAACACCATATCAAAATCCGGTCAATAAAGGCGATGGGAAAACGCCGTTATTTGACTACGGCTACGGTCTCACCTATACCGATCAAACTGAACTGGCGACACTGAATGAATCGCTGGACGATACCACACCGGCTATGACAGACCATGTTATTTTTCAGCAAAGTGTGCAACAGCCATGGCAATTGGTTGCCACCAGCAATGATGCCCGTAAAACCATGAACAGTAATGTTTTAAACGTGGGCTCACTGGCAGTGCGCACCGCTGACCGACTGGTTCAGGAAGATACCCTTTACATTCAGTTTGGTGATAACGCTGACACCGTTAGCTTTTTCTCTCCCTTCCCGGAAGACTTGCTCGACTTTGCATCTGCTGACAGTGCACTGACCTTTGACTTTCAACAGGAAAACTCAGGGGACTTAAGTATTGCCATGGAGTGTGGCGATGACTGCAAAGGTGAGTTGTCGCTAAACAGCTTTAGCCAAAATAGCAATGAATGGCAAACTTTGATCATTCCGACTGCGTGTTTTGTACAGGCTGGCGTTAACTTAAAGGAAGTGTATTCGCCTCTGACACTCAGCAGTAACCAGGTTGCAGCAGTGAGAATTTCCAACATTCGTCTAACCCGGATGGAAGAGCTGCCAGACTGCCCGGCGCGCTAGTCGCTGCGGCTAAATGCCTTTGTTGGTGGCGGGCTAATTACCACGCCACCGCTCACTTTTATTAATTATCCCGGCAGTTCTCGCCGGGCATTTCAAGCTCTATAGTAGTATGGTCCAGCTCAAACGGCGCTAATGCCTGAGCGACATACTGCTTTAACTCGCACGCTTTATCTCCGTCAATGGTTTGATCTAACACCAAATGCGCAGTGAGTACATGGCTAGCCCCATCCAATGACCAAAAATGCATATGATGCAGTTCTGTAACGTGCTCAATGTCGAGTAACGCTTGCCGAATTTTCGCTCGCTGGGCAACATCCGGGTTTACCTGCAAAAAAAGCTTCACGGTGTGAACCACGTGTTTGACCACGTTAAAGAGAATAAATAAGGTAAAGGCAACCGACAGTAGTGGGTCCAGCACCGGCCAATTCACAAAGTGCAGTACTATGGCCACAATGAGCACAGCCACCCAACCGAACATATCTTCCAGTAAGTGCCAGTTAAGCACTTTTTCATTGAGCGTCGCGCCACCATGAAGTTTAAAGGCCGCAAAGCCATTAACCGCCACACCGAGCACTGCCAGTGCCATCATTCCCTCGGTAACCGGCATTTCGGGGGACCACAAGCGCGGGATAGCTTCGAATAACACCCAGGCAGAACCAACGATCAGAATAACGCCGTTAATCAATGCACCAAGTAAACTTAAGCGCTTAAAGCCATAAGAATATTGCTCTGTAGCATCACGCTTACCAATCTTGCTTAGATACCACGCCAATCCAATTGACAGGGAATCTCCCAGATCGTGCACCGCGTCAGCCATAATAGCGACACTGTTGGTTAGCCAACCACCAATAAACTCAATAATGGTAAAGCAGAAATTTAACCAAAAAGCCCAGCTTATTCGTTGCTCATCAATATCGTGGTGATGATGATGGCCGTGCGAATGACTATGGGTATGATCATGGTGGTGACCGTGATCGTGCATAGCGCGTGTTCCTATATTTAATTAACGTTTCAGGCGTCTGTTGTTGTTTACTGGCTAGGATATCGGCTTTATGCGCCGCAGACCAGTGCGAATATCAAAGCATACAGAGAGTCTTCATCTTCGTTATAACCATGATTTAACAACCAAAAAGCCGGGTGATTAATTTGCAACTGTCTTGAACCAATATTTCAACGGCGCACGCCAAGAAACCATAATAAACCATTGTTTTAGTGGGATTTATATTTGTAAGAAGATTTTAAATTTAGTGACATAATGACGCACAACGCCACCGCCGCCGTTACCTGTTGCGCCGCTCCGTTGTAACCCTTAATTGCTAACGTTTATCACGCGAAAAAACTGTTTTTTGTGTACTGAGTGGAGCTATATCGATAATGTTTTCTTGTACAGATTGTGGTGCATGCTGCGCAACGTTTCGGGTCTCTTTTTACTGGTCTGAAGCGGATCCGTTTACCGGTGGTAGCGTGCCTTCAGAACTCGTCACAAAAATCTCGCCGAATCTTGTTGCTATGCAGGGCACCAATCAGCCGGTTCCGCGTTGTGTTGCGTTACAAGGCGAAATCGGCCGCCAGGTAGGATGTGGTATTTATCCTCAGCGGTCTTCAACCTGCCGGGAATTTATAGCAGGTTCGGCAGATTGCCTGAAAGCCCGTTTACGGCATGGCCTGAATAACGGCGAGCAACACGACGATATGATAATCCCGATACAAGTCGCCTGACTAAACCTTATTGAAACTAAAAGCTTTAGAGGGCTTCCCCACCTGTGCTAACGCTGTTAAGTTAATACATCATAATACTAACAACCGACAGGAAACTCTTACAGGGACTTATCATGAAAAAAACCCTTCTTCCCTTATCCATAGCAATTGCTATGTTGGCAGCATGCAGTGACGACAAGATGACGCAGCAACAATCTGAACCAGAAACGCCATTAAATTTATCCACTTCTGTTGCACCGCCAGTCGCCAAAAAAGTGCCCTATGAGCTAACCGCTCATGGTGAAACTCGAGTCGATGATTATTACTGGATGCGTGATGACAGTCGCAGTGATGAAGCCGTGCTGACTCACCTCCAAAAAGAGAACAGCTATGCCGACAAAGTGCTGGCGCCGTTAGAAAGCCAGCAAGAAGCGCTGTATGACGAAATGACCGCGAGAATTCCAAAGGATGACTCATCGGTACCGGTTAAACAAAATGGGTATTGGTATGTCACCCACTATAAAGGTGACGGCGAGTATCCTATCTATGTCAGAAAGCCCAGCCTTGATGGTGAAGAAGCTGTATTGCTCGATGGCAACAAAATGGCAGAGGGCGAGAGCTATTTTAACATTGGCAGTTATGCAGCCAGCCCTGATAATAAATTACTGGCCTACACTGTTGATACCGTGAGCCGCCGTTTGTATACGCTACATGTTAAGAATATCGAAACGGGTGAAATGCTTGATGACACCCTTACAGACACCAACGGGCAGGTTTATTGGGCGAAAGATAACACCACGCTCTATTACATAAAACGCGACAAGCAAACCCTGTTAGGCTCTCAGGTTTATCGCCATACGCTTGGCACTGATCAGGCGGAAGATGAACTGGTATATGAACAAACCGACCCTACCTTTTACACCTCACTGGGTAAAAGTAAAGATGGAGAAGTCATATATATTAATCACGATAATACGGAGCAAACCGGCGTTACTCTGATTGACGCGAACAGCGCAGATGCAAAACCAACGGCGTTTTATCCGTTAGAAGCAGGCCATGAGTACTCTGTGGAAAAACACGGCGATGATTATTTTGTACTGACTAACTGGCAGGCCGATAACTATCGCATAATGAAAGTCAGTGCCGCCGATACCCAGGATCGCAGCAAATGGCAGGAGGTCGTTAAACACAATCCTGATATTTTTATCAGTAGCATGGAATTACTCAGTGATTACGTGGTTTATGAAGCGAAGGAAAATGGTTATCTGCGTTTAGAAGCCTTGTCATTAAAAGACGGTAGCCTGCGTACTATTCCTACCGAAGATCCTATCTACACTGCCGGCTTTACCGGCAATACGCAAACTGATACCAATACTGTACGTATTTATTATGCGTCGTTAACCACGCCTCCCAGCACATTCGATATCAATCTGGATACGCTGGAGAGTGAGCTGAAAAAGCAAAACAAGGTAGGCGATGACTTCGATGCCACTAACTACCAGTCAGAACGGTTGATGATCACAGCTCGCGACGGTAAAAAAGTCCCGGTTTCACTGGTCTATCGTAAATCGTTATTTGCCAAAGATGGTTCAAACCCGTTATTTCAATATGGCTATGGCTCTTACGGCTCAACTATCGATCCGACCTTTGTTTCGTCCTGGTTATCTATGCTGGACCGTGGATTTGTAGTCGCTATCGCCCACGTTCGTGGCAGCAAGATGCTCGGCACCCAGTGGTACGAAGATGGGAAAATGGGCAACAAAATCAACACCTTCACTGACTTTATTGATGTCACCAAAGGGTTAATTGAGCAGGGTTATGCTGATCCAAAACGGGTATTCGCCGAAGGCGGCAGTGCTGGCGGCCTGTTAATGGGCGCGATTGCAAATATGGCACCCGACCTCTATACCGCCATTGCGGCACACGTGCCTTTTGTTGACGTGGTGACCACCATGAGTGATGCCAGTATCCCGCTTACAACCGGTGAATACTCTGAATGGGGTAACCCGGCCAACAAAGAAGAATACGAGTATATTATGACTTACTCACCTTATGATCAGGTGAAAAAGCAGGATTATCCTCACATGTTTGTCACCACTGGTCTGCATGACTCACAGGTACAGTATTTTGAACCTATGAAATGGGTAGCCAAATTACGGGATTACAAAACCGACGATAATCTTCTGTTGTTCATGACCGATATGGAAGCAGGCCACGGCGGTGCATCGGGCAGATTTAAGCGCTACGAGCAGCGTGCCAAGGAATATGCGTTTTTCTTCCACCTGGCAGGTATTGAGCTGTAGATTGTCAGGCCGGTTAAGAAAACAGACCGGCCATCGCAGTACTTATCGCTCATATCAATTTAGCCGTTGGCCTTCGCCAACGGCTTTTTCTTTGAGTACGCAGCCAAAAAGCAGCGCGCTTTGCGCTGAACAGTATAGCCACATCAATAAAGGACAGAAATCTGAGGATAAGCGTTAATCAATGGTATGCAGCACAGTCTTGTTTCTGCCACTTCGTTTAGCTTTCAGTAAAGCCTGGTCGGCTTTTTCGAAAGCCTCATCAAAGCCACTATCGGCAGTCATGGATGCAGCACCAACACTACAAGACACGCTCATACCTGAGTGCGATAGATTAAGCTCAAGCATGCCGCAGCGTATGGACTCGGCTACTTTATGAGCGCTTTGCAATGTCGTTTGCGGCAGCAACAGCATAAACTCATCACCACCAAATCTGCCGAGGATATCACTTTCACGAATTTTACTTTTCACCAGACGAGCAAATTTTTGTAGTACTTCATCGCCTGCCATATGCCCGTATTGGTCATTTACCTGCTTAAAATTGTCGATATCGAAGAGTAATAATGTGGTGTCAAAGTCGTATCGGGAGGCATGCTTTAAATTTTGCTCAGCGAGTTTTATGAAGTGCTGGCGCGTAACGGTTTTGCTTAGGAAATCCGTGCTGATCTCTTTATACAGCGCTTGATTTTGAGCAACCAGTGCCGGCACCGCCAGGGTGAAGTAAGCTGCACTGGCAACCACACTAATGACCACCTGGAAAATATAGGCCTGCTCGCCCATTTGCAGGATGCTGACCAGCAGCGCCGAAAGAAAACTGAATATCGCAACGCTCACGGCAACGCGCATTGGTGACTCGGTGTGAACAATCCACATTTGCGGCAGCGCTATAAAAAACACCAAACAGGCAACTTCGGCAGACCCGGTATAATATGCAGCCAGTGCAATTCCCACTAGCATTACACTGGTTATGGCTATTTTAGCTGAGAACATCACATAATCTGTTCGTCCGCTCGGCTCATAACGCAATGCGAGCAATAAACCATGACGAGGAGAAATTCGGTTAATAAGACCAATAAACACCGGGACCAACACCAATATGCCCGACATATCGCCAATCCACCAACCCAGCCAGGATATTAATAGAGTTGGCAGGTGGATCCCATCGTAAAGCACCAGTACGCCAGTAAAAGACATCACCAGACTGGAAACCGCCGCCACCAACAAAAAGCGCATAATCGGCTGATACAGACTCTGGTAACTCACCCGATCAACAAAAGACCGCAAATAGTTAGCACTTACTCCGTATACAAAGCAATGCATAAAAGCAAATGTTGCTCCGGCCTGAATGACTTCCAGTGTCGAGCGAGCGTCGTTATACAAGAAACTTTCCCATACCGTCGACAGCAAACAGGCCACCAGCATTACCGGCGCTACATACCAACGCAACATCAGGAAACACGCAAATGTAAAACCGGCTGGCGGAAACCAAATACTGGCGTGGGGAGCATACTCCGTAAACACAGAGAGTCGCCACAGTGCCAACCAGATGATTATTAACAGTAAATGTCTAAATAACGCAGAGATTCTCGTACTTCCCAGAAAAACAGCTATAACATGCAGCAATACAACGTTTTACCGCCAGCCAGAGGTTATATTTAAAACACTTTAAGCCTTTTAACTTTTCGTGTCTTCCCTGCCAGCGGCACCACTTAACTATAAAAGGTATTGTCACTACGCTGATTATAGTTATACGTGTCCGAACATATAGTTTGCATTGATTCTTTTTTGTTAAGTGTGAGCTAATAGTATAAAAATCGCAATTCTACTAAAGGATTATTCACCCCAAAAAAAGCCATTCCCATCTGCTTTAACCAGAGTAAGCCTGACACCAATCGGTCCAAACAGGTTCAAGACCACCCGCTCTCACTGCATTTGCTACTTCTGTGACACTGCGTTTGTCATCGGTACTAAATTGTTCAAGTGCAGAGTCAGGATTACTATAACCACCAGGTTCAGTACTCGACGCGGCGCTCATACTGGTCACACCAAAAGGTAAGATACGGTCCCTCAATGCTGCAGATTCACGGGTTGAAAGGCTTATTTCAATGCCAGGGTTCAGCAGTCTGTGAGCGCAAATGAGTTGTAGCAGTTGACGATTACTGATTTCGCCGGGGTGAGTGGGTTGACCAGCGCACGGTCGCAAACGGGGGAACGACAAACTATAACGGCTGCGCCAATACTGCTTTTGCAGGTAATCAATATGTAAAGCCGTATAAAAACTGTCTACCCGCCAGTCACTCAACCCCAGTAAGGCCCCCACACCAATCTTATCAATACCGCTGTCGCCGAGCCGTTCAGGGGTTGCCAACCGCCAATCAAAGTCCTGCTTGTTACCTCTGCGATGGTAGCGGGCATACTCACGTCGGTGATAGGTTTCCTGATATACCAGTACAGCATCTACACCGAGAGCCCTCACGGTTTGGTAATCCGCCGCCGATAAAGGCTGAACTTCCAGCGCTACGTAGCTAAAGTGCGTTTTGATAACGGGTAACATCTGTTTGAAGTAGTCTATGCCCACCTTGCGTTCATGCTCTCCGGTCACCACCAGCACACTGTCTAACCCCATTTCCTTAAGCACCCTGACTTCCGCCAGAACATCCTGTTCAGATAAGGTTTTGCGTTTCATTGCATTACTCATAGTGAACCCACAATAGGTACACTCATTGGCACACAAATTTGATAAATACAGCGGCGCAAAAAACTGGATAGTGTGACCGAACCTACAGCGGGTAATTTCCTCGGCACGTCTCGCCATTAATGGCAAAAATGGCTCTGCGGCAGGCGATAGCAGAGCCACCATATCATCCAACGTTGGTGTTGACGCCGATAGTGCTTTTTCAACCTGAGCGGGCTTGCAACTGCGAATGCGCATGCCGATGTCATCCCAGTCATAGTCAGACAGCACTTCCTTAAAACTCATAGTCCCTCCAGTAACGCGTCAGTTGGGCTTGAAGCCACCGCGTGCTGCTGGGAAGCTGCCAAACCTGCGTTGTAAGCCTGACGTCCGGCCGCTACTGCACTGCTAAAGGCTGCCGCCATAGCAATAGGATCTTTTGCTGCGGCCATCGCAGTATTCACCAGTACTGCGTCGACCCCTAATTCCATGGCTGCCGCGGCATGACTGGGGGCGCCTATCCCCGCATCAACTACTACCGGTACCGACGCCTGCTCAACAATAATGCGTAGGAAAGCCGCGGTTTGTAGCCCCTGATTTGAACCAATTGGCGCCCCTAGTGGCATCACCGCTGCGCAGCCAACCTCTTCCAAACGTTTACATAACACCGGATCTGCCGGGCAATAAGGCAAAACCACAAAGCCTTTTTTCACCAGTGTCCCGGCGGCATGTAATGTTTCCACCGGATCGGGCAATAAGTAACGTTGATCAGGATGTATTTCCAGTTTTAGCCAATTTGTTTGTAGCGCTTCTCTGGCCAGCTCTGCCGCAAATACGGCTTCTTTGGCAGTGCGCGCCCCGGACGTATTTGGCAGTAACTGAACTCCCAATGATTGTAATGGCTCGAGCAACTGGTCCTGCTGGGTGCGCAAATCAATACGCTTCATCGCCAGCGTCGCCAACTGGCTGCCACTGGCTGCAATCGCATTTTGCATAACACTGGCACTGGAGAATTTTCCGGTACCTGTAAATAGCCTCGAAGTAAAAGACTTACCTGCAATAGTGAGCATTTACTTTTATCCTCCCGCCACAACACTGAAAAAGGTGATTGTATCGTTCGCTTGCAGTGGGTAGTCGTCCCACCGTTGGCGATTGATCACCTCATGATTAACGGCCACTGCAATACCGTTGTCCGACAGTTCTAACTGCGCGATAAGCCCGCTGATGTGCATTTGCGCAGGCACTGTTACAGGCGTGTCATTAACCAAAACTTGCATTAGTTACCTCCACATACAGAGCAGTCTGGCAACGGCGGTATGTTAAAGCCTTGCCAACTCGATGATAGTGCGTTGAAAACCCTAAGCTTTCCCCATTGTGGCTCGCCCATTTTCAGTAGCCATAATAGCGCACTAAGTGCCTGCATTATCCCTAGCATACCCACTACCGGCCCCAGGACTCCCTGTTCAAGGCAGTTGTTCGCCGGGCCCTGATGGGGTGCGTACAAGCATTGGTAACAGCCGTGCTCATGCGCCGGATGCAGCATGACTAACTGCCCATCTACGCCGCTGGCCGCTGCGACTATCAGAGGGACACCCGCGGTATAACACGCTGCATTGATATGGTGGCGGGTTGACATATTATCGCTGCAGTCGAGTACGACACTGCTACCGCTGATAAGTGCTTTACCATTTGCTTTACTGAAGCGGGTCACACATGGCTCTGTACGAATTGTTGAGTTGCGCTGTGACAGGGAGGCACAGGCCACATCCACTTTATTAAGACCCACATCTTGCTCGGTATATAGCGGTTGGCGGGGCAAATTACTCAATGTCACCTGGTCATCGTCGACCAAGCGCAAGCACCCTACTCCCGCGCCGGCCAAATACAGTGCGCTTGCGCAGCCAAGTCCGCCCAGGCCTACGATTACCACTGTTGCTTTACCCAATGCAGCTTGTTTGTCGTCGTCCATGCCGTCTACCAATAATTGGCGGCTGTATCGCATGTATTCACTGTTATTCAACATAAGGGTGAACCTCCTGCATGGAGCGAGTTGCTGTAAGCGGTTGTTGCGCGGCGGTAATGGCCGTTACCACGGCAATGCCGCTAACCCCTGTGCTGGCAACCGATTCCAGGCGTGACTGATTAATACCGCCAATAGCGACTGTGGGCACACCATCAAGCAGGGCCACGTATTTGTCCAGATTAGCCAGCCCCTGAGGATGAGACGGCATCGCTTTTGTCTGAGTCTCAAAAATATGTCCCAGTGCAATATAAGAAGGCTTGATCTGCCTGATACGCTGAATTTCCGCGTAGCCATGAGTGGAAACCCCCAGGCGTAATCCAGCACTTGCGATTGCCTCCAAATCAGTGTTGGCAAGGTCATCCTGCCCCAAATGCACCCCGTAAGCACCAAACTCTATAGCGAGTTGCCAATGGTCATTAATGAACAAACGCGCGTTATAGCGCTTTGCCAGCGCCACTGCAGCCTTAATTTGCGCGGCTAACCGTGGACCAGGCGTCTTAATTCGCAGTTGGATTATGCCCGGTCGCAGCGGCAGCAAACGCTCCAGCCAACTGAGGCTGTCCACCACCGGATAGATCCCCAATTGCTGACAGTTAAGAGAGCCAAACGTGGGGCCCGTATAACGTAAACAGGGATCATTTGCCGACCAGAACGCCGTGGGGAAGTGTCGCTCGTGTACCGGCCAGCCGGTTCTGGCCAAGGGCCCGGCGCCACTGCCGACCGGATACCCCTGTTCCAACCCGCTGTTGATATAGGCTTTGGCAATACACACTGCATCGTGTATCTGATAACCCAGAGCGACCGACGCGCCAATGGCGCTCGATAGCGTACAACCGGTACCGTGACTATGCGGTATGTCCTGATAAGGGCTGGAAAACAACCAGCTTTGTGGCTCAGTTATCAGCCAATCTTCAGCACGTTGTTGCACGCGGTTCCCCCCGGTTAACAGCAGCGCGGGAGAGTCATCACGCATTGCGCCTAACACACGCTGCTCATGACTGTGCCTGCTGCTGTCACACGATAGGGCTTGCACCGCCTCCGCAAGGGCGGCAAGTTCAGCGCGATTGGGCGTACAAATATCAACCATACGCAGCAGTGAAACGACGCCTTGTGATGACATTACCCCTAAGGTGTCGCCAGTACTGGCGACCTGTACCGGGTCCCAGATGACTTTTACGCCCGGTAATTGTCTCCTTACCTGCAACAATACGGCGACCACGGCCTCGACCTGCTCGTCGTTGCATAAAAGGCCTATTTTGATGGCCTGTGGGGCAATATCGGCCAACAGTGTTTTGCCCTGAGCCAGGATTGTCTGGCTGCAGGTTGCATCCACCACATTTACATATTTTGAATTTTGCGCAGTAACAGCGGTAACGATCGTGCAGCCATGGGCACCTAAGTCATACACCGTAAGCAGGTCAGCCTGAATACCAGCACCGCCACTGCTGTCAGAGCCACCTATACACCACACCACCGGCTGGTGCTTATTGACCATCGTTGTCGTCTCCTTGCAGCTCGACACTGGTCCGGGGATGATAAAGCTGCGCCCCGCGTGCTTTAAATTTCTGCGACATGGCTTGCATGCCCTGCTCGGCATCGGTCACGGTAACAGCTATCGCCGTATTTTTAGCCGCGACCTCGCGTACCTCATGGGAAATTTTCATAGAGCAGAATTTGGGACCACACATAGAGCAAAAATGAGCAACTTTACCGGAGGCCTGGGGTAAGGTTTCATCGTGGTATGCGCGCGCCGTGTCAGGGTCGAGGGCTAAATTAAACTGATCTTCCCAACGAAACTCAAAGCGTGCTTTCGACATGGCATTGTCGCGAATTTGCGCGCCCGGATGACCTTTAGCCAGATCCGCCGCATGGGCGGCAATTTTGTAGGTGATCAACCCCTGTTTAACATCGTCCTTGTTAGGTAGTCCTAAGTGCTCTTTGGGCGTGACATAGCACAGCATGGCACAACCAAACCAGCCAATCATGGCTGCACCAATCCCGGAAGTAAAATGATCGTAGCCCGGCGCAATATCGGTAGTTAACGGGCCGAGAGTATAAAACGGGGCGCCGTGACAATGTTCAAGCTGCTCATCCATATTGGCTTTTATCCTATGCATCGGCACATGTCCCGGCCCTTCAATCATAACCTGCACATCATATTCCCAGGCAATGCTGGTCAGCTCGCCCAGCGTATGTAATTCGGCAAACTGGGCTTCATCATTGGCATCTGCAACAGAGCCGGGGCGTAAACCATCACCCAAACTCAGCGACACATCATACGCGGCGCAGATTTCACATATTTCACGAAAATGTTCATACAAAAAGCTTTCTTTATGATGACTCAGACACCACTTCGCCATAATTGAGCCGCCGCGGGAAACAATGCCGGTTACCCGCCTGGCCGTCATTGGCACGTAGCGCAACAACACCCCGGCATGAATAGTAAAGTAATCTACACCCTGTTCGGCCTGCTCAATCAGTGTGTCGCGAAATACCTGCCAGTTAAGATCCTCTGCGACACCATTGACCTTTTCCAGTGCCTGGTAAATGGGCACAGTGCCAAGCGGTACCGGACTGTTGCGCAGCAACCACTCCCGCGTTTCATGAATATTACGGCCGGTAGATAAGTCCATAATAGTGTCGGCCCCCCAACGGGTCGACCACACCAGTTTTTCAACTTCTTCCTCTATTGAGGAGGTCACGGCGGAATTGCCAATGTTGGCGTTCACTTTTACCAGAAAGTTGCGACCAATTATCATTGGCTCTAGTTCAGGATGGTTAATATTGGCCGGAATAATCGCTCGCCCGGCGGCCACTTCCTGGCGCACAAATTCAGCGGTAATTTGTTCAGGTAATTGCGCCCCGAAGGTTTCGCCACTATGTTGTTGCAACAGCACCTGATCTTTTACCTGTGCGCGGCCCATATTCTCGCGAATGGCTATAAACTCCATCTCAGGCGTAATAATACCGCGACGGGCATAGTGCAACTGCGTTGCGCACTGGCCGGCTCGGGCCTGACGGATTTTGCGATTAATTGCCATGCGCAGCGCTCTGGATTGGTCGTCATCATCGCGTTGGCAGGTAAAGTCAGATGACGGTATATCGACAATAAGTGAGTCTTCACGTTCATCGATCCAACTGTTGCGCAAAGGTGATAGGCCTTTGTGTACATTGATGGCCTGGTCAGGATCTCCATAGGGGCCAGAAGTATCGTAAATCGGAATGGGTTCGTTGGGCTCATAGACCGGTTGCCGGCGGTCACCACCAATCAGGCTATCGGTTTGCGTAATCATACGCATGGGTACCTGAATATCAGGCCGGCTGCCAGACAGATACACCCGCTGCGAGCCCGAGTAACACTGGCCGCTTAAATGTTGAATGAATTGCTGCGCTTGCTCGCGCTGTTGACGTCGTGTTGACATAGCATTAATCCTTGTGGTGAAGGTGGAAAATGCTTGTCAGGAGTGTTTAAAAAGACCATTACATACTGCTACAACGGCTGATTAATTTATCAGTGTAATAGCATACAAATAATGTAATGTTGCCTTGTTCCCTTCGCAGGTATTAGCCTGATCAGGTTCAACGGATCCCGCGTTAGCGGTCTCAGCTTGCCTTACTTTTGAGTAAGACGAAGCACTCCGACAAGTAAAAAACGACGACATCAATGTTGCCATCGCATAAGTAATTTCGACCGAGTATAGGAGATTGTTATGGGATCATCAACCCTCCTAACGGCAGTTATGCCATTCACCATATGATCACTTTACGATGGAATTATGGGCGCTACACTACCCAAATGACTGAATGTGCGTACAATGAGCGCTTTGCAAAATCGATGATGGAATTATGCTAACCAATTCTGATAGTTATCACGATATTCGACCCTATAATGACAGCGAAGTACCTGCCGCTATTGACCGCTTGATCAACGATCAGGCGTTTATCGATGCCATTGTCAGTCACCGTTTTGAGCACAGTCCCAAGTGGCTGTCAGCATTGCTTAGCCCTTTCGTGAAAATGCTTCTGCGCATAAAATGGCGCAAGTTTAAGACCGTTGACCATATTCAAAATGAAGTGGGCCGGTATATGGATTCACTGCTACAACGCACCAGCAAGGGCATAACGGTTAAAGGCCTGGATAAGCTCGACCCATCAAAAGCCTATATTTTTATTTCTAATCATCGTGATATTGCCATGGATCCGGCACTGGTTAATTTTGCGTTGCATAGCGCCGGCCATAACACGGCTCTTATCGCGTTTGGCGATAACCTGCTTAAAAAGCCCAGCGCCACTGAGCTAATGAAACTCAATAAGGGGTTTGTGGTAAAACGCTCGGTCAAAGGACCACGAGAATTACTTAAAGCCTTAACGCAACTGTCGAACTTTATTAAAGATGCCCTACAGAGCAATCAGTCGATCTGGATAGCACAGCGCGAAGGACGCGCCAAAGACGGCATGGACTTTACCGATCCGGCCATACTTAAGATGTTTTACATGGCGGGCAAACAGCAAAAGCTGGAGTTTGCTGAGTATATTCGGTCACTCAATATTGTCCCGGTTGCCATCGCTTACGAAAATGACCCGTGCGACATCGCCAAAGCCAAAGAACTTTATGCGGTAAACCATCACGGCACATACAGTAAAACTGAGTTTGAGGATATCGACAGTCTTATCCAGGGTATTATTGGTAATAAAGGCCGTCTCACAGTGACGTTTGGTAGCGTTATTCATGATGGCTTTTCGACGCCGAATGAGCTTGCCAGCCAAATCGATGAGCAAATTCACCATAATTATCAGCTTTACCCCATTAATTACCTCGCCGCTGAGCAACAACACGGTGACATTACCGACGCTTGTCGTGAACGGCTTACAGATAAACTCAACCAGTTGCCTGTTGAGGCGCAGCCTTATCTGCTGGCTAATTATGCCAACCCGGTTAAAAACGCGCGCTAGTGGTCACCACTGGCGCAGCGCAGTTCGCAATTCTTAGCGTTGAGTGGTACGACCACAACTGTTTTGCTACTATCTAAGGCCTGACCGCATAAGCAGAATTAAGCACGAATGCAGATCCACGCGCTGAAAGGCTACATCGAGAACATTTACCTGGTAGAAGAACCCGCCGGTTTATTGTTGCTGGATGGCTGTAGTCGTGCAGATGTGGCACGCGTATGTGAATTTATTACCGTTACCCTGCATCGACCGCTATCAGACTTAACACTTATTTTAGTTACCCATATGCATCCCGACCATGCCGGCGGTGCCGCTTTGTTACGACACAGAACCGGCGCGCGCATTGCCAGCCACCCCAAAGCGCAACACTGGTACAAGGGCCTGGCGGGGCGCACCGCTCACGTTATCGATGTTGCCCTGACCTGGTGGGTAGCGGGGCGTATGGGCAAACCCAAAGCACATATCTGGTATCACCCGGTGCTGACACCGAATATCCTCCTGCAGGATAAGCAAACCCTGCCCGGCTTTTCCGACTGGCAGGTGCTCTACACCCCCGGGCATACCGACCACGACCTGTCAGTGTTACACCAAGCAACAGGGCAAATTTATATCGCTGATCTGATCGTTGCCGTTAAAGGGCAACTTACCGCCCCCTACCCGGTCTGTCATCCCAATCAGTATAAACGTGCGTTAACACGACTGCGGGAACTTAATCCAACCAGGATATACTGCGCGCATGTAAAGCCACTTAACGGCGATAGCATTGACTTTGATACCTTAATTGCGCAGGCACCGGCATTACCTAAAAACCACTGGCATTCAGCCAAAAACCGGATTGGCCATGTATTAAGGCGGCAAACCACACGTCATTAACGCTATGCCATGTTGCTGTCGGCGATTATTCTTTTAGGGGCTCATCCGCATCACCAGCACTAGCCACCAGGTCCTCTGTCGGACGGGTCAGTACGCTTGCGCCTAGCAAAAGAGCACATAAAAACATGCCAGCCTGTGTCGAGAACGCGAGCGTAGCGATATCCCGGCTCTCAACGATTACCCCGGCCAGTACGGCTGCCCAGGCAAAACCACTGGTAAATAACGGCGTGGCAACGGCAGCCCATTTGCCATCTGTATCAAGGGTACCGGCAAAGGCCAGTAATATTGGAAAGCTAAACTGCAACATACTAATAGCCGGTAAAAGTGCGGCTAAAAACACCGTTGGCGACTGAGCATGTATCGCTACCGTCCAGCTAACGGCGCAAATGATAAATGCGCAGAGCAACGGTCGCTCAGGGCCAAATCTGGCGCAGGCCACCCCGCCCGCTAAACACGCAAACGCCGAGACAAACAACACAATACCTATTTGCGCGCCAGCACGTTCCATACTCATCCCCAGTTGATTAGCTATACTGAACATAAACGCAAACCCCTGCCCGCTAAAGGTTACAAAAAGAACCCCCATAACGATAATAATGACGGGCCTTAGCATTGGTGAGTCGCGCTGGGCGTCATTCTGGCAACGGCTAACCACCTGTTCGCCAGCATAAACGTACATCAGCAGCCAGAATAACGTGCATAGTGCGGCGCTGAATAAAAAGCCCCCCGCCACGCCCAGCAGGGTGGCGGCAATACCAACCCCTGCAACCATCACCGACATCAGCAGTACGCCAATAGTATCAACAATGCCGAACAACACACCGGGTGATGGTGTCCGGGCAATATGATAGGACGTCACGCCCATGAGTATGCCAACCGCTGCCCCACTGACAAGCTGCAGTAGAAGTGTCAGGAAAGGCACTTCAAACGTCACACTAAGCAATAGCTGGGAGGCAACCAATATTGCGCCGGCAGCGTTAACCAAGCGGGTATAGCTAAACCTGGCAAGCAACGCTGCCACCACGAAAGTCGCCAGTGCAATGCCAATGAAAGGCATTGCTACAAACCAACCGGCCATGCTCCTGGTCACGCCAGTTTCTGCAACAAACTGAGTAAGTAACACGGGTTTTACCGAACTAAACAGTGTCGACATTGAAAAGCTGGCGCTGGCAGCAATAACCAATAACGGAGCGCGACGTAAAGCGTCTATCATTGTGTAAACCTCGATTTATGGGTTGCGTTCAACTTTGACTGAATATGCTCACCAGCCGTAGTAGCGGAAAATTGGGCTGGCCTTTGGTTGCTAACACATGACGGTAAAGGTACAACGGAAGTCTGGCTGTCCGGATCAATAAACATCGCTATCGAGAGCCGATCCCGACCACTTGTCTGGGGTTTAACACGGTGCAACGTAGAACGGTAAAGGCCATTGGTCCAGCGTTCCAATAAATCACCACTGTTGACCACCACCGTATCAGTCAGAGGTGGCACATCCATCCAATTGTTTTGCTTATTGAGCACCTGCAAGCCGCCAACATTGTCCTGAAACAACAACGTCATAAAGCCATAATCCGTGTGCGCTCCGGCACCTAATTGGGATGGTGCAACCTGCTCGGCTTGTTGAGCAGGGTAGTACAGTAAACGCAGCGATATGTTTTCGCCGCTGTTCACACGGGTAAAAAACGTTTCCTCAACACCAAGCTGAACAGCCATCGCCTTTTGTAAATTCGTACTCGCATCAAGCACATTTGCATAAAACTGCTGCATTAACTGTTTAAATTGGAGGCTTGGCCAGCGAACTTCGGCGGGGCACGCATGAAGAATGTTACGCATCGTAAATGTTTCTTTAAGATCGGCCGGCGAGTCAGGGTCGAGATTTTCTTCGGCTATCCCCTGATAACCAAAGTTTTCTTGAGCAGAACGGTAACGACAACGGCGTTTTACCTCCGAAGCGCCGCAGAAAAATTCTCTGCTGGCGGAATACACCTGCGATAACAGGGCTTTGTCGATGCCAAAATCACTCACTTGCATAAAACCCAGTTCGGATAGGGCGTGGTGAATGGCTAAGCCAGGGTCAGTGTGTTGGTAGAACGGAATAACAGGTAATGACATAACTTTCTCTTTATTCAGCGTTAAGCAAAATAACGATGTACAAACCTGTGGCTATGCGAGCAACAGACTCCGACACAGCGCTGTACATCGAAATACAAGTATTAAAACGAATGATGAATTAAAGAGTGCGGGTTGGTGCAGTCCACCAGGCTAAACACCAATGGAAAAAACCATAACAACATGGCAGTAAGTTTAGCTGGCTAAAATGAGGTATGCGCAGGCACACTAACGACGATATCGTCAGTAATAATGCCACCATAAGGATTAAACCAATCATTCCACTTCCAACCTGAATTGAGTAACTCTGCAACGCCTGCCAGACAGGCTCTGTTAGCTGCATTAACTCGTTGCGGGCTTAGCTAAATATCCATAAAAACAGGTTACATTGGCTTTTTTACAATTGCAATATCCAACAAATCTACGACGGCATTCACCAGTGAGCAGTTAAATCTGTGCGCTATTGGGGTATCAGGTGCTACCGACTCAAAAGCATGAAAGGCACCTGCCACAACATTTAAATGCGTAGCAACGCCATCATTTATTAAGCGCATCGCGTAGTGGATATTTTCATTAACGAACAAGTCCAGCGCCCCAACACCGATGTAGGTCGGCGGTAAACCCGCTAATGAGGCTGCACGCATTGGAACGTGTTTTTCAGGTACCCTGGCCGTACCCGGTGTTTTGTTTAAATATGCCTGCCAGCCAAATTGATTTTGCTCGGCTGTCCACAAATACCGGCCGTGATGTACCGGAGGCTGTATGCTGCTGCCGGTACGATCGTCTAACATCGGATACAATAATATCTGGCAAGCCAGGGAGTATTGCTGTTTTTGTATAACCTGTTGCGCCAGTGATGCCGCATGACCACCACCAGCGCTCACGCCCAACAATCCCACGTTGTGAATATCGACACGTAGCTCACTGGCATGTTCAATGGTCCATTGCAGG
Organism: Alteromonadaceae bacterium; assembly: GCA_013373625.1. Lineage (GTDB taxonomy): Bacteria > Pseudomonadota > Gammaproteobacteria > Enterobacterales > Alteromonadaceae > Alteromonas. The sequence goes on along the minus strand of JABXHM010000062.1, from coordinate 57,149 downwards.
GCCGCATAATGCTGCGCCTGAGCTTCGTCAACACGCATTTCAGGTGCTAACCCATACTCTACCGAAATGATCACAGTGCCGGTATCCATGGCCAGCTGTTGCAAACGCGGCAGTGAATTTTCGCAGTCCCCCATCACAAAACCGCCACCATGAAAATGCAGCAACGCTGGATTAGCAAGGTTTGTAGGCAGCGCATTAACCACCCACAGTTTAAACGCGCGATAGTCTGGTGTTGCTGGCACGGCCACAGTGTAGTAAGGCACGTCAGCAAGGGGCTTAGCACCACTAAACCTGGCGCGCTTGCGATAAAACCCTAAATTGGCACCGTTTAACGGCGGGAATTGGCTACTGGCTTGTAATAATGCATTGAGTGACGGTCGCAGTTCGGCTGCCACTAAATGCATGCTGTCTTCTATCATTGCTCATCAACACTGGGTAAATACGATGTTCATAGTAGCGTAATCACACATAAATAAAAGCCAGTAAACGGTGCCGAATTGAGTATGTGAGTACTTACATAAAGCGCTACGAGCGGTGTAGTCTTTTATTGACCCGCCGCCAGCTCCTTTTCAGTTTTAAAGCCAAATACTTTACGTAACACTATTGTCGCCGGGCAGAAGCCGGTAAAACTCTGTTGAAACAAATTGGCACCGATAAACGCAGTAAACCAAATGAAGTTTTCATGGACATAAAGGGTAAGGGCTACAGAAAGTAAAACCATGAAACCGGCAAATGCCGTCAGTGCTCGTTCTGCTGACATCATGTTCTCCTAATAATAATACCGAAAGGACGCATGCACATTGCTGGCGTCCTTAAATTGGGCATAAAACGTGTGTGGTTGAGAGCCATAAAAATAGTTAAATCCGCCGTTTAGCTGCCATTGGTCAACCGGTGAATAAGTGGCTCTGAATTTCATATACCCATCGCTGTCGGTGGTTGAATAAAAGTTAAACCAATTCAGCGTCAAGGTTTGCCGCAGCGCACGGTAAACAAGCCGGGTTGTCATCACCTGGCGATTTTCTGCTGCTTCGTAGCGGGGCCAATAAGACGCCATGAGTAAATTATCGTAGTCGCTGGTTTGCTCCAGATACCATTGCAGGCTGGCGCTTAAATTAGAAATAAGTTCCTGTTCATAGCCCAGTAAAACACGGTGCTGACTATTGGGTATTAACGGATCTGTACCATTGCTGTCTTCGCGTGAATCATGGAACGCGTATTCAGCTTTAGCCAGGCCCGCTCCAAGTGGCGTAACGATACTACCGCCCCACACATTAAGCCTGCTGTAACGCGGTAACCCCTGTGCATCAGCGGCCAGCGGCGTTTTTGTATAACCCCGGTAGCCATACAGAGCAACCTCGGTTTGCCCTAACGTCTTGTAGGCCCGTAATGCCCACTCTGCGCTGTCAGGCTGGTTGTTATCGGTCACTGCAAATGCCGGCGCAACATTAGTGCCTGACTGTGGTTGAAAGAACGAAAAATACTCACCGGTTATGCCATTATCGGGTTCAAACTGAGGCGTAACTACAAGATCGACACTGGCCCAGTTAAAGTAACCCGAGAGTTTTGCAGACAAACCGGGCGCTTTGAGATACTCATCATCTCGCCCGGCAAAAAACGACTGATAGTCTTTAGGAAACATGTCATTTAAAAACAGGTAATCGCCAGTCCCCCAGGTCAGTACCTGTTGACCAAGCCTGGCATCAAAAGCCTGTCCCCACTCACCCAGGAAGCTAAGATTTCCCTGCCAAAGCGCTTCGCGAATTTGCACCTCGGTGCTGTGCAGAACTGCGTCGTAGTAGATATCCCCGCGAAACGCCAGGGAGGAGGCATCCAGAGTATAATCTGCCTGCAACTGCACCCGTAAATCAGCCAGTGTTGTATTGCCATTGATAACAGGGTCATTGCCCATACGATGGCCGGCCGCCATCTCACCAAACCCGGCCCAGGTAAAGGACGACGCGGATTCTGTCTGGTCGAACTCATCAAATTCAGCGAATTCGTCAAACGCTTGCCAGTCATCGGTTGGCGTTTTCCCGCTGGCCGTGGCAGCTTGTTGCGCCCCCACGGGCGGCGCAACCAAACTCAACGCCACTATTGTAAGCAGCATCTTCATGGTTATTTTATCCACTGCACAGGCGGGCTACGCAAGCTTCGTTCGGAGAAGACGTCGTCAGGCAGCCCGATATTATATTGTGAGCCACGAAACTCCATTAAGGTATAGCCGCCTGAGACGAGATCTGACACCTTTGAGCGCAACACCGTTGGATACCCCTGAACCTCTTCCACTTTGACTGACTCAACACGTCGGTAGTTAGTGTCATCGGCCCGGTAAAAATTAATCAGCACGGGTAATGACGTAGCTTTGTCTATCTCGACCACGTAATACGCAAACTCTACGCTGTCCGGTGCCTTGGGTAACGCTTTTAAGATATAACGCTGTGCGGTTTCGTCGACCAGTGTAAAGTTATCCTGCGACACCGCGCGGCCTGACACGTCTTCGTAGAAAAAATGTGAGCCCACAAAGGACGTACGTTTGTCTCCGGCCGAAATTCGCTTTACCAAATCAAGTGCTGGTAAGTACAACCAGCGATCATCGTCCTGGTTAACGGCGGCATGTTTTTCGACTCTGAACACGGTGTCTTTTACATCTGTGGGGCGCGAAAAAAACACCATCATTTTCTGGTCGCCGTTATCATCCACGTCTTTACGCAGAATAGTAAACTGACGTAGCTGTTTACGCCCCTGACTATCCACTATCATCATACGAGCATCAGACCGGCCATCATCACCGGCATAATAGGCAGCTTTTTCTGCCTGACGGATAAGTGCATCAACGTCTACAGTGTCCTGAGCAACCGAAACCGTTGCTGCCCCGGTCATCAGGATAGCGATAAAGTAACGTAGTAATTTCATAACAGGTCCTGCTTTTTCGGTTTAAAAATTTGTGTACGGGCAACGCTCATAACGGCGGGCAGCATCAGCAAGGTCACTAACGCAGAAATCGCCATTATACTGGCCAGGAACACGCCAACTGTTATGTAAGGCACCAGCGGCGCAAAGAGCAGTGGCGTAAAGCCCAACGCTATTACCAGCGCATTGCGGGTGATCGCTCTGGCTGGCTCATCAAACATAATAGCCATGGTGCGCTTAAAACTGTTTGTCTGTTTGAATGTTGCGCGCGCGCGTTCCAGAAAGTGAATGGCAAAATCAACCGACAGGCCTAATGTGAGCGCCGACAGCACGGCAATAGGCATATCGTAATCTTTACCAATTAAGCCTATGAGCCCGTAAATAAAGGTAATCGTCAGGGTCAGCGGTAGCATAGCAAGTACGCCGAATAGCAACGATCGAAACAACACAATCATCATCACAAATACAATAACAAATGCCCCTGCGAGACTGTCGATCATGCCCGCCACCATATTGTCCTGCCAAACCACATTGAGATAAGCTTTGCCAGCCCAATCAGCGCTTAATCCTTCTGGCAACGGATGCGCTTTTATATAATCATTAACAAGACTTACCACCGCGCTCATGTCCTGATTGTCTCCACTGGTCAGTTGTAACCAAATCAACGCAGCACGGTAGTCGGGCGTCACAAAGTGCCACAGATCATTTGGCCGGTGAGAAGATTGATATTGCATCAATGTCTGAGCGACGCCATTGGCACTGTTCGGAAGCACGTAATCAGCCTCATTACCGGCGCGTAACTCACGGTTAACGACTTTCACGACATCGGGTAATGCATTAGACTTGCCAACCAATCCGGATGCCTGTAAGTGAGCCTGTAAGGCGTCGATATATGCCAGAACATCCGGATTTTGAAAGGTTTTGCTCTGACGATTAGCCAGTTCGGCCTTGCCTATGACGGCCTCCAGATAGGCAAGCTCCCGGTCGGTAACATCACTGAATAACTTGTCATCGATTGCCACGATGAGGTTTTGTAGCTGTTCATTGGGGCTACCTTCAGCGATATCCGCCAGCGTATCGTAACGCCACGCTTGCAGAGAATCGGGCATGTTTTCAATAGTCAGTAAGCTCGCTGGTGTGAGCTGCTCACTGTGATCTGTTAACACCAGATAGGCATTATAAGTCCCGGCAAAATTGTCGTTGAGTACCCTGTCGGCCACCCGTATTTCATGGTCAGACTTAAACCAGCGCACTGGATTATCGTTAATTTGTATTTGTGTAATACCCCATACAGACATGACAAAAATACCCGCAAAACAAAGCAGCAGAGCGCGTGGGTATCCACTCGCTAAATTGCCCAGTTTTTTTGTCATACGGCCAATACGAGAACCTTTCCCCGACTCGCTTTGGTGCATCGCCTGCTGCAAATTAGTCAGTGCTTCATTGCTCATTCGAGACAGGTATGCCGGCATAAAAATAATGGTCAGTATAAAGGCAAACAAAATACCAAAGCCTACAAAAGCGCCAAAGATTTGCACCGGCGGAATGGGTGTTAACATGAGAGAGAAAAACCCTACCGAAGAGGTTATCGATGTGTACAACATAGGGGTAAACAGGTGGCCAACAACTTGTCTTACGACAGCGTTAAGATCCTCACCTGGTTTATACCGATCAGAAAACTCAGACAGGATATGCACCGAATCCACAACCGCAATTGGCATCAAGAAAATGGCAATCATCGATGACATAATATGCACCGTAAAGCCAAAACCTATGAGTAGCCCCATGGTTACTATGACAGTCGCCATCGCCACAATCATGGGTGCAATAATCAATGGCAGGTTGCGAAAGAACACAAACAGCAATATAAAAATTGCAAGCCCGGCCAGCGGCGCAGAAATTCCCATTTGCACAAACATTTCAAAGCCAAACTGATCTTCGGCAACCGGCAGACCGGTGATATACCACTGGTCGCTGCCGTCAAACGTATCCGTTACCGCTCTGATTTCCTCGGCAATACGGTAACTTTCGTTTTTGTCTTTAATAGGCACATATATAGCGGCGGCTTTGCCATTTTGCGATACCAGCGTATCGTAGAGCAGTGGCAGCCGTTCTATGTCGGTCTTTATTTGCTGCGCGGCGGCATCTGACCGCGGCGCTTTTGGCATCATCCATTCGAATCGGATAGTACCCGGCCCGCCCTGGGAAATGTTATCTACTGTCGAGACCGACATTAAATCGGCGTCAATGACCCCATCAATTGTCAGTATTGACTGCGTTAACTCCAAGATATCCGCTAACGTTGAACGATTGTAAATTCCCTGCGTGTTTTGCTCATTAACCACCCCAACGACGATAGCATCGTGCATGGCAAACCTGGCTTTAGTCGCGCTATGAAATACACGCGCCGGATGAGACTGATCCAGCATGTTTTCGGGATCAGTATCTATGCTGATATTGGGTATTTGACTACCAACACCCAGTGTTATCACGAGCAAAGCCACATACACCCAAAGTGGTTTACGGGTGCTAATGTCAATAAGTTTACCGGCGATACCATTCATAAAAACATTACTCAGGTTTATTTAACAACTGATGATTTATTATATATGCGTTTTTTCTTATATAGCAAGATATTTATATACCATGATCTTACGTACCGCTTTAGGCGAGGTTGTTGACTCATTTAGTGGCAGTTGTATCGCAAAAGTATTGCACCGTCAGGCGAAGCAAATGCTTTCACGTGTTAGTATGTTGATTAACGTAGTTAATTCCTGGGGCTTGTCGTTGCTATGACGTTTCGTCTGTTGTTCTTCTCACTGCTTGCAACGGCTATGGGCCAGTCAGTTGTCATGACCACTTTGCCGCCATTAGGCCGTGAAGCCGGATTGAGCGAGTTCAATGTGGCGTTTTTAATGTCCAGTTCGGCATTAATGTATGCGTTGGGCAATGCGTTTTGGTCAAGCATTGGTAAACGTAAAGGTTATCGGCGTATCTTAATTACCGGACTGTCCGGCTATACATTGGGTACATTGGTTTTTGCAACGGTGTGGCTTGCCAGTTTTCAGGGCTGGTTAGCAGGCAGCGCACTATTTATTGCTTTACTGGTTGCGCGGACAGGGCAGGCCACAATAATGTCAGCAACTCCGCCCTCTGTGGTGGGTTTGGCAATAGCGGTGAGTGAAGAACACGAACGGGTAAAAGCGATCAGTAAAGTCTCTTCTGCACATAGTCTGGGACAAATTCTTGGCCCGACGTTCGCAGGGCTGTTAGTTAGTATTCACTTGATCGCTCCTCTTTATGCTATAACGGTAATGACTTTTACAGCTGTGGTGCTAATTTGGCGCTACTTACCTCGTAACCAGGCCACCACACAGAGCACAACCCAACCAGCAGCGCCGGTTTCTGGCAGTCGCAGTATCCAGCCATTTGTGCCACTTTTGATCGCAATGAACGCTTGTGTTTTTCTTGCTATTGCTATGATGCAGCAGTCTCTGGCATTTTTCCTTATTGACCACCACGGTCTTACCACTACCGAAGCAGCGCAAGGTGTTGGTCTCGCCATGATGATTAGTGCCGTATGTGCCTTAACGATCCAAGTCACTGTGGTGCAACGAACCAGCATGCACCCCGGAAATCTTGTTAAGTTTGCTTTTCCCCTATTGGCAATTGGTTATCTGATCATTTATTTGCATCAACAACAAGTGCAACTGTATCTGGCGATGGTGTTTTTAGGATCAGGGCTGGGTATAAGTTATCCGGCTATCGCTGCACTGGCTACCTCCGCCTGTAAACCGCAAAACCAGGCTACCGTCACAGGGCTCATTACCGCATCTCCCGCAATGGGTTATATCGCCGGCCCGCCTATTGCTGCATTGCTGTATGGTATTGGTAATAGAATGCCATTTATTGCAGCGTCGTTGTTACTCGCAACCGTTTCTGCTGTCGCCTTAGTCCATTTACGCTCTAAACCAAACGCTGTTATTGCTGAGTAAGTTGTCTGCCTACGCTTGGTAATCTGGTTAGCCGAATTCAATTCCCCCTATTACAAAATCCCTTCTGCGGCCTCTATCTCACAAGCATTTTGTACTGATTAGTCTAGCACACATTCAGGCCTGCAAATTTGTATGTTCTTTTGGCAAATTATAATTTGATCTTTCAGCTCAATTATATAGACTAGTCTGTATATGTGGCAATAAAGGTTAGCCTATGTCAAAGGTAACAAACAGTATGAGTGCGCGGGATAAATTGCTGCGGGCAGCGGGCGAATTGTTCTACGCACGGGGTATAACGGCAACGGGCATTGACGCAGTGATATTGCGCGCAGGCGTAGCAAAGATGTCGCTGTACAACAATTTTAAATCAAAGTCTGACTTGGTAGCGGCCTATATTGACGCACGTCATAACGAATGGTTGACGCTCTATGCGAAACGAACAGAATCCCTATCAAACGGCTGGGAGTTAGTACTGGCTGTGTTTGATGCCTATCGCGATCATGCTGAATGCGACTATGAAAATGGTTTCAGGGGCTGTGGCTTACTTAACGCCGCGGCTGAAATGCCTGCAGACAGTGCAGAACGCGCGGCAGTCAATCGTCATAAACAGCACGTAAAAAGCATTGTAATTGAACACCTTAGTTCATTGCCTTTAATAGAAGATCAACCCCAAACCGCTACGCAATTAGCTGAACACATCTGCTTTTTACTCGAAGGGTCTATATCGCTGGCTGGACTCACAAAAGATACCCAAGCTATTGAAAGAGCGAAAGATATGGCTGATAAGCTTATCGAGCAGGCATTATGAATTCCCTCTTCATATCGCAACACAGGTACTTACTGGGCATATCCGCTGTCGTTATTTCATCAATACTGTGGGGAACTACGGGCACCGCGGCAACCTTCGCTCCGCAGGTGAGTCCATTGGGTATCGCCGCTGTTTCTATGGGGCTTGGCGGGTTGTTACAGGCCATAATAGCATGGCGTTTCATTGTTCGACACCGCACTTCTTTACTGCAATCAAAACGATTAGTGTTGCTGGGCGCGTTTAACGTGGCCATCTACCCCCTGGCCTTTTACAGCTCCATGCGACTCTCCGGGGTAGCGGTAGGAAATGTGGTGTCTATTGGTATGGCCCCAATAGCCGCGGCACTTATAGAACGATGTGTAGACAAGCACCGCATCACAGGACGTTGGCTACTCGGTATAATTGTGGGTATCACCGGGGTTATTTGTCTGGCTACGGCAAAGCCCAGCAGCTCATTTATCAGCCCCAGCGACAGCTGGTACAACATACTGGGTATTACACTTGGCCTGGTTGCTGCGTTTACCTACGCCATGTATTCATGGTCGGCCCATCGCCTCATTGCATCCGGGATCCCCTCACAGGCTGCAATGGGTAGCGTATTTGGTGGCGGTGGTGTGTTGCTAATGCCGGTTTTACTGCTTACCGGCGCGCCCTTGTTGCAAACAGCTACAAACTTTGGTGTTGGCTTCTATATGGCTGTAGTCCCTATGTTTTTAGGCTATTACCTTTTTGGTAAAGGCTTGACGCAAATAAGAGCTAGTCTGGCAACAACCATCACGCTGCTTGAGCCAGTAGTTGCGACATTGTTGGCAGTAACCATTGTTGGCGAACAGTTATCCACTCGCGGATGGTTAGGAATTTGCCTGATCAGTGCCTGCTTAATCATAGCGACAATTCGAAAACCGCGAAAACCCGGTAAAGAAGTGGCGTTTGCACCCGATACCGGCACCAACACTGCTTACCGCTCGCCATAGTTCATTACGCAAAATTAATAAGCCAAACTTGAAAGTAAGCATTCACTTATTAATAAAAACTCAGTAACCAGAATACAATTAAGTAAGCGCTAACTTACAAAAAATTAGTTTAGCTTAGTAAGACATAAAAAGCGCGATGAAGAGGAGCCTGACCTGAACATCCTACCGCTACAAACTAAATGTATTACCCCCCGCAGAAATCTATTTTACAGTCTCTGATATAAAAATTTCATTAAGCTGAACTAGAATTAGTGTATTGTGATGCCATATAAAGTAGTAGAAAAGTACAATAATTCAGGTGCAGCATGGCTCAACAGACGTGTCTGACCAACGGACTCAACGTTGTCAGTTTTAAGCAACCGGCGCAAGAATATGGCGCCGTGTTTATTGTGCCAACACCAACAGTAGATAGCTCCGGCATTGCTCATCTCATCGAACATTTAGTACTGCGATATTCTGACCGCTATCCTGAGCGGCATACTTTCTTTGCTGCTAACTGTTTGTTGCCTGTCAGAGTGGATGCAAGCAGTCACAATGGCTTCAGCTATTTCTATGCAGTGTCATCCAGTAAATCGGTTCTGTTAAAGGTGGTTGGTTATTTATATGCAGGTATCACACAGCTGTCATATGACGACGACGACATAAAACGAGAGCGTGACGGCGTAATCGCTCGTGAGCTGGCCATGTTTCAGGCAACGCCCGAATATCAGTTAAAAATGAGCATTTGGCGCGGCGATCGTTCCCCTGACTGTTATCACCATTGGGGTGGGTATAGCGATACATTGGCCGAAATTACCGGTAATGATGTAACACGATACAAAGCGCAATATTTCCAGCCGTCTACTATTACCCTGTTACTTGGGGGCTTACAAGCCGACGAGCTGCCGTTGCTCTGCACCGGTCAAGTTGACTCAGCAGTATTACGATATCAGCCGAAAGATCATAAATTCCTCAGCACAACATTGCAGGATGACTATATTTTTAGTTGGTGGCTGCCTGAATGCTATATCGACGGCTTACTTTCATCACAGGAGCGACTTAGCGAAGCAATGGAAAAGCACGATATGAAGGTATATATCGAAAACTCGGCTAACCAACAGCAAAAATTTGCGCTAAGACTTATCGGTCGCCCCGGCCATCTTATGGCGGCCCAGCAAGCATTGATTGACGAAGTACGCCGTCTGCACATTGTACCTAAACAGCATATCTTTTTAGAGTCAACTTACCCCGAAACGATTAATACACTACTTGCCTGGTATCATGGCCAACAGCCGCTTAACCGTAAAGTAGTTGCGCTATCACAAGCTCTTAGCTCTACGCCAGCCATTACTGGCATGCGACCGTTGCAGAAGCCTGTTGTCAGATTACCAGGCATTAAAGCGAATTATTCCGACACTTGCCCTTTAGTTGAAGATGTCTTATTGCCGACCTCACCTGTGCTACCCAAGGATTTACCGGCTCGCATACAGGTACTTGCCGAGTCACTTTGTGACGACCAAAATTTTGTTTGTAACCAGCAAGACTGGCTACTGCACCTTGCATTGCCTGAACTAACTGTACAGCAGCGAGACAAACTAATTACTGCGGTTATATGCGATGAGCGGTTATGGATACCGCGTACCAGTGGCCAGTGCTATGCCATGGGCGTACAGGAGACACCAAATGGACTTCGTATTTATGGCATTATGGATGACGAACCTCAACGTCGCCAACATCCAGTACAACAGCTTTTTGAACGCCATAGTCTGTAATCGATAGATCAACATGACGCTAAATGCCGGGCAGGCTTTTTACCCAAGCGTATTACATAACACCCGGTAGGCATGACTGATTTTTTGGGCATCCGCATTACTTCCGCCCTTGTCAGGATGGTGGCGTTGTAATAGCTTTCGGTAACGCTTTTTCACCGTCAGCAAAGATATATTGTCGTCAGCACCAAACCCCATGACACCGCGAGCCTTTTGAACATCACCCTCTACAATACTGACGCTAGTTATGCGTTGCCAAAAATCGTTCAATAAAGCGTCGACATCGCTGCTCGTTGTCGTTGTGAAGTTATCCCAATTTAAATAATACGCTTTCAGGCTATCATGTTCCGTTAATCCCGCACCATGGCGCGTGACGGGCAACATCGTGATTTTCAATGTATGAATATCCAACTCTCCAATACCCTGCTCGCGCCATTCATCACTCAGTTGATACAGCGCGTTGAACAACACAAAATGACAGCGGAACATGACTAACGGGTCGGCTAAATCAACCTTGTCGAATACGTACCAGGGGGGCTGCTGCAACAGTTTAATTAATGAATACTCAGATATCCCGTTGCTAAATTCGGCCTGCAAAGTATGGAGTGCTTCGGTGAGCACAGGGTCGTTATACAAAGACAATAAATTTCCTTATTGAAGCGACTTAAACACGCTACTCAAAAGCCTAGACCGCGATATACACAAACGCCAGTCTACGTCCAGATAACCAATAACGCAGCAATGCCAATGAGCAACAAGCCGGCTACTTCGTGTTGTTTAACTGGCTGTTTAAGCCATATTACTGAAATAAGCATGGTCGTTAATACTTCAAGTTGGCCAACGGTTTTAACATACGCCACATGCTGTAGCGCCATCGCCGTAAACCAGCCGATCGACCCTAAACAACTCGTTATACTTGCAGCCAGTACTTTACCTGGCTGGGCCGCAAGCTTTTTAAATGTATCAGGTTGGCGACTACCAATAAAAGCTACCAGAACAATGGTCTGCAGGCTTAATACCCAAAACAATACCCACCCGGCGGCTTGAATAAACGGGGTATCTAACTCATGACTGGCTTCTCGAACAAACAGTGATGTGAGCGCGAAACAGGTGCCACAGCAGAGCCCGATAAGCACAGTTTTAGCGGTTAAATCTCCTCCCCGTCGCCAACCACTCAACACAAATACGGCACATGCACCGATCACAATACCAAGCCAACCTAATGCGCTCAGTTCACTACCGAAAAACAGCAAACCTAGTGCACCTGCAGCGAGTGCTTCACTTTTTGCCAATCCGGCACCTACGGCAAAATTCTTTTGCTTAAATAAGATAACCATGAGCGAGGTTGCCGCAATTTGAAGCGTTGCTGCCAGTATTACAAAGCACCAGAATGTTGCGCTAAAATGTGGCACGCCGATGTTTGCTGATACGGATGTTGCGGTAACGTATATCGCGGCAATTGGCGGAGCAAACAAAAAACGGGACAGGGTGACCCCTACTGTGGGCACGGTGCTGCTCAACTTGCTTTGTATGGCATTGCGAAATGTTTGAAACAGCACCGCCATGAAAGTGAATAAGATCCAGATCACAAATGTACTTTACAGCTCAGCAAATAAATAATGTCGCTAGGTTACCGATTATTTTTCCTGAACGCGAACTTCTCCACGCAACGCCATACTGATCAAGCATCCAAATAAAAAGATGCGCTGTAAATCGGACTACAAATGGCCGGAGTTGTATTTAAGCGTTAATATAAAGTAACAGTTACAGTAAACCCGACCTATACTCATAGAGTTCGGGGGTGCGTATTCCTCTAGTTATATACGCTATGCGCTATTACGGAGGTTGATTTGTTAGACAGACTATTTGATGGCAGTCTAATGCCACATGGCCATTGCCTGTTATGGCGTGGCGATCTATTGTTTCTGCATCTCGCCGGCGACATTTCGACTGTAATAGCCTATGCACTGATCCCATTTGCTATTTTTTACTTCCTGCATAAACGCAAAGATATTGGATTTACCTGGCTGGCGGTATTATTTGGCGGTTTTATTGCTTTTTGTGGGGCATCTCACCTTATCGGCATTATAAATATTTGGCACGGCTATTATTTTATCGAAGGGGTTATCAAACTTTTAACTGGCATCATCTCCATCGTTACCGCAATATTTTTGTGGCGATTGATGCCAACGTTTATCAAGATACCCAGTATCGAGATGCTACAGGAGCGCAACACTCAACTCGAAGCGGTGCGCAGCGAATTGGAGCAAATGAATAAAACCCTCGAAGAAAAAGTAAAGCAGCGTACACTTGAGCTAGAGATGCAAGCAAATACCGATGCAGTAACAGGCATTGCCAGTCGCTATGCAATAATAGAGCGCCTCCAACAATGCTATTCCTCGTTTCAGCGCTACCGCCGCATGTTTTCAATTCTCATGATAGACATCGATCATTTTAAACAAGTGAATGACAACCATGGTCATCAAATCGGCGACGACGTGCTCCATGAGTTAGCCCAATGTATCTTCAATAATATTCGCGGTTCTGACACAGTAGGCCGTTACGGCGGTGAAGAGTTTTTAGTTATCTTGCCGGAGTCTGACGCCGATAAATCCTTCGAACTGGCAGAAAGAATTCGAGCCGAAATAGCGCAGTTACGGTTGGCTAACGAAATCCGTGTTACCGCTAGTGTGGGAATCTCTACCATCACTGAGGGCACAAACTGCGATATACTAATTAGCCAGGCTGATAAGGCTCTCTATGCAGCCAAAAAATTAGGCCGTAACAAGGTTATTACCTACCACGCAGATTTACCTAACTTATCGTAATGACCATCACTAAAACGGTAAATATTAGGGAACTATGCCCAGGATAAAAATAACCGTGCACCTGCATGCGAACAACACGGCGAATATCGCAATATAGCCAGATATGAGATACACCTTTTAAGGCAAACACTTGAACAATTTCCGCAGGACGCAATAATGAAATATGGAATTGCAGCACTACTGACTACGCTCGGCTTTGTAGCTGGCTTTTTTGCCGGGCAATACCTTATGCCCGCCACAGACCACAACATCAACACAATAAAGCCAACAACCGAGGCAGCACAACTAATCAGTGAACCTGACACTGTAGCCAGTTTCTGGGCTGGCGATATGAGCTCGCAAACTGAACCTGAGGCAAGGTCGATTACAGCTGACGCAGCGCAGCCTCCAGCGTCTGACCGTCTCACGCCACCAGCAACGCCTTCAGAAACTCCCGATGCATCAAAACCTGTCGACGTAGCAGCCACTCTTGCTCAGGTCGAACGAAAATTAGCAATGGAAAAGTTTCCGATGGCGCAGGAAGAGATGGAGTATTGGCTCGATAACCACAACCGCGACTTAAAAGACAGTATGCGCGAAAAATTAGGTGACTCGGCTGACTGGATGTTTGAAGAAGTGTCGAAAAACAATGCTTTGCTTAATAACCCTATTGCCAGTTCTCCGCTTGAGCAGGATTTGGCGTGGCGTCAACAGGCCAAACAACAACTCAGTGATTTAATTTATTCATTAAATACTGACCCTGGCTTTGAACTGGTGAGTGTGACCTGTATACAAAAACAATGCGAAGTCACCATAACCGGCGAAGATCAAAGTGCAGCGACTCGATTGTTTATTCAGGTAGTCAGTCGTAACGATATTGGTATAAGTGGCGCTTCAACACCGACTTTTCACAGCAAATACGACGATTACTGGTTGTACTTCACAGTACAATTTACTTAAGCGTTACTGACCTGTACTACATTAATTAGCAAACACGTATTAGTCAGAGAGGTCAATGAACCAATAAACATTTGGTAAAACGTACATTGATTAATGATGGCAACAGCTGGTTCCTCATTGCCGGTAGCCCGGAAACTGCGGAATTCGGTGAACATATGTGAGCGGGAAGAAACGCTCATAAGGTTGTACTTACTTATGGCAGTGCGAGGTTGTTGCTGGTTGTTTATGTTTCGCCGTCATTGTCGTCCGACAAAACAGCCAATTTGTGGTTGTGCTATGGCGGCCGCTGCCTCAGCGGCCGACACACTTTCCATTAGCTTTTATTTCCATTAAACCCGCAGTTTATTATTACTCTGCTGAGTTTTCTCTTACCACTACGTTTTGAGTGTTATAGCGACGTACGAAGGTCGACATAGACTTGCTGTTACAGAAGATTGTTTCACCTTTAAGGTTGAACTTCGCAAGTGCTTCAGTTTCACCAATAGATAACGCAGCCAAACAAGCCTGGGTTGCAACATCGCCATCTTTTGCAACTAAAGCAAACGACGAGGCAGCAGTATCAGTGTTGTCAACGTATTGACTAGCGAATTTTTTAAGGCTAACGCCGTTACAAGATACGGTCGCAGAAAAAGTAGCAAAGTCTAAACCGCTTTTACGAATTAACTTACGTGCCGCAAAGTAGCCGTCGTTAGCAGCTGTCAAACATGCTTTAGTCTCAAGGTTGTCCATTGCTGGCTTAAAAACAACTTTTTGAGCAAACGTCTGTGCTGAAGTTAAAGCAAGTGTAAAAGTAATCGCTAATGTAGAAAGTTTCATAATGAATCCTCAATATGTAATAAATAAACAGTTTTGCCTTTCAATGGTTATATTATGCACTATAAATTCTATTTTGAAAGTTTTTTTCGTAATTTAATTACATTTAAAGCAAATTAATGGCGCAATTCACGTTACAGCTGTAATTTTGTTACATTCTATTTTCTTTTTGGCGATAATTGTTTTCAATAGCAACAGATTGTTGATGTACATCTCCATGCGTTGCCGCTACATGAGTCAATTAAAAGAAGTCAGAAAGCCGCAATAGTCGTTTTTGTTTTGCTAATCTGGCCGCGATGACCTCAACGCCCCGGGGAAATTCAGTGTCGCAGGCCCCAGCGCCAACACACGTTTCGTGAATGTCGAAATATTTTGTGATCGCAGCGAGTGTTTGCCCCATACTGGTATAAAGCAAAATTTAATCAATTGTGTAACCGACAGGTAAACCGCTATGAGCCAGGCTGCGAACAATAAAAACGAATTACCCCACGTCATCCCACAAGAAGCCTTTGACTGGTATGATCAATACGCCCATGGGCTCATAGACAGGCGCACGTTTTTGGCCAAACTGGGCAGTTTGGCCGCCTTGGGCTTCAGTATGTCGGTGCTCTCTTCTGCTTTACTCCCAAACTACGCCCTGGCCGAACAGGTATCCTTTAATGATCCAGACATCACAGCCAGCTACGAAATTTTTCCCTCTGAAAAAGGCCATGGCGAAGGCAAAGGCTACTTAGTTACACCAGGTAATTTAACTACTAAGGCTCCTTTGATATTAGTAGTACACGAGAACCGGGGGTTAAACCCCTACATTAAAGATGTGGCGCGACGCGCCGCAAAAGCCGGCTTTATAGCCTTCGCACCTGATGCACTGCACCCCCTTGGTGGCTATCCCGGCAACGACGATGAAGGTCGAACAATGCAGCGCTCTCTGGACAGGGCTAACATTGAGCAGGACTTTATTGCTGCTGCAACCTTTTTGAAGGCGCATCCGGCAGGCAATGGCAAACTTGGCGCCGTGGGATTTTGTTTTGGTGGCTACATCGTGAATATGCTGGTCGCAGCCGTGCCTGATATAGTGAATGCCGGTGTGCCTTTTTACGGTACGCCAGCCGCTAAAACGCTACGAAAGAATATTCGGGCGCCACTGCTCATTCAGTTGGCAGAACTCGATCAGCGGGTCAATGCAAGCTGGCCTGACTACGAAGCGGATCTTAAAGCCAATGACGTGGATTATGTTATGCACATGTATCCCGCTGCCAACCATGGTTTTCATAATGACTCCACTGGTCGCTACGATCCGGACGCGGCCGAGCTAGCCTGGCAACGTACCCTGAAATTTTTCAATGAGCATTTGGCTTAATGTTGTTACTGACGAATATGCGCCAAAGATTGTGCAACATGAATCATTAGGGCCCGTTCAGCTTCGCGGAACACTTTTTTAGCAGTCTTTAGCCGGTTTTTGTCAGCCGATGGCACACAGCGACTGTTTGCATGCTTGAAACGCAATCTGCGTTGCCATGTTCCTTTGCTGCTGGCCTGGTTGCAGAGTGAAATAATAGCTGGTAGCCTTTTTTGCTCTTTCAGTAAATAACCTTCCATTGCTTGGTTAACCAACTTATGTCGCAAGATCTTACTCAGTCATTGTTAACACAGGCTAATACACTCATCGCGGCTGGCAAGCTTACCGACGCAATCAAGCTGTTGTATCAGACCGTACAGCAACATCCGAAATTTTATCAGGGCTGGTTACTATTCAGCAGATGTTTGTTCGAAGTTGGGCATAAAAAGGAGTCGCTCCAAGTTGCTCAACACGCCGATAACGTCGATCCATTGCAACAGGACTTTCAGCGCATTCAGCAATGTATGCAGCAAAACCAGTCTGATGTTGCCGCCGACATAGCCCGGCAGATGCTTAACAAGCAAGCGCATCATCCTAAAGCCTGTTTTACCCTGGCGAGTATCGCTCTGGCCAATAATATGCCGCTGCAAAGTATCAGTATACTGGAGCAGGCTGTTGTGCATATGCCGGCTAATTTAACCCTGCGCAAACTGTTATCAGACAGTTATATAAAAGCCGGATACTTTGCGAAGTCCATCGTTGCAGCAAAAGGGTTAGCCGAACTGGATGAGTGTTTTGATACCTTATGGGCGCTTATTGGACTGTTCTTTAAGTATGGCCAGTATAACGAGCTACTCGAATGTTGTCAGCGAGCTAACGCTTACAGTGGTAATGATAAACTAAAACAGAGCCAGCTTGATTTAAGGCGAGGTCAGGCATTGCGTATTTTGGGGCGACGCAGCGAGAGCATTCAATATTTGCAGTCGAGCTTGCAGGCGAACCCTCACAACGCTGAGGCATGGTGGGCACTGGCAGACTTTAAAAACTATGTATTTAGTGCCGATGATCAACGGCAACTCGAATCACTACTGCAGACCAATGTACCTGAACAGGTAAAAAGTGTCGCGGCTTTTGCCCTTGCAAAACTGAGTGAAAACACCAGCACCCCGGCGCAAACCATGTCGCTGTACAACAACGCAAACCAGCTTACAGATTCTGCTCATTATCGACCGGAGCTTATGCAAAACGAATTTGCAGTGCGCATGAAGTCCTATACTCAGGAAGTGCTTTCAACACAGGCCAGTCGCGTTAATAAGGCTTGTGTACCGATATTTATTGTGGGTCTGCCACGCTCTGGTTCTACACTCATTGAACAAATGCTTGCCAGTCACAGCGAAATTGAAGGCACCATAGAGCAGCCTACTCTACCCTGTATTGAAAGCAATGCGCACCAGTATGCGCTGCAACACCATAACGCTGGCCTGTCAGAGGCTATTGGTAAATTCACGCCTGAAGCATTGTCGCACTTTGGTCAGGCGTATATCGACCAGGGCGCATTATTCCGCTCTACCAACTGCCAGTTTTTTACCGACAAACAACCCTTTAATTTCAGGCTGATAGGGCTTATCCACAAAATTCTGCCACACGCCGTGATCATTGATGTAAGGCGTAACCCCATGGACTGCGGACTGAGCCTTTATAAACAATATTTTCATTCGGGCGTAGATTTTAGCTACAACCTTAAGCACATCGGCGCAACCTATAATGCTTATATTAGCTTAATGGACCACTGGGCAACGGTATTACCAGGCAAGGTATTAACCGTGCAATACGAAGCGCTGGTTCACTCGCCGCAGAAGCACATCGCACAAATATTGCAGCATGTCGGCGTAAACTACGAACAAGATTGTCTGAACTTTCATAACACTGACAGAGCTATTCATACCGCGAGCAGCGAGCAGGTAAGACAGCCCATTAATACTAAAGGACTTGGTGCCTGGGAACCGCTAGCACCTTATCTCAGTGAACTACAAGAAAGCCTGTCACGCTCAGTATTGGAGCAAAGCTGCTCGCCAGGGTAACTCTCTAAAACCATTTTCTATAAATAGTTAACGATCCTGCCATGCAATAACACTTTGCGCACTATTGCAGTGCAAAGCGTTGCTCTATAAATAAGCAATCTTGAGACAACTGGTCTTGCCACTGCGCGTATATTGCGCCCTCAGCGGAATTGTTCACACTGGCATAAAGTATGCTGTGTCATTTGCTTATTCATATAAAAAGCATAATAAAATAAGTTGTTGAGGAAACCACCATGGGTACACACAAGCATCAACATAACGCAAAGCGCTCTGCCGTTTCGTTATGCATCGCAACTGCACTCGGACTGAGTTACGCAGGCAATACGATTGCACAGGAGTCTCAGGAAGAAGAATTACAAGCGGTCGAAGTTATCGATATTACCGGATCGCGAATTCCTACCGATCCCAATATCATTTCCTCGGTACCGGTTCAATCTTTAAGTGCCAAAGACATTGCCATGTCAGGTGAACTAAACCTGGCTGACATCGTTAACGATATTCCTGCGTTGATCGGCTCTGTCACGTCAGAAAACTCTAACACCAGTGCAACAAACGATCCCGGTTCAAACTCGCTTAATTTAAGAGGTCTTGGTGCCGACAGAACGCTGGTTCTGGTTAATGGCCGCCGTCATGTAGCAGGTTTCCGTGGTTCTCAGGCTGTTGATGTTGGTAGCATTCCAAGAGCACTGGTTGAACGTGTTGAAGTGACCACAGGTGGTGCTTCTGCGGTATACGGTGCTGATGCCGTAACCGGTGTGGTTAACTTTATCTTAAAAGACGACTTTGAAGGTGTGCAAATTAATGCAACAGGTGCTGTGCCAGAGTCATCTGGCGGTAGTTCATTTGCGTTAGATACGGCTTTTGGTAAAAACTTTGACGGCGGTAAAGGTAATATTGTTTTCACCGCATCGTTGGAGCAAGAAGAAGAGCTCTTACACGGCGATCGAAGCTGGTCGCGTAACAATGGTTTATCGTCAGTCGTACCCACCAGCCCTGACGATGATACCCGAATTCTGGCCAGCGACATACGCTACTGGCTAACCTCTAACGAAGGCTCAATCGCACCCACCTTCGGTGGTCGTAGCACCACTTATGTCGATATTAACAATAACGGTATTGCCGACTGTCAGGAGTCACTGGCGGGTCGTACCGGTTACCTGGCCGGCTGCTGGATCACCAATCCGGATGGCACCGTTAGCGTTAACCAGGACGGTCCTATATATAACAGCTTATTAAGTAGTGGTGGTAACGGCGCAAAGTTTAATTTTGATAACGATACTTTAATGCCTAATACCGATAAATTGATTCTTAATTTAAACGGTAATTACCAGATTACTGACGAACTCAATGGGTTCTTCGAAGCCAAATATGTAAGAGCAGAAACCAATTATTATGCCGAATATGACTCTTACTACGACACCCTGTTTATTCAGGCTGACAACCCGTTTATTCCTGACCAAATGCAGCCAGTAGTTGCCCAGACCGGCGGCCTGTTGTTAACCCAGGATGCTATAGGCTGGGATGACGATGAAACTCAGTATATTCGTGAAACCCATCGTTTTGTAGGTGGTTTAACGTGGGATTACGCCTACGATCACTCATTAGAGTTTTCCGTCAACTATGGTAGATTCACTAACACAACTAATTACTCTGAACAAATAACCGACAGAGTATTTGCGGCGATGGATGTAACCACCGGTCCGGATGGCAACCCGGTATGCCGCTCTGATCTCGACCCAACCGCAGCGTACGAAATTGATTACTTTGTAGGCGGCAATGGCTATGCGGACGGCGCTTACTCCAGTGACCGCTATTACACCTTTACACCTGGCGATGGCCAGTGTGCGCCGCTTAACCCTTTCGGCTTGTTTGCTGCCAGCCAGGAAGCACAGGATTTTATTACTGCCAGAATGCAGGATGAGTTATTCGTTGACCAAACTGTGGTTAGCCTTACCGGTGTAGGTCAGTTTGAGTTTCTTGATAGCGTGCTGGACGGTTCGTTAGGTTATGCTACCGGCATTGAGTATCGCGAAGAAACGAGTGATAACCAGCTTGACCCACTAGCCCGCGGTATACTGCCAGAAGGTACACCCTATACAGCAGGCCAGCAGGTTAGCACGGTGTCGCCCTGGTTAAATTTCTTAACCGGCATAGACAATGTGCGCCAGTATAATACCAAAGGTGAGTACGATGTCATCGACGCCTTTTTAGAAGTACGCCTGCCGATCTTTATGGACAGAGCCTTTGCCTACGAATTTACCGTGGACGGTGCTGTTCGCGTATCTGACTACTCTACCCTTGGCCAAACCACTACCTGGAAGGTAGGTGTGTCATACAGCCCGGTAGAAGACTTAAACTTACGGGGTACTGTGTCTGAAGCGGTACGTGCACCTAACATTACAGAATTGTTTGATCCTCAGTTACCAATTACTGTTGATCTGGATGAAGACCCTTGCGACCCGGCTAATATCAATACAGGTACCACATCGCGTCAGGCAAACTGTGTGGCCGGTTTACAGGCAGCGGGGGTTCCGGTATCTGACATTCTGGATGCAGATGGTAACTATATTTGGATAAACCCTTTATCGGCCCGCTTCTCCGGTACATCAGGCGGTAATACCGAACTGGACGTTGAAACTGCAGAAACCGTGACATTTGGTGCAGTATTCAGACCCAGTTTTATTGAAGGGTTAACACTCACCGCCGATTACTGGAACGTGGAAATCGAAGATGCCATCTCTGCTGTAAACGCGAGCGATATTTTGGACGGTTGTTATGACTCGCCAAACTATCCTGCTCTCGGTTTTTGTAGCCAGTTTGGACGTCGCGCTGATGGGGGCTTAAATGACTTAACGACTGGTGAAATTAACTTCGCCCGTGTCGAAGCCGAAGGTATCGATTTCTCAGCAAACTATATGTTTACTGTGGGCGAAAATGATTTTGGTATTAAGGTTGTGGGTACCCGTCAGAAATCGCTAAACCGTTACTTTAACCCTACAGATCCTGCCGATAACGATGTGGGCCTGGAAGAAATCCAGTCTCCAAAAACGGCGGGCAATGTTCAGTTTAGCTGGACTCACGGCGATCTGAACATGGCCATCCAAACCACTTATCAAAGCCGTCAGGCCTACGGTGAGGTAGAGAGCTCCCTCGGTTTGGGTGATGCTAACAAAATTTACGGTGATGCCAGCGGTTTCTTCGGTAGCACTGTTATTCATGACTATAACGTGAATTATCAGGTTGATGACAATCTGGCCGTATTCGGTGGGGTTAACAACATCACTAACGAAAAACCGTTTGCCACACAGGAAGCCTGGCCAACTGGTCCTCGCGGTCGGACATTCTTTATGGGCGTTAACTTCACGTTGTAATAAAGGCAATAAGAATACCAGGCAGCATGCATAGCATACTGCCTGGCGTCTTTTTGAAGATGAATAGCCAGACGCTAAAAGCGGTAAAGTAACATTTCGTTACCTACCGCTTTTTTGTGTCTTACGCTTTTAACGTTATACATTGCTGTCAGATATATGTATTACCCTAACGGACAACAAATAGAGTATAAAAGCGCGGTCATTAGGGTCTGTATTTTACAGCAGCGTTATTAGGGCAGTTGGGCAGACTTTTGTGCCTGCGGAATGTCGGCGACATGTTGGTTGGTTTGCAGGCGCGATTGTTTGCCAACTAAACGATACTGCACTTTCTATGTTGCCGCATGATTCAGCACTAACCGCGAGATGTATTTACCCGCCCATACAGGTTGAATAAAGCGCATCCGGTGGTTTACCTGTGCCTGTTACCGAATACGCTTTTTATGGGATATTTTAGTTAATTAACCTGAGTATTCACTAACGCATTGAGTAACTGTGTATCCCACTTTTTAGTACGTGGATTGTAGATACCGAACCCAGACGCAAATTCCCAGTAGTGATAACTCATATTGTTTTCCAGCGCAAAACGCACGACTTCACTGCTCCACTTGGCACGTGATGCTGAGTCGGCTTTGCTGTAGGCACCAAACTCACCAATATTAACCGGTAAATTGCGCTCTTCGGCCCAATCTACAATGGTTTGAAAGTGTTCCCGTATGTCGTTGACTTGGGCAGGCGTACCTGTCCATTGAGTGCCCAGCCACTCATCAGCATTGTCATCTTCTACCCACTCGGCGCCTTGATGAGTAAATTTAAACGGTTCGTAGTAATGGACTGTAACAATCAAATTGTCATCTTCAGGAATGTCTAACTTCAGCAACCCAGGCACGCCCCCCCATTCCGCAGCACCAATAAACAAGGTACGGTGTGGGTTGGTGTCGCGTATAACATTAATGGCTTTCGGGAGCAGATCGTTCCAGCGTGCAGCAGTCAGTTCTTTGTGGGGTTCATTCAACACTTCGAATATCACGCCCGCTGGTTGGTTTGCATAGCGGGTTGCGATTTGTCGCCACATAGACAGAAATTTTGCTTCTTCGGCAGCCGGATCCTCAAAAATCTCCATAAAGTGGTGAATATTGATGATCACCATTAAATCATTGGCCAGACTCTGCTCAATGGCCCAATCAACACGCTTGAAAAAGCGTTCATCAATAGTATATGGCGCTGACTCGGTCGTATGGGCAGACCAGCGCACCGGAATTCTTACGCTATCGAAGCCTTTTGACTTTAACCATTTAAAATAGTCGCTTTTCAGCGTTACACCCCAGTCACCCTCGTTAGGTGCCTCAAGGGCATTACCTAAGTTAATACCACGACCTAATTTGGCATTTTGTTCAAAGGGGTCGATCGGAGTTGAAATGCCGGCACCGGAAATAACCTTTGCAGAAGTGCTGGTATCGGCACAGGCGAATAATGCGATACACGCAAATCCTATTAAAATTAACTTTGTTTTCATTACTTTACCAGGCTAATAAACGAGATAGCAGCATAGAATGTAAAAAACGCTTATGCAACGCCTTAACGCAAATCTATCAATGGTTCAGAAGGATTCATGCATTCAGCTAGCGTAAAAATGCAGGATTTTAAGGTGTTGATGTCTGTGCAGGGAATAAGAGCCAGGCCTGAACCGGCTGAGCTTTAACTATGACATTTGAATGCGGGCTACACTAACAATGCCAGATACCTGCTAAATTGCAGCCAATCTATTGGCCGCAATTTATTATTGTATTATCTCAAAGCGTCTCAAATATCTTTATGCGGACCAAAAGTTTCAAATACCATCTGGGCTTCGGCTACTCCCAAACTCAAAAGCTGCCCACGAATGAATGCCATAAAAGCAGTTGGACCACAGACGTAAAATCTTCCTTCCTTAAGTGGCAATTCACCCTGAACATCGCTTAAGTCCATCAAACCATCAAAACTAGCTCCTTCTGCCGCATGCCTGTACCATGTTTTTACAACTACGTTAGAATTAGCTTTAGCAATTTCCTGTACCCTCGTTTTAAATGAATGCTGACGAAGGTTTTCACATGCGTGCAAAAAAACGCAGTGATTGTTCTGCTTCTCATTATTGAGATGTTCGAGAATTGACATCATAGGCGTTACACCGACACCAGCTGATATTAGAACTATCGGCTTATTATCATCAGCTAATATAAAATTTCCCGTGGGCGCGTAGAGTTCAACAACATCCCCAATTTTTGCTTCGTCATGGAAGAAGTTTGAAACAAGTCCGGGCTGTGGGATGGATTCTTTTTTAACGCTAATCCTGTAGCAATCGTTACTCGGACGATCAGATAAAGAATATTGCCGAATCTCGTCATATTCACAGTGACCAGGATGTACCTTGACACCAATAAATTGGCCAGGATGATACGCAACGACACTTTTTCTATCTTCGGGGGTTAATGTGATATTTTTCACCAATTCAGATTCGTCTGAAATAGATGTTATTAAAAACCTTCGCTCTCCTCTCCAGCCACCAAATTTTGAATCATTACTGCAATATATCTCTTCTTCCCTGTTGCTGAGAACGTTCGCAAGGAACTGATAAGCTATAACCCATGCATCTTCTACCTCAGGTGTAAATTCGTTTGGAAGAAGTTCCTTTAACGTGCCAATTAAATGTTCTCCGACGATTGGATAGTGCTCTGGTTTTATATACATGCTCGCATGTTTGTGAGCAACGCGCTCTATCAAAGCGGATAGCTCACCCAAATTGTCGATATGTTTGGCGTATGCGGCTACGGCAGAGAACAACGCAAATTGCTGAGCGCCCGAAACTTGATTACTCATGTTAAAAATGTTTTTTAATTCCGGGTGTGCTCGGAACATTCTATTGTAGAAATAGTTAGTGACTTCCGTTCCTGCATTTTCCAACAGGGGGACGGTACTTTTAACTAACGAAATCGTTTTTGCATCTAGCATAAAATCAGACCTTTTTTATTGAAATGTAAATGAATTGAAACTGGATAATCAGCGAGGCTGAAATCAACGAAAAAACCGAGAGTATTAGATAATGCGTTTCATAATTCGAAAGTGTGAATAATGATCTCAATAAGCCAGCGATAACAAACAACGCAAATGAACATTTAACCCATAGGTTCGCGACAATTTTATTGCCGGTATGACCGAGATAGACACGCAACATTATTGTAGAAAACATTAACGAGATACCTGCGATAGCAATAAAATGAAGAACATCGGTGAAATAAGCTGGCAACAATATATTTGTGACCCCCAATATCACTAAGCCAGTAGCGATATTTAGCATTGCAATAAAAGGAAAAAGCAGCATGGCATTACGCAATATGCTTCTATCTGACCATAGGTGTAGTCTTTTCCAATTAAGCATGCCAACAAGGATCATTACCCAACCTGGTGCGACAGGTAAGGTAAAAACTGATGAACACAAATAGAGCGTTGCTCCTATTACAGAAATAACGGCAGTAGTAGTATTGATGAACCGCATGTCATTCTTTTCATACGACGGGAGCGCTTTCATACAAAAGAACGGATATATTTTGCTGAATACAATACCGATAAGTGAAGTATAAAATAGTATCGTTGATTTAATTACTATTGCTGCTTTTTCACTATTATCAATAGCTTGCAGTACCAGATACACAATATCCTGGGTAGCGATGAATACATAGAGGATTAGAATGAATATACCTCTTGTGTGTCTAGGTCTAACGACTAACCGGGCGATCATGAAACTACTGAAACACCACCAGCAGACGGAACAAATTATCGAGAAATAAATTTGGTGGTCATCAGATATGTAGAAAAATGAGCTTCGATAAGTGGTCCAAAGAACAACTGCAATGAACGTTAGATGACTGGCTAGCACTCTTTCTCCCGTCCATTTTGGCGCAGCTGTGGCAATGAAGCCGAACATTCCCAACGCCCATACTCCGTAGATGATTTCATGGGCGTGCCAATAGGTGTGCGTATAACTAGCGTCGCTATGCGTACCGCCTGTAATAGCGACGCTCCATAGCACTAAAATTAGAAAGAAAGCTCCATAAGATAAAATAAACGGAGCCTTGAACGTTTTTACAAAACCATACATGATTAAATTCACTAGAAGGTAAAGCCAACATTCGTTGGATATTCAATTTCGAAGAGTGTGGAAACATGACGCTCGAAATCGCAAAAAGTGAGCTCATTTCGCATATTTAATAGGTGTACTGCGTCTTCACCGACCAGAGTGGTTGCAACATTAGTACTCGTTGACAGTAGGTGATCAATCGCGTCCGCAATTTGCTTAGGGTTACTACCAGAGTTTATTGAATTAACTACTTTGCTAACAAAGTCTTTATCTTTATTTTGATAATAACTTTCATTTGAAGGTTGTTGCACCACGGCCCCATTATTTGCGAAGCCAGTCTTGTGCAAGCCGGGAGCAATGCTACTCACTTTAATATTGAACATCGAAAGTTCATATCTGAGACTTTCTGTCAGGCCCTCCAGCGCATATTTAGATGCATTATAAACAGATAGGTATGGCAGACCCATTTTACCCAGAAATGAGGTTATATTAATGATGTGACCTCTACCTGCGTTACGCATCAACGGAATCGCAAGTTTGATACATCTAATTGGCCCAAATACATTAGTATTGAATTGTTCAAAAACGTGCTGTTCCTGTGTGTATTCAATGTGAGCCACATAGCCATATCCCGCATTGTTTATCAGCACATCAAGTTTGTTAAATTTAGCTTTGATATGAGCGAATACTGCATCCAAACTTTCGGAATCGTTCACATCGCATTTTATTGCATATAAATTATCAGTGCTTTTTTCCATATCAAGTAATGACTTGGAACGTTCTTCACTTCGAAAACCAGCGATTACACTAAAGTCTTTCCTCTTGGCTAACCGATTTACAATCTCGAAACCCATTCCGGAATTGGCACCGGTTACAAAAGCAACATACATAATAAGCCCTACCCTTAGTTAACATGCATATAAAATGCATGTATTAATTTTGACAAAATTTTTTTAGCTAACCTTGAATTAAAAATAAAATCCCCGGACAGAAAAAGCGGAATTGACTCTGAGGCAAATGCAGACTATCTAACTTCATAGCCAAGTTCTTTTAACGATACTAACCTTACAACGTAAGCGACTTTGAAGAGCCCGGCCATTATGATCTGCATTAGGTGTAAAAAGACGGTTGTATACAGCGGAATATTCATGTCTACGACATAAGTAAGTAAGACCGCTGAAATAAATAGTAGAAAAGTTAACACCATCCCTGTATTGGCTGCTCTTAAAATAGATATGACGCTCATGATTTTTCGCCACTTTACAAACATGCATTTATAATGTACCTTTAAAATTAAGCTGTCAACTGGAAATAATATGCAACTTACAAAATTCTCGGATTATGGTTTTAGAGTTCTAATTTATATTGCTTTACTCCCCGCTAATCGCTTAGCAAACATAGATGAAATCAGCGAGGCTTATGGTATATCGCGCAACGTAGTAAACAAGGTTGTACACCAACTTGCTCGGGGAGGAATTATCCAGACAAAACGGGGGCAGCGAGGAGGGTTTAAGCTGCTAAAGCAGCCTGAAACCATTAATGTTGGAGATATCGTGGTTCTGTTAGAACCAACGCTTAACATAATTGATTGTACAAGCCCACATTGCAACATCGTACCAGCATGCCGATTGAAACACATATTCAATGACGCGAGCGAAGCTTTTGTCAGAGAACTAAAGAATTATTATCTTAGCGATGTGATAAAAAATAAGAATGTCGAGTTAAGAACTATTTTAGAAATCGAGTGAACAGCTCACACTATCAAGTTACAAACTACAGACTTTGGGGACTCAGACCGGTAGTCTCTAACTCTCTACAAAATTATTAAAAGTTGTGAAGATGTAAAGCGTTTAAATACTGGGTAACAGCATAGTTTGCCTGGTATTTTTCTCGGGGCTCTAAACCTGTGTATTGCAATAATTGATTGAATAGCAAGTCACACTGTTCGCCCTTTCATTTGGGTATTTATATCGACGCGGAAAATGATGCAATGATTCAAAACCGTTGATGTTTCAGGGACAAGTATAAGGTGATTTATTTTTTAGCTATTTGCTGGGCAATATCCGCAAGCTTAAAGACTGCATTACTAATATCTTTGCTGTTTACACAACCCAGGCCAAATGCTAAAGCATTTGGGACTGGTATATCGCTTGATAAACGTGGTTCCGTGAATTGAGAGAGCGCGCGAACACCGATACCCACCTGCGCTGCATGCTCACTGAGCGTTGATGCGCAAACCGATGGATCAACTAAGTACGTTGCATGAACACCTGCTCGCACTGAAACCGCAGTAAACCAGGTCGACTGTTTTTGCATAGCCTGGAACAATATTTTATGACGTAAACGATAGCGGCGTGACATCGCAGCAATATGTCGCCTTAAATGTCCGCAAATAATAAAGTCTGCCAATGCGCGTTGAATTACGATCGGGTTACACCAGCTGTGCAAAAAACGCACCGTTATAAGTGCCTCTTTGGCCCAAGCAGGGGCGAGAATAAACCCCGTGCGAACTCCGGGATACATTACTTTTGAAAATGTTCCGAGATAGAACACACTTCCGTGATTATCCATAGTCTTCATCGCATCCATGGGAGTGCGCGAGAGTTGTATTTCACTGTCGTAGTCATCCTCTATGACTACCATCCCCCTTTCTTTAGCTAAACAAAGTAAAGCTGCTCTGCGTTCCAGTGATAACGGCATCCCCATAGGAAACTGATGTGAAGGAGTGACATAAACACAGTCAATATTTTGGGGGATTTGGTCTACACAAATACCATGTTTGTCTATGGGTACATCAATGACATGAGCACCCGCTGCTTCAAACAAGTACTTGGCCATTGGATATCCTGGAGATTCCATTGCAATTCGCGTAATGCCAACTTTCACAAGTATTGTGGCAATGAGAGTCAGGCTATGCTGCGTGCCTTGCGTTACAATCAGTTCATCGTCCTGACATGCGATTGCCCGATTCCGAGATAATATACCGGTTAACGCAATCCGCAGTGGGCGGAACCCTTGAGGGTTAGCATCGTTCATACCATCCTTCTCTTCTTGTCTTTGCGCTCGCGCCAGGCATCGTCGCCAATCTGAAAATGGGAAGTAGCGAGTTTCCGGATATCCAATTCGAAAATCTATGTCAGAACGGGGCTGATCTAAAAGCATGTCAGACAGTCGTCGATGCGACCAGTGCTCTACAACACTTACTCTAGTGGGGCTGACTTTACTGACAGATTTTAACTGTGGGGTAGTTACATTTGGTGATACAAAGGTGCCAGCGCCTTTTCGGGCGAACAAGAACCCCTGAGAAGTCAGCCTATCATAGGCGCTGAGTACCGTATTACGAGAAACGTTTAACTGGGAAGCTAGTTGACGACTAGACGGCAGAGCCATGTTCGCCACTAATCGCCCAGTCACAATCGCCTCACGTAATTGACGTGTCAGCCCTTCTACACGTTTTTCACTTTTACTCAACGTGATATTCAACGGCAGCGATAAATCTGGATCCATAAAATTCTATAATTTTGGTACTTTCAAAGAGCCAAAATACAGTAAATACTTATTGATGAATAGCAGATTGGAGGATAGATTGTGAAGTTTAGAATATTGTTACTTGCTGCAAGCGTTATAATTCTTGCCCCTTATATTTATGCTGCCGACAAATCATCGCAGTTTTCAGCATCTCTTATACCCGTGCAGGGCAACGTTCACTCACTCGCACCGCTTATTGGCGAAAAGCCGCTGTATATAAAGCTCTGGGCCACGTGGTGTAAGCCGTGCATCGAGCAGATGCCACATTTTGAACACGTGCAAAAAACACTGGGTGACAAAATTAACGTTATAGCTGTAAATATCGACCTCAATGAGAATGACCGTGATATCGATAACGTAGTCGATCGCTTTGGTCTAACCATGCCTGTTAGTCGCGACAATAGGGGTGAATTGGCGCGGGCACTTGGGCTTCAAGGTACGCCCTATAGTGTGCTAGTCAATACTTCAGGTGACATTGTTTACACAGGGCATACTGCCGACGATGCATTAGATAAAAAGCTATCTATTTTGGCCAACAGCACCGGCGACACGTTACCAGCGTTGCATATTAAAAATAATAACCTTGATATTACGGTGCCCGAAACCGGCACAGTGGTGCTATTTTTTTCAGCAACATGGTGTGACTGGTATCTGGCAGACACACGCCCTGGGACAGCGAAACAGTGCGAAGCTGGACAAAAATGGATATCGAATGCCAACTTTGGTGAAAATATTACGGTAAGACATGTTGTGAACCATTTATGGACAGATAACGCTGCCCTGAAAAAGTATAAACAGAAATATGGCTTCACGTCCGACGTTGTTATTGACGACAACGGCAACAGCTTTCTTGGCTTTAATGTCCGCCACGTCCCAACTCTTATTATAGTAAGAGATGGCAAAATCATAGCCCGTAGTCATAATCCCGCTGAATTTCAACAGCAAGTTAGCAATCTTGGCCTTCTCTTGTAAATAGGCACCTTACGCGAGTCAGACATATCCAAGCGACATGTTATGTCAATTGAATGATATCCTGACCGTGTTAATTAAGTCTGAGGGCAGACACCGAATTATACGTTGCCCAATAGCAAAAGTTAAAGCTAGGTTGGTGCAGGTGATCTGACTATCCCTGCGTCGTATTAAAAATACTTTCCCGAGTCCTTAATAGCGCTTCTCATGGGGGATAATATTAACAACGGTGTACGTCAATTTATGGTAATTGATCACCATTTATCAGATAGCGAGAACCTTGCGTATCGTGGATGCATAGTACAAGAGTTTCTGCCATTAGAAGATCTCTTTAAATCGGACGACTAACAAAATGATTATGCTCTGAACGTCCATATCAATATGCCAGCTTAGATTTATATCAGCATAAATCTAAGCTGGAAGGGGAAAATTCCAATAATCAAAGCCTGCGCTCTCTAACGGAAAAAAGCGTAACGAATAATTGAGTCTAACAACAACACTGGTTGCTTTTTATTGTACTGAGGAGTAGATGGTTTGAGCTTCGTTCACGGTAGAAAACTAAACGGAGGTGTAGAGATAATATGCCGGACTTATTTTATATTTAGCTAAGTATACTCCCTACGGGTGCTATGAAAGCCTGTATTTTTTCCTCAACGACCGTTTAAATCGCAGTCATGCTTATGAGCGAGTAAATTCTTAGACCATGACAGCTTTTCTTAGAACGTATAGCTATTCACTTTTTAAATATCTTTTGTTGATTTTGAACGCGACCTCATACCTGAAATCCGCGCATCCTCACGGGCCATCTGTCGCTCGGAAAACCAAATTTTCACATCGTTCACGAAACTCTGAGGCATTCCTTTTCCAAATACACTGGCTGACAACGATGCAAGAGTGACTGTCGCTAATTCATTGCGCATCGCCTTCTCTGCATTCAGCATTACCGCATGAATACCGCAAACGCCTCTACTTGACCATTTAGGCGGGTCGCTATCGAAAAGTGCACAACGACCTCTTATTTCTTTGCAATCAAAAATTGGTTTATGTCCTTCGACTGCATCAATAACCTCTAAAACACTTATTTCTTCAGGCTCCTTAGCCAAGCTATAGCCGCCTCTAATTCCGCCACTAGCCTCCACGATACCAGCTCTTTCTAACTTCGAAAAAATCTTAGCTACGAATGCAGTAGGAACGCCTTGAATTTCCGCAAGATCTCTACTGCTTGGCCTTTTATCATCAGTATTTACAAGCCAAAGAAGGCAGTGCAACGCGTATTCTACGCCAGTTCCAATATATGCCATGTTTAATATTAAGCGTTATTGATTTATAACACAGACTATACAGCTCTGCTTTATAACTTACAAGAACCCACTTAATGAAATAAAAATAAAAACAAATAATAACAGTGACTTATAAATATACTTTAACTTTGAAATTGAAATTTATTATTTCTTAAATGATGAAAGGCGAAAGAAACATGTTGCTTTTTATAACTCCGACCAATATAGTCGCCATTATAAATTTGGAAGCAAAGTTTTCCAATAGTCAGCCAGGGCGTGTAAAAGCAAGCCCTTTACTATCGTCGAATAAAACTTATGTAGGAGTAAGACGAATGAAAAAGCGAATCTTAGTGATCGGAGCAGGTTTTGCCGGCTTGTGGAGCTCTCTCTCAGCAGCGCGTTTAATTCATCAAGTTGGACATAAAAACATCGAAATTGCGCTAATTGCACCTAAACCAGAGTTGCATATTCGCCCCAGACTTTACGAACACAACCCGCAGAAAATGACTGCACCTCTTGAGCGCATTTTCCAAAAAACCGGAGTGAGTTTCATAGAGGGTCTAGTCGCAGATATTGATGTTAAAAATCAAACTGTAAAAGTTACTGACGCAGTATCTAAAAACCCCAGCAGGGATATTACATACGATCGACTCATTCTTGCCGCTGGCAGCCGCCTTAATCTCCCCCCAATTAGTGGCCTGAAAGAATATGCTTTTAATGTTGATCAGATTGATGAAGCTGCAGCACTTGATTCACATATAAAAAGCTTGAGCAGTCGTACCGAAACATCGGCGCGCAATACAGTGGTGATCGCAGGCGCGGGCTTCACCGGTATAGAAACGGCAGCCGAGATGCCTGCTCGTTTCCGCAAAGCGCTCGGAGAAGACGCAGACGTAAACGTAATATTGATAGAGCGAAACGAGAATATTGGACCTGATTTGGGGGAAGGTCCCAGGCCAGTGATCACTCAGGCACTTAAAGAGCTTGGGGTGACTTGGAAACTTGGGTCTGGCGTTGTCTCGATTGATGATGATGGCGTTAAATTAGAAAATGGCGAGTACATACACACTAATACTGTCATTTGGACGGGGGGCGCTCGTGCTAGCGAGTTGACCTCCAAAATTCCAGCCAAGCGTGACCATTTTGGCAGGCTATATGTAGATCGAAATTTAAAGGTTATGGGCTTAGATACGGTATACGCTACAGGAGATTGCGCTTACGCAGCGACGGACGACGAAGGGAATTATGCCATGATGTCATGTCAACACGCTATGAACCTCGGCCGTTCGGCTGGCCATAATGTAGCGGCAGAATTAGTGGGTAGCGAATTAATTCCGTACAGCCAACCAAAATACGTAACTTGCCTTGATCTCGGTCCTTGGGGAGCTGTCTATACAGAAGGTTGGGACCGAAAAGTTAAACTATCAGGAGCTGAAGCCAAAGAACTCAAGACAAGTATAAATACCGACTGGATTTACCCACCTAGCGGTAGTCGTGAAGATATTTTTCTTTTAGCAGATCCGCGTCGAATCGTTGTCGCTTGAGTTCAAATTGCAGGAGAGCACCTTCGTGAAAATACTCCATATTGATTGTAGCCCCAGAAAGGCATCACAAAGCAGGAAGCTGTCGATCGCAATGATGGACCGGCTTCTTTCGAAGTATCCCAACGCCAGAATTTTACGTCGCGATTTAGGTCAGTATCCTATACCACATCTCGATGCTGATTACGCCGTCGCGTTGTGTTCGTCACAGTCATCAATTACTTCCCCGGAGAAAACTTTCTCGCTGTCAGAACAGCTAATTCACGAGTTAGAAGATGCCGACATTATTGTCCTTGGTACTCCAGTAAACAATTTTACGGTTCCTTCCGTTCTTAAAGCCTGGTTTGACCAAATTCTGCGAATGGGACGCACAATCGGAGTTACTGATTCTGGTGAAAAGGTAGGCTTACTTAAGGATCTTCCAGTTTATATTGGAATAGCTTCAGGGGGGATTTTTCTTGGTAAAGATGCTAAGCAACCAGACTTTATGACGAGTTATATGAAGGTCGCTTTTAATTGCATGGGTATCAGAAACGTTCATTTTCTTCCACTGCAAGGAACTGCATTTCTGGATTCCGTTGAACTAGATATGCAGCGAGAACAATTGGTTTTGAGCATGGATGTTGAAGCTGCCACCTGCAAATAACGATCAGTGTATGTGCTAGGAAAATTTTAAAGATTATCGGTTACAAACGTTTGTTTGAATTTTTGCGCCGGTTTTAAATCGAAGAAGTTTCCTTCGATACTACCCCATCATTTTAATAATTTAAGGAGTTTTATATGAGTATGCTTCGTTTGCCTTATTGGGAGCTTTCTCCTGACGCGTATCATGGCTTTATGTCAACAAAAAAAGCATTAGATGAAAGTCCCTTGGGACAAGAGTTGATAGAGCTTGTTTGGCTCAGAATATCACAAATTAATGGGTGCGCTTTTTGTTTAAATATGCACGCGAGTTCATTACGGAATGCAGGTGTGCCAGATAATAAACTTGATAGTTTGGCTGGGTGGCGTGTTATAGATATTTATGATGCAAGGGAACGGGCTGCATTGGCTTGGACTGAATCTTTAGTTCATGTAGATAGCAGTTATGCAGAAGATAAATTTTTCGCCCCTTTAAGTACTTATTTTAGCGATGTAGAAATCAGTGACCTCTGTTTCGCTATTGCTTTAATGAGCGCCTTCAATCGTCTCGCAATAGGCATGCGTCATTAGCATTGGCATTTTTTTGAGCCCACCAGAGACGGCAAGCCGCCATGAAGATGCCTTCGATTATGGGCTCCCCTTAGCGTTCAAGCGCTAAATATTTTTGCTTTACTAACAACCTGATGCGCATTGTCGTTGAATCGCGAAACTGAAACGGAAGCCACCAATTCAAAATGGAACCGATTTATAACAGCGAAACGTGGCAACGTACTTCACCAAAGATCTATCGTTAAGTTCCTGGCGATATAAAGTCGCCGCAACGCTATTCTATTCGCCAGGGTACTAGAAAGACAGTTCTGAATGTGTCATGTTCGATTGATTAAACAGAAACATTTTTTGGCAGATCGATGGACACTGGCCATAAGGTTGTTCGTGTTGTTGAAATAACAGTAACATCAGCCATCAGCGCAAAATGATGCGCTACGTGGCCCTTCATTCTGGCAACGATACCAAATTCAATAATAAAGTCTATCAACGGTTGACGAAGCAGAAGGCTTTAAACATTGGCGTGAGTGTAGTTGGAAATTTCGCTGGTTACACTCTCGGGGAGCTGAAGTATAATCGCACGAAATATTATCAATACCGAACATCATTTGAAGCTAGGGCGGACATTGTTGGTTTTGTATGGCTGTTCAATAACCCAGGAATGCAACGCAGGCTGACAATCAGGACGACAAGTTCAGGTAGTTGTTAAATCGTCCGTGAAAGTGAAGAAACTGTCAGACGGCCTCTAATTTATTATGCTGAATAGTTGTCACTCGGCCTGATACTCGTGAACTTTATTGTCACTGCACAACATCACGCATATTGCGCTGCTGCCCAGCCGCTGCTCCAGGCCCATTGGAAATTATAGCCGCCCAGCCAACCTGTTACATCAACCACTTCACCAATAAAGAACAATTGTTCTACTTTCTTACTCATCATGGTTTTTGAGGAAAGTTCATCTGTATCGACGCCGCCCAGGGTAACTTCGGCGGTGCGATAGCCTTCAGTGCCGTTGGGCTGAATTTTCCAGTCTGCAAAAAAGTCGGCTATGCGGTCAGCTTGCTTACTATTTATCTGTTTTACCGGCTTATTTTCCCAATTATTCAGCTCACAGAATGTCGCTGCTACGCGTTTTGGAAAGTGCTTGGTGAGCCAGGTTGTTATTAAAGAATCAGGATTCTTCAATTGTGCATCGGCTAAACTCTCTGCAACATCAAAGGTTGGCGCGGCATTAATATGTAAGGTGTCGCCCGGTTGCCAGTAATTAGAGATCTGCAACATTGCTGGCCCGCTTAAACCGCGATGGGTAAAAAGCGTGTTTTCCCGAAACGTGGTGCCGTGGCAACTGGCATAGGTATCTATGGCTACACCACTGAGTTCTGCCAGAATCGTTTTGTCTTTTTCGTGCAGGGTAAAGGGCACCAACCCTGCACGGGTAGGTAGTACTTTGAGTCCGAACTGCTCGGCAACTTGATAGCCAAACGGCGTGGCGCCAAGCTTTGGCAGACTTAACCCACCGGTGGCAATTACCAGCGATTCACAGGTGTAATCCCCCATTGAGGTGATTAAGGTAAAACCGTCTGCGGTTTTATCTACTGTTTGAATGTCGCAGCGAGTGGTAATGGTTACACCATGTTTGCTACATTCACTGACCAACAGATCGACAATGTCTTTCGCCGAGTCGTCACAAAACAGCTGACCCAGCGTTTTTTCGTGGTAAGCAATACCGTATTCAGCGACAAGAGAAATAAAGTCCCATTGGGTATAACGACTTAACGCCGATTTACAAAAATGAGGGTTAGTACAGAGGAAGTTCTCGTGGCTGGCATACATGTTAGTAAAGTTACAGCGCCCGCCGCCAGACATCAGAATTTTGCGACCAATCTTTTTAGCGTGATCCAGCACTGCGACTTTGCGTCCGCGTTTACCCGCTTCCGCGGCGCAGAATAACCCGGCGGCCCCTGCGCCAATTACAATCACATCAAACTTATTCACGCTGGACTTATCCAAATAATCACCCTCAACTAATCGGCGTATTATAGGTCAGGCGAAGCGTGGTTAATACGCTTTATAGGATTTAATTGTTGCTATCAACGGCGGCTTTCACCGCATCCAGCCGAGCTTTCCAGGGATCTGTACCGTGCTGCATTTCACCGTCGTGGGTCATATTCAGCATGTTAGATTTTTCAGGCTCAAAGGCCAGCCACTGCGCAGCACCATCACTGACAGGTTTGCCATTTTTAGCGAAACTGACAATGTACTGATGTATGGTTGTCGCTGCCGTCTGATCCTGCTCGGTGAGCGCATTGCCATATTTTTCGGCCACCGTATCAAAGAAGAACGGAATATCCGAAGCATGGGGTGCGCCCGGACTGTCGTTGCTCTGGGCTACCGTACCAAACCGGTAATAGTAGGCTTGCTGGCCCATTGCGGTGAGTTGCTCTGCAATATAACGGGCTGGCTCCTGCATGGTGCGGTCCTGGCCTGCTGCATAGCCGACCATCTGCAATGGTGCCTTGCCGTCAGGGTCATATGCCGCGCGGGCCTGATCGGCATACTCGCCAAACGATGCAAACAATTCGTCTTTATTCTGAAAGGCATTACCACCAATATCCTGACTGGTGGCACCCACCATAACATCTACATTGGCTATGTTACGCTGTTTAAGTGCATCGCCAATCGTCTCGGTGATCATCTCACCGTCCCTAAAGGGAGCGCCTGACCAGGTAGGCTTACCGGTTGGTGCAGGATTAAACATCGCAGCCAGGTTAAGCCCGTCTACTACAGTTTCGGCATCCAGTTCACGCAGGGCTGCCAGTGCATTTTCATCGGTGCCGGTAATGCCGTGTTTTTCAGCATAGTTCAGGCCGTATTGTTCACCCGATAATGACGCTTCGGTGGCCTGTGTTACCGTACGGTCTCCAAATAGTGAACGGCCACCGCCAGACATAATAATGGCGCGGTCAAACAACCCTCGTGCCTGCTCCGCCTGCATCATAGCCAGTACAGAACCGCCACCGGCAGACTCACCCATAATAGTTACATTGTCGGGGTCACCACCAAAAGCAGCGATATTATTATTTACCCATTCAAGTGCGGCAATTTGGTCCATGTAGGCATAGTTACCTACCATTTCTTTTTTCGCCTTTGCTTCGGCGGTGAGTGCCGGGTGCGCAAAAAAGCCAAAGCGTCCCAATCGATAATTGAAACTCACAAAAATTACACCGTTGTGCGCAAACTCACTGCCATCATAAACGTTGGGTGATGAACCACCATTAACGAACCCTCCACCGTAAAACCAGACCAATACCGGCGTACTACCGTCGGCGTCCTTGGGTGCCCAAACATTTGCATAGAGGCAGTCTTCGGCGGGGGTTTTACCCAATGGCGCTGCGTCGCTGGGGAAAGGCAACTGCATACAGTCGTTACCATAATCCGTGGTTTGCTTTACGCCTTGCCAAGGTTGTACCGGTTGCGGTGGACGCCAGCGCAGCGCTCCCACTGGCGGCGCGGCAAATGGGATCCCCTTAAATACTGAAAGCTGCGGAGTTATCGAGCCCTCAATAGTACCGCCGGTCACCGTCACTTGATTTGGCGGTTGGGCATCAGTACAAGCCATGACTGTTAAACTCAGAACCAGCAGGCAAATCCTTGGCAAAAGGCGATACAACATTATGAAAATCCTTGATAATCAACGAACAGATTACTATACAACAATACACAGTTAACCTAATCAACAATGTAATTGATCTATGGGTTCGATGCCCGGCATAACGCCGGGCACATTATTCTTACAAGCTTTTAAGCATGGTTTCGGCATCGCTGACATCAAAGCGGCCCGGGTCTTCGACATTTAATTTAACCACTTCGCCATCTTCCACCAGCATGGAGTAGCGTACAGAACGAACGCCGCCAAAATCACCGGTATTCATATCAAGGCCAATGCTTTTGGTGAAATAACCATTGCCATCAGCCAGCATCATAATTTCTTCGGCATTAGCCGATTTGCCCCAGGCATCCATGACATACGCATCGTTAACGCTTAAACAAATAATGGTATCAACACCTTTGGCTTTAATTTTGTCGGCCAGCGCTACATAACCCGGCAGGTGAGCTTCGGAGCAAGTAGGCGTAAATGCGCCAGGTACGGCAAACACCACAACGCGCTTGTTATTAAATAAATCGTTAGTATGCGGGTTGGTGGTTTTACCTTTGGCATCAATATAACCAAAGGTGACTTCAGGCAAAGTGCTACCTACTTGTATCATGTTTATCTCCTGGGAAATTAGTCTTGTATAACAATTAACTATAACAGCTTAATGGCAATATTGAATAAATAAAAGCCTGCACAATCTGCAGGCCACTACTGTAATAGTAGCTTGCTGTTCGCTGTTTAGTTATTTATATAAACATCAAATCGATGCTTTTTGCTGGAAATGGCCATCGATGGTTTTTGAGCTGCGAGATAAGGCGCACTATTAGGGCGTTTTACTGCCACTCGTTTAGCCGCAATGTGTAACGCCGCGGGGAGCAACTGGTCGGCATCGGTATCGGTTCCAAGCAGCACCTGAAACAAACGCATTTCTTTTTTCACCAGCGCCGATTTTTTGCGGTGTGGAAACATGGGATCCAAATACACCGCGTCTACACTGTTTTCACTTTGCTGCTGCATATATTCAGGACTGTTAGCATGATGCAACGTAAAGCGCGCGGCAAGCTCTGGCTCACTGAGCGCGAGTCGTCGCAAGCCATCGGCTAATAACATATACACCACCGGGGAACGTTCAACCAAAGTCACACTGGCACCCAGTGACGCCAGAACAAACGCGTCGCGCCCTAAACCGGGGGTAGCATCAAGAATTTTTAACGGCTGATGGGTTTTCATTCCTACAGCTTTGGCGATGGGCTCTTTACTCCCGCCACCTTTCGCGCGTCGATATGCACTCTGCCCGGACAAAAAATCGACCATCACACCTTTACCATTGGCATCAGTGAGGTCATCCAACTGCAACGCATTGTCGCGAATTTGCAAAGCCAGTTCTGCGTTTGTACTGGTAGTCGTAATAATACCCAGGCTCTGCGCCTGAGTAATCAGTGATTGCACCAATGGCGATGGCGCATCAGCTTGTCCGGCAGACAACAACAAAGGGGGTAAATTAAGCATGACCATAATGCTCCCTGGCACCAATCCAACGATTAATAATAGCCTGTGCCCGCGAGGGGTACTCCTGCCATAACCGCTCTGCAATGTCCTGCACTTGCGGTATTAGGGCCGCATCACGAACAATGTCGGCGATTCTTAGCTCCGCAATCCCCGTTTGGCGGGTGCCCATAAGTTCACCCGGCCCGCGTATTTCCAAATCTTGTTGCGCGATATAAAACCCGTCATTCGACTCCCTCAGCACCGCAAGGCGTTTTGTGGCCGTTTTCGACAATGGGCTTTGATACATCAATACACAATGGCTTTCCACCGCGCCACGCCCTACCCGCCCGCGTAACTGGTGAAGCTGGGCTAAGCCGAGACGCTCGGGGTTTTCAATGATCATCAGGCTGGCATTGGGCACATCTACGCCAACTTCGATAACCGTTGTCGCCACCAGTAAGTCTAATTCACCGGCTTTAAACGCGGCCGTGATCACTTGTTTTTCGGCCGCTTTCAGGCGGCCGTGTACCAAACCAATGCGTAAATCCGGAAGTGCGGTTTGCAGAATCACAGCGGTGTCCTCGGCCGCCTGACACTGCAACACTTCAGACTCATCGATCAACGTGCACACCCAGTACGCCTGACGTGACTGCTGCTGGCAGGCTTCACGCACCCGCTCGATGACGTCACCACGACGCGTATCCGGCAGCGCCACGGTTTTAACCGGGCTTCTGCCGGGAGGCAGTTCGTCTATCACAGAGGTATCCAAATCGGCGTAAGCGGTCATGGCCAGCGTTCGCGGGATCGGGGTCGCAGTCATGATTAACTGATGAGGAAAGCGCCCTTGCTGTTCGCCTTTCTCGCGCAGTGCCAGACGCTGATGTACCCCAAAGCGATGTTGTTCATCAACAATCACCAGTGCCAGCTGGCTATAAGTTACCTGCTCCTGAAAAATAGCATGGGTGCCGACCAGCATCTGCACTTCACCACTGGCCAGGCGCTCGAGCACTTCAGTCCGGGCTTTGCCTTTTAATTTACCGGCCAGCCAGCCCACTTCAATGCCCAGCGGTGCCAGCCAGTCACGAAAATTGTTAGCATGCTGTTCAGCCAGTAGTTCTGTCGGTGCCATCAGCGCCACCTGATAACCAGCGCCAATGGCCGACAACGCCGCTAACGCCGCGACCAGGGTTTTGCCTGAGCCAACATCGCCCTGAACCAGGCGCATCATCGGCTTGCCCTGAGTCATGTCGCGCTGAATGTCGGCTGTAACGCGCTGCTGCGCGCCTGTTGGCGAGAAGGGGAGCTGGTCGAGTAACTTACCTACCAGCTCATGATCCACTTCGATGGCAATACCGGGCTGAGCATCACTTTGTTGGCGAATTTTCAATACGCTCAGATGTTGCGCCAGTAATTCTTCCAGAATTAATCGCATTTGTGCCGGATGTTCACCGTTTTCTATTTGTTGTAACGCCACATCGGGCGGTGGTCTGTGCACAATACTGAGCGCTTCCAGTAAGCTAACCTGCTGTTGATACATGCCATCAGGCAGTAAGTCTGTCAGACCGCCTTTGGCCAGCAATCCCAAAGCCTGCTCAGTGAGATTACGCAACGTCAGCTGTTTAACCCCTTCGGTGGTCGGGTATACCGGTGTCAGGGTTTCTTCCACGGGCGGGGCGTCTTCGTCAATCAACGAAAATTCGGGATGCATCATTTCGAGCCCCCATTTGCCGGTGCGCACTTCACCAAAACAGCGAATGCGATTACCCGGGGTCATCATGGTGCGCTGTACCGCGCCAAAGTGAAAAAAGCGCAGCGATATCGTGCCCGTACCGTCACTGAGCTTTACCACCAGCATGCGCTTTTTGCCGTACTGAATGTCTGCAGATTTGACTTCACCCACTACGCTCACATGCGTGAATGGCAAGCAATCTCCAATTGCATAAATACGGGTGCGATCTTCATAGCGGGCGGGCAAATGAAACAGTACGTCCTGTACGGTTACCAGGTTAATTTTTGCCAGTTTCTCAGCCACTTTTGCCCCAACGCCTTTGAGCTGGGTAATTGGCATTGTCGCCAGCGACATTTCAGACCGCATAGTCAGCAGACTTCCCTCTTTATTCTGTCATCAGGCAGTGTAAATCAACCGCTTAGCCAAAGCGAGCACGAAAGGGTAAGCCAGTGCCCGCGCGCTTATATCTTGCTCAATGCCCGCCCCTTTTAAAGGCTACACATCGCCAGACTACACCAATGTAACGGTGAGCACTCTCGCTCACAACTGCACAACAGGCCGGCACTTGTTGCCAGCCTTGCTACCTGCTATGTGAGAAAAATCGATATTACCCTTTGTGGGGGGAAGTTAATTATGTACTATCAAAGCCTTAGGTTCACTGTATTGATTAATTATGTTTGTACCCGCCGCCTTTGCTTTTACAGAGCGCTCAGAACAGCTCGCTTTTATGCGTGAGTACCCGTTTGCCGTGCTAACCACCAATGATCTGCAAGCCACTCACTTACCACTG
Source organism: Alteromonadaceae bacterium (assembly GCA_013373625.1). GTDB lineage: Bacteria > Pseudomonadota > Gammaproteobacteria > Enterobacterales > Alteromonadaceae > Alteromonas. The sequence continues at coordinate 15,064 of JABXHM010000062.1, read as the reverse complement.
CTGGTCAACACACAGGGAGATTCTTTAACTCTGCTTGGCCATGTTGCGCGCGGCAACCCTCATTGGCGCAAGCTGAACAATACCCCGGCACTGGCCGTATTCAGTGGCCCGCATGCGTATATTTCTCCGCAATGGTATGCCAGCGAACCAAACGTACCTACCTGGAATTATGTTGCCGTGCACGCTAAAGGCACGCTGCACATAATGTCTGAGGACGCATTACTGGCTGCGATGGATGAACTCATGGCTACCTTTGAACCAGACTTTATCCAACAGGAGGCGGGAGACGCTTATAACGGTTACAGGCAAAAGCTATTGAAGGGTATTGTGGGTATCACCCTGCAGGTAGAGTCGGTGCAGGGTGTACGCAAGTTAGGCCAGCACAAAAACCAGGCTGACCGCGCCGGTGTGTGTACTGGGCTAAAAAGTACCAGCAACTTTGAATCGTTAGCGCTGCTTGAATACATGCAGCGCCACAATATTGGCTACGCCGAATAGCGTATATTCGGCCTAACCCATTACTTTATTTCGGCCGCCAGTACGGTTGCCACTGATTTTATCAGTGCGGCAGAAGGGCGCACTTTAAAGTCTGGATTTACATAACTGAATTGCACTACGCCTTGCTTATCAACAATAAATACCGCTGGTGCAGGCAGCACTGGTGTGCCGGTAGCATCTTTAGTCAGTTCAATATTGTAGGTTTTGTAGCGCTCGGCGGTCTTGTCATCAACATAAAAACCTACGCCAAATTCGCGGATAGCAGACACATCGACATCAGATAATTGCGTTACCATCATTTCGCTTTCCAGTGCCTGAGACTGCAGAGCATCGGGTGCCTGGGGCGATATGGCAAGAATTTGATAGCCCAACGCCACAAGATCCTTTTCCACGGTTTGTAGTTCAGCGAACTGTTGATTGCAATACGGGCACCAGCCACCTCGATAGAACATAATAATGGCAGGCTTGTGCATGGTCAGCGCAGTCAGACTCACCGGAGTGCCATCCGGGTAATGCAGCGTCACCGCCGGTATTGGCATACCATTGAGTAAGGGGTTCACTGCACTGGCCTCTGATGCGATGTTTTTCGACATAGCACTAACCGATTGCAGCGTAAAAAACAGTCCAATAAACAAAAACTTAATCGAAAATCGCATACATGCTCTCAAGTTAAAAAATCAGCGGAATAAAAAAAGACCCGGCTTAGGGTCTTTTTCTTTCAACTAATTTTTCGATTTAGCGGTGGGCTTACTCTGGTAATTCCATCACGCCGTCGATTTCGATTTGTGCGCCTTTAGGTAACTCTTTGATACCAATAGCAGCACGCGCCGGGTAGGGCTTGGAGAAATACTTTGCCATGATTTCGTTAACCGTTGCGAAGTGACCTAAATCAAGCAAATAGATATTTACTTTCACTAAGTCATTTACCTTACCGCCAGCTGCTTCGCATACTGCACTCAGGTTTTCAAACACCTGGGTCGCTTGTTCAGCGAAGTCCTGTGATACTAACTCCATGGTTTCTGGTACCAGTGGGATTTGGCCCGACAAATATACGGTTGTTCCTGCTTTTACCGCCTGGCTATACGTTCCAATTGCCGCTGGTGCTTTATCTGTTTGAATAATCGACTTAGCCATACTGAATCCTGTTTTATATTTATTAATTAATGATGCCGCGACTGACTGTGTCGTGACACGCGTTGTACTTCTGGCATGGTGCGGATTTTACGCATCACATTGGCCAGATGTACCCGGTTGTAAGTAGTTAACTCAATATCCACAAAGTAAATATTGCTTTCTTTTTCTTCAGTTTGCAGGCCAATAATATTTGAATCACAAGCTGAAATATTGTTGGTCAAATTAGCCAGCGTTCCCTGGTGATTAATTAACTCGATGCGCAGTGACGCTTTAAATTCGCCCTGAGGTTCGCTGTCCCAGGTCATCGTCAGCACTCGCTGTGGCTCTTCTTTGGCCAGTTTACGAATATTCGGACAACCGTTTTGGTGAATGGTCATCCCTTTACCCGGGCTCAATACCGATACTATCTCATCGTCGGGGATGGGGTGACAACAGCGCGCATAAGTAACCAACAACCCCTCAGTGCCTCGAATAGCTACGTTGCCTTTTTTCTCGGGCAAGTCTTCGTTCTCACCGAGCAGGCGCCGGGCCACAATGGCACTGAGTTCGTTACCCAGACCGATATCAATCAGTAAATCATCGAACGTATCATGCTTGGTTTCAGCCACCACGCGATCAACATCCTGCTGACTAATATCGTCCAGTTTTACAACCCCAAGTGCATGGCGAAGTAAACGGTTACCCATGTTAAGTGCTTCTTTGGAGCGTTGTTTACGCAAAAATTGGCGTATACGCGTACGCGCTCTGGCGCTCACCACAAAATTCAGCCAGTTGGCATTGGGTTTGGCTCGGGGTGAGGTAATAATTTCTACCGTTTGGCCGTTTTCCAGCGGTTTACTCAAGCTAAAGTTACGTCGCTCAACGCGCACCCCTACACAGGTATTACCAATATCGGAATGCACCGCGTAGGCAAAATCCACCGCTGTCGCGCCCGCAGGCAGTTCAATAATACGGCCATCCGGCGTAAAGACGTAAATTTCATCGGGGAACAAATCGGTTTTTACGCTTTCGATAAATTCAAAGGATGAGCTGGCACTTTGCTGCAACTCAAGTAACGATTGCATCCATTTACGCGCCCGCAACTGCGCGGTCGTATCGTCGCTGGATTCTTTATACAGCCAGTGTGCAGCAACGCCTTTGTCAGCCATTTGATCCATCGCCTGGGTTCGAATTTGCACTTCTACCGGTATCCCGTGGGGGCCAACCAGTGAGGTATGCAACGACTGATAACCATTGGTGCGAGGTATGGCAATGTAATCTTTAAAGCGCGTTTCAATGGGCTTGAATAACCCGTGCATAGCACCCAGTGAGCGATAGCAATCATCCACCGAATTGACCACTATACGAAACGCATATATATCCATCACTTCGTTGAACAGCTTCTCTTTGTTCTTCATTTTTTTGTAAATGGAGTACAAATGCTTTTCACGTCCCACGACAGTGGCTTCGATGGTATATTCGGCCAACCGCGTAGCCAGCTCCTGGCGAATATTTTCGATAATTTCTTTACGATTACCCCGGGCCTGTTTTACCGCCGATTTAAGTGCGCGGTGACGCATTGGGTACATGGCCTGAAAACCCAGATCTTCAAGCTCATTCTTAATATCATGGATACCCAGCCGGTGGGCAATAGGTGAATAAATTTCCAGGGTTTCTAACGCAATGCGGCGACGCTTGTCAGGTCGCAAGGAACCCAGGGTGCGCATATTGTGCGTGCGGTCGGCAAGTTTGATGAGAATAACCCGAATATCCTGCACCATGGCCATCATCATTTTGCGGAAGTTCTCTGCCTGGGCTTCCTGCTTGCTGCTAAAGGCAATCTTGTCGAGCTTACTGACCCCTTCAACCAGATCCGCTACCGTTTTGCCAAACGCTTCAGCCAGATCTTCCTGACTGTAGTGGGTATCTTCTATCACGTCATGCAGCAGCGCTGCCATGAGGGTTTCATGATCAAGGTGCATGTCAGCCAGAATACTGGTTACCGCAACCGGATGCGTTATATAGGGATCACCACTGGAGCGCATTTGCCCGTCATGGGCTTCGTGGGCCAATACAAAAGCGTCCTGTACGAGCTGAACCCGTTCAGGCGGTAAGTATTCGGTAATCTTGTGTTTTAACCCTTCAAACAGATACACGTTTGCTGCGTATTTCCAATAATTTCAAGCGTTTCTCAAGGATACGGTGAAATGAGCCGGTTTCCAACGAAAAACGCCAGTGTTTCTGATTAAAGATACACTGGCGTCGTCAATTAGTGCTTACGCACGCTAATCGATGTTTTCGTGATTACTGGTCAGACAGGATATTCGCTACCGACGCAAATTCTGCATGCTCGGCATCTTGCTGATCACGTAATTCGTCCTGCTCTAATGTTTCAATTGTTACCAGGCCTTGCTCTATTTCACGCAGCGCAGTAACGGTAGGCTTATCATTACCTACATCAACCATAGCATCTTTGCCTTCAGTGGCGATTTGGCGGGCACGGCGTGCAGCAACCAATACCAGGTCAAAACGGTTACCAATTTTATCTACTGCATCTTCGACTGTTACGCGAGCCATGAAAATCTCCGATTTGAACAAAAATATATAAAAAATGGCCGCGTAGTATACAACAAGCCACTATCAATTGGGTAGTACTAATTCAACTCAGTGGACAATAAACTGTCTATCAGTGCTTGATGGCGAGCTTGTTGCTGCTGTGTTCGTAGTCGCTGGGTTTCCACAATGCTACTCAGATCCTGCAAAGTTGCCGAAAACTCATCGTTAATCAATACGTAATCAAATTCATTATAGTGTGACATTTCGGAAACCGCTTCGGCCATTCGTTTGGCAATAACACCGGGCTCGTCCTGACCGCGTTTGTCCAGACGCTCTTTTAGACAGGACTTCGAAGGCGGCAGTATAAAAATAGTGCAGGTATCTGGCATGAGAGCTTTTACCTGGCGGGCCCCTTGCCAGTCGATATCCAGAAACACATCAATCCCCTGATGCAGAGTCTGCTCTATGGTGATACGTGACGTGCCGTAATAGTTGCCAAACACCTCGGCATACTCAAAAAAAGCCTGCTGTTCTATTAATGCTTCAAAGGCTTCACGAGTGACGAAGTGATAATGTTCACCATCGACTTCTCCCGGACGGGGTGCACGCGTGGTATGCGACACCGATACCTGTTTCGGGTTAGACAGCGCATCAGGCTCGCGTGCCAGCAGTGCTTTAATAAGGCTCGACTTACCTGCACCAGAAGGTGCAGCCAGAATGAACAGATTTCCTAATTGCGGCGTCATAATGTAGCTCTTTAATGTTGCGTTGAAATAGTTTTTATCAATTTTGCGCAAGTTTAGCATAGTCACTGCCGACATAAAGATTCATAAAGCCTGCCACTTGTAGTTGTCGGCGGTGTAACTCAGTGGTAGGTTTATCACTATTCGTGTTGAATAACATAAAGGAAGCAATAGCTTAATGATTAATGCATTGACGTATATCGAATCAAATCCCGCCGGCGAAGTAAAAGCGTCGGTTATCTGGTTGCATGGCCTGGGTGATTCTGGTCATGGATTTGCCCCCATTGTACCTGAATTGAAATTGCCTGACGCACTGGGTATACGCTTTGTGTTTCCTCACGCCCCGGAGCGAGCCGTTACCATTAACGGTGGCATGCGCATGCGCGCGTGGTATGACATTAAGTCAATGGATTTCGATAAGCGCGCCGATTCGGCAGGTGTCCGCGAATCGGCAGAACTGGTCACGCAGCTTATAGACAAGGAAATAGCCAGCGGCGTTCCGGCTAACAAAATCGTTCTGGCCGGTTTTTCTCAGGGCGGCGTTATTGCCCTGCACCTCGGGCCGCGTCTCAACTATACTCTGGCGGGAATAATGGGCTTGTCTACCTACATGGCAGAGCCATCCTTATTGGCTGAAGAAGCGGCTCCTGCCAATGCCAACACACCCATTTTTATGGCTCACGGAGAACAGGATAATGTGGTGCCAATAACAATGGGAAAAGCTGCCTGTCAAACGTTACAAGCGCAAGGGTACTCAGTAAGCTGGCAATCTTACCCCATACAGCACAATGTCTGTATGGATGAGCTCAACGCTATCAGCCTGTGGCTGCAAGAGCGACTGCGTTAAGCCTGTCGGTTGAGCAATCATTCCGGACGGTGGCAGATTTCGCCAACACATTGCCGACAAAGATCAACAAGCACTAAAAAATCGTTTACAATTTACGTTTTAACATCACCGTACTTACGTTGATGAGACACAAATTTAAGGCGAATATTGCAGTGAAGTCTACCCGCACTATCCGAATAGCCACTCGCAAAAGTGCCCTGGCAATGTGGCAGGCCGAGTATGTTCAGGCGCAACTAACCAAACATCACCCCGGACTGACGGTTGAATTGCTGCCCATGTCCACACAAGGCGATCGTATTTTAGATACGCCATTGGCAAAAATCGGTGGCAAAGGGCTATTTATTAAAGAACTTGAAATAGCCATGCTTGAGGGGCGTGCCGATATTGCCGTGCACTCAATGAAAGATGTGCCTGTGGCATTTCCGGCCGAGTTTGGGTTGCATGCTATTTGTCCGCGGGAAAATCCTTTTGATGCATTCGTATCAAACCGCTTTTCGAGTATCGATGCCTTGCCAGCCGGTGCGGTTGTCGGTACCAGTAGCCTGCGCCGCCAATGCCAGTTAAAGCACCTGCGCCCGGATTTGGTTATCAAAGATCTGCGCGGTAATGTGAATACCCGTCTGGCAAAGCTCGACGCCAACAATTACGATGCTATCATTCTGGCTTGTGCCGGACTCATTCGTTTAGGCATGGGCGAGCGCATCACGCAACAGATCCCTCATACACAATCACTGCCAGCAGTCGGGCAGGGCGCAGTGGGCATAGAATGCCGTAACGACGACGCCGAACTCATTCAGTTACTTGCAGCACTTAACCATAGTGATACTGCCACGCGAGTAGTTGCCGAACGGGCAATGAATGAACGCCTGGAAGGCGGTTGTCAGGTACCCATAGGCAGTTTCGCCACCCTGGAAGGGGACATGCTGTCGCTAACCGGCATGGTAGGCTCAGCCGACGGTAAAACCTTGTTATACGGTACCGCGCAGCGTCACCGCGACGACGCCGTCGCCATAGGCATTGAGGTTGCCGACTCACTCTTAGCACAGGGTGCCGGCGACATTTTACAGGCATTGTATCAGTAACTATGTATTTGATTACCCGGCCGTTACCCAAGTTAGCAACCACCTCTCAGGCATTTGCTAATAACGGCCTTACCGCGTGCGTCGTGGCACTACATGATATTCAAATCATTGATCATGCTATAATCGAATTACGCGCGTGGCTGACAGCACACCCACAAGGCACACTGATTGTAACCAGCACTGCCGCCGCAGAGCCATTAATAGCACACTGCGCCCCTTTATTAAGCCAATGTCAGCTTATTACCGTAGGTAAAAGTACGGCACAGATTCTCCAACAGGCAGCACTGCTCACGATTGTGCCGGAACAAGAGAATTCAGAGGGTGTATTAGCATTGGCCCCCCTCAATGATTGCGCCGATCAGCGCATTTTGTTATTAAAGGGTAAAGGTGGACGCAATGTCATTGACCAGGAATTACTAAACCGGGGCGCCCGGCTCAGTGTGATTGACCTCTACCAACGTGTACCATTAAGTGCTCCGGTATACAGCCAGACACCTTGTTGGTCAGACATACACGGCGTTATTGCCACCAGTGGCGAGCAGGCCCAGGCACTAATAAATAAATTTAACACCCAACCGTTAGCAAACTTCAGGTGGTTAACGGTCAGTGAGCGCATCGCGAACCAGCTTCGGCAGCAAGGCATCAGGCACGTGAATATTTGCCCCAAAGCTAATAACGAATCGCTCATTGCATGGATACAGCAGAATTGGGAGTAACGAATGGCCGACCAGCAACAACCACAATCTGAGCAACCCAACACATTGCCCAGTAACAACAAAGCTGAACCAAATAACGGTGCCAGCAAGCGCGATACCGCCGCCAAACCTAAGCCAGACGCTGCCAGCAAGCCCAGCAGTACCCCCAAAACAGGTTTATTGTGGCTGGTAACATTATGCAACCTGGCGTTACTGGGTGCCGGTGCCTATGGCGGTTATTGGTACTTTAATCAGCACAGTGTTACCCAAAGTAAACTGGATACATTACGCACTGAAGTGAGTACTGACTTGGCGCAGAAAGAAAGTCAGTTCAATAACCAGTTTCAGTCATTTGAGCAACACCTTACTCAGCAGGCTGAAACCACCGAGCAGCTTTCCAACAGTGAACAACAGCAGCAACAAACCCTGCAGCAGTTGCAAAATCAACTGCAGGGAGCGCTGGCGCAAATTCAGGAATTGGATGGCCGCCGTCCTACCGACTGGTTAATTGCCGAAGCCGATTATCTGGTGCGGATGGCAGGGCGCAAAATCTGGCTTGAGCAGGATATTCGCACCGCTATTATACTCCTTGGTAATGCCGATGCGCGGCTCACATCATTAGCTGATCCCTCGGTATTACCCGTGCGCGCCCTTATCGCTGAGGATATTCAACGGCTACAGCAAGTGAATCCTGTATCTCAGGTGTCGGTTGCGTTAGCGCTCAATGGACTGGTGAAACAGGTAGACAACCTGGCGATCATCACCCCTAAAGAAGAAAACCAGTTCAGCGACCAGGAAGTCAGCGATTCAGCCAGTGACTGGCAACAAAACCTACTCAACGTCTGGCGTGCTATCGTGGATGACTTTATTCGTGTTGAATACCGCGACACACCGGTTGAACCCATGATGACCGCTCAGCAACAGTGGATATCCCGCGAGCAAATAAAACTGGCATTGCAACAGGCCCAAACTGCTGCATTGGCGGGCCAGCAAACACTTTATTTAGCCGCTATTGAACGCGCCAGTACCATTATTACCAGTGACTACGTACAGGACAGCAGCGCTGTGACAGGCTTTCTTACCGGCCTGGAACAACTAAAAAACACCGACATCAGTAAAGAAGTGCCTACTGAGTTAAGTTCTCAGGCAGCGCTTGAGTCACTGCTTGGCAATCGGGTAAAGCGCGTATTTGGTGAAGGAGCTAGCGCGCTATGAAAAAACTGATTTATTTGCTGATACTGGTAGCCGTTTGTCTGATTGCCATGATTGCTGCGCCCTCATTAGTGGGTGACAAAGGTTATGTGCTAATTCAAATGGGCAATTTTATTATCGAGACCAGTGTAGTGGCACTCGGCATTATGCTTTTTGTGGCCGTTGTTGCCTGGATCATCATTAGTATCTTAGTTGGCCGCACAGTCAAACTCACCAAACGCTCCGGCGGCTGGTTTGGCAGCCGCTCACGGCGCAAGCAGCAACGTGCTTTCTATCGCAGTATTCAGGCACTCGCCGAAGGCGACTGGGATAGCGCAACGAAAGCTGCCGAACAAACCGAAAGCGGTAATTTTGACGGGGTGAATTTTTTAGTTGCCGCGCAGGCAGCTGTTGCCCGTGATCGCCAGGATACCGCCGTGCGTAAACTGAACGAAGCCGCGGAGTTTAACCATTCAGCACTGGCTGCCAGAGTCACGCTAGCCCGCATGGCCCTGGCCGACAATAAGCCGGAAAAAGCGTTAAAAGAGCTTGGCAACCTCGATGAAAAACAACAAAAGGCAGCGCCGGCAGTAAGACTGCGGGTACAGGCGTTGGCCGCAAGCAACCATTGGGCGCAACTCGAACAAGAGCTCAGCAACCATAAAAAGACGCTGGGCAATGACTACGCCGTTTGGTCTAAACAAATAGCCAAAGGGCGTTTAGCCGAAGTCGCCAGCAAACAAGGTGCCATTCAGCTCAAGTTGTTTTGGGATGAATTACCCCGCAAGCAACGCAATGATATCGGCTATCAGGCGGCTTATGCTGAACAATTACTTGCTCAGGGCATGCATCAGGAAGCACAAACAGTGCTGCTTAGCTGGCAGAAGCGCGGGCCAATACCAGAACTACTGCCACTGTTTAAGTCGTTGCGCCTGCCGAATCCTGCACCCACGGTTCAGGCACTTGAGAAGTGGATTAAAGCCGATGAGGAAAATGCTGAACTGTATAGCGTGCTTGGTTATGTTGCTTACCACGCTGGCGATTTGTTGCTGGCCGACAAGGCACTGCAAAAAGCCATGAAGCTACAACCAACACAAGAAGGCTGGTTATTGCTCGCTGAACTCAACGAAAAGGCAAATAATCATGAATCGGCCCTGGCTTACTACAAGCAAGGCGTGGTGAATGCCAATACCTGATGTAAAACGGGTTCTGTATCAATAAAAACTCATATCAATAAGACAGCCGGGAGGCTGTCTTATGTGTATATCAGAGCCAGTTAGAAAAACCCGCCCAGGGTTTGATTTGCTACCACAGCTATCACGTAAGCCAGCACACCGTATGCCACATAAAGCCCCCATGAGAGCTTGGCACTGCCACTTTCGCCTTTTAGCATGGCAACCGTCGCCACGCATTGCAGCGCAACCACGTAAAACAGCATCAAGCCAATACCCGCCTCGGGCGCTAAGCCATCAGCCTGGACGCGTTCTGCAAGGCCGGCAACATCCTCATCAGCACCTTCCATACCAAACAACGTACCCAGGGCACCAACAAAGACTTCACGGGCCAGGAACGACATTAATATGGCCACACCATAGCGCCAGTCCAGCCCCATCGGTGCAAAGATGGGTTCAATAATATGGCCCAGCTGACCTAACCATGAACTTTCCAGTGTCGAGTTCAAAGGGAAGTAACCGAGCACCCAAATACCTACCGATACCATAAATATGATTGGTCCGGCGCGCTTTATAAACTGCACTCCGCTTTTTATTACACGCTGAAACAGGGGTTTCCAGTGGGGTAGGCGATAGGTTGGTAGCTCCAGGATAAAGGGCATATCGGTGGATTCCAGATCGCGGGGTAAAAACCGGTTTAAGATCTGACTCACCACCAGTGCCATAAAGATCCCGAAAAAATACAGTCCAAAGAACGCTGCGCCCTGTAAATTAAATATCCCTAAAAAGGTGCCATCGGCGGGTACCAGCACCGCTACTAATAACGCATACACCGGTAAGCGGGCCGAACAGGACATCAGCGGAATGGTCATCATGGTGATCAGGCGCTTGTGCGGTGACTCGATCGTCCGCGCCGCCATAATGGCAGGAATAGCGCAGGCATGCCCGGACAAATAAGGAATAAAGCTTCGCCCTGACAAACCAAAAAAGCTCAACGGCCGATGACACATCAGCGCTGCGCGAGCCAGATAGCCGGAGTCTTCTAGTAATCCGATGATCAGGGTAAGTACCATGATTTGCGGCACAAACACTAAAAACGAACCAAACCCACCAAAAATAGCATCATGCATAAAATCATGAACGACGCCTTCAGCTGTGACCGCACTGACACCACCAGCGAGGGTTTCAATAAAGCTTTCAACACCGTCCATTAACGGTGTAGCGAGTGTAAAAATACTCTGGAACAACACAAACATCACGGCGATAAACATCAGCCCGCCAGTCCAGTTATTGAGCATAAAGCTATCAATGGTATTTTGGTTTTTTAGCACAATATCGTGCTGAATACCGAAGTCTTTCGCCAGTTGCTGACTGTGCTCCGCCGCCTGCTCATTAGGTGTGGACTTGGGCAGTTCAGGGGGCTGTGGCTCACCAGCCATAGCCAGCAAGGCCTGCTTAAATTCGTGCAGGCCATCTAACGAGCGCGCAGATAAGGGTAACACCGGACTGCCTAGCGCCGCTGCAAGACCATCGCTGTCAATGGTTTCACCCACACGTTTAACTTCGTCTATAAAGTTCAGTGCAAACATAACCGGCTTTTTGTTTTCAAAGGCTAAGCGCTGTACTTGCAGCCCCATAACCAGACTTTGTGCCAAGCGGGTTGCATCCAGCACTACCAGTACCATCGAGGTGGACTCATCCTGGACAGAGCGTTTAATTTCTTCAACGGCAATCGTTTCGTCGCTGGTCAGGCCGTTTAATGAATAGGTTCCGGGCAAATCAACCAGTTCGAATTTATCGCACTGACCGCGAGTGACTTCGACCGTTATGCCCGGGTAGTTAGCGACTTTTTGGCGAAGACCCGTGAGTTGGTTGAACAGTAAACTCTTACCACAGTTAGGTTTACCTACCATTAAAATGCGTTGCATGAATACGGCTATCCTGAAATTAAACCAGCACTGATTGGCTAGTCGGTTGGAGAAATCTGAATGCGAGAAGCTAACTCTTGCTCCATCGCAAATACGCTACCGCCGAGTTGGATCACCATCGGGCCACCCAAGGGTCCGCGCCGGACACATTGAATTAATCGACCTGAGGCAATACCCATTTCACAAAGACGAGCGACTATTTGTTGATTCAACGAGGTGTCAATGTGATCGACTGCGGCAGTTTTTGCTTTGCCTAATTCCCATAACGTCATACTTTACACACCTCATAGTGGCAACGGCCAGCGGATTACAGCGCACTGTATATGACAGCACACCACTAAATAACAATCATTCCTATTTAGACTAACAGAAAAAGGCCTGCCAAACCAGCAACAAAGCGTTTAACCCCTAATATATAAGTGATATAAGAAAGGCTATTGCGTTTTAATCTTTCCAGTTAATTATTAAGGACCGTTCTATGATTGCTTATACCACAGTGGGCACAAACGACATTGCCAAAGCCGGAGCTTTTTATGACACGCTGTTTAGTATTATGGGCGCTAAGCGGATACTCAACTTTGAGCGTATGGTGTCATGGGGGAATAATCCCCAGGCACCGATGTTTGCCATTGCAACGCCTTATGATGGCAAGCCAGCCACAGCCGGTAACGGCACCATGATTGCCGTGGCCGTAGCAAACCCCGAACAAGTGAATGCTCTGTATACCAAGGCCATTGAGCTGGGCGCGACTGACGAGGGCGAGCCCGGTGTGCGTATGGAAGCCTACTATTGTGCTTATTTCCGCGATTTGGACGGCAATAAAGTTAATTGCTTTTGTATGGCTTAATCTTTACCGCTTCGTCGTATTCGCTAAAGCGTTTTCGTTAAGGCATAAAAAAAGCCACCTCAAATGAGGTGGCTGAACCATCGTGAGTCAACGAGGTTTATACGGAACTTAGAACTTCACACCAACGGCCAGTTGAACACGACGCGGGTTGTAAAAGCTGCGCGCCTGACCAAACTGATCAGATGTTAGGAAAGGGTTGTAGTTGTAGCCGGTTTGTTTATCAAAAGCGTTAAACACGTCGGCACGGAAACGTGCGGTGTAACCTTCCATAAACTCCCAGTTTTGCGTATAGCTTAAATCTACCTGCCAGTGGCTGGCACCCCGGCGGCTACCCGCTGGCTCAGCATAGCGGCTGGTGCCCGACGAGTAACCGTAAGGTGTACCATCCCAGGCGGTCCAGGCTTCGCCCGACTGGAACACAAAGTAGGCACCAAACACACCATCCCAATCGGCGGTGTAGGTACTGATGACTTTAAGTTTGTGTGGCTTGTCGCCTATCATCTTGCCATAACGGTTATCCCATACCATGCGGCCTTTGCCGTCACCGTAGTAAGACGAACCAATAAAGGTATTAGCATCATTACCGGATGTGGTGTTGTCCTGGTCGAAGTTACCGTAGTAATGACTCCATACATAAGACGCGTTGACATACCATCTGTCATTTTGGTATTCCGCCTCCATACTCCATTCCCAGTACTTGGTCTGGCCGCCATCAACTTCGGCGATAACATAAGAAGAACCGCCTACTTCCTCGCGCATAGCAGCTAAGTTAGGAATGTATTCACCCAATGCGGCAATGTTATCCGGCACACCACCAAAGTCACCGTAATCGCCGTACAAACGTGCACCATTAGGCATATCTTCCCAGAAATGGCTGCCATAGCGATAGCGTAAGTGTGAGCGTAGGAAGAGTTCGTCTGTCACGAACTTTGTTGTTCCGATGGTGTATTCATCTATACGACGCGGACGCATGTTATCAGCAAAGAATTTACCTGATGAACCCGGCGCACCGCCGGCATCCACAAAGTCACCATTTTGATCAAAACGTACTAGTAGTGTACGTTGCGTATTGCGATCCCAGGAAGCAGCCCGGGCCAGTGAACTGGCGTTCGGATTATAGCTCGCGTAGTTAGCAAATACGGTAGAAGCCTGTTCATACTCCCAGCTAATACCTAAACGCGGCTGCACCATATCTTTCCAGTCGGTTTTGTACATTTCGTACTTTTCACCCGGTGCTAACTCATAACCCGATACATTGCCGCTGTTTTCACGCAGCCCCTGTCCAAACAACGTATCCTGACTTATCACAACACCAATATTGTAGGTAAAATCGCCGTGTTCAATTTCGTCGTTAATTTCAATATCAATTGATTCGGCATACGACGTAATCGGCGGTACGGTCTCGCCATCTTGCACGAAGCTCATTTGCTGAATCGACGCTTCATAAAACACATTGGAGAAATCAGTGTCACCGCCATCGGCGCCTAAACCGCCAATATAACTAATGGAGCCCCAGCCGTTAGACAGCCGTGACAATTCTTCTTTCAGTTCAGACCAACGGGCCCCGAAATGCAGGAAGTGGGTCATTTCACTTGTGTATATTTCAGTATCAAAACCAACCTGGAATGACTCCCGGCCAAAATCCTGATTATTGATAGTAGAGTATGCCCCTACACCACCGCCACCACGCAATTCACCGTCATTGCCCACAAAGCCTAACTGAGCTACCAGTGGTGCCGCACCAGCGTTAAACGCATCAATCGCAGCAATGTCCTCAGCGGTTGCATCATCCGGGTAATCGCGAATACTGGGTACACTAAAGTAACCCATTTGCTCCAGATTATTGATATCCAGTGAATCACCAAGCACCGGGACAAAGTCTAACCTGACATCCGGAGCGGAACTGCCTTCCTCAGTGTATTTTGCATATTTGAAACTCAAACTTGAAGTATCGCCCAACAACCACGAACCATCTACGCTTGTAATTCTCGTTTTGTTGTCGCTACCATATGAAACGCTGTCAGTCTCAAACTCACCAATTGACTGACCTTCGCCATCACGTTCTGACGCCCGTTGGCTGATATTCAAGAGAATATCGTCGGTGGGTGCCCAGGTGACCTTACCGAAAAATTCATCCCGTACACTCTTATAAGCTTTAGCCGGGCCATAGGCAGTGACTTTGTTTTCGCCGGTCACTTCCGGGCGGAAGTATGAACCATAAAAGAACAGTTGGTCTTTTAAAATGGGGCCGCTTACTGAGGCTGTTACCCAGCTTCTGTCAACATCGCTGATCACACCATCGACAGGCGTGGCGCTAAAATCAGCATTTTGCAGTCGGTATTCTAAGCTGGCGTGGAATTCGTTAGTCCCTGATTTCGATGCCGAGTTAACG
>JABXHM010000103.1 GCA_013373625.1 Alteromonadaceae bacterium | reverse complement strand
GGCAATCATGCGCAGAAAACGCGCAAAACAGCACAACTGGCGAATTTCTAGGCACACCGAAAGTTGATTGTCTTGTATTCGACATGCTTGCCGACTATCCGATCAGTATATTTTAGTTACGTTTGGATATCCCATGATTACACCCGTCATCCTGTGCGGCGGCTCCGGGACTAGGCTCGCGCCATTTTCAGATCATCAGCATCCCAACGTACCCAAAGCATTTTTAGGCTTAGGCAGCGCTGCTGCGCTGACTTGGCCCATCTACAAGGACTGTTAACGATGAAGATTGCTGTCGCTGGCCTAGGATACGTCGGCCTTTCGAACGCTGTGCTCCTCGCCCAACACAACACGGTCAAAGCGATCGATGTGACCAAGGAGCGCGTTGACCTCGTCAACGATCGCAAGTGCCCGATCGTCGACAAAGAACTTGAAGAATTTCTGGCTACGAAAAAACTCGACCTTACGGCGACTACAGATCCGGAGGAGGCCTACCGCGAAGTAGACTTCGTCATCGTTGCAACACCGACGAACTACGATCCAGACACAAACTACTTCGACACTAGCACGGTCGAGCACGTCATCGGATACGTCTTGTCTTACAACCCAAGGGCAACAGTGATCATCAAGTCGACCATTCCCGTCGGCTTCGTCGAGAGCATGCGCATCAAATATAAGTCGAAAGACATCATTTTCTCGCCTGAATTCCTGCGCGAAGGACGTGCACTCTACGACAACCTATACCCCAGCCGCATTATCGTTGGCGAACGGTCGACTCGCGCAAAGCGCTTCGCTGATCTCCTAGTCCAAGGTGCGATCAAAGAAGACATTGAGGTGCTCTTCACCGACCCATCCGAGGCGGAGGCGATCAAACTGTTCGCAAACACCTATCTTGCGATGCGTGTCGCTTACTTTAACGAACTCGACAGCTATGCGCTTTCGAGAGGAATGGACGCGCGACAGGTTATCGAAGGCGTTTGCCTCGATCCACGGATAGGTTCACATTACAACAACCCTTCTTTCGGATATGGAGGCTACTGCCTTCCGAAAGATACTAAGCAGTTGCTTGCGAACTATTCTGAAGTGCCACAAAACTTAATTGCTGCGATTGTTGACGCAAATCGGACCCGCAAAGATTTTCTAGCCGACGAAATCATTTCGAAGAATCCCAAAACTGTTGGAATATACCGACTAGTTATGAAAGCTGGATCTGACAACTTTCGACAGTCCTCAATTCAAGGGATTATGAAACGCATAAAGGCGAAGGGTATCAAGGTAGTAGTTTACGAACCTGCAATCAAAGAAGACAATTTTTACAACTCCCCCGTCCTCAACAACTTAAAGCAATTCAAGAACGAGGCCGAAATCATACTAGCCAATCGATTAACAAATGAACTTAGCGAAGTTGAAGATAAAGTATTTACTCGAGATCTATTTGGACAAGATTAATGACAAACGAAACGAGTAAACAACAGACGAATTTACCTACAATCCTCGCCGCCGCGTCAGGCGGAGGGCACTGGAACCAAATGATGCAATTGCGGCCGGCACTCGAAATCTCCGGTAACGTAATATTTGCAACTACAGACCCTCAATTGGCAAAGTTAGCCTCAGCGAAGTACGAAGTAATCGAAGACTACAATCAATCACAACCAATGAAGATATTAAAGGGGTTGTTCGCAGCCCATCGTCTTATTCGAAAAATTAAACCGGACATCGTTGTTTCTACAGGTGCAGCACCTGGACTAGTCTGCCTCCTACTAGGCCACCTTTCAGGCGCGCGCACAATATGGGTAGATAGTATAGCAAACGCAGAAAAGCTATCTTTGAGCGGCCGAATTGCCAGCAATTTTGCGTCGATAACTCTGACTCAATGGGAAGCACTGTCCGACAAGAATCGCATTCAGTATGCAGGAAGCGTTCTATGATATTCTTCACGATAGGAACTCAACTTCCTTTTGATCGATTGGTCGCGATGGTCGACGATGTCGCCGGAAAAATATCCGAGCCTATAATTGGACAAATCGGCAATACCGACTATCGACCACTGAATTTCCAATATTCTACACATGTGGAACCCGAAGATTTCGCAGAACGGGTCAACAATGCACGGATCATTATTGGCCATGCTGGAATTGGCACACTCCTAGCCGCCAAATTGGCGGCCAAACCTGTGATTGTAATGGCACGTCAAGCATCGCTAGGCGAACATAGAAACGATCACCAATCGGCCACAGCAAAACAACTTACAAACATTCAAGGCGTGCATGTAATTCACAATACTGAAGAATTATTGCAACTCTTAATAAGTAAAGAATTGCAACCAATGAACTCCGAAACAGGGCCCTCATTGCACAAACTACACGCCAAACTGCGATCAGAAATTAGCAAAGGACGGCTCAAAAGACTAACAAAAAATCACCCTACAAAAGTATCATAGCCGCATTCAACACCACTAGTAAAAACGCACTTCATAACGCGACCTAATAATAAGAAGAAAAATCCAAACAAAAATTTCCATCACAACGTCTCGGTATTCGACTGACAAAACGCATCCGGAACAGCTAAAGAAGGTTTGAATCCAACTTCAACCCCGCTACAAACACGATCGCGATATGAGACACCACTTTTAAAACGACTATCATCGCACCAGTTAAGCGCCTTATCAATGTACGACTGATAGCCTGCTATGAAATGCGCCGGATTCCCCCCGACCACGACACCATCAGGTACAGACTTCGTAACCACACTTCCTGCGGCAACAATTACATTATTTCCCAAACGAACGCCCGGCATAAGGATAGTATTCGCACCTACAAAGCAGTTATCGCCAATTACTATCCTACGATAGGCAAAACGTCGGCCAAGTTCGTCACGCGCCAACCACGCGGCACCATCGTGGTTGATGAACTGCGTGCCGTGTGAAATCGTAACGTTATCGCCAATTGTTATAAGAAAAGGCTCAGAGCCAAAACTACCAGTCAATATCCGACACCCACTACCGATCTTAACACCCAGACGCCGAGCAAAAGCTTCGTTTCCCAGCACCCTACGAACAATGGCACTCCACAGTTTTGCAAACATAGCTGATCCTTCATCGAGCTCAAAATTATCCACCCGCGAGCCAAACTTACTCACTAATGGACACAATAACGCTCAAAATGGCAGAATAAAATCCCCAAAGCACAAGCGGGAAATACTATTTTTCCGCACAACTTTTAAACTGGCTCGAGAACCGGAGAAATCTACGATATGAGGGACTATTTTAGCTATGCACCAGCCCTTATAATTCCGCGTGTTACCGCCGCAATTATCCTCGTCACTTTTGCGAGAATACTTAACCCAGAGGAGATGGGACTCTATGCTTTCATAATTATCGTTGGCGAATACTTAGATACAATATTTTGCCGCTGGATTCGCGCCGGGTACTCACGCTTCTATTTTTCACTTGCAACACAAAGACGACCTATTGAAATAACGGTACTTATCCTAATATGCCCTGGGCTCGCAGCATCAATTATATTCGCTTTTGCCTATGCTGGCCTCGATGCAAATTTGGATATGCAATGGGCCAGCATGCTTGCACTATACGTATCGAGCAATTTTGTTCTCTATCAAGGACTTCAGTATTTGAGAGTTCGCAAGGAACGCAGACTTTATGTATTGATTGAGTGTGGACGATCGATATTCGGTTTTGGACTCGCATTCCTGCTCACAAACCACATTGAAATGAACTATACTTGGCTCATGATTGGGACCCAGTCAACGACTGCGTTCGCCGCATCCTACCTACTCCTCAGAATGGTGAAAGAACAACAGAATCGACGATTTGAGAAAGACATAATTCTCGAGCTTCTACGTTTCTCAGCACCATTACTCATTACATTTTTTCTGGCTGGCACCATATTAGTTATTGATAGATTGATGCTACAAAGCTTAAACGGACCAGCTATGTTGGGTGTGTATGCGGTAAGCTATCAACTCGCAAGGCCCGCGATGGATGTGCTTTTCAATACGATCAATGTTGGAGGATATCCGAAATTGGTCGCCGCATATGAGGCTGAAGGAGACATTGGCGCACAACGAATTCTCTACCAAAAGAATGTGGCCATTGCCCTAGTCACTATGCCAGTATTATTCTTTATTGTCACAACTTCAAGTCAGATTGCCAATCTATTATTGGAAGATGAATACAGAACGGTCGCGCCAACGATTATGTCTCTAATAGCAATATCTAGCTTCATAAGAGGTTGGGTCAGGTTCTTGGTTGATCAAGTATTCCTACTTAAGAAGGACACACTTACGCAAACATGGAACTTAGCTCCGGCCACGATATCAATAATAGTAGCCTCCTATGTGCTGATTCCGATTTATGGAGTATATGGCGCAGCATATTCGACCATTATCGCAAGTGTAATTGAGGCTCTATTCGCCACTTGGAGAGCACAAAATAGGATGAAATTTCGGGTATTTGGTCGTGAAGTTTATATTATAATAATCAGTTGCCTTGTTGGAACAACATTCATCATCATCAATACCATGATTTTCAATCAAACTGGATGGTTATGTGCCTCAATAGTCACCTTGATAGCTTATAGTTTGGTCGTAAGGCAATTTGGTATATTGAAGTTTTTGAGGAACTAACAATGTCTAGGATTGCATTCTACTTGACTTCATTTGACGGCGGCGGTGCTGAGCGGAATACAGCCCTAATTGCCGCCGAAATGTCACGTCAAGGCCATACGGTCTTGGTTATTGTTGATAGAGACACCGGACCGAATCGAAAATTGCTTCCCTCATGCGTGCAGGTCGAGATCTTATCATCCAACTTTATGCGAAACATATTTGGGTTGCGACGTATCCTTAACAAATGGCGGGCAGACGTAGTGTTCGCGCGTCTAGGACTTTGCCCAATAGTTGCCACTCTTGCAAAACCCAGATCCTGCCGCCTAATCATATCTTATCACAATCCCTATGACCCCAACACCTCTCTTGGAGTGCGAGCAACTTGGTGGGCTGTGCCAGTCTTGTCCCGCATAGCAAACGCCACGTTTGGCGTTTCTGTCGACATCAAAAATGAACTGCTAAAGTTTGGTGCCCCACCTAGACGCTGCCATTCTATACCTAATCCAGTTGCTTTAGATTGGATAAATAGCAACAAGGATGAAGCTCTTCCAATTGGATTTCCGACTAGAAAGCCTTTTATCCTCTCTGTTGGGCGCCTTGTGCCTCAAAAAGGCTACTCTGACTTAATTGCTGCATACGCATCAATTGCCGACAAAGTAAATGAAGAGCTTGTAATACTAGGACAAGGCCCACTTGAAAAGGAATTGCGCGAACAAATTCAAACATTAGGCGTCGAAAACCGCGTTCATCTTGCAGGCTACATGGAGAACCCGTTTCCCGCTTATGCTTCATGCCGACTATTTGTCTTAGCTTCTCATTGGGAGGGATTTGGCAACGTCATGGTAGAAGCGCTCGCGTGTGGCGCCTCAGTTGTGGCCACAAATTGCCCAGGTGGTCCAAAAGACATTTTAGAGAATGGACGATTTGGAACACTTGTTCAGGTGCAAAATCCATCTGCGTTAGCAAAAGCGATTTTGACCACTTTAAACACCAGTGCAGATATCGAACAAAATATCTCGAGAGCAAGTGATTACGCTTTATCAAAAATAACAAATCAATACGTCAACTTGATTTTGGCGGATTGAGAATATAAGGTCATCTATTCAGATTTGATGGAAATGAAATGAAAAATCTTTTGTCTCAAAGTATGCGCAATCAATTAAGGCCCAGATTTTACAAATGCCGCCGAGACTTCACCAAATACCGCATGGAACTTGGACTTGCAGGGCGAGCGCCGGACTTTCTTCTACTAGGCGCACAAAAAGCCGGCACAACAAGTCTTTTTGATGTACTGACTCGGCATCCACTTATCCAGGGCTCACGCACCAAAGAATTGGCATTTTTTGATCGATACTACGAACTAGGGTTTGATTGGTATAAAGCGAATTTTCCAAATGGCACAAAATTGACCGGGGAAGCCACACCAGATTATCTATATTTGGACCAGGCGCGATCGCGGATTACCGCAGACCTCCCTAAAACAACACGCTTTGTAGTGATATTGCGAGATCCGGTCAAAAGACTTGTTTCGCATTACTTTCATGCAAGACGTTTAGGTTACGAAGATTTGCGACTGGAAGAAGCACTTAACCAAGAGTCCGATAGAATCGGCCTACATGGTGATCAATTGGCTGGGCATCCGCTTGAGAAACGAAGTTTTCGCCATGCTTATTCATATTTTGACCGTGGCTTATACGACGTACAGCTGGAGAAGTGGTTTTCTGTAGTTCCAAGAGATCAGTTTTACGTTACAACAATCGATCATTTCTTAAAGAACAGCAACATTGTCGCTAATGAAGTTTTTAATCACCTCGGCCTGCCAGATTTCGACGTCGGACCAAACTCTTCGAAGAATCGAGGCGTATATTCTAGCTCCGTTAACCATGAATTGTTAGATAATCTACGTGAACGATATGCTCCATCTGTACGTCGCCTCGAAGAAATGCTCGGACTGTCAACTGGATGGATAGGTAAAACTGCAAATGAAGACGATTAAAATTCTCATGGTTGTTCCACTTGCAACCGAGGCAAAAGGCGGGGGAATAGGTAGGCTTGTGGGATATTTCAGACGCGCTGCTAATGGCGTACCGCAGCTTGATATTGATGTATTTCCCACCCGAGCGAGCCGGTCTGCTCCGATGAGCTATGTATCAACTGTTTACCGCGCCCTTCTCTTTCCACTATTTCTGCTACTACGGAAAACTGATATTGTGCATCTCCATGTAGCTCCAAATGGATCCACCAAACGCAAAGCATTTTTCGCCTGGGTATCAAGACTATTCGGCAAACCGACGATCCTTCACCTTCATGGCTCTGGCTACGACTCTTATTTTGCCCGGCAATCAAATGTCACAAAAGATCGCATTAGAAAGTTCTTTCATTCAGCCCAAGGGGTTGTGGTGTTGGGTGAAGGTTGGCGCGATTGGGCCATTTCGAACGCAGGTCTTAGATTGAGTTCCCAAAATGTACACGTAATTGATAACGGAGTTCCCGATACCAATTTTCGCTCCACCCACGACAACAAGGTTCCAAATATCATTTTTGTCGGCCTCGTTGGGCGCCGAAAAGGCGTAGACACGTTATTAGATGCACTCTCAATGCTGTCGCAAACAGATGACTGGAAGTGTACCATCTGTGGGAATGGAGAAGTTGAATACTATAAATCAATCGCCAATTCAAACGGGTTGAATCCGTCTAGAGTTACTTTTACTGGCTGGCAATCTGAAGAGCAGATAAGATCTCAAATGGCAGACTCAGATATTTTTGTGTTACCATCTCGAGCTGAGAATCAGCCCATCGCAATTCTCGAAGCAATGGCGGTCGGGTTGCCAGTTGTGGCAACTTCAGTAGGTGACATACCCAACCAAGTAGTTGATGGGCAAACTGGTTGGATCGTTCCGCCCGACGATCCAGATGCGTTATGCAAATCCTTGTCCGACCTTGTTGAAAACGCCAATAGACGAAGAGATATGGGTAAATCGGGACGTGAGCGATTTGAATTGGTTTATTCCAGCCAACGGAATCTCGAAAAAACCATCAAACTCTACTCCAAAATTCTTAATAATTCCGAATAGACTGAGCCCTCGAACAACGAGCTGATTGTATGAGCCCACGTGAAGCAATCAACAAAACGACCAACATTAAGAGAGCGGGACTTTTGACCGAGAGTGAGTTGTTGGTGCTAGCAACGATGAGAAAAAACAGTGAGCTCGTCATGCCGGCGGAAATATTCGACTTCGCTGCCGACCAAATGTAGCAGATGAGCATTACAGAGATTGGTGCGAAGGTGACAATGCCAAACGATAGCGCCATATCTACCCAGAAATTTTCTATAGTGGCAAGATATGGATTCAGCTCAATTAGTAGCTGCTTCGCCTGAGGCGACACTCCAAATAGAATTTCTGACGAATTCATCGATTCAAGAAGTGCCTTAATTCCGAATCGAGCCATAATACTGTTATCCGACCCATCCGACATCGCAATGAAACGTTCGCCAAAACGGGTGTTCACCATCAAAAATAGCCCCGTTGCAGTGAATATTGTCGTGCCAATAAAAATTGCTGCAGTCTTTCGCAACAATTCTCCCGCAGTCCGCGCAATGGAGCGCACCCTAGCAAATTCGGCAATAATTGCCAGTGGCACAAAAACAAGCAGAGCTGCCCGCGCACCAAAAGCTAGGATGGCCGTGCCAAGCAGCAGAAAATATATAACGCTTGCATTTCCTAGCACTCTGCTGCGAAGAACAAATATCCCAACTGTACCGGTCATTAATGCGTTTAGCAAAGGATGACCAAATATAGCGTACGAACGAAAATAACCAAAACTAAAGCCTGGGTCAGGAAGCAGATGTTTTTGCAAGATCATTTCACCAATGCCAATAAATGCATTGACGCCAGCAATTACTAATATGATATTCACTACCAACCTTGCAACATGTTGCGGCGCAGTAGCCAAATAGATCCCTGCAAAAATAGCACATAAAAAAGTGTCTACAATATAAGCGATGGAAGATAACCCCGACCTCAATAGCAAATAGAACGTACCATAAGAAATAATTGTAAAGAATGCCAAGCTTACTACGCGAAAGCTAGCAAACTCCGCATTTATATTTTTCTTCCTGGGCAACATACATGCGAGCATTACAAGCAAGGTTCCCGGGTGTAGCTTTTCGACAATTGATCCGCCACTAGAAGTGTAAGAAATGAATTGGTCCAGCAATCCATTTGAGACGATGAGTCTAAAAAGCAACCCAATCACAAATACTCGGTCGGACAGGACCAGCCGAGCGCTTGATTTGTCTCGATCTTGATGCTCAGCGCACACTCCGTCGCTCATAAAACTTTGCATGTTCATTCTCAATTTTGAAAAAAGATTGGCCTTTTGGTAGCGGTGTTAATTTAGATCCTAGAGCAAACAAGGCGGATTGAAAATTAAAAATCTTGGTTTAGTTGTACTATGATTTCAATTGTTACTCTAATGAGTTGTCAGACTAAAGCCGCCCGCATCGGCGAATATGGGATGGGCAAGTACAAGTGATTTTACGATTGAATGGTTCATATTTTCCCGTCTGCTTGCAAGTCGCCCATCCTCAATGAGTTTTATCGTTATCAGCACTCCCCTTGGTCTAAAATTGCTGTCATTTTGCGACATGAAAGAATAGCCTTATTTCAATCAAGTGGCCTGAGTTTCACGCTCCACAGAGTTTTCAGCTCATAAATTGCGCGATCCGATCCCTCACTGCTTTAGTTAAGGTTGTAAATATCCGATTCTTTAATCAATCTGTGAGCCCTAGGATTTTTATCTCGCCGACCATATTTAGCGGTAGCTGTTAGTTATAGCATAAGTTCCTTGCCATTTCTTTCGTTTTTACTTCTTGGCAGGGCGTTTCAAGTCACCTTTTATCCCGCGCTTGTCATCCTGCCTTTATCGGTCCGGTTCGCTTGGTTCGGCGGTGTGCATGACGCAGGCGATGTCCACGAAATGATGTTCACCGTTGGCTGGCTGCTGGTTGGACTGCACATCATCGCGGCGCTGGTTCACCAGTTTTACTGGAAGGACAACCTGCTGGCCCGCATGAAGTAACAGCGCCTCCTTAAAGCCAAAACGCCCCGCTTTTTTGAGCGGGGCGTTTTCGTTTGTTGCAG
>JABXHM010000096.1 GCA_013373625.1 Alteromonadaceae bacterium | reverse complement strand
CTGAACGTAACCTGTAGCGATAATGGCGCCAGAAACCTCTCCAACGACCAACCTACTGTCGTGATCCGAAATCAGCTTTTCGATGTCGTAGTAATAAGCATCTTCTTTCTTCAGAGATGTATTATACGGGCGCTCAGCGGCGATCACTTTCTGCTCCAGCGCAACGAGAGATGCATAGTCGCCATCTCTTGCTTCCCGAACAACCAATCCGTCTAAACTCATCAATACTCCAATTTTGGTATCTCGTCACAAACGTAATGCCCTAATTGGGCGGCACAAACGCGTGGGCTATACTGCGAAGCAGAGCCCGCGTGTTTGTGTCCCCAACATTTGTTTGTTAGGCGGCATGCAGATCTATTGGCTGCACGTTATCTAAGTTAATATTCTGCTTTGCCTGCCAAAGCTCGTAATTGTCTTGCATGCTAAGCCAACTTTCAGGGCTGCGCCCCAATACTTTTGATAGCCTTAAGGCCATTTCTGGCGTTACTGCACTTTTACCCTTCACTACACGATTTAGTGTTGAAGCGGCAACACCAAGATGGGTAGCAAGTGTCCTGCAACTAATACCGTGCGGCTCCATGTAAATGGATTCAATAAATTCACCAGGGTGTGGTGGGTTATGCATATTCATTAGTGATAATCCTCGTAATTTAAGATATAAGCATTACCATCCGTGAACTCGAAGGTTACTCTCCAATTGCCATTGACTGATATCGACCAAATATTAGACCTTTCTCCTTTGAGTTGATGAAGAGAAAAGCCGGGTAAATCAATGTCATCGATATCTTGTGCGGTATGGATAGCAGCTAACTGCATGCGAAGTTTTTTCGCGTGCTTAGTCTGTATGCCTGAAGTTTTCCCTTTTTCGAAAAACAGCTTCAGGCTCTTATGTTTGAATGACTTAATCATGGAAGAAGTGTAGCGCATTGCGCAACGCGGTGCAACTTGACGCCTAACACCCCACTTAGGGGCACAAATACGCAGGCTATAATACGGAACGAAGTGACGATTCAGCCTGCGTGTTAGTGTCTCGCTTACTTGGTTTGTTAGCCGCGTTCCTGCCAATACCCTGGCTTTCTATGGTTATGCATTTCTGCGACAACATGAATTGTGTCTACTGATATAATTTTATAGATAACAGAAAAAGGAAAGCGACTTAAGATGAAACGGCGGTGATATTGTCCCATTTTTGGCCATGAAGAAGGCATAGTTCGAATCGACTCGAATGACTCTTCTAACTCATGAATAAATTCGTGACCCAAGCCCTTGTACTGTTCTTGGTACCACTCGAAGGAGTATTTTACTTCTATTTGGGCATCTGGATGAAAAATAAGTGAATGCATTAACTCAGAATGTTGCCTTTCAGTTCATCCCAACTAAGCCCATTAACACTACCTGTTTCAAGCTCTGAACTTCGGGATTCAGCAAGTTTGAGCCAATCTGCGTCTACGTTATCTTCGGAGGTGGAGTTCAAAGAAGTTAAAAGGCAGTGAGCAGCTAGAGCTTTTTCTTTTGAACTTAGCTGTCCGATATTCTCGAGCAAAATTTTTAATGCGTCTGACATGTTTCGCCTCCATTGAGCCTTTGTTCAATAATAACACCAAACCGAAGTTGGAGAAGTATAAAAATCCACCAAGTGGCTAACGCCTCAATAACCGGCGCGCGTTAGCGCGTCCGGCGCCGAAGGCGCGTAGTTGATTGATTTGTTATGAGTAAATTTCTCGGCCCTAGACTTCATAAGCTTTAATAACGAATTATGAAAATCTCGGAAGATCAACTCCCCCCAGATGCGTGAATAAACACCAAAATTGGTATTGTCAATCAATCTAGTTTTTAGTGTTAAGAAAGTATTACCTGAGCCGTCTTCCGAAAGGTAATACCCACCTTCTAAGGGCGAGAAATATTCACCGCCGAGTTTCACGTGCTTATCTAAAGCATGATCTGGGATTACTTCTGGATCGATATCGAATGAGTAAGTCATTTTTTTGCCAGGTTCCCAAGATGTTATAACCTCTCGAAATAAAACACCTTTTTCCCATTCGCTAGTTCTTACGGCGCCAATCCCACCTGCACTCATACTAGCCCTAATCGGTCTTGGCACGCCGATTAATGAAGTAAGAGATACTCCTAGTTCTTCTGGTTCTATATCAGTTACTTGGCCAAGCTGATTCCATACAACATTTGGCGGGGCTGAAATAGTTATTGTATTTTCAACTGTGTAGGTTTTTGAGAGTTCCAAATAGTTGATTTCGATAGGAGCTATCAAGATTGGAAACAATGCCACAGACATTAACGTAGTATTTCTTCTGCTAGCAATATATCGATTGAGATACCCTGCTGCGACACCACCCAAGCTAGAAAAAAACATAAAGGCGGGCAATGCCATTGCAATACATATGCTTCCCTCTAATAGAGTTACTACGGTAGCCAATAGGAAAAAGAAAATAGGCTGCCATGAAATGGTAATCATTTTTCCTACGGAGAGATCAGCAGTAACCTTGCACTCAAAGTGTATCCGTATAAATCCAATTGCAAACGGTACAAAAAACATGAATGAGACCGTCACTAACCCTCCAATATCTCGAAGAGCTTCAAGTTCCCATAAAAGCCTGAGCGATAACCCGTAAAGTACGCCGAGAATAATTCCTATATATTTTGGGTGTTTCGGATTCATCTTTTACTCATAACGCCCTGTTAAGGGGGCTGATAATGTTTGGCTAAACTGTGTAGCGAAGCGAAACCGAGTCAAACTTTAGCAGTCCCGCCTTGAACAGCTTGTTATGTGGTTTATTCACTTTTTAGTCTTTTGGAATTCAAATCTTTTTTAAGTAAGTCCGCTAATTCAGAGTGCTTTTCCCAACACTTTGGCATGTATTCTTTAGCTGTTTGATCTCTTTCTTCTTCCCATTCCTTTCGTTTTTCAAGCCGCCACTTTTTCTCATGATCTTCTTCAAACTTTGGAATGAACTCTTCTGGCGGTGACGGTAAATTACTTACCATATCGACTATTGAGCTTCTCACGGCTTTGAATGCTTTTCGGATATCTTCTGTAGAGTGAAGCCTTAATTTTACTTCTACTTTATAAAACTTTTCCAATTGTGCGTCAGTATCGCGACCTTTATTTCTGATTAATCGGTCACTAGTATGAAGTACCTCTTCATATAAAGCGGACAAATCATTAAGCTCTTTTTCTAAAAGCCTAACTTGATCAGCTCTTTCTTGCCTTTCTCTTGCGTTTTTTGAAGTTATAAACGCATTAAGAAGCATTGCGCTACCAGCAATAACTGCTCCTAATGCTGTTCCAATAATTGCTTCCATATACTCCAAACTCTCCTAACCACATAACTTTTCAATAACGGGCGCAGACATGTGGGGCATAATGGCGAAGCCGCCCCGCGTGTATGCGTCCCAGCGAACGAAGTGAGTGTGTTTATTGAGTTGTTAGGTGCGTGGCCAAGATGGAGCATCGTTTTCTCCAAACAAAACGCCAAAATTAATGCATTGAACAATACCAAACTGAACCTGTAACTCCAGCCACTCATCTTCGTAATTAATTGATGTAAAACCACCAAAATCATCATGCTTTGGTTTGGAGCTGAGCCTTGAATCTAGAAACTCAACAGCCGTTATTTCACTTAGCCCGATGAGACTACTGCCAAACAATTTAGCCTCTCCATTGTGAACTTCTAGCCACCCGAGTCGATCGTCATTTTCTGGTTCAAATGATAACTCAATTTTCAGTTCATTATATTGGAGACGCTTACAGCCACTATCGGTAAAGTAACTTTTATTTGGGCTCCCCAAGAGTTTTTGAGCTTCCCTCTCAGTGACACCAAATAAGAGTGAGTCTATTCCTTTTCCAATGTATAGATCCATTCATTTACCTCAAAGCACCTAACGCTCCGCATAACGGGCAAAAACACGTAGGCTACAATACCAAGCGAAGCGCAGGGAGCCTACGTGTTTTTGTCCCTAGCGAGCGCAGCGAGTGTTAATGCGTTTGTTATAAGCCACCACCCGAGACGTTTGGATAATTAATAACCCAAGAATCTTTATTACCTGTTCTCTTATACCACTCGATTACTGAATTAAACATTGAAATCCCCACTTTGATAGGGATTTCGATATGCCCTTTTCTTGAACAAGGTTCATAGGGGTAACGAGCGTTGACAAATAAATTATCGTATTCGTTAAACCAATATAAGTAATCTTGAAAACCGAGTTCTTCAAATAACGACGGATCTACTTTTTTAGCTAAATCGGTGAGGAGGTGAGGCTTTTTACCTTTGAGTTCGTATTGTTCACCAGAAGTTCCCTTACGAATATTATCAGTTGGCGTTGCAATAAAGCTTTTTAAAATTATTTCAATGGCAATTGCGGCATTAACCATAGCAACACCGCTTAAGTTACCTTTTCCCCACAGTAACTTTGCTGCATGAAGATAATTGAAAGCAGTCTCAAGCATGTACGGTGACTGATTTTTACTCATAATCTTTCCGTGGCTTATAACGCCTAAATATGGGGCACAAACATGCAGGCTACAATGGCGAAGCCGCCTGCGTGTTTGTGTCCCAGCCCGACTGCGGGCGACATAATTTTTTTTGTTATGTGCCATTAACCGATTTAGCCACAACAAACCCACTGAAACCGATGGCTGACTCGATATACCAGCCGCTGTAATTATTACTTTCAAAATAATTTACTGTAGTTTCAAGATCATCTTTCCACATATCGACGCCATAATATCGATTCCAATTTTGGATATTATCCTTTTGTTCTTCTAAGAGAGAGCTAATCGGTACGCTTTCAATGTCAGTGATAATCGAATATGCAGTATGCACGAAATGATATATAGCTACTTCCGTGAAGGTAATTTCCGAAAAATCAATTTCTTTACCGGGGTAACCAAAACCCAAATATAATTTTACAGTTTTGCCGTGATCGGTAACTTCGTATTTTTGAAGATGATAATCGTGAAATCTCAACATAACCTGTTTAGCTTCCTTGGCACATAACACCCCAAGAAGGGGCAATAATACGTGGGCTAAAATACGGAACGAAGTGACGGGAGCCCACGTGTTATTGTCCCGCTTACTTGGCTTGTTAGCATTCAATCACACCTTATTTCTGCCTTTTTCCATGGGTGATCGAAAGTGACACCCGCAGTACCAACCGCAACAGAATCATTTTTACCCGTATTTGCGGTTAATTCAGTATAGCCATTTGGACATAGTTCGTTCGCGCGTCGAGCCCAATATTCATTCACTGTTTCTCGTGAAGTCGTTCCATTTCCTAAGTACTCGACATAGTAATGACCATCACTTAACTTTTTGTCTTTGTAACCGCCAGACCATGTATGTGCCTGATAGCCAGTTGAGCAGGCACTTAAAAGTAAACTTAGAAAAATAATACCCGAATGTTTCATAACACCTCCATGTTCAAATTTGTATGCTAACGCCCCAAGAAGGGGCTATTACATGTGGGCTATAATACGGAACGAAGTGACGGGAGCCCACATGTAATTGTCCCGCTTACTTGGTTTGTTATGCGTCAGAAAAGCTCAAAACAACTTTCAGTATCACCGTTTAGCCACTTTGGTATAGATTCACTCGCAGTTTGCCACTTTTTCGTATCATTCAGTACGAATACAGATACTTCTGCTGCACATGATTTAGTTGCTTCGATATCTATTGCCTGCAGAAAGCCACCCTCAACAGGATTTTTATATTCGACTAAAACCTTGGCCATTTGATTTGGAACGGTTATCTCACCTTTTACAATATCTTGTGTTGATAAGGGAATAAACACCCCAGCGGCAGGAACGAGTGCATCATCATTTTGAGCGTGGCACCTGGCTGTGTTTTTTGCCACAACTTCGTACGTACTCGTGAAGCTGAGAGGAGAACAATATTTATCTACTTTGTAAGCATTGGTTTTCAATTCATCTTCAGTATCTGGGATCGTGACACAACCGACGCAAAACAAAACCATTAGTGGTGCGACAAATATTTTCAAAACTTCCTCCTTGACGCATAACGCCCAGCTCAGCGGACAATTGGAGCGCAGCGTAAATTGGTCCGCTGCAGCTGCTTGTTATGCGTTTTTATATACGCCATGAAAACTCCGAAACATATGGATCAAGTTGCACCCCATTTATAGGAATGTAACTCGCTACTGCCTTAGCTAGCTCAGCCCTCTTTATTAATCGATGATTACCATCGATAACCCATTCATACTCGTCGATTGCGGTAACTAAAATTGGTTGATTTGATCTTGAGTCAGACATATTTGCCAATACTTCACGATTTATTCCATCGGCTCGGTTCACTTCTAGTAGCCTACTTGTTGCGCACTCACATACTTGGTATTGATCTTCATTACTGTTTATGTGATCAATTAGACCCGCAATGTCTATTTGAATACCGAAATCCTGTAACACAAAGATCTCATCAGATGCACCTTTTTCGATAATCATGACTGAGCCTTTTGGGGCGCATAACGCTTACAATTTGGGGCTAGTTCGAGCGTTTTGGCGAAGCCAGCGAGTACTAGTCCCAAGCCAGCTTGCTGGCTGAACAACATTGTTTTGTTATAAGCCAAGTTACTCACTTTGGTGACCATATACAATTAAATGATTGATGATTGAGTGAGACTCAGGATTACCAAGAAGTTCATTGGTTAGCTCGTTACCACCCCAATCTTCAGTCATAAAATGGTCATGTGAATGAACTGATTTTTCTGCTTGATTAGCGATTGCTTCTAAACGACTTGCTAGCCACCGAAGCTTGTCTGGGGAGCCATGAATATAGACTTGCTGGGCATCCTTATCTTTTTCAATAGTTAGCATCTGATTCCTTTTGGCTTATAACGCCCTGCTTAGGGGCGGAAACACATGGGCTAAAATTTAGTCGCGAAGCGACGCAGCCCATGTGTTTGCGTCCCAGCGAGCCTGCGAGCGACTACAGCGGATTGTTAGCAGCAAGCTTACTCGTCGTTTGCTTTGGGCGGCTTTGGCCATGGCTTAGTACTGTAAGTCATTGAGAAATTTACAGCAGATATTTTCCATCCATTATCAGTATTAACAAGAAGCCAAGACTCTTGACCCCAATTACTTTTGAAATCCCCAAGAAAGTAAGAATAATCGAATGTGACAGTAGCAATATTACTGTCCTCGATGACACTAACATTTTTATATTTTTCAGTAATATAAAAAGGTGATTTGATTATGTTGTCGATAAACTCAGTTGGTGTACTAGTTACATCCTTAGGTTTGAATACGTCCTTGCCGTAACGAGAACGAAGTATTTTGATACTTTCTTCAGAGTAGACGCCAACCCAAGATACGTTGATTGGATGAAATAAATTCAGAAAAGAGTCTTTATCTTTATTTTCGATGGACTCAAAAAACGTAGAGAATACTTTACTAATTTCAGAGTCTTTACTGATCTCTTTGGTAAATGCTGTGTGTGAGAATAACAAAGCACATAATGCTAAATACTTCACCTAACTCTCCTTGTTGCTAACACCCGCATAACGGGCAAAAATATGTAGGCTACAATACCAAGCGAAGCGCAGGGAGCCTACGTGTTTTTGTCCCTAGCGAGCGCAGCGAGTGTTAATGCGTTTGTTATACGACTTTTACCGCCTCACCCTGAACAGTGAGCTGACAATCTTGCTCACAGGGTAAAACATTGTTTTTATCTGGCCAGAGCATGACCAGAACCTCAAATGGTTTTTGATAATAATCTTTCGCAGCCCCAGCGTACTCAGAAAGAAATTCAGGCTTCATCCTTTTAAACATGACTTCAAAGTTACCATTCAATATATCCTTAACTTTTTCATTAGACCGAAAGGAAACGCCATTTTTAATATCTGAGGCCAGATTAGAAAGCAGCGAGTGCATGACATCTTTTGATAGACCGAAAATCATTATTTCAGGATGTGAATAAGATTCTTCAAAGCCAATAGAGTATGCGAAGCTTGGCAGTTTTTCATTTTCGTCAAACACATACTGAAACTGCCATCCGTGCGTTTTTATATTTTTAGAAATTTTGGAATTCATAACTTAGTCGTATAACGCCCCAAGCAGGGGCAAGTACATGCAGGCTATAAAACGGAACGAAGTGACGGGAGCCTGCATGTAATTGTCCCGCTGACTTGGTTTGTTAGCTATACTTTGCTACCAAACCTTCCACCAAGGTTTTTTTATACCAGGGTGAGTTATCGTTAATAGTTGAGGTTCACTTTTATTCCCAGAACGAGATACAGCGATAATCTGAACTGTGATATTTATGGGTTCTTGTTCTTCATAACTCCCATCAAACCAAAGAAAGCTAAATAGCTTTTCATTTTCCATAAACTTCGATGGTACGACAGGAGATTCGTAAAAAAGCTGATCTTCAAATTTACCTTCAATAATTTTAAAAATATACCCTTGTTCATGTGAAGGTAAAGTCTCAAGTTTTAAATTGATAAAGCCTGCATCAGAACATGAACCATGATTTCCATCATCTGTTCCCCTGTGAATTGAATAAACTTTAAAAGTTGGTGTAGTAACTTCATCTGAAGAGTTCTCAGATATTACGAAATCATCAAACGCTGGAGCAAAGGAACATGCTGTAACCTCAAAAGCTAGGATATTCAATAACAATAACAGAAAACGACTCATAACTTTCCTTGTATAGCTAACGCCCTAATTTGGCGGCACAAACGCGAGGGCTACACTGCGAAGCAGAGCCCGCGTGTTTGTGTCCCCAAAATTTGTTTGTTATGCGTGCGAGACTCCTGCCCTTCGCGGCTTTGCCGCCATCGCCCGCCACAACAAACGGTTGATTTAAATACTAACAATTACCTTAAAACAACCCTGGGCTAAAAGCCAGATGATAAAAACACCGCTTGAGAAATGAACTAGATAATAAATCTGACATTGCCAATGTGTTGGCGTTGTTTTGTTAAACAAAGACACGTTGGTAAAGCTATCTTGAAAAGCGATGCAGGTGGGCACCGATACAACCTATTGAAACCGCCTTACCCTAACCTGCTACCGCCGCACCAAACACATGAGAAATGACAACGGCGCATAACGCCCGCATTTGCGGCTGGTTTGGAGCGCAGCGGAAAATCAGTCCGACAGACAACATGCGCTTGTTACGTGTTTTGCTTATAGATAACTTGAAGGCGTTTATAAAGCTCATTACTTAGATTCCTTAAACCTTCTTCATTAGGATAGTATTTTAGTGCCCTATGATGCCCTAAGTCAGAAGGTATATCGTCAAGGGACTGAGTAATTGGAATAACCGTTTTACCAAGAGTATGAGCGATTCCTGTTTCATACATGACATTTGGGTTTTTACCGGTGAAATCAACCACCACAACCTTAGAACAAAATATCAAATCAAAGATATCTTGTATAAACGTCGAATTGTCCCAAATATCATCAGCTCGCTTGCATTCCAAACTCATATAATCCGCTACCCTAGTTATTGCTGAGTAAGTGCCATTAAATCCCGCATTAAATGGCATCATCACGGAAATTAGTTTTTCGTTTAACTTTTTAGCAGGAACTTGAAATACACTAGGTTTAAACGTAATTACTCGCTCGGTTGGAATTTCTTCAAAAGAGGTTGATACAAACTCACCATTCGCAGGAAGTAACCGAACTGTTCCGTTCGCCTGAACAGAAATTGTTAAGTCATTTGTTTTTAGCGATGAAGTAACAGCTTCTAAGGCCTTGTCACGGTCAACTTTATCATCAAATAGAAAGTGATCTGGATGTAATAGATACTCAATTACCTTAACCATTTCTGGTGATGGCATATTGTCTGGAGATTGCCTCCTATTGAGTTCGTCAAGAACTTCCCTAACCCAGACTCGCCTAGTTGATCCATCATGGACATAATCAAGGTCTAAATCGACAAAAAATCGCGTAAGGTAAGACGAACTTCGATATGGAAAGAATTGAAATGGTTGATCACCACATATCATTTCAGCAATTTTCGCGATTGCTGCTGCTCCAATTTGCATCAATTAAAACTCCTCAATGTGATGACACGTAACACCTAAATATGGGGCACAAACAGGCAGGCGATAATGGCGAAGCCGCCTGCCTGTTTGTGTCCCAGCCCGCCTGCGGGCGACATAATTTTTTTGTTATGTGGCACGTTTAAAATAATCTACACAGTAATACAAACTGACCAAAAACAAACTAAGAACATAACCAAAAGCTACCCTTGGGTAAAGATTGTCCTGTACGCAATGTAGTTGCTGGCGTGGGTTTATTAATTGAGCGCAGTCGGTATTTGAGAAAATTGAATAAGCTAAAAATAGACATGAAGCGAGCAAGGAAAAAACACAAAAGACTACGATTAACCAACGAATTTGACTAACAAACCAATAGAATGCAAAAGCGACAGTAACTACCGGAACAGTGTCCGCTAATGCGGGTTTAGGATATTCATAAAAAGATATGCAACCTATGACAAAGATCATTCCCGCAAAACCAATCCATGTACCCAGAAATTCAAAGTTTCTGTCGCCGTGAGAATTTTTGAGCTTGAGGCTTACCTTATATCTCTGCATGTTCCTTTGCCACATAACGCCCCAAGAAGGGGCAATTACATGTGGGCTAAAATACGGAGCGAAGCGAAGGGAGCCCACATGTAATTGTCCCACTTGCTTGGCATGTTAGGGCACATTACCACGAAATATTGCTGTCTAGATTGCTTTTAGCTCTTTGCAGTGTTTCTAATGCAGAGTCAATAGAATGGATTAAATCAAACGCTCTAGCTTTTAACTCTGCATTTGAATCCCAAAACTGCTTACTGACACCCGCCAAAGAACATAGTAAATCGCCTTCATACATATCACCTGATACCAACAAATGATTTTCAAGGACATCTAAAGCCAAAGGTATTAAATAGATCAGTCCAATTTCTTGGCCGATGAGCATTCTAAGGTTTTCAGCCGTTAAATTCTTTAAAGGGGTTTTACGTAGTTTGTGGCAAGTCGTAACTAAATGAGAATTGAATTCTGGCTCTTCCCAGATATCATTTTCTAATACTTCTAATGTTTTCGAATAATCCATTTCACCTACCTGATGGGCCCTAACGCCCGAAGCAGATGCAAACCGGAGCGCA
This sequence comes from Alteromonadaceae bacterium, assembly GCA_013373625.1. Taxonomy (GTDB): domain Bacteria; phylum Pseudomonadota; class Gammaproteobacteria; order Enterobacterales; family Alteromonadaceae; genus Alteromonas. Next base: position 1,137 of record JABXHM010000096.1, on the reverse strand, counting down.
GCGTAGGTTTGTCCTGCTGGCTTTGCTTGTTATGCGAATATTCACAACTTATTGCTCTGTAAGATAATGAGTATGGCCTCCCCTGGTGTATGTCTCACCTTCACATATATATTTGCCAAAAAATAACATGTGTTCGCGAAAACAAGTAGTGATAACACTGGTAATGTCATTTGAGTACGACATGATGACAAGGTCGCCACCCTTATAGAAAGGTTTTCTATTCCATTTTCTTTCATTAACAATTTCGTCCGATTGCCCCAGAGGGCCCTTGGGAGTAATTAAACCATTTTCATGAAATGTTAATGTCATCGGGAGGAGATGATTGCCGTCACCGCTACGATCAAATGTCCACTTGGAATTAACTAATCTATTCGCGCTTGGAGTGCTCGTTGCAAGCTCGAATAGCAGGGTTGCAAATGCGACTAAACCCAGGATGATTCCAGGTAGACTAAGTAGCTTTTTATACCAAGGTTCACTATTTTCCATTTAAAAACTCCTAAATCGCATAACGCCGCCAGCACGCGCGGCTTTGTAGTGGAGGCGAAGCCGCAACGGAAAAGCCGTCGCCGTGCCTGGCCTTGTTAAATGTTTTGGCTCCAGACATCCAAAGCCCCTTTTGTGTACACACCAGAATTATTCGAGAATATGCCATCAACGACCTGCGTTAATCCAGATAATTTGAGTTTGCAGCCGAAAGGCAACTTACCATGCTTTTGACTTACAGCCGATATTCTGATTTGGCCCGCCTGCTCATCAAGCCATGAATAGAAAACCATATTGAGACCGCCGCTCTTGTTTCGATAGAGGTCTGCGCAACCACGTATAAACTTATTCATTGACTCCTTACCCCATTCTTGGAGCAAGTCTTCATTAAATCCAAATGAAACCATATTGCATCTAGCCTCTTCATTGATTTCATCTGAGGCGAGAATCAAGGTCTCCTCTTCCAGCTCTGCGAGCCATTTTTCCAGTGTGCTATGCATTTCCATGGACATTTAACGCTTACAACAGCGGCGAAAAAAGGCGTAGCCTTTTTGAGTCCTGTTGATTGTACTTGTTATGCATTTTTTAAACTTTCTTCATATTCTTCGAAGCCATCTTCAATTGCAGGAAAGATGTCGACTATTTCGAAATATG
>JABXHM010000042.1 GCA_013373625.1 Alteromonadaceae bacterium | reverse complement strand
CTGGTGCGAATAGCGAATTGGCTCAAGCGCGGCAATGCAAGGTAAGGGTCTGCTTTCGGGCCATTGCGGACATTCGTTTCAAACGCAGCAGATGACCAGCTCCGGCCGGACTGCGGACTTTGGTGCTACGCGCAGAATGATATCCGGCGCAAACACGAGAGACTGGAAGCAAAAGCGCGCCACCAAGGCAACGCATCGCAGCAGTTAGGGTGTAACGGTCGCAGCAATCTTCGCCGCAACCAGGCTCGTGATTTCAGAGTGCATATCGACGTCTTGCCCAGGTGCAGAAATAGAAACTACCAACGCATAGCGCCCCTTATCGTTGAACCGATTTTGCCCAGCGTGCGTCTTCCACCAGCCAGTAACAGGAAAGACCCCAATGGCGTCATGCAAGGCGAGGTCAATCGCTCGCCCACGCCACAGGTCGCAATGCAGAGAACCCGCTTGCGCCGCATTCGAGCCAAGCAGCCAGTAGTCACCTTCCTGCTGTGGTCTGGGCGAGTCCTCCTCCTGCTGGCCAGAAACCCGGCGCTTGAACTGTTCCTTTGTTTCGCCCCGCTTCTTCATGGCAAACCGTAGACCGAAGGAACGATAGGTTTCGGGACGGGTTGCCGCACGTCCGGACAGGTTGGGTTCTACAAAATAGGAGAGCGTCACTTTCATGATGACGATGCCGTTTTCGATCTTTTCAAGCGCCGCCTTGGGCCACGGCAAGTCATAGAAGTGCATCTCGTTGAAGACCGGCCCACCGCTTTCACCAGTTACAAAAGGCTGGATCGCGGCCTGCGCAATCAGCGTCACGTCATTGCTCGCCGAGTTTTTCGCGCGTTCAAGGTCGGGAACTCCGTATCCGACTTCACGAAGAATTTCCTGCTTCTTGGCCTTTGTCGAATTCTTGCCGGTCTTCCAGTGATCGCCCTTACCAATCAGCCGTTTGCGGATCGGTTCGGGCCAACGCGCCGAATCAACAGCCAGTGCCCTGTGCGTCTCGGGCCATAGGTCGGGCAGCGCAGATTGCAGCGCACCAATGAAGTGCCCCGCCATTCCTGCCGCCGCACTGGTTGCCCAGAACGGCACAAGCGGCTCATGCGCGACATTGGAGCCCGGAGCGAGAAGAGAAACCGACGGCTCCCATCCGCAATCCCCAGACGTATCGGCAATCATATTGCCTGCCTCAAACAGCACCTCGGGCTTGATCGGAGTTAGGTCAGACGAAAGCGTCTGTGATCCCAAGCTGAACGGGCTGCGGTGGTTTGCTGGCACGACCGACTTCAGCCCCGGCGGTTTCGCGGGCGGCGTTTCCTTTCGGGTGAACCCGCCGATGGTGAGCGCGTTCCAGCTTTGTGACGGGTCCTCTAAAGGATGAGAAAGTTGCACATCGGCAAGCTTGCCGCCGGGCATGTTGCCAGTCGCCACCACCATCAGCCGTTTCGGACGCTCGGCGGCCGGAACCCCCTCTGCCTCATCGCTGAGCATAGACCCTGACGCGATCTGATCCAACGCCCCACTCCAGCTGGACGGCCTCTCAGGCGGAAAGTCACAGGCCGAGTTGGCGAGGCAGAACGCGCGCCGCACGTTTGGCCTCTCGGCCTCCACAAGCGCAACTGCGCCCTCCGTCACTACCCCATAGCTCGGCGGTTTTGTCCTCGGAAAGCCCCTCGGTGGCAGGAGTTTCATGGATTCGACGGCATGGGTAAGCTGCACCTGCCGCGTATCGTTCATCAGTAGTTCAAGATCGCCATAGAGCGCCAACCCGGCTAGAGGCGTGCCGTGCCCGCCGTTGGGGTAGTGATCGTCGGCACCCCATGCCGCATCATAGGCCCAAGCCCCGTGCAGAGCTGGCGCGATAAGCGGGTGCTGCGCTGCGATGCCAGTATCTAATGCACAGACCGCGTTTGCATCCTCCGGCGGCGGGACGATGCGCTGCGCAAGGTCTGCGGTCCAGTCCAGCGGCTCCACACCCTTCGCGCCCCTGTCGAGGAATGGCTCAATCGTTCCCGTTCCCTTCCTGATCTCAGTCACGGCCCCCGGGATACGCCCGACGAATTCGGTAATCCCTTCGGCTGTGGCGTGAACAAAAAGAACCGTGGTATCGGGAAAGCGGAGCAGATCTTCATGAACGTCAAGCGCGGTCAGTCGTGCCGCCGTCGCAACTCCTTCAGCGATCTTGCCATCGTGCCGAACCCAAAGCTCCCACCACAGGAGTTCGGGAGACTCGAAATCGACATTCCCGACAAACAGCGAGCGGGTTTCGGCCACGCGAATGGTCTCGACCTTCTCGAACTTGTCCACGTCGGGCGGGGGCCGATTGCCTTGCGGTTGGCCATAGGAGCGAATGCGCCCTTGTAGAAATGTCCGCGCATCATCCGGCACAAAGAGGAGCGCGCTTTCTGTCCGGTCGCCACGACGTTCTGATCGCAGCACAACGACCTCCTGCGTAGGGAACTCCAACCCCTTCGGCAGTTTGACAGCTTGCACCCGGCTACCTTCTGCCGGTGGCACAGTGCCGACCTCCACGATAGCCCCTGCCTTTAGTCCCTCCACTGGCAACCGAGAATCCTGCCCAGCAACAGGAATATCACCAAGGGCTGTGGTCAGTTGATCTAGGAGACTGTTGGCGTGAACCGCGTAATCGTCGCGAAGCGGTTTAGGCTCAATCTTTCGCTTGGGGAAAGAATAGCCAATCCCATCCCGAAAAATATCAAACGAGATATGCAAATGCTTACGCGCGTCAAAATCACCTTGCTCCGCCATTGGAACCTGCTCTGCTACTCACTAGGCCAGTTATGCACGCTCGGCGGGAAAATCTAAAGCTCGGAACTTCTCCGAAATTTTCCCCTGAACGTCTGGCGATCATGCAGAGCGGAGCGTATCGCGTCAGCCGAAATCTTTGTCACGCCATCAATAATTGCGTCTTTTACCACCGAATCCGCTGCTCTGACCAATTCCCCGGGGCTTAAGCCGTCTAATGCGGGAGCCAAACCGGACCATGCCCGAGCATTCAACTTGAACTTGTCGAGTCGCTTTTCAATGATCGCGCGCGCAGCGGCAGGATCCGGCAATACATATTCGACCACTTCGTCGAAGCGACGCGCCAATGCCTCGTCAAGAATTTCAACGTGATTGGTCGCCGCCAGCACGAGGCTATCCGTGGAGTTCGGCTCCTCCATGAAGGCAAGAACAGAATTGAGAACCCGGCGAATTTCACCCACGTCATTTGGATCGCCTCGACGCGCCCCAATGGCGTCGAACTCGTCGAGAAGATAAACGCCCCGCGTCTGCGCGATCTGGTCAAACAGCACACGCATTTTCGCGGCCGTCTCGCCGAAATAGCGGCTGAACAGGGATTCTAGCCGGACAGTAAACAACGGCAGTCGGAGCTCTCCGGCCAGCGCCGAGGCCGTCATGGTCTTGCCTGTGCCCGGAGGGCCAACAAGAAGCAAATGCGTTGCAGGCTTCTGCCCATAGTCCCGCAGTGTGGCACGCTCTTGTTGCTGCCGCACTACACGGGCCAGACGGTTTTGCACATCATCTGCCAGCACCATGGTCGCCAAAGTAGTCTTTGGGTATGTGCTTTCGACAAGCCCCTGAAGCTCGGCACGCGGCCGGGCCATCGGGATCGGGGTTTGCCCGCCAGCCGGCGACCCAAGGCGGCGCTGGTCGCGCGCCTTCTGCACGAGGCGCTTCAACTTCTCGGCATCTTCGGTTTTTCCGTCACGGGCCTGCTGCGCCGCGATCTGTAACGTGACCGAAAGAAATTGATCCTCGTCGCCTGCAATATACGAATTGAGGAGTGCTAGAACTTGTCGTGTTGTCATCATTCTCGCCTCCTCTCTTCAGAACTGTTGCCGAAAGCACGATACGCCGGAGACCACCGGCAATTCACCAATGGAGAAATTCTCTACCTGAACTGTGGAGTCTACGCCACGAAAAAGGCAGCGCAGTGGCGTCACGTCTTGTCGAGACGGCGTGCGAGCAACATACTGCTATTCAGCGAAACGGTCCAGTTGCCGCTCCAGATCTCCAATGCGCACCACTGCGCAGCAAATGGCGGCTCCCCGCCCTTCTTTTTTGGAGCCGGCGCTGAATTCGATCACGTCTAGATAGTCGCCCTAGACGAGGAGGTGGTCTACTGAGTGGGCCAGCAAGCTACCTACCCTATTCGACCGGCCAAAGCTCGTTGAACGCGTCCGCTCCGTCCGCCGAGAATGTCACAACGCGGGTGTTGTGGTCGCGCTTGGCCCAGCCGAGCTCCTCGAAGCGGCTGAGAAACGCGCGGCCGAGGCTGCCTGCCAGATGTGACCTGCGCTCGCTCCAATCAAGGCACTCACGGCACACAGGCGCACGCGCAGCGCGTAGGCCATCGACGTCGATCTCGAAGTCTTTGGCGAAGGTGGCGCCCTCATCGGTCAGCACTAGCTCCTCACCGTCCATCACCAGATGACCGTGCGCCATCATGCTGTCGAACAGCTGCGTTCCCATGTCTCCCGCGAGGTGGTTGTAGCAGACGCGCGCCTGTCGCAGCTCGGCGTCCTTCGGTCCGGTGCGCTTGCGCAGGTAGCCCGACCCAGCGGCCAGCCCCATGAGCGCCTCCAGCACATGTGCCACCTCTTCACCGGCGAGAGCAAAATACTTGTGCCGTCCCTGCTTGCGCGGCCGCAGCAAACCGCCGTCGCTGAGCTTGGAGAGGTGCGAGCTCGCCGTCTGGAGCGTGACACCCGCCTCCTCGGCCAGTTCGCTGACCGTGAGGGCTTTGCCGCTCATGAGAGCGGTGAGCATGTTGGCGCGCGCGGGATCACCGATCAGAGCGGCGATGTGGGCGATGTCGGGACCTTCT
>JABXHM010000087.1 GCA_013373625.1 Alteromonadaceae bacterium | reverse complement strand
GGGCACACTGTTATTGGCTTTGAGCATGGTTTTCATGGCCTGCTTGCGTCTAACTGGCGCAAACTGGACACCAAAAAAGTCCATAATATTATACAACGCGGCGGTACTATTTTACGCAGCGCCCGCTGCGAAGAATTTAAGCAAGATGCAGCAGCTAAAAATGCCGCCAGCCAACTCAAGGATCTGGCCATTGATGCCATTTTAATTCTTGGTGGCGACGGCTCATTCCGTGGAGCTAAGCATTTAAGTCGTTTTTGGGATGGACAGGTGATTGGCCTACCCGCTACGATAGACAATGATATTTTCGGCACCGACACCACGATTGGCTATTACACTGCCATTCAAACCGCGATGGACTCTATCGACAAAGTGCGGGATACCGCAGATGCCTTTGAGCGGATATTTTTAGTCGAAGTGATGGGCCGTCACGCAGGTTATTTAGGCGCCAAAGCAGCAATATCCGGCGCCGCAAATTATGCCATTTTACCGGAGCTATTTTCTGATCCTGCCGAAACACTCGACGAAATCCATCAGCAACTGTCGATTCACCGCAAGCGTTACGGCCACGAAAGCTTTATTATTGTGCTCACTGAAAATCTTTGGCCGGAAGGCATTAATGTATTAGCTGAAAAGCTTGAAAACCTCACCGGTGGCGAAGTTCGCCCGGTTATACTAGGCCATGTTCAGCGCGGCGGTGCGCCGGTTAGTCAGGACCGGATACTCGCCACCACACTTGGCGTAGAAGCCGTACGCTGTGTCGGGCAAAACAAGCACGGCATTATGATTGGCCAGCAAAACCTACAACCGGTAGAAGTTCCCTTAGAGCAAACCTGGGAAAATAAAAAAGTGTTCAGCGACTCACTGACACGCACAATGAAAACGATGCTTAACGAGCGCCACAATTGGGATCTAACCAGGTAATCCGGCTTACAATCAGTATGCAAATGTACCTGTGGCTGGCGCAAAGCTAGCCCACAGCAAGCCACCCCCCCACGCCTGCCATCAATGTACCAGCAAATCTGTTAATCAGGCGTATATTACCGCTTTTTAGTAGCCTCGAGCGCAGGGTATTACCGCCAGAGGCATAAATCAGTAAACAACAAAACTCCAGTGTAAGGATAATAGCAATTAAACTGATCAACTGTCCTGCTAAGGGCTGGTCCGGTGTTAAGAATGGTGGAAGCAGGGCCACAAAGAATGCCCAGCCTTTTGGGTTCGCAATGGCCGTCAAAAAACCCTGAGAGATCAACTGCAACTGGCCTGCGTGCTGCCCTGCACGCTCTGCCTGCAAGGCCATCTTCCCTTTAGACAGCCACATTTGTATTCCGAGATACAATAAATACAGGCCGCCGGCAAACTTGAATAAACGAAATACAGTTGGGTAATTAAGTAACAATGCCGCTACGCCAAGCGCCGAAAGGGTTGCAACCAATCCCACACCAGTAAGCTCACCCAGCATCATCCACAGCGCGCGTTTTACACCAATACTCATACCCAGTGTCATAGCGAGCGTCATACACATTCCGGGCGTGACTGAGACAAAGAAAAACGTGGGAATGAAGACAGATAACAATGCCCAGCTCATTGCCTTCCTATTGCTTACTAACGGCTAATATAAATAGCAAACCAGCTATACCTGTTTGTTAACCACAGCAGTAAATAGCTGACTCACCTCACATTTTCATTGCGGCTTTTACTTTATCGCGATGACTACGGCTAACCTTTAGCTCCGTATCATTACTCAAAATTAAGTGATACTCCCCACTGATATGGCTTACCAGCTTTTTAACGTAGCGAATATTAGCAATCGCGGAGCGGTGAACACGCACAAACAGTTGTGGGTTAAGTTCCTGTTCAAGTTCTTTCATGGTTTTGCGCATAATATGCATACCATCTAATGCGTGTACGCACATGTAGTCGCCAGCCGCATCAATCCACTGAATGTCAGAGACATTTACGCGAGTCACTTCTGAACCGTCTTTAATTGCCAGTACATCCGGATAGGGGTTGGTTTCAACGGCTTCGCCACTGGCCAGTTTACGCAGGATTTCTTCGCAGTCATCGCCGGTGAGTTCGGCGACCAGGTTTACCAGTTTACGTGACTGTTCATCCTGATGTTGTGTCGAAAAATATTCTCTTACTTTCGCCAGCGCTGCGCGAAGTCGCTCATCATCGGCGGGTTTTAGCAGGTAATCAATGGCATGCACGTCGAATGCTTTAATGGCATAGCTGTCGTATGCTGTTACAAATACGATCATCGGAATAGGTTGCTTTAATTCTTTAAGCTTATTGATAACCTGAAACCCATTTAAGCCCGGCATTTGAATATCGAGAAACACCAGATCCGGGCGGTGCTGAGAGATCATACTCACCGCATCCAAACCGTTTTGACATTCAGCAACTACTTCGACATCGTCGAATTTTTCCAGGCGCAACCTCAAACCACTACGGGCCAACGGTTCATCATCAACGATAAGTGTTTTTATTTTTTGCTGACTCATTCTTAACTATCCTTTACATCATAAGGGATCCGCACACTAACACGCACGCCCTGAGGCTGATTATGCTCGACAGTGAATGCAAAATTACGATTATACAACGCGTGCAAGCGCTCTTTGATATTGGGTAAACCTACCCCACCACTGCGACTCAATTGACCGCCAACAATATCGGCACCAGGCCCGTTGTCGGCAACGTTGAGTAGTAAATCGTTACCGAATCGACGAGCATCAATGGTGAGTTTACCGGATTGTTCTAATTTCGATATGGCGTGTTTAATGGCGTTTTCGACAATGGGTTGCAGTATCATACTGGGAACCATCGCGTTTTCGCAATCTTCTTCCACGTTCCATTGTACTTCCAGACGTTCACCAAAACGCACTTTTTCAATTTCCAGGTACAGCCTGAGTGCCTTGATTTCTTGCCCCAAAGCTACCTTTTTTATCGGATCGTTATCCAATGAATAACGTAAAAAATCACTCAACCGCGAAACCATTGCTTCGGCGGTATCGTTGTTTTTCATTAAAATGAGTGTCGAAATGGCATTAAGGGTATTGAACAGAAAATGGGGATTAAGCTGATAGCGCAGCATTTTCAAATGCGCCTGATGCGCCATCGTACTGGCCTTGAGCGCATTTTGCTTTTCGCGCTGCAACATCTCAAAGTTTTTAATACCAAAATACAGCCCGCTCCAACAACCAATCATGATCATTGAATCAATAGTATTACTAAAATACATATACCAGGCATCAGGGCGGAAACCGTGTTTGTATATTTCCCAGTAATTGACATTTTTAACCACTGCCCACAATAACGCTATCACGTATGAAGCGGCTAACACTGTGATCAGAAGTTTGACCGCATTTTGTTTGCGTGCCCAGCGGTATACATAACGAAGCGGAATGGTCAGTATCCAGCCCGCATAGGAATTAAGCAGTATTATAAATAAAAAGATGGGCCGCACTTCGTGAAGAAACGAGCCAATGTAATACACAATCGCGAAACCGGTCCATCCCGCGGTGTGTAACACCCAGAACAGCCGTTCGTTATTTTCAAATAAGCGTTGCCATTTCAGCACAAAAGAACCAGAATTTTTAAGCATCTACCGCATTATACGCACAATTATGAGTTGAATAAGTGACTTAGTCGTAATTGACTAACGATTTATCGCAGCAAAGCTTTGATTCACCGGACAAGAGCGGGCTCAGGCTGGCAAAGTTTTTGGCAAGACCTGCAACTAGTAACCAATATTCAGCCGCTTTAGCCAGCTCCCCCACACCCAGGCAGGGCCGATTAGCAAAAATCGTATGTCGGTAAAAAATGAGGGGCGCTTACCTTCTATTATATGGCCAATAAACTGCAGTACCCACATGACCACAAACACTGCCACGCTGACTTGCCAAACCGCTATGTCAGAGGCCGCGATTTGCTGTAATACCAGAAAACACACTATTGTCAGCAACGTCATCGCTGCGCCAATGGGACCGGATAACAAAAAGTAATAATACAGTGCAGGCAAAATGGCAAGATGAGCAAAATTAACACCATATTGTGCGAGCCAGTCCGGCACTGGTACAGACCATACTAATCCAATTACCGAAAAATAGATCAGCGGCACAGCCAACTGATGGATCAGTTTATTGGTAGGATTCCTGTGGCTTTCAGAATATTCGTTAAACAACCGTTCTATATCACGCATTGGTGCATCACTCATCGTTGATTAAATCATTTTCACTATGTTGTTGCGGTAGAGATATTCATACATTACCGGTTACAGGTGTATATGCCTGTACCTATCCTAAATCTCAACGATAAAACGATGCAACAATTTTTTAACAATTTCAGTGTCGGCATTAAATTGTACGCCGTAAAATCGTTTCCCGTTTGCAGTATTGCTGTTTTTTATAATCCCCTTAATTTGTGTTTCGCTGTCTGTAACAATGGATAAAGAAACCGTTTTGCCATTATCCAATGGCGGAAAATCAGGTGTTGTCTCAACCACACAACGACAACCCTGTAGCGACACATCCACAATCATGCAGTCGGTACTGAGCTTTCTGTTATCGTCTTTAATAAGCAACTTAGCCTGAATACCGGGTGTCCAGCGCTTGTGTTTTCGCAGCGCCAGGGACTGTATAGAAGATGGCATCGCAATAAACACTATGTTGGTAGGATGCGTTATCACCTTCAGCACTTCTGAGCGCAATGCGATCACTTTGCCCTCGTCACCTTCTAATACGTAGCGCACTACCACTTCTTTTTCCGGAACCAGAATATCGCGTAAATACCCCCATTTGGATTCACTGGGCAGCTGGAACAACAGGCAATGGGGAAAATCCGCGCCAATATAATTCGTTCTGACTCGTTTTGGTGCCGTGGGTGTGGAAATTTGCAGATCAACGACACTACCGGGCGGCAATGCCTGCAAGCTTTGTATGTCGGCACGACTAAGCTTAGTATTTTTTTGCTTCGACATAATTTAAACTGAAATAACAATGACTATGGCTATATAATCATATTTCGTCAATCAATTCACATACTATTGCCGGACTCCTGCCATCAGGCTGTTTCGCTTTACGTCAGGCACTGCGAGGTTTTTACACTTGGAACAACGTTCAACCGCTATTCACTATACTTTGTCGGTAAATTCAGTCAGCCAACATGTGTTTGCTGTAACTCTGGAAATCCCCGCTCTGGGCAAAGATGAACTCACGCTGTCACTGCCCGCCTGGATCCCCGGCTCCTACATGGTACGCGACTTTGCCCGAAACATAATCGGGATCAGCGCGACATCTGCCCACGGTGAACAGCTTGAGGTAACACCGGCCGACAAGCAATCCTGGCGAATTGCCTGCAACGGCCAACCCCTTACCGTGCAGTACACGGTTTATGCGTTTGACCTGTCGGTACGTAGTGCCTATATCAACGATGAGTTCGCATTTTGTAACGGTACCAGTGTGTTTTTAGCCATTGAGGGGTTTAAGGACTGTCGCTGTGAAGTGGCGGTTAAATTGCCTGAACAGTGTCCCCACTGGTCGTTATCGACTTCAATGTCCCATGTCAGAGACAACACCTTTGTCAATGAAGATTACGACGAGCTTATTGATCATCCCATTTTTATGGGCGTTTGCAGCCAAACTGACTTTACCGTAGACGACGTCACTTTTACATTATTGTTCAGCGGCAGTACAGAGTATGACATGCCGCGATTGCGACGTGATCTCGCCAAAGTGTGCCAGCACCATTTAAATTTATTTGGTAAACCGGCGCCGGTAAAGCGTTATTTGTTTATGACGCTGGTTGCCGATAAGGGCTATGGTGGTCTTGAGCATCGCAGCTCAACGGCCTTATTGTATCCGCGCTTTGAACTTCCCCTGGCCGGTGAAGCTGAACAGGCAAGCGACAGTTACACCAATTTTATTAGTTTATGCAGCCATGAGTTGTTTCATACCTGGCACGTTAAAAGTATTAAACCCGATGTGATGGTAGCGCCCGATTTAAGTCAGGAAGTGTACACCGATCAACTCTGGATTTATGAAGGTTTTACCAGCTTTTATGATGATGTCACCCTCGCCAGAACCGGCGTTATATCGCCCGAGCAGTACTTAAAAATAGTCGCGCAAAATCTGACGCGTCTGTACCGTAATGCTGGCCGATTCAAGCAGTCGATTGCAGAATCCAGTTACTACGCGTGGACCAAATTTTATAAGCAGGATGCAAGCGCGATTAACAATATAGTCAGCTATTACAATAAAGGCGGTATTGTTGCGCTAGGTCTCGATATACTATTGCGACAACGCAGCAACAATAGCTATAACCTGGATGATGTAATGCGATTACTATGGCAGCACTATGGTCTGAATAAAGGCACGCCGGCCAATGTGATCACCCGCTTGTGCAGCGAACACCTGGATATTGATATCAGTGACTATCTGGACAGCGTAGTCTACGGTACAGAAGATGTGCCTCTCACTGACTTATTTGCAGATATCGGCGTATCTCACCTCACCCAATCACCTGTCTCACTGCAGGACAAAGGCGGCGAGGCAGCCACTAAAGCTGTGCCGCACTATGATTTTGGCGCCACTGCAAAAGAGGTCGATAGCGGATTACTCATTCAGAGTGTGCAGGAGCATAGTGCCGCCTGTCAGGCTGGCCTGCAAATCGATGACAAACTGATAGCTGCAGAGGGTTACGTACTCAATACCAAACTACTTCAGCGCCTGTTAAGCGTTGAACGAAATGCGCCACTGGCACTGACGGTAATTCGTGACGGCCGATTATTGAGCCTTACTATGCCACTGATAGCACCAGCGCCGCAAAGCTGTGTATTACAAATCAGCGACAGTCAAAAACTGGCAGCCTGGTTAAACCTGTAATTAACGCAACAAAGCCAGCCATTGTTATTTAATGGCTGGCTTTGTCTACATAGGGCTCTGTTTTATCGGTATGGTAACGCAGGTTGTTGATGGCGGTTTTACTCGCGGGGCGGCACCAGTAATGCCGGATCCAGGCGTTCGTTAAACCAGTTAATCCGCCAGTCAAGATGCGGGCCTGTTGCCCTCCCGGTGGCGCCAATTTCACCAATCTTGTCACCCTGTTTTACCGTATCGCCCACCGCGACAGTCAGCTTACTCAGATGCAAAAACGTTGAATTCACGCCCAATCCATGGTCGATAATAATCGTACCTCCAGAATAATACAGATCAGGATGAGCAAGGGTAACCTTGCCACCCGCCGGCGCAGTGACCTCAGTGCCCGTTGGCGCGCCTACATCCACACCATAGTGTGGACGCTTGGGTACACCATTAAATACCCGCTGACTGCCGTATACGCCGGTTATTGGTCCTTCGGCCGGCCATTTGAAGTTGTCGTTAAATTCAGTACGCAGACTATCGGTTTTGCGCGCCACCGCCACCCGCCAGTTGTCATCTTTAATACGCGCTAACACCTTCTCAGGTGGCGTAACCATGGCTTGCGGTACGCCTTCAATACGTTGCGTGGGGTATTCACGCTGCGACAGGGTCAGCTCTTTGGTGTGGTCTTTGCCATCAGGCGTTTGCCAACGCAAATACTGACGGACGTCGGCATCACGACCAAACCCAATAACAAACTCACCAGAGCTGAGGGCTTTTACCGGTTCATCATTAAGCCAAACCTTACTGCCCTCAGGCACTGTGCCGCGTAATAAACTGCCTTGCGTTAACGCACCGCGTAGCTCTATGGCCTGCGCGACGGACATTCCCATCAAGAGCATCAACACACTGCAAATACGCCACTTAGTCACTGACCATCGCCCCTTTGCCCACGCCTTCGTACGCCAGTACACAGCAATGTTGTTCAGGCAAACGTATTTTTTGTTGGTTATAAATGAATTGCGCTAAACACTCGACCGTTGAATCGGTATCGATAATTTCGCACATACTCTGCGGTAACACGATTTCGAAATACCCCTGTGTCGACTCGTAAGCAAAGCAAACGTGGGTGTCGTAATTGCTTAAGCGCTGCTGTGACTGCAACCCATCAGGTGCGATTTTATCTTCTACCGATGCAATATAGATATCTTGCCAACGTTTGGCCCAGTATTGCTGGCTGGCAACGTCATTAACACCATCGGTAATAATATCGACTCGAGAGCGATGACCATGAGCAATACGCTGGCAATTACCATCATGCTTTTTTAACCCGTGTGTATAATGATAAAACGGTGATGTGATCACTTCTGTGCGTAATTTTATGGTCAGGTTATCAACATTATCAGGCAAGTGTGTGGCAATAACTTCGCGCAAGTATTCGCTGACAGATTCCATGGTGATGACTGGCGCATAAATAAACGCATAGGCATCGGCCGGACAATACATTTGGATTTTCTGACCATGCTCTTTATTGGCATCGAGATCAAAATTCACTTCCACATGATCGCTGTTTTCTTCATGCCGAATGGTTGTTGCCGCACATTCTGCAGGCACCAGCAGCTTGTGATCAACGTACTCGTCAATCAGCCTTTTCAGGTTTTTCTTAACAATACCAAAGTCCTGGACCATGCTTTCTTCGTTTAATGTACCATCAAGCAGTACATCAACTATCCAGCTTTCCCCCACCATCCCTCGCTCGGGGCACAGGTAGGAAAAATCCATAACCGTTAAATCGTTGACAAATAATTGCATTGTTTCTCAATATCTAAAGTTGTTCTTGCCGGGCATTAAGGCTGGAAAGCGCGTAATTCTGCCTTCTTACAGCAAATGTGTAATCGTGCTGCACCCATGCAGCTGCCCGCCGCTATATCGACAGTATACCAGTACCACCGCCGATACTGTAACTGTGCTTGCCTAACTATTGCGCTTAAGTTGGTCTTTTAAATTAGGTGGCAAGCCTTTTATGGTCAGGGTATCAGAGTCAGGGTGATAAAAAACCCGATCGCCGAGCAATTTACGGTCGAAGCTCAACGACACTCCACCGCCCTGCCCGCTAAATTTTGCCAGTTGACGCAGCGCCGCCGGATCGGGCTGAACTTCAGGCTCCATAGGCGATTCCAGACTTTGCGTAAATTGCGCAAAATCCCGCTGGTTTTCTTCGTCGCGGGGCAGTTTTTCGGCCAGATCACTGATTTTAACACTGTCACCGCTGTCGATTTGCTGCTTAAAATAATCAGACACTTCGGCGCGGTGCGCAGTCTTTTCGTCAGCATCGAGTCCTTCTGAGGCAAGATAGTTTTCTACTGACGATATCAGCTGTTTATTTTGTTGTTTTACATCTACTTTTTCTTCACAACCAACGAATTGCATAAAGAAGTCTGAAACCTTGCGGCCCATTCGTCCTTTTATGAAACTGACATAGCGTTGTTGTTCTGGCTGGATCCGGTACTGGGTTAAATCGATCCGCACTGCCAACTGCATTTTTGCCAAATCCAGGTGCTCGCGGCTGTTCAGCTCCAGTTGCTGGTTAATTTCTACGTGGGCTTTGGTATTGAGCAACGTCACCAGCAAGTACTGCGTTGCCAGATATTCATAATGTACAAATAACACAAAGCCTGTTTCTACCTGGCCGGTATCGACCAACGATTTCAGTAACAAATCACCCGCCGTACGGGTGAATGGTACGAATACCGCGTCGCTGTCAGCGGGTGACGACTCGTGATGGGCAACATAAGTATTCAGAGATTCTGCAAACTGCGCTGAACTTCCTTCGTCATCCTGACCATCCAGAAAATGGCCGACGCCTTTACCGGGCTTACTCACAAAAGTATGGTGCAACTGCTGCGCAAGTTGCTCTAGCGCTGGGGTTACCGGTACGCAACCATCGCGAGGTATAACTTGCATTTTACCTTCGTTATTAACGATTAGTTGATGCACAACAAAATGATGAATCAATATACTCATGAATAAATAGTGTCCAATTCGTTATTTTCTTTACTACCTGGCGTTCAAATATTTCGACGATTACACCAATTAAATGCAGTTTTTTGAATGAATGATTGTTATCAGATACACAACGATTATAATCGCTTTATTGCCAAAAACTTTGCTTTTTCAAGCTATTTAATGACAAGAGGCGTAAAATGCCCCAACAAAGCCGATACAGTGATGCTGAATTTGAACGCCTGATGAACGACATCATTATGGTACTAGAAAAACACGGTGCAAGTCGTGATCTTTCTTTAATGGCGCTGGGAAATGTCATTTCTCATATATTTGAACATCAGGTCCCACCGTCGCAACGTCAGGCAATGGCTGAACAATTTGCCAGTGTGCTCATCAAAAGTGTAAAAGGAACGGCCTAAGCTCTATGATTTTAGCAGAATCGCCGCGGCGCCAACGAGTTACGAAACTGGTTAATTGGGGGCATTGGTTTGCGCTGGCCAATATTGTCATTGCACTGATCATTGCTTCGGTGTTTGTTGTGTCGTCACCGGCTCCCGGTACTACCCTGGGTGGATTTTACCTGTTTGCCAATTGGTTCGGCCATATCAGTTTTTTAACCTTCTTTGGCTTCGTTATCTTTGTATTGCCACTGTGCTACCTGGATCTTTCACCCCGGATAATAAAAGGCATTGCCTCAGCCGTTGCAGCTCTCGGCCTTGCTCTGCTCGCGTTTGATGCGCTGCTGTATAATCGTACCGGCTTTCATTTAAGCCATAGCTCAGCGCACTTGCTAAAAAGTGAAGCGCAAAATCAGATGTATGAGTTTGGTGCCCAACAATTGTTGTATTTACTACTTTTATTTGTGGTATGGCTCGGCTTTCAACTGGTACTGGCCAATGCGGTGTGGAAACGTATTGATCGACTTGTACAGTATCGAATTGGCCGCCGCGTGGTAAGCTTTTTTGTGGTGTGTTTTGTATCTGGCCACGCTATTCATGTTTGGGCTGATGCGCAGCTTTATCAGCCAATTATTAAGCAGGACAACATGTTTCCGTTGTCTTATCCAGCAACTGCCAAAACAACCATGTCACGCTATGGCTTGCTGGATATCGAACGCTACGAACAACGTAAGCAATTACAGTTTGACCCCGACTTTTATAAAATGAGTTATCCCTCTAAACCGGTGTATTGTGCACTGGAATCTGATCAACAGGCATTGTTGTTAGTGCAAACCGATAACAGTGATATCAGCAACGCGATGAAAAACGCTGATCTTCGCCATATAGACAACTACTTTACTACGTCGACCAGTCTTACCGGCCTGGTTGTGAGCACCCTTTACGGTTTGCCCGAACTGTATGAGCAAAGCCTGCAAGGCGAACAACCGGTTATGCTGGGTTTAGCCCAGGCCTATGGCTTGTCAACGCAGTTATATATGCCTTCGGATTCCGCGCAACTAGCTGCTTATGAGCACCTGAGCTTTAGCGAATCAGTGGATCAGGACAGTAATATTACGGTGGCTTTTGGCAGCGCAGAAACATTAACCAGGTTATTAAAACAAGCGGATTTAACCCGGACTTTAGTACTTGTTGCCACTGGTTATCAACAAAGCAAGGGAACCCTCTATACCAACATGCCCGTGCAAAGTAACCTGGCCAGTAACGAAGATTTAGTTCCAACCTTACTGCATGCCCTGGGTTGTTCTGCGGCATCACAAAACTACTCCACCGGACAAAACTTACTGCAACCACAACGTGACTGGTTGGTGAGTACATCGGGTGAAAAAATAGTAGTCATTTACGGCGATCAACGGATCGAAGTATTAAGTAATGGTAGCTACGATATTACGCAAATCAGCAGCAACATGCGCAGTGATGTAACGCTTAATGTAGACTTGCTCAGTCGCGCCATTAAGCACCTGACCAGTTTCTCGCAATAGACACAATCTCCCGCAGACAGGCAGCCGGCAATAAATTACTGGCTTTCAGTCTGCGGCGGACAATTATTTAAATAATTCAAAAATACTCGAGAAGTCTTTTACATCGTTGCCATTCCCTTGCTGGTGAAGGCGATACAAAGACTGTGCAGTTGCCGTCATCGGCGTTGCTGCGCCAACCTGAGCAGCGGCCTCCATTGCCAGCGTGAGATCTTTATTCATTAGCTTAACCATAAACCCACCGGCGTAGTGATTGCTGGCAGGCGCATTATCCATCACTCCCGGACAAGGATTGTATTTTTGCAAGGTCCAGTTACACCCTGAACTCTGCAACATAATATCTGACATCACCTTTGGATCAAGACCGTTGGCAATTGCCAGTTGTAAAGTCTCTGAAGTGCCAGCCATGAGTACAGACAAGAGCATGTTATTGCAGAGCTTGGCAATTTGTCCGGCCCCCAATTCACCGGCATGAAACATATTTGCGCCCATAAACTGTAAGACCTCGCGCGCCCGCGCAACATCATTTTCAGCACCGCCCATTATAAAAGTAAGGGTACCCGCTGCAGCGCCGGCTACGCCGCCTGAAACCGGCGCGTCAATAAAACTTACGCCGGCATCGGCCGCTGCCGAGCCCACCTGCCGCGCACTTTGCGCATCAATGGTACTGCAATCAATCAGCAAAGTAGTTTGACTGACCGTGGAGATCAATCCGTCATTGCCTAAATAAAGCGATTTTACATGGCTGGCGGCAGGCAACATAGAAATAACCACATCTGCGTCTGCAATGGCTTCCTGTGGCGTCTGGGCTCCATTAGCACCAGCATCTACCAGCGACTTAACGGCCTCTGGCACCAAATCAAATACGGTTACCTGCTGATGGTGCCTGAGTAAATTACGGGCCATCGGCCCGCCCATATTACCCAGCCCGATAAATGCAATTTTACTCATGATACTTCTCCCAGATTAGCCAGCGGATGCACCTGCCATGGACTGTTAAAATGCTGCTCAACCACCGCAGCCGGCACCGCTGAGACCGACGGGTACCGCCAGTCAGGCTGATTATCTTTGTCAATTAATAACGCTCTGACCCCTTCAGCAAATTCGCCCGACTCAGCACAGCGACAAGACATTGTCAGTTCCATCGCAAGGCACTGTTCGAGCGTCAGTGCAGCGCCACGTTTATACTGCTCCCAAACCAAGTGCATCGTAATAGGCGACCCCTTTGCCAGTCCTTTTTGCGCCTTGACCAGCCATTCATCGTCGGTATCCATACCCCATATAGCCTCGACAGCCTGCTGGGCACTCTCACAGCTCGACAACAGGCTATCAATGAATACACGGTGAGAGGCTAACTTACCTGCGGGTTGCAAGTGGCTGTTAAGCTGATGTGTTTCGCAATAGGAAGAAAGCTGTTGATTTACCGAATCAGGTTGCCAGTTGGCCTCTGCCAAATCATTAAGTACATTATCCACTGGCATACTGTCGAATATATAATCGCCAAGACCAATATAGAGCCCATCGGTTGCATTCACAGCAGCACCGGTTAGCCCTAAAAACAACCCACTCAAACCCGGGGCGCGCGGTAAAAAGAAACTGGCTCCGACATCCGGATACAAACCAATGGTAATTTCCGGCATCGCCAGACGCGTACTTGTGGTTAATATGCGGTGACTGGCACCCGCCAGTAAACCCGTACCGCCGCCCATAATAATACCGTTGCCCCACACCAATACCGGCTTAGGATATCGGTGAATAGTGTAATCCAAGCGGTATTCAGTGGTGAAAAACGACTCAATAAATTCTGGCACGGTGGCTTTATGGGCCTGCATAGCCTGATACATCGATACAATGTCACCACCGGCGCAAAAAGCTTTGTCACCACAGCCACTTAGCACCACAAACAGTACGCGGTTATCAAAGCGCCATTTGTTCAGTGTAGCCTGCATTGCCTGGGCCATGTCCAAATCCAGGGCGTTGAGCGCGTTGGGCTTATTTAACATGATATGGCCAATTACCCGGCCACATGCGGTGTCTATTTCGTTACAAATCAGTTTGTCTGTCACAACACTCTCCTAAAGTAACTGGCTACCTTCCTGTAGTACCTGACGGCTGATAATTAAACGCATGATCTCGTTGGTGCCTTCCAGTATCTGATGCACTCGCACATCACGCATGTGACGCTCTAGGGGATACTCTTTAATATAGCCGTAGCCACCGTGTATTTGCAGCGCCTCATTACACACTTCAAAGCCCACATCGGTAGCAAAGCGCTTAGCCATCGCACAATATGCGGTGGCTTGTGGATCATCATTGTCCAGTTTAAACGCTGCCATCCTGACTAATTGTCTCGCTGCGACCAAATTAGTATTCATATCAGCCAGTTTAAATTGCAACGCCTGAAAGGCGGCCAGAGGCTTACCAAATTGCTGACGCTCCAGCATGTAGTCGCGAGCAGTATTCAGTGCCTGCTGTGCGGTGCCCACAGAGCAAGTTGCAATGTTAATTCGTCCACCATCCAGGCCTTTCATAGCAAACGAAAAGCCCTGGCCTTCAGCGCCCAACAGGTGATCGGCGGGTACCGTCACGTTATCGAAGGTGATCATGCGCGTGGGTTGTGCATTCCAGCCCATTTT
>JABXHM010000098.1 GCA_013373625.1 Alteromonadaceae bacterium | reverse complement strand
TTTTTCAGACAATAAAAAACCCGCAACGTGTGCGGGTTTCCTGAATGTGGCGGAGAGTGAGGGATTCGAACCCCCGGAAGGTTTGACCCTTCGTCTGATTTCAAGTCAGGTGCATTCAACCGGACTCTGCCAACTCTCCTTGAGTGATGCGAATCTTAATGAAATTTTTGTGACTGTAAAGTACTAATTTAAAAAAACTGTGCTGGATGGCGCAGTTTTAACCAATTTAGCCTGTTAAATGTGATTAGCGATACTAAAAAAATTATTTCGCATCTTTGATAGCTATTACCTATTGAAAATTGGAACTAAAACCCATACACATGCACTAAGCTATAGCGTAATATAGTGTTGAATTATTTTTGCCTGTCCTATTGGAGGAAACAATGGATAATCGTACGGTGTATACTAGTGCATCAAAACCTTCGGTATTAGAAACCAATAAGGTTTTACGTAATACTTATATGCTTTTAAGCATGACACTGCTATTTAGTGCATTGTGTGCTGGTATCACAATGGCTATCGGCATTTCACCAATGGCGTCATTAGTCATGACGATTGGTGCTTTCATTACCCTGTTTGTTGTAAACAAGAAAGCTGACTCATCATCAGGTATTTTCTGGATCTTCGTGTTTACCGGCCTGCTCGGTGGCTCATTAGGCTACACGCTAAGCTACTACGCATCGATTCCAGGTGGTCCCGGGTTAATCGCTCAAGCCTTAGGTGGCACGGCGCTTATCTTCTTTGCGTTATCTGCATATGTATTAACCACCAAAAAAGATTTCTCCTTTATGGGCGGTTTCTTATTTGTGGGCATCATGGTGGTATTGGTTGCAGCAATTGCAAATATCTTTTTTGCAGCGCCGGCAGTACAGTTAGCCATTAGTGCGGCCATCGTATTTTTAATGTCTGGCTTTATTCTGTTTGATACCAGCCGCATTATTCACGGCGGTGAAACCAACTACATCAGAGCTACCGTTGGTCTGTACCTGAACATCTACAACTTGTTTGTAGCATTGCTTCAGTTACTAGGCGTATTTGGTGGTGACGACTAAGCAACACTACTACTATTGAGAAAACACCCCGTAAAGGGGTGTTTTTGTTTTATGCAAAGCATTTCAGTTCTTATTACCAGTTCACCCGAGTCACCTTCCCGGTGCTTAAACGCGCTCGATTTTTGCCATAAAATACTTGAGCAAGGCGCTGCTATAAACCAAATATTCTTTTATCAGGACGGTGTCTACCATGCAAATGGGCTGATTGACGCTGGCAGCGATGATCTGCACTTTGGGGCAAGGTGGTCTGAATTATCCAACCGTTACGCAGTTCCGCTGCTGGTATGCGTAGGCGCAGCCACTAAGCGTGGCATTATCGATGCAGACCAGGCCAGCCAAAGCGGTAAAGCCAACCATTCTGTATTTGCTCCCTTTAAGCAGGTTGGTTTGGGCGAATTTTTTACCCGCCTGCATGATGCAGAAAAACTGGTACAATTTTAATGGCTACAATTACTGTTTTACTTACCCAAGCGCCTTACGGACAACAACGTGCAGCAGATGGTATCGAGTTTGCGCTAGCCTCAACCAATTACGGATACGAATGCCGCGTTATATTCGCCGGTGAAGGCGTATACCAGTTATTAGCCAGTCAGGCACCTGCTCAACAAAAAAATCATTTAAAGCAGGTAAATGTCATGCCATTTTACGATATTGATGATATTTACGTGTGTGAGCGCTCCATGCTCAGCCTGGGAATTACTGCACAAGAGCTGGGAGTAAGTGACGCCAAGGTTATACCTGCCGAAGTCATACACACACTGCTCTGCAGTAGCGACCATACGGTGACGTTTTAATGATCGTAAATATAACCCAGTCACACTTAGCTCCCTCGCAATTGGCATTTTTGCAGTTGTTGAACGAAGACGACATAATTATTTTCCGCGCTGATGGTGTCTACGCGTATGCTGAGTTAATAAAGTCGCTTTCTAAACCCAACAGCCTGACCTTAAAAGAAGACTGCCTGGCGCGGGGCATTAATGGCGCACATTCTGTTACTATGTCGGAGCTTATAAAGCTACAACAAACCCATCAGCAATGGATTACACTGTGATATGAGTGATACCTCTCATTTTGAATGGCAAAACCAAGCCTTTGCCACCGATAAACTCGGCTATTTACTCGACTACCGCCAGTGGCAACAGGAAATGGTGCCATGTTTAGCAGAACAGGAAGGTATAACACTTACCGAGGCGCATTGGGAAGTCGTGTTATTTGTGCGTGAATTTTACCTTGAATATGAAACAAGCCCCGCTATTCGTGCACTGGTTAAGGCAATGGCCGCTAAATACGGACCAGAAAAAGGCAATAGCCGATATTTACAGCGGCTTTTCCCCAAAGGGCCGGCTAAACAAGCCACTAAACTTGCCGGGTTACCTAAGCCTAAGAAATGTCTGTAATAGGTTACTGACTGTTTAACCGCTACTCGTCAAAAATAATTTCCTATTGTCACTGGTAGTATATAAATACAGCGCAGTTAAACAGTCTAGACAATGGCGTATCATTACAATACGACCAATGACGTTTCGTGTCATTAACACAAACTTTGTGTATTGCTCTCGTTGAAACCGGCGTGTAATCTGGTGCTATGATGTTAGAGCTGTCAGTGTTGAGCATGATTAAACAACTTGCCAGAGAGAAAACCACTTATGCTCACGCTATCGAGAATCACTATACTGCTCGTTGTAATACTGTTGCCTGCATGTGCCAGTTCGCCAGAAAGTAGTAAGCCAGCCCCTTCATTAATTAAACTTTTGGATTATCCGCAGGCATTATTTTCAGCCGGTACCGTGATTCAACCGGACGATATTTTTACCCTGACACAAGCCCAGCAAAACGACTTCCTTAGCTATTTTCACGCTGAGCAAAATCAACATATGCCTGCGCACCAGCGCTTATTTAAATACCTGTCCGCGCAAACAGAGGGTTTTACCTACAAGGGCAAAACCTATACTGCAACGGAGGCTTACGCTAAACAACAAGGCAATTGCTTGTCTTTAGCCATTTTAACCACTGCGTTAGCGAAGGCCGCAGCCATTGACGTGAGCTATCAGAAAATGAATAGCGCACCAGTGTATCTTAAACACGACAAAGTAATGAGCATAAGTTCTCACGTACGCACATTCATTTACGATCCGGATTTCAAACCTGAACCCCATACTATAGTGATACGCAAACCACGTATTGCTATTGATTATTTTCCTGCACCCGATAGTACCAAAGGTAACACCGTAACAGCGCAAGATTTTGTGGCGATGTATTATCAGAATATGGCGGCTGAAGCAATTATCAACGCCGATCTCGATCAGGCCCATACCTACATTCAACAGGGCTTACAGGTTTCACCGTTTAACCCTGAATCTCTCAATATTCTCGCCGTCATACTAATTAAAAAGGCGCGCCCTGAGATTGCACAAAATATTTATACTTACCTGTATCAAACCGGCATAGGTACAGTCACAACCCTAAGCAATTTTGCGTTACTAAAAGAGCGCGCTGGTGACAGTGATGGGGCAAAATTGCTCCTCGCCGAAGTTGACAAAATTGAAGACGATAACCCTTACAAATGGCTGGATGTAGCGCAACGGCAATTCGATAAACAACATTACTCGATTGCCCTTAAGTACTACCGTAAAGCGATTAAAACTGCCCCTTATTTAGCAGAAAGTTATTTTGGTATGGCCCGCACCTTATACCTGTCCGGCAAACCAGAATTAGCCCTGAATTATATGCGCAAAGCAACTGAGTTGGCTTATGTGCCTGAACAAGAAAAGCGTTACAGCGCCAAATTATACAGTCTCAAATCCGCATTAAATTAGCGCTGGCAATATTAATAAAATCAATTATATAGATAAAAAAGCCTGTCTTTACTCGTCTTTAAAGGGTTACAAACCACCTGCAATATCAAGCAGACTACCGGTGACAAACGCCGACTTTTCTGATGCCAGCCACACGATTCCTTCGGCAACCTCTTCGGTGGTACCGCCTCGTTTTAAAGGTAATACCCCTTTTAAACGATTAACTCTGTCAGGTTCACCACCTAATCGATGCATATCCGTTTCGATGAGACCGGGACGCACTGCATTCACTCTGATTCCCTCATCTGCGAGTTCCAGGGCTGCCCCCCGAGTCAACGAGTCCATCGCCCCTTTTGATGCAGCGTAGTCGACATATTCATTGGGCGCCCCGGTTTTTGCCGCTGCAGAAGAAACATTCACAATTGTGCCGCCTTGTCCGCCCTGCTTAGTCGACATGCGCTTAACCGCTTCTTTAGTACATAAAAAGCACGACAATACATTGGTCTGCATTATTCTTTGAAAACGCTCGGCCGATATGTCTGTTAGCCTGGTCTGCTTATCTAAAATACCGGCATTATTCACCAACACGGCAAGTGTGCCCATTTCATCCGCACGCTGAAACAAGCAAGTCACATCATTTTCGCTGGCAACATCGGCCTGAACAATCATACAGCGCCCCCCTTTGTTCTCAATATCTCGCTGTACGCTAGTCGCCGCCTCTTTATTTGTAAGGTAATTGATAACTACGGCATACCCTTCAACAGCCAGCATTTTCGCTGTGGCAGCACCTATGCCACGGCTACTGCCAGTGACAACCGCAACTTTATTCATTATTTTTGTCATAAACTTAATTACTACCTCTGGATAAATACGTAAACAGCGGTAGCCGTAAACACACCCGACTTTCTATGATACCAGTCCTACCCATCCGATGGGCGCCTGAGATACGCATCATATCGGTTAACTATAACGGACGCGATGAATTCAACATGGCGGATACTGTGGAGGCTTTTAGCGCTGATAAAGGCCATTCTTGTGCGCATCACAGCGTCGTAACTGGTTATATTTAATACAAGTCCTTCCATTATATGTTAAAAATCAACTATACTGGATTCACACATGTCTACCGATCATAGCAGGTACTACTTCATGGCATCCGATAAAGAAACCGGCAAGCAAGCAAACTCACTTAAAAGGACGGGTGCGGCGACTACCGACACTCAGGTCAGTGACGACTTTGACTTGATTACCCGCACGCCAAAACAAACTAAAAAACCTGTCACGATTGACGGCGAGCATACCCAGTACTTTACTGAGAGAGACGTCAATAAGATTTTACGTAACTTAGATCAACTTAAAAATACGATTTACCCGGACCACTTTGTTAACGAAGATGAGAAAAAACCCTCCCCTAACTTTCCATCTGTATGCTTAATCGGGTTAGGACGTTGCGGTTCAAATATTGCTTTAGACGTTGCTTCCCTGGTCCATGACGCCCGTGATTATTATCTCGACCAGTATCAGCACGATCTGTCAAAAATGAAAGAAGCTGAAAACAAACCACTGAAGTGGCTGCAGCGCAGTATTCGTTTAAAGTCGGAAAAAGCCTTCCGGCCGGTATTTTTAATTGAGCCGTTGGTCATGCTCGGCGATTTAGATAAAGACATTGAAGGGCGTATACGCTTTTCATCGAAAGGCACTCAGAATGACTTTCTCCAATCCTACAACAAATTGCGTATTATGGATTTGTCGGAAGTACACGCGGGGGGCGCGGGTAACGCACCTATACTCGGGCAGTATCTGGCGAAAATAATATTAAACAAACAAACCGAAGATTTTAATAACAATGAATGGAAGGCCATTCATTCATATTTAATAGACTCTTGCGGGATTAAAGCCAACCAGTCACGTTTATATTTTTACATATTTAGTGCCGGTGGTGGTACCGGTTCCGGCATGGCATCTGAATTTGGCCTTGCCCAGCAGTATGCTTACCTGCGAAAAACCTTCGATACCAAAGTGTATAAAGACAGCAACTCGCAACGTCAAGGCTTTGTTTTTGAACCTATTTTTACCAGTGGCATCTGTATATTGCCGAACATTTCTGACCATACTGAAATGTCTGAAGCATTGCACATTAATGCTGGGCGTTTACTGTGCAAGTACTTAGCGGAAGAATGGTGTTTTTCCTATGACATGAACAACGAAACGTCTCAGGATTCTACCCACCAAAGGCTTCGTCCATGGAACGCCATGATGCTCATATCCAATGATATCATGCGCTATGCTGAGCAAAATGATGCCTCTACTGACATGCGTTACATTGATGTCAATTCCATGGAAAAGCATGCCAATCAGTATATCAGCCAACAGATTTTTAATATTCTGACCGCCCAGTCGGTCACCACCGATTATGATCAGGATTATTTCAGACGCGCCGGGATTGATATTGGTGAAACCATTCGACTAGACGCCAATGACTTGTTTATGAGTCTTGCCGGACCTGTTGCTATTGCCTACGGTGAGTCGGTAGTTGAAGATAGCGACTCGCTACAGATTAGAGCGGATAGTAAAAAGAAACTCGATATCGATGATTTATTCTTCCGTTCCATCGATCTCCCTCACTTTAATAAGCAAACTCAGGCTATTGAAGGTATCAGCCTGTTACCTATAGAAGCTGAAGCTTACAAAGCTGAACTGAAGAAGTATCAGGAATCGGGCTATGTGTCGGATAACTTAAAAGATTTACACTTCTTTAAAAATTGCTCTTCAGTGGTGTCGATTGTTTCTTTACCTAAAGACTACAAACTGTCTTATCTTGACTTAAACAAGCTCAAAACCCATTTAAACAATCTGTTCCCCAATACAACACTCAAGCGATATGCGTTGGTGATAGGCGCTTCTGCTAATCTGTCGATGACAACCCTGATTGCAAAAAGCCCGTGTTTGAGCGATGACTTCCTCACCTTACTGGTTTCATACATTAAGCGCTGCTTTGCCAAAAATAATTACCGCTTTGATGAGTCACTGGATGCCGCCATTGTCGACTTCATAAAAGCACCGGTATTTGATACCGAAAAGTTAGACGAAATGCTGGAGGAATTTGAAAACCCGGCCAAAATACTCGACACGAACTGGTATGCAATCAAACCGATGTACGAGAAAAAATACCGGGAGCTTATTAACCAGCCCGATAACTTTACGTCAATAAATGATATTCGCTTATCCGTCGACTGTGTAAAACAGGCCATTTACTACTTGCGTGAAATTTACCGTCATAGAATCAGTAAGACTCGTGTCATTTCACTGAGTGACGTTAAAAAGCCCACCGAAAGTAAAGATAAAAGCGAGCCAGGTTAAATTGGTTCTCTAACCCCGGTCTAAGACCAGGTAATCTTTACTAATAGAAAAGCCGCTTTGAAAGCGGCTTTTTGATGTCTGTACATTATGCAGTAAGGGTTAATCGATAACCGTTACACCACCCATATAGCTTACCAACGCCTCGGGCACTTTTACTGTGCCGTCAGACTGCTGATAGTTTTCTAAAATCGCCACCATGGTGCGCCCCACTGCTAAACCGGAACCATTAAGTGTATGCAGAAGTTCCGGCTTATTGGTTTCCGGATTACGGTAGCGAGCCTGCATGCGACGCGCCTGGAAATCAAGCATATTGGAACACGATGAGATTTCGCGGTAGGTATTTTGAGCCGGTAACCATACTTCCAGATCATAGGTTTTACATGAGCCAAAGCCCATATCACCAGTACACAACAACACTTTACGATAGGCCAGACCGAGCTTTTGTAAAATCATTTCGGCATGTCCGGTAAGTTCTTCTAACGCATCGAAGCTGTCTTGAGGTTTTACTAACTGTACCATTTCGACTTTATCAAACTGATGCTGGCGTATAAGGCCACGGGTATCACGACCATAACTGCCAGCTTCGCTGCGAAAACAGGGGGTATGAGCGGCCATTTTTATTGGCAATTCTTTCGCTGCAAAAATTTCGTCGCGGGCTAAGTTGGTGAGCGGCACCTCGGCTGTAGGGATCAGTGACAAGCCCTGGCCCTCTTCGGTGGCGGGTTTAGTGTGAAACAAATCTTCACCAAACTTAGGTAACTGCCCTGTTCCCAATAAGCTGTCGGCATTGACCAGATAGGGCACATACATTTCTGTATAACCATGCTCTCCGGTATGCACATCCAACATAAATTGCGCCAGGGCGCGGTGTAAACGGGCAAACTTGTCGCGCATTACCACAAACCGGCTACCCGTAATTTTTACCGATGCCTCAAAGTCGATCCCCTTATTCAGGTTCTCAGCAATATCGACGTGATCTTTAACGTCGAAATCAAAAGCCGGGATCTCGCCCCACTTACTGATTTCAACGTTTTCGCTTTCGTCTTTACCTGCAGGAACACTTTCATGCGGTAAGTTCGGTATTTCCAGCGTTAATGCGTTGACCTCAGCGAGCACTTCGGCCAGTTCAGCCTTAGCGCTGTCGAGCTGATTACCCAGGTCTGACACTTCTGCCAGCAATGGGGCAATATCCTGTCCCTGACTTTTTGCTTTACCAATGGATTTACTTCGCGTGTTGCGCTCATTTTGCAAATCTTGGGTTTTGATTTGTAATGCTTTTCGTTTTTCTTCTAATGCATTAAAAGCCGCAACATCCAGACTAAAACCCCGGCTGGCCAACCGCTCAGCTGTAACGTCTATGTCGCTTCGCAAACACTTTGGATCTAACATGTTCTTTTCTTTATCCTTTGGTTAATTCCACTGCCAGCCATGCTGCAAGCAGGCAGGCACAAACATTCAATAACATATTGGCCAGGGCTTTTATCCATAAACCATTCTCAAGTAAAGTCAGCGTTTCTATAGTAAACGTAGAGAACGTGGTAAATGCGCCCAGCAGCCCCACCCCTATTAACGCACGGTAGGGCTGTTCAGCGAGTTCGCCGCGCTCTATAAAGCCGTACAGGGAAGCCAGTAAAAACGAGCCAATAACATTGACCGCAAGTGTACCAAAGGGAAGCGCTTTTCCAAACCAAGAATCAACCATAGTGGTGCAGAAATACCGCAAACAGGCACCAGCCGCTCCGCCTGTGGCGATAAAAAGGTATAGTGATAAGGTGGTATGGGTCATTAGCCGTTCCGTTTTTGTTGGCTTTGTGCGTTTAGGTTATCCAGATAATCTCGTTTTGCCTTAAGTTGTTTCTCAAGGCCGCGTTCACTTGGCATGTAATAACGTGTTTGGGCCAGCTCCGGCGGTAAATAGCACTCGCCCGCCGCAAAAGCGTTGGGTTCGTTATGGGCATAGCGATATTCTTCACCGTGGCCCATTTCTTTCAATAATTTAGTGGGGGCGTTACGTAAATGTACCGGTACCGGGTAATCCGGTTTTTCTTTAGCATCCTGTTTCGCCTGACTAAAGGCCATGTATACCGCGTTACTTTTAGCCGCCAGGGCACAATAAACCGCAGCCTGAGCAATGGCTCGCTCTCCTTCGGCTGGCCCTACACGATGATACACTTCCCAGGCATCAACGCATAACTGCATGGCTCTGGGATCAGCGTTACCGATATCTTCCGATACAATCGCCAATAAACGTCTTGCCACGTAAAGCGCATCGCCGCCGCCATTAAGAATTCGTGCGTACCAATAAAGCGCCGCATCGGGGTCGGAACCGCGCACCGATTTATGAAAAGCAGAAATCAAGTCGTAAAACGTATCACCTTGCTTATCATAACTGGCAACCTTTTCACCGACCGCCTGTTCAATATCAGACAAGACGATTTGGCTGTCACTGGTAAAATCGCTGGCCAACTCTAAGTAGGTTAACAGGCGGCGTCCATCGCCACCGGACAGACCGATTAACGCCCGGCGTGCATCATCAGCGAGGGTTAGATTAAGTCCACCCAACCCACGTTCTTTGTCGGCCATTGCGCGGTTTAACAACGCATCCAGCGCGTCTTCGTCGATGCCTTTCAGCACATATACCCGCACCCGTGACAACAGTGCGTTATTGAGCTCAAAAGACGGATTTTCTGTGGTTGCTCCCACAAAGGTCACTACACCTGATTCGACAAAAGGTAAAAATGCGTCTTGTTGTGATTTATTGAAACGGTGCACCTCATCAACAAACAACAAGGTGCGCTCGCCCATGGATTGGTTTTGTTCGGCCTGCTCCATCGCCGCACGGATATCTTTTACACCTGAGGTCACCGCCGATAACTTAATGACCTGTGCATTCGTATAGGTGGCGATTAACTCTGCCATGGTAGTCTTACCGGTACCTGGCGGCCCCCATAACACCATCGAATGACAATGGCCGGATTCGAGCATTTTACGCAGGGGCTTACCGCTGCCTACCAGATGTGCCTGGCCTACGTATTCATCAAGGTTCGCCGGTCGCATACGGGCTGCCAACGGCGCATAGGTTTGTTGACTAAACAAACTCATGAGCGCTGATCATCTACCATAAAACCATCAGGGGTAGTGGCCCGAAACGCTTCGCTGCTTATTGTTTGGTTAAACTGACGCTGGCTAAATTCAATCACACTTTGCTGGCCCTGACTATCCAGCATTGTGAGCGAGGCAAGGCCGCCATCAGCAAAGGACAGGGTGAGCGCTTTAATTTGTCCGTTCCCTTTGTTGGCGGTAACGTTAAACCTTTGTTCGTCGAGCTGCTCTATGCTGTATTGTTGCCACACTGCGTCATCGTTGCTGGTGAGCAATACCATGGGATTATTCTCGACAGCCTGCTGCTGAGACATCACCGTCACCTGCTCAACCCAATAATCGATATGCCAGACTGATTCGCCGTCAGCAATTAGCACCGTCTCGTCAGGTAACTGGGTTTCCCAGCGTAACTGATTGGGGCGTGCCATGGTAATTTTACCGCTGGCCTGATGAACCGTTTCACCCTGCTCATCGATAACTTGCTGGCTAAAACCTGCCTGGAACGACTCAAGCGTCGCCAGCCTTGCTTTGAGTGCGCTTGCATCATCAGCAACAACGTTGCACGAAATAAGCATTAATAAAACGCCTAAACGGCCAGTCATACTCTGTAATTTGGTGATCATACTGCTCCTGTCTAATCTCTGGGTGGTGCTGGCGCGAGCACTTCGCGATTACCGTTATGGCCGGCAGGCGTAACCACGCCACTTGCTTCCATCTGCTCAACTAAACGCGCCGCCCGGTTGTAGCCTATACGGAACTTTCGCTGCACGCCCGACACCGATGCGCGTCGAGATTCGGTAACAAAAGCCACGGCTTCGTCATAAAAAGCGTCAAATTCCTGATCGCCACCTTCGGGCTGTTCGCCTGGCAATAAGACCTCAGCAGTGGACTCCGGGTTCAGTATTTCGTCGATATATTCCGGCTCTCCACGCTTTTTCCAATCCGCGACAACAGCATGTACTTCATGATCATCAACAAAGGCGCCATGAACACGCGTAGGCACCGGGCTTCCGGGTGGTAAATAAAGCATGTCCCCCATACCAAGCAGTGTTTCGGCGCCTTGTTGGTCTAAGATAGTACGTGAGTCAATTTTACTGGAAACCTGAAACGCAATACGGGTAGGAATATTGGCTTTAATTAAGCCTGTGATGACATCCACCGAAGGTCGCTGGGTGGCCAATACTAAATGAATACCCGCGGCCCGTGCTTTTTGTGCAATTCGGGCTATCAATTCTTCAACCTTTTTGCCTACAATCATCATCATGTCGGCAAACTCGTCGACCACAACCACTATTGACGGCAGTTTTTCAAGATCAGGCGCTTCTTCCAGCATACTTTCTTCACTACGCCATAGTGGGTCTTTGAGTGGTTCGCCGTCTTCAATGGCTTGTTTTACTTTCGCATTGTAACCTTTCAGATTTCGCACACCCACAGCTGACATCAGTTTGTAGCGACGTTCCATTTCACCCACACACCATCGCAGCGCATTGGCGGCCTCTTTCATGTCGGTAACAACTTCAGCCAACAAATGCGGGATCCCTTCATACACCGACAGCTCCAGCATTTTCGGATCGATCATGATCATCCGTACGTCTTCAGGTGTCGATTTGTACAGTAAGCTGAGGATCATCACATTAACGCCCACCGATTTACCTGAACCGGTAGTACCTGCTACCAGCAGATGCGGCATTTTAGCTAAATCCACGACCACAGGATCGCCACTGATATCGGCACCAAGTACCATGGTTAATGGCGAGCTATTTGACTGAAATGCCTCACAGCCAATAACTTCAATCATTCTTACCATTTCGCGTTGTTTGTTGGGTAATTCGAGTCCAATCACAGATTTGCCCGGAATAATCTCAACAACCCGCACTGACGTTGCCGACATTTCTCGCGCCAAATCTTTCGATAAGCTGGTTATTTTGCTCACTTTCACGCCGGGCGCTAAATCAATCTCAAACCGAGTAATAACAGGGCCCGGGTACACACCAACCACAGACGCATCGATGTTGAAATTAGCGAGTTTGTCTTCAACCAAACGCGATACCATATCAAGCTCTTCCTGAGAGATAGGGTTTTCAATTTTATTGGCACGATCAAGTAAATCGAACGACGGCATCGGGCCAATATCTGCCTCGTCGCCCTGCGATTCACTTTTAGGCGGCCTGATTGTCTTCGCACCACGGGCAATAGGTTGAGGCGCAACAGCGGGTTGGGCGTTCGGACTTTTGGGTGGTCTTGGTGCCGAATCTGATTCGTTATCCCCTACCCCACTGTCCTGAGTATCAAAGTCATCAACATGGAATGGCGGTAAATCGTCATGTTCATCGGTGCTGGCAAACACTTCATCAGGAATCGTAAAAGTAGGCTCACTGCGTTCGTGTGACGCATTTGACACGCGTGGTTCTGCGTTGCTGGCGTACGCCGCATTAGTGGTATCTTCGGCCGGCGGCTCAGCGCGCATACTGGTAATATTAACCTCGCCATCGGCTTTACCCTTGCCAGTTATTTTATTTGGTAATGACAAGGATGCCGGTACATTGAGTGACAGCAATTTTTGTGGCGCAGCCATTGATTTTTGCCCCAACCAGAGGGTGCCTTCACCGAGTTTGTCGATAATTGACAGCCAGGAAATGCCTGTCATTAGGGTAAAACCTACACAACAAAAACTTAAAAGCAACAGCACAGTGCCTGCCACATTAAAATACGGCACCAATGCCGAACTAATGACATCGCCGACTAAGCCGCCGGCACTAAAACTAAACAGATCATCAAAGTTAATACTGCAAATGCCAGTTAGCCCTAACGCTATCAGCAACGCACCTATCACCCGCAGACCTATCGCCAGATAGTCGAGTTCACGCCATGTTTTTATATTATGAAAAAAGAACCAGCCCACAAACGCGCTACAAAACGGCGTCGCGTAAGCCAAATAGCCAAAGGTAAAAAACAGTAAATCAGCTGTCCAGGCCCCTGTCGGGCCTACCCAGTTATGTACATTATTTTGCAGTCCGGCCTGACTCCAACCAGGATCACCCGGATGAAAAGAAGCCAATGCAAGTAATAAGAAAAACGCGAAGGCACAGGCAATAATAATACCTGTTTCCCAAATTCGCTGAATGCCAGATAATCGCACCATATCCCCAAAAATCTCTCTTTGCCGGCCTTTATTATTGCCGGTCATTTATTTTATTTATTGCGCGCTGTGCAGCCACAAAAACCTGAATTGGCATGTCATAACAACCTAAGACCGACCATCATACCATTCACACTAAGAACTGCTATCGCCTTATTTTGTATTAATTCGCAGGCTATTGGTACTTTTTACTTCTTCCATGACGACATAAGTACGTGACGCACTCACCCCGGGTAATCTGAGCAATGTATCTCCGAGTAGCTTGCGATAGCTCGACATATCAGCCACACGAGCCTTAAGTAAAAAGTCAAAATTGCCTGAAACCAGATGACACTCCTGTATATCATCATGTTGCTGAACCGCGGCTGAAAAGTCGGCAAAAATATCCACAGAGGTTTTCGACAAAGTTATTTCAACGAACACCAGCATGGCCGCCCCCAGTTTATGGGGATCTAAATTAGCATGGTAACCCAGAATATAGCCCTGGGACTCCAGACGTTTGACTCTTTCTAAACAAGGGCTGGGGCTCAGCCCTACTTGTTTCGCCAATTCCACATTAGCAATACGACCATCACGCTGCAGTGTAGTAAGAATATTACGGTCTATTCTATCAAGATGTTTGGGTGTTTTAACCAACATATTTAATATCGCTCAATGACACTTTAACAAAATTATAATCTGCATTATTTAATAATACAGCACAATTATTTTCATTTAATCCACTATACTCAGCATCTTTACTAAACACAACAATACAGGCATTACAGACATGTTAGTGGGTGTACCAAAAGAAATTAAAAACCACGAGTACCGTGTAGGCTTAACACCTGCAGCGGTCAAAGAATTTATTACCCATGGCCATAAAGTCATGGTTGAAACCAATGCAGGCAGCGCCATCGGCTTTACCGATGAGATGTACACCGAAGCTGGTGCCAGCATTGCCGCAACGGCTGAACAAGTTTTTGCCGAAGCCGAAATGATCGTCAAGGTAAAGGAACCGCAACCTAACGAGTGTAAACAACTACGCCGTGGGCAAACGCTTTACACCTATCTTCATCTCGCTCCGGACCCGGTTCAAACTAAGCTCCTGATCGAATCAGGTGCAACCTGTATCGCTTATGAAACCGTAACTGATAGTCGCGGTGGCTTGCCACTTTTGGCACCAATGAGTGAAGTCGCTGGCCGCATGTCGGTGCAAGCTGGTGCGCATTATCTGGAAAAAGCCCATGGCGGTAGCGGTACGTTACTCGGTGGAGTACCCGGTGTTGCACCAGGTAAAGTACTGATTATTGGTGGCGGTGTCGTTGGAACACAAGCAGCTAAAATGGCATTAGGCCTTGGTGCTGACGTGACTATTTTAGACCGTTCACTGCCTCGCTTACGTGAGCTTGACGATATCTTCAATGGTCAGGTAAAAACCGTGTATTCAACTGTTGATGCCATTGAGCATTACTCTGCAAGTGCTGATTTGGTGGTTGGTGCGGTGTTAATCCCAGGGGCTGCAGCACCAAAACTGCTAAACGAACAACATATTGCCAACATGAAAAAAGGCGCTGTTGTGGTTGATGTTGCCATCGATCAGGGCGGCTGTTTTGCAACCTCTAAAGCCACAACCCATCAGGATCCTGTTTATGTCATTGATGAAGTTGTGCATTACTGTGTTGCCAACATGCCAGGTGGCGTGGCTCGCACCTCAACCATGGCGCTTAATAATGCAACGCTGCCCTTTGGCCTGGCTTTAGCAAATAAAGGTCCTAAGCTTGCTATGATGGAAGATCTGCATTTAATGAACGGACTGAACGTCCATGAAGGAAAAGTAACGTATAAGGCCGTTGTAGAGGCACTTGGTGAGCAACTCGATATTCAGTACACTCCGCCTATGGATGCACTGAGATAATCATCGTTTAACAAAAAGCCCCGCGACCGGGGCTTTTTAATTCATGATACCTAATTTGCTTTGATAAACTAAATTTTACGCCTATCCGCACTCAACAATGTTAATTGGTGTCGGTACACGCCGCGTTCAGACGTTCAAAACTTTCGGGCATACACGTACCGGTAATACACTGATAAAGTGAATTATTCCAGTCATTGGTGTTGTGGTCCCAAATCATAAACCAACCACCGTCGTCCCATACCGCTGTAGGCGTTTCAATGGCGCGGGCGTCAGCATAATTATCTGCAAAATTATCGTACCAACTGCGAATATTGTTACAGTTTGCTGTCTGTAAGTACTGGTTCCAGCTATTACCCCACTCACCTATATATACTGGCATGTCGTTGCCGATGCTGGTTACCCAGTCTTCCTGAGTTGCCATATCACTGGTGATGGTGCTTTCATCCCATAGATAGGTCTTGTTAGCTTCACCGTTAAACTCCCAAGGCGAATAGTGATGAAAAGTAGACATTATGTACGCATCATTACCTTTGCCGACAAGCGATAAATCTGGCCATGTTCTGGCCATTTCGGCAGCACCAAACCACTGATCGCCACCAATGATAATAATTCGCTCTGGGTTCAAAGCGCGAATTTTATCGTACGCTAATCCTGTCATTCTGCGAACACTGGCTGCCGCCATAGGCTCATCATTTGGCCCCTGGTGTGGTTCATTTAACACTTCAAATAACAACCTGTGGCTGTGATTTACGAAAATACTGCTTATGCCATCCCACACATTTTCTAATACCGCAAAGTTGTCTTCAGCTTTTAAGGTGCTCTCATGGTGCATATTAACCACTACATGCATACCTTTAAGGGACAAAGCATATTCAACAACTTTAATAAGTTCAGCAAGTCTGGGGTGTGTCATGTCTATAACACCAGTGGTTTTATCGGCCAGACTTGAGCCATCGATGTCTTCTGTCCAGGTCACAGGAATGCGAATATTTCTGAATCCCGCAGCATAGTAGGCATCTATTTTGGGTTTGGCGTTTTCCAGCGTTGGTGCATGCTGATCACTTTCAAACATTTGCCCCAGGTTAAAACCATAGCCCATGTTTCTTGCAATTGTGGTGGCTGATAAATCATCCATCACATCAATGTAATCTAAAGTAACGGCCCCTTGAGCGGCACTATTAAGTGCAATATCTATAGTACTGCCCTCGGCAATGGGCACAAACAACTCAGCTGTCTGGAACAAGTCGTTGGTTTGTAACAGGGTCACCGTTCCCACTGTTGAACCGTTAACTATGATATTCAGGTTTTCTTCATTGTCTGAACGATAGCGGATGCTGATTAACTTACCTTCACGTGGTGCGATTAAAGAGACAACGTCGCTGGAATCAGTCAGCGAAACCACTTCTCCACCGGAGCTATTGGCGATGCTACTTGTTGTCAGACCATCTGCATTAATTGCGCTTTCTGCTTCGGTTCTGCCGGCAATATCATTAGTAATAACCGTAAAATCCGTTGAAAAATCGCCGACTGTTAGTGTAGCCGTTGATTCGCCCAATGAATCAGCGGAAGACATCACTCGTACCTGAACTTTCTGACCGGCATTAATGGTTGCGCTATCAGATAGAAAAGCGCCACCATCGATAGAAAATTCACCACCATTCACCGAAACAGATGCGCCATCATCAATAGACAAAACGGTTACAGCACCAGAAGCGACCAGCTCGCTGGTAAATGCATCCGGGCTATCGCCAAAAGAGAATACATCAGGAGTGGTATCTGCTGTCGGCGTGGGTGTTGATGTCGGAGGCGGCGATGGTGGTGTGGGTGTTGGAGATGAACTATCACCTCCACCACCACACCCAGAAACCATACTGATTAACATGCCTGCTACCACAGCTTTGGTTAGAGTGGTTTTTCCCGGAGATAAATTCATTGCTGCTCCATTTAATAATAAAAATGTAAAAAACCTGATTGCGAAGATTTTCTCACAGCTATGTAAGCGCTTTCTAGCAGCATTGTTTACAATATAGTTACTATATTTAAAATAATATTAACGTTTATATGTATTTTAACGTCAAAAAAGGCTTCCTCACAGGAATTGCAATTACGTGAAGAAATACAGGAATACTCAGTGTGTGATAAATAGCTCTATCAGCTTGGTTTAAATAAAATTTTTACACAAACAAGCGTAAGATTGTCGCCTTATTTTGTCCGATACCGCCGCAGCCAGGGCCTATCGCGAGTAGTCCATTGTCAGGCGTACATCACTGATACGATTTCCTGGCAAAGAAAAAGCCCATAATGTAAGGGCTTTTTCAGTATATTCACCGACGACCCAAAGAGCGTCTACAACAGGCTGGCGTTTACCGCCTTCAAAGACTCCAGCGGAGAGGCAGATTGCGTAATCGGGCGACCCATTACCAGATAACTAACGCCAGCGTTAATCGCATCAACGGGGGTCATGATCCGCTTTTGATCGCCTGCCTCACTGCCGGCCGGCCGGATACCAGGTGTCACCAGCAAGAACTCATCGCTATGCGTTTCGCGCAGCATAACCGCTTCTTTGGCAGAACATACCACGCCGTCGAGGCCGCTGTCTGCGGTTAATTGCGCTAGCTTTTTAACCTGATCAGCGGGTGTGATATCAGGCACAACATCGTTAAGCTGCTCCTGATCCATACTGGTCAGTACCGTCACCGCAATGAGTTTAGTTTGCGGATGTGAAGACTCGGCGATGGCTTTTTTAGCCGCCATCATCATTTCTTTGCCGCCACTGGCATGCACATTCACCATCCACACTCCCATTTCGGCCGCCGCTTTACAGGCTTTGGCAACAGTATTGGGAATATCGTGAAACTTTAAATCGAGAAATACGTCAAAGCTACGTGCAATCAAAGACTTAACAAATTCAGGCCCAAATAACGTGAACATTTCTTTGCCCACTTTCAACTTACAAAGGGTTGGATCAAGTTGCTCAATCAACCGATTAGCTGTGTCGATGTTATCAAAATCCAGTGCCACGATAACGCGCGCGTCTTGACTCATTTTTGTTACTCTCCGTCTAAACCTCTGATGGGATGTACTACACCCCACTTTTTACATGATGGACACAGCCAGTACAATTTACGCCCTGAAAAGCCGCAGCTCTTACAACGATAACGCGGACGTTGTGCAATCTGACTGGCAACCAACTCGTTTAATTGTTGGTAAGTTGCCTTTGCATTGGGATCATCGCTAAGCTCGCAATACAGTTGCATGAGGCGATGAAAGCCGCGCATCGTTGGCGTTTTTTGTATTTGTTCAAATAAATAATCAGCGGCTTGCTGCGGTTGTCCTTTATGTACTAATACATCAGCCATGGCCAGATAAAGCGTCGCACTTTGTACCCAGTTATCTTTTAACAGGGTTTCAAAATGCTGCCAGTCCGCTGTCTCAGTAGCTATTTGTTTTAATAATGGGATCGCTTCAATAAACCAGTTCTTATCGCGGCTGGCGATTTGTGTGAGATATTCACCCGCTTCTTTTAAACGCCCCTGATCGAAAGTGATTTCCCCTAACATTAACCAGGGGCGTATTGCTTTATCATCCACATTGACGGCTTTTTGCAGTAACTCAAGGGCTTGAGGTATTTGTTCATTGTCGAGCTCTAACTGAGCCTGCTCACAATAGAAATGCGCTAACCGCGACCGAATAGTGTCATTTTCACCAATCATTTTCTCGGCGAGTTCGATGGCGCGCTGCCATTCTTTAGTGGTTTGATAAATGGCAAATAACTGTTGCTGGGCAAATTCAAAATGCTTATCGGTGCTTAATAATTTTACGAAAGCCCCTTCTGCACGTTCTAAAAAACCAGCCTGCATGTAATCTCGGCCCAATTCCTTTAAGGCTGATTCACGTTGGGAGGCTTGTATTTCGTCGCGACTCACCAGGTTTTGATGGATCCGGATAGCCCTGTCAATTTCCCCCCGGTGACGAAAAAAGTTGCCCATGGCAATGTGCGTTTCTACCGTATCACTGTTTACATTGATCATTTTTAT
The DNA here is from genome assembly GCA_013373625.1 of Alteromonadaceae bacterium. GTDB lineage: Bacteria > Pseudomonadota > Gammaproteobacteria > Enterobacterales > Alteromonadaceae > Alteromonas. Next base: position 19,826 of record JABXHM010000098.1, on the reverse strand, counting down.
CAACGTATCTACAGCGCGGTCCGGCTGGTCTGACAAGAGAAAGTTTAAGCCACGGAAATAGTGTTTGGACAGAATACTCGATTGTTTACGTTGCGCTTGTCTGACACTATTGCGCCCCATGATATAACCATAGCCGGCTGCAACAGGTAACAATAAAAACAACAGCTCCAGCATCGTCGTTATTCTTTCTGAAGTTTTTTGAGTTTAGCCTGAACTCTTAGTAATTTTACGCGCAATGTCAGCCAGCTACTGAGAATTGCCAGTACACCCACAATAACACCCAAGCCAAGTGCTATGGCTATCAACGTCGCAATGGTCATGTCAGCTTTCGCAATCAGGTAATTCACCGATATGACCGCATCATTTTGCGAGCCAACGGCGATGGCCATAACCAAAATTATGATGATACAAAGAAGAAATGCTAAGCCTTTCAAGAGAATGATCCCGTTTCATGCGACTGTACGCAGGATAACAAAATGTTGATACTGTTACAGCATACAGATACAAAAAAAGCACTGAGAACAGTGCTTTCTTTTCATATATCAGACTTTACTTATCAAGCGATAGAATCATTCACCCGATCACGTAACTCTTTACCAGGTTTAAAGTGAGGAACGTATTTACCGTCCAGCTCAACTGTTTCACCGGTTTTAGGATTACGACCGACGCGCGGAGCGCGATAATGGAGAGAAAAACTACCAAAGCCACGGATTTCGATACGGTCACCCTTTTGCAGAGTTTGCGCCATCTGCTCCAACATCTCTTTGATAGCAGTTTCTAATTCTTTTGCCGGAATGTGGCGAGCCTGATCAGCGAGCCGCTCAATTAATTCAGACTTGGTCATCTTAACCTCTTTGTCATCGTATTTATCAAACAGCTACATCGGCAGGTACACGACATTTACCGTATACCTGCACTCACAAAAAGCTTATTCGCCTTTTGCTGCTTTGAAAGCTTCAGCCATCGCGTTAGCAAAACCACCATCATCCTGCTGGTTTACTTTCTCGATTGCTTCTTTTTCGTCAGCCTGGTCTTTAGCTTTAACAGACAGGTTTACGATGCGGTTCTTACGGTCTACACCGGTGTACTTCGCTTCGATACTGTCGCCTACGCTAACAACTTCAGATGCGTCTTCAACGCGCTCACGAGCAAGGTCGGCTACACGAATGTAACCTTCAACTTCTTCAGCCAGGTTTACAGTAACGCCTTTGGCATCAGCTGCTGTAACTGTACCATTAACGATAGCACCTTTCTTGTTATCTGTCAGATACTTGTTGAAAGGATCTTCTTCGATTTGCTTAACGCCTAAAGAAATACGCTCACGCTCTGGGTCGACTTGCAGTACAACCGCTGAGATTTCGTCGCCTTTCTTATAGTCGCGAACTGCGTCTTCACCAGACTTGTTCCAGGAAATGTCAGACAAATGAACCAGACCGTCGATGCCACCGTCAAGACCGATGAAGATACCGAAGTCAGTGATTGACTTGATCTTACCAGACACTTTGTCACCTTTTTCGTGTGACTTAGCGAAGGTCTCCCAAGGATTATCGATGCACTGTTTAAGGCCAAGAGAAATACGACGACGTTCTTCGTCAATTTCAAGTACCATAACTTCCACAGAGTCACCCAGGTTAACAACCTTAGATGGGTGGATGTTTTTGTTTGTCCAATCCATTTCAGAAACGTGAACCAGACCTTCAACACCGTCTTCGATCTCTACGAAACAACCGTAGTCAGTCAGGTTAGTTACCTGGCCAGTGATCTTAGTGCCTTCCGGGTAACGTTGAGCAATTTCTTGCCATGGATCGTTGCCCATCTGCTTCATGCCAAGAGAAACACGTTGCTTATCTTTGTCGAACTTAAGTACTTTAACGTTGATTTCGTCACCAACGTTGACGATTTCACTTGGATGCTTAACGCGCTTCCAAGCCATATCAGTGATGTGCAGAAGACCATCTACACCACCTAAGTCTACGAATGCACCGTAGTCGGTCAGGTTCTTAACGATACCTTTAACTTCATGACCTTCTTCCAGGTTCGCCAGCAATGTTTCACGCTCTGCACTGTTTTCAGCTTCGATCACAGCACGACGAGAAACAACAACGTTGTTACGCTTAGCGTCTAACTTGATTACTTTGAATTCAAGCTCTTTACCTTCCAGGTGAGTGGTATCACGTACTGGACGTACGTCTACTAATGAACCTGGTAAGAATGCGCGTACACTGTTAACTTCAACAGTGAAACCGCCTTTAACTTTACCGTTGATAATACCTTTGATAGTGGCTTTATCATCGTAAGCTTTTTCCAGCTCAACCCATGCTTCGTGGCGCTTCGCTTTTTCACGAGACAGGATAGTTTCACCAAAGCCGTCTTCTACTGCGTCTAACGCTACGTCGACTTCGTCACCGATTGCGATTTCAAGTTCGCCTTCGGCATTTTTAAATTGTTCAGCTGGGATAGCACTTTCTGATTTGAGACCAGCGTCAACAAGAACGATGTCTTTATCAATTGAAACTACAGTACCCTTTACAATTGAACCAGGGCGAGTTTCCAGTTCTTGTAAGCTCTCTTCAAAAAGTTGTGCAAAATTTTCAGTCATATGATTCAGTTAAATAATTTAAGTTGACATCCACATTTCAATCCGGATAACGTGGGGTTATTAAACAGAGTTGTTACATCCTGTGACAACGTTTGCGATGGTAAAAACGCTTCCGGGTTTATAACCTGGAGTTGATGATTTCCATTGCACTATCAAAGACTTGGTTAATATCCAAATCTGTTGAGTCGATCATTACCGCGTCTTCTGCCGGTACCAATGGTGCGACTGAACGATTTGCATCGCGGTCGTCCCGAGCCTTGATATCGGTTAAAAGGCGCGCAATATTAACATCCAAACCTTTATCTTTCAACTGCCTGTAGCGCCGTTCTGCACGGGCTTCAGCGCTGGCGGTAAGGAATAATTTAATATTGGCATCAGGAAACACGACAGTTCCCATGTCACGTCCGTCGGCAATCAGGCCTGGCGACTGCTGAAATGCTCGCTGGCGGCGTAATAACGCCTCGCGTACACGCGCCAGTGACGCGATTTGTGACGCGGCGGCTCCGACTTCTTCTGTACGGATATCGTCTGTAACGTCTTCACCTTCCAGAACCACTCGGCGGCTATCGATATTCGTTTCAAAACTCACATCTAAACCTGAGGCCAATGGCACAATTGAGGCTTCATCATCGACGGGCAAATCATGATGCATGGCGGCTACGGCCAGCACGCGATAAATAGCGCCACTGTCTAAAAGGTGCCAACCCAGCTTTTCAGCGATGAGTGCACTCAGGGTTCCTTTCCCAGCACCACTTGGGCCGTCTACCGTTATAACGGGTGTTGGATGCATACCTGCTCCAGTTATTTAAAAATTTGTTAATAAGACTCGAAATCGGGCGCAATTATACGCGTGTAAACCAAATAGGCAATGCTACACGTCAATAAATAAAAGGGCTTAATACTGAAGTATGTAAACAATCGCCGCTGGCTGGCCGCCAGCGGTTCAAGATTGTATACCGCGAATCTGACTTATCGGTGACAGATTGTGGCAAACCGCGAAAAATAATCCGGAAAGGTTTTCGCAGTACAGGCAGGATCATTAATCGTTACAGGTGTATCACTTAGCGCAACCAAAGAAAAACACATGGCAATGCGGTGATCATTGTAAGTATCAATCGCGGCATGTTTAAGGGTTGCTGCAGGCGTCACCCGAATAAAATCATGCCCCTCTTCTACCTCAACGCCTAACTTTCGTAGCTCCGTTGCCATCGCAAACAAGCGGTCAGTTTCTTTTACTCGCCAGTTATAAATATTGCGAATACAGGTTTCGCCCTCAGCAAACAGTGCCGTTGTAGCAATGGTCATCGCTGCATCAGGAATATGGTTCATGTCCATATCTACGCCTTTAAGCGGCGCACCATGAACCACCACACAATCATCAAACCATTCAACTTTTGCTCCCATGGCTTCCAGTACGTCGGCAAAACGGATATCACCCTGTATGCTTTGCTTGCCAATACCAGTGACTTTTACCGTGCCGCCTTTAATAGCGCCTGCGGCCAGAAAGTAAGATGCCGACGACGCATCGCCTTCAACCATAAATGTTGCGGGCGCTGTATAGTGCTGTCCGGCTTTAATGACAAAAGTCTGATAATCATTATTCTGCACCGTAACGCCAAATTTGGCCATGGTCTCCAGAGTGATGTCAATGTAGGGTTTGGAAACCAGCTCACCTTTAATACTGATTGTCGTATCGTCAGAAAATAAAGGGGCAGCCATTAACAGAGCGGTTAAAAACTGACTTGAAACACTCCCGTCCACCGTCAAATGCCCGCCCTTCAATTGACTACCAATTATCTTAAGGGGCGGATAACCCGGGTTTTTGAGGTATTCAATATTGGCCCCCGCTTCTTGCAGCGCATCAACTAAATCGCCAATCGGTCGCTCTTCCATACGTGGCTCGCCAGTTAACTCAACGGTCACGTTTGATGCTGCCAGTGCTGCACAAAGTGGCCGCATGGCTGTACCGGCATTACCTAAGAACAACTCAAGTGCCGTTGCACTGTTAAATGCGCCGCCTAAGCCGGTTACCGTACACTCCGTTTTTGATTCACTCAGCACGTAGTCAACGCCTAATAACTTGAGTGAATCGAGCATATGGCGGATATCATCACTGTCGAGCAAATTGGTCAGGGTTGTGTCGCCTTTAGCCAGCGCCGCCAAAAGCAATGCCCGGTTGGATAAGCTTTTAGAGCCCGGTACATTCACTGTACCATCAATTTTTATGACCGGCTGTAATGTTAATTGCTCAACACTCATCCGTGGTGCTCCTCGAATTCACGCATAAAGCTGACCAGTGCTTCAACACCTTCTATTGGCATTGCATTATAAATGCTTGCGCGCATCCCCCCTACCGAGCGATGACCTTTCAGTGCAAGTAAACCAGCGGCTTTTGATTTTTCTAAAAACAGTTTATCCAGCGCAGGATCAGCTAAATGAAACGGCACATTCATAATTGAACGGTTATCCGGATGCACATTATTGCGATAAAACGATGAACTATCGATAGCGGCGTAAAGTGTATCAGCTTTGTGTTTATTCAGGCTGGCCATTGTTTCGACACCACCCTGCGCCTTTAACCACTTAAATACCAGGCCTGCCAGATACCAGGAAAATGTCGGTGGCGTGTTATACATGGAGTCGTTTTTGGCCATGAGCTCGTAATCAAGAATAGAAGGCGTACTTTGACGAGCCCGACCCACCAGATCGTCTCTGACAATCACGACAGATAAACCTGAAGGGCCAATATTCTTCTGAGCACCGGCGTAAATAACACCGTATTTACTTACGTCTACAGGGCCAGACATTATGGTAGAAGACATATCTGCAACCAAGGGCACTTTGCCCGCCTCTGGTAGCCAGTTGTAAGCAATACCATCAACGGTTTCATTCGGGCAGAAATGTAAATACGCCGCGCTTTGGTCAATGTCTGCAGCCGCAGGTTTAGGCACATACTGTAAGCCGTTATGTTCAACGACTTCACCAATCACCTTGGCATTATTGTATTTGGCGGCCTCATCTACCGCGCCACGTGACCACGAACCACTGACCAGGTGTAGTGAGGTGTCATTCTCGGCAGAGATATTGAGCGGCACAGCAGCAAACTGGCCGCGACCACCACCTTGCAAAAACAACACTTTATAATTATCCGGTACTTGCATGAGGTCGCGCAGATCCTGCTCGGCCTGCGCAGCAATTTCGATAAAATCAGCACCACGGTGGCTGACTTCCATTATCGAACAACCACTGTCACCCCAGTTAACAAATTCCTGCTGTGCCTGTGCCATTACTGCAGCTGGCAACATTGCTGGTCCCGCACTAAAATTGAATACGTTTTTCATGAGCTTCTTCAATACTGTTAGGAAGAGTTAATGCGTTGGCGGCATTTGCTGATTAAATCAAATGCATTAAAAACAACATTATCCCTTTAACACACTAAAAAAAACAAGCGGCTATCGGGGCCGCTTGTTCTGCTTGTATTATCCTTTCTCGCAGGATTATTCGTCTGTCGCGGGCTCATCGTCGCCGTCTTGTGCGGCGTTTGTAGAAACCGTTTCACCTTCTTCTGCTTCGATTAAAGCAATCTCTTCGACTTCTTCAATGCGTTGCAGTGCCACAAGGTGTTCGTTTTCACCGGTACGGATCAGTCTAACGCCCTGGGTATTCCGGCCTACGGTTGACACTTCGCTGACGCGGGTACGCACCAGGGTGCCCATATCGCTGATCAGCATAATTTCGTCATTTTCATCGACCTGTACGGCACCCACTACTTTACCGTTACGATCTGATACTTTTATAGAGACGACGCCCTGGGTAGCACGGCTCTTGGCCGGGTAATCTTCCAGTGGCGTGCGCTTACCATAACCGTTTTCTGTAGCGGTAAGAATTGCACCATCACCTCGCGGTACAATTAACGATACTACTTTTTGTTCATCTGGCATCTTGATACCGCGAACTCCGGTCGCAGTGCGGCCCATTGGACGCAGTGCTAATAACTCTTCGCCGGTTTCCGGATCGCGTTTGACTTCACCGGTTTCAGAATCACGCAGTTTCTCGTTAAAGCGTACCACTTTACCGGCATCTGAGAACAGCATAATGTCATCGTCACCGTGGGTTATTGCCACGCCAATCAGTTCGTCACCCTCGTTCAGGTTAACGGCAATGATACCGCTGCTACGTGGACGTGAATACATGGTCAGGCTGGTTTTCTTCACTACGCCATTGGCAGTAGCCATCAGTACGAACTTATCTTCTTCAAACTCTTTGATCGGCAGAATCGCAGTAATGCGTTCGCCTTCTTCAAGTGGCAGAATATTTACAATTGGTCGACCACGGGCATTACGGCTGGCCAATGGTAACTGATAGACTTTTAGCCAATACAAACGGCCACGCGTCGAGAAACACAAGATATGGTCATGGGTGTTTGCAACCAATAACCGCTCAATAAAGTCTTCATCTTTCATTTTTGTGGCTGACTTGCCTTTACCACCGCGACGCTGCGCTTCATATTCGGTCAGTTTCTGATATTTCACGTAGCCTTCACGTGACAGGGTCACAACCACGTCTTCACGTTCAATCAGATCTTCTAAGTCAATATCGTGGCTGGCAGCGGTGATTTCAGTACGACGCTCGTCGCCAAACTCATCGCGTACTTTTTCAAGCTCTTCACGAATCACTTCCATTAAGCGCTCAGGACTGCCTAATATATGCAGTAACTCAGCAATGAATTCCAGCAACGATTTGTATTCGTCTAGAATCTTCTCGTGCTCAAGTCCTGTCAGTTTATGGAGACGTAAATCAAGGATTGCCTGAGCCTGCTGCTCAGTAAGGAAGTATTTGCCATCGCGAATACCAAACTCTGGCTCTAACCAGTCCGGACGAGCGGCATCGTTGCCAGCACGGGAGAGCATTTCTGCTACATCACCGAGCTCCCACCCCTGCGCTACTAATGCCTGTTTTGCTTCAGACGGGCTGGGTGAGGCTTTTATTGCTTCGATCACCGGATCAATATTCACCAGTGCTATTGCCAGGCCTTCAAGAATGTGCGCACGCTCGCGGGCTTTACGCAGTTCAAAGACGGTACGACGGGTAACGACTTCACGACGATGCAGAATAAAGGCTTGCAGAATTTCTTTTAAGTTAAAGATCTTCGGCTGGCCATTATCCAATGCCACCATATTGATACCAAATACAGTTTGTAACTGTGTATTGGAATAAAGGTGGTTAAGCAATACTTCGGCTGACTCATTGCGTTTTACTTCAACCACAATACGCATACCGTCTTTGTCTGACTCGTCGCGTAGTGCTGAAACACCTTCAATGCGTTTTTCTTTTACCAACTCAGCAATCTTTTCTATCAGGCGTGCTTTGTTAACCTGATACGGGATCTCGTTGATAATAATGGTTTCTTTACCGTTATCTTCGGTTTCGATCTCGGCACGGGCACGCATGTAGATTTTACCGCGACCAGTGCGATAAGCATCGATGATACCTTTGCGTCCACTGATTAAAGCGGCGGTCGGGAAGTCTGGCCCGGGAATGTATTCCATTAACTGATCGACGTCTAACGACGGCTCATCAATCAGAGCAATACAGCCGTTAACAATCTCTGTGAGGTTGTGAGGCGGAATATTGGTTGCCATACCTACCGCAATACCTGAAGAGCCATTAACTAACAGCGTTGGCACTTTAGTAGGCAGTACTTCAGGTATAAATTCCGTACCATCATAGTTAGGTACAAAATCAACGGTTTCTTTTTCCAGGTCAGCCAACAGTTCGTGGGCAATTTTAGCCATGCGAACTTCGGTGTAACGCATTGCTGCCGCGGAGTCACCATCAACAGAACCAAAGTTACCCTGCCCGTCTACTAACATGTAGCGCATTGAGAAAGGCTGTGCCATACGGACTATAGTGTCGTAAACGGCAGAATCACCATGGGGGTGGTATTTACCAATAACATCACCCACGACACGTGCAGACTTCTTATAAGGTTTATTAAAGTCGTTCTTAAGCTCATTCATGGCAAACAGTACACGGCGGTGTACTGGTTTTAAACCATCACGTACGTCAGGCAATGCACGCCCGACAATAACGCTCATCGCATAATCCAGATACGACGTTTTTAGCTCTTCCTCTATATTAACGGGGAGAATTTCTTTGGCGTTATCAGTCATAAACTGCTTGGTCCCTTATTATAGGTTTGTTGTAACAGCATCACGTTCAGTGCCATTCAGCACTTCACAACCCGGCTATTACACATTTGGGGTCTTCTAATTAATCAATGAGTTTACCACCCAAATCAGCAATTATGTAGTGATTAATACATCCCATTCATAGCGAGGCTGCTAAGCGTTTAAATTTTGCACTATTGTTAATTATTGATGTAAATAAGCGATGTGCAGGCGTTAATTTTGGGTTAATGTATTCGTGTTTTTCACTACACGCACTGTAAATACTCACCCATGTCAGAATTGAACAACAACGTAGATCAAGCCGAAATCGATAAGTTTTCCGAAATTGCCGCCCATTGGTGGGATCCGGAAGGACAGTTTAAACCACTCCATGCAATTAACCCATTGCGCCTCGCCTTTATAGAAGAGCACAGTAGCGGTTTATTTGATAAGCAAGTACTCGATGTAGGTTGTGGTGGCGGTATTCTGGCCGAATCCATGGCGGGCCGCGGCGCCAGAGTCACTGGCATCGACATGGCTGAAGCGTCATTGGAGATTGCCCGGCTCCATAGTCTGGAAAGTGGCATTAGCTTAGACTATCGCTGCGTGAGCGTTGAGCAACTCGCGAACGAACAGCCCGGACAGTATGACGTGGTTACCTGCATGGAAATGCTCGAACACGTACCCGATCCGGAATCGGTTATTCGCGGTTGTGCTCAATTAGTAAAACCGGGTGGCCAGGTATTCTTCTCTACGTTGAATCGTAATCTTAAGTCTTACCTGATGGGAATTGTTGCAGCCGAATACGTGTTGCAATGGGTACCCAAAGGCACTCACCAGTATCAACGATTTATTAAACCCTCCGAATTGATCCGATCAGCGGATCAGGCAGATCTGATCACGCGATCTGCCACTGGCTTGCATTTTGATCCGTTTAACCAACAGTTTGTACTGTCAACGCGTAATCTCGATGTGAACTATATATTGCATTGTGAGAAATTATAAACAAAACACTATATATAGTGCTCATGTATATAAAGTAGCACCATATATCGTAAATTTATAAGCACTCGGTTATCTGAATAAATTGTTTTAAGCGATCATAAAAATAATTAAAACAGCTTGCATTCAGGCAAATATTGCTTAGTTCAACCGTTAACAGTTAGTCAATACTAACCTACACACTGGGTTTGTTTGATCGGTGAATTAAGCACCAGATATTGGGTTGCATTAAACCAAAAACCTCACTATCTTGTGTTTATCCGATAGCGGTCTTGTTTAATTATTCGACTGATCAGCTAACTCTCAGGCGAATAAAGCAATCACGGCATAAAGCGATCGCCAGTTGATCTATTTGCAAGACACTATTGAATACGATACTGGCATGATTACCATGCTATGCAACCAGCGCTAACTGACAAACGGCCATTAAAAATGAATAACAATTTATCCGTCACCAAACGTAATGGTGAACAAGAGCCCATCGATCTTGAGAAAATCCATAAAGTCATTACCTGGGCCGCCGAAGGGTTACATAATGTTTCGGTTTCACAAGTAGAAATTAAAGCCCATATTCAGTTCTACGACGGTATCAAAACCGCCGAGATCCATGAAACGCTAATCAAATCAGCCGCTGATTTAATTTCTACCGATGCGCCTGATTACCAGTACTTAGCCGCACGTCTAGCTATTTTCCATTTACGTAAGAAAGCATTTGGTCGGTTTGAGCCACCTAAACTGTTTAGTCATGTAGCGCGAATGGTAGATATGGGTAAATATGATACTCACCTGCTGGAAGACTATACGCCAGAAGAATTTGCCGAAATGGATACCTATATTGATCACTGGCGGGATATGAACTTCAGTTATGCCGCCGTTAAACAATTGGAAGGTAAGTATCTGGTGCAAAACCGGGTAACCGGCGAAATCTACGAAAGTGCACAGTTTCTGTACATTCTGGTAGCCGCCTGTTTGTTTGCCAACTACCCGAAAGAGACCCGTTTGCAGTATGTGCGTCGTTTTTATGATGCGACATCAACGTTTAAGCTGTCATTGCCAACGCCAATTATGTCGGGCGTGCGCACCCCTACCCGTCAATTCAGCTCTTGTGTACTGATTGAAACCGGCGATAGCCTTGATTCAATTAACGCGACTGCCAGTGCAATAGTTAAGTATGTCAGTCAGCGAGCCGGTATCGGCGTCAACGCAGGTCGTATTCGTGCGCTGGGTAGCCCTATTCGCGGCGGTGAGGCATTCCACACCGGTTGTATTCCTTTCTATAAATACTTCCAGACTGCGGTGAAGAGCTGCTCTCAGGGCGGTGTTCGGGGTGGCGCAGCAACCTTGTTCTATCCGTTGTGGCATATGGAAGTTGAATCGCTGCTGGTACTGAAAAACAACCGTGGTGTGGAAGAAAACCGCGTGCGTCATCTCGACTATGGCGTACAGTTTAATAAGCTGATGTACCAGCGCATGATGAAAGATGACTACATCACATTGTTTAGTCCATCTGACGTGCCAGGTTTATATGATGCATTCTTTGCCGATCAGGCTGAGTTTGAAACGTTATACGTTAAATATGAACAGGATGAGTCTATTCGTAAGAAACGTATTAAAGCAATGGAGCTATTTAGCTTGTTTATGCAGGAGCGTGCCAGCACAGGGCGTATTTATTTGCAGAATGTGGATCACTGTAATACGCACAGCCCGTTCGATCCAAAAGTTGCGCCGGTTCGTCAAAGCAACCTGTGTCTCGAAATTGCCTTACCGACCAAGCCACTTGAGCACGTTAACGACGAAAATGGCGAAATTGCGCTATGTACACTGTCCGCCTTTAACTTAGGTGCTATTAAATCAGTCGATGAGTTTGAAGAGCTGTCTGACCTGGCCGTTCGCGCACTGGACAGTCTGTTAGACTATCAGGATTACCCGGTACCTGCTGCTTACAACGCCACCATGGGTCGTCGTACGCTGGGTATTGGTGTTATTAACTTTGCCTACTATCTGGCGAAGAACGGCGTGAAGTATTCAGACTTCAGTGCCAACAGTCTGGTACATAAAACCTTTGAAGCCATGCAGTATCATTTGCTTAAAGCGTCGAACAATCTGGCGAAAGAAAAAGGTGCCTGTCCTAAATTTAACGAGACCACGTATTCACAAGGCGTACTGCCCATTGATACCTACAAGAAAGATCTTGATAGTGTTTGCAATGAACCATTACACCTTGATTGGGAAAGCCTGCGTAAAGACATCGTTGAACATGGATTGCGCAACTCGACGTTATCTGCCCTGATGCCGTCTGAAACGTCCTCACAAATATCCAATGCCACCAATGGCATTGAACCGCCGCGTGGCCATATCAGTATTAAGTCGAGTAAAGATGGCGTGCTGAAACAAGTGGTTCCAGAATACGAGCGTCTTAAAGATCAGTATGAACTACTGTGGGACATTCCCTCTAACGATGGTTATTTGCAGTTATGCGGAATTATGCAGAAGTTTGTTGACCAGACTATCTCAGCCAATACCAGCTACAACCCGTCGAAGTATGAGAACGGTAAAGTGCCAATGCGTTTATTGCTGAAGGATCTGCTTACCGCCTATAAGCTTGGTGTAAAAACCCTGTACTACCATAACACCCGGGATGGTGCCTCTGACTCCCCTGTCGAATCGACGCAGGCAGCACAGGCTAAACCAACAGCACAGGAAGTGGTCGTTGAAGAAGATGACGATTGTGCAGGCGGTGCTTGTAAAATCTGACGTTTGTTTATGTGCCCGGCATACGCCGGGCGCCTTTAGTCTTATTGCGCTAGTGAAGTGATATAAAAATATGAAATACACCACGTTTAATCAGCAAAACGTTAATCAGCTTGATGAACCTATGTTCTTCGGTAATCCGGTTAATGTTGCGCGCTATGACCAACAGAAACATTCTATTTTTGAAAAACTAATCGAAAAACAAATTAGTTTTTTCTGGCGCCCGGAAGAAGTTGACGTTAGCCGCGATCAGGTTGACTTCCAAAAACTCACCGAATCAGAAAAACATATTTTTATTTCTAACCTCAAGTATCAAACGCTACTCGATTCCGTGCAGGGACGTAGCCCGAATATAGCTTTTCTTCCCATCATCTCATTGCCGGAACTGGAAACCTGGGTAGAAACCTGGTCGTTCTTTGAAACAATTCACTCACGCTCCTACACACACATTTTGCGTAACTTATTTACTGATCCCAGCAGTATTTTTGAAGACATCGTTGTCAACGACGAAATTAAGCGCCGTGCAACCGATATTTCAAAATACTACGACGATCTGATTTACGCTACGCAGTTATGGCAAACCCAGGGCGAAGGTGTGTATACCAACGACGGCGAAGCTTATCCTGTCAACATGCGCGAGCTGAAAAAGAAACTTTACCTGTGTATGAACTCGGTGAATGCACTCGAAGCGATTCGTTTCTATGTTTCTTTTGCTTGCACCTTTGCGTTTGCAGAACGCGAATTGATGGAAGGTAATTCTAAAATTATTCGCCTGATTGCCCGCGATGAAAACCTGCATCTGACCTCAACCCAGCATATCCTTAATCTTTGGGCCAAAGGTAAAGATGATCCGGAAATGGCTGAAATTGCCGAAGAATGTGCAGACGAAGCCAAAGCGATCTTTATGAAAGCCGTTGAACAGGAAAAGCAATGGGCAGAATACCTGTTCCAGCACGGTTCGATGATTGGCTTAAACAAAGAAATCCTTTGCCAGTATGTTGAATACATTGCCAATCAACGTATGGCGGTTATTGGTATGGGTCAGCCGTACGATGTAACTTCTAACCCACTCCCCTGGATGAACAACTATCTGATTTCAGACAACGTGCAGGTAGCACCGCAAGAATCAGAAATAAGCTCTTATCTGGTTGGTCAAATCGATTCTTCGGTTAGCGAAGACGACTTCGCCGATTTTGAACTATAGGCAATGGCCGACGACAACACCTACCGTATCGACATTGTCGATACGGGGACGGTGACCGCATTACCCGACAAAACGCTGCTGGAAAGTCTCGAGTCTCATAATATAGACGTGCAATACCATTGCCGCGAGGGCTTTTGTGGTGCGTGCAGAACTAAACTGATTGAGGGCAGCGTCGACTACAATACCGATCCGCTGGCATTTATTGATGACGACGAAATCCTGCCCTGCTGCTGCGTTGCTAAATCAGATATTAAAATCCAAATTGACTAATAGACAGTTACTGTATGGCTGCCTATAGAGTAAACACTACTGCAATTATTCGACATAGACTGCAATAAGAAAACATCAATAACAACAAATCAAAAAGACAGTACAAACAAATTCGACTATCTATTCGGAAAAACAAAACTAAAATCTATCGCCACTTTTCAATAAATATGTCCCTTTATACCCTTGGTAAGGCGAGCTCGTGTCAAAAACGGAAACATATCCAATCAGACACTTGGGAGACTCTACCTCGCTCGTATTACTTATTCCATATGTGATTTCTGCAAAGCCCCGTATAGCGGGCCGTGTGAGATAGTTATGAGTTAAACGGATAATTTCAGAAGCTTTAGGCGCTATTGTTACAGAATAGTCTCCGTTGACATCCGTTGTTTCTCCGGCAGACAAAGTTGTATTTGAGAGAACATCTCCAGCACTGTTCCAAAACTTAACAGTAGCTTGAACCGAATTTGTATCACAGACATTTGTCAAGACTACGTGAGTTCTTGAACTACCGCCACCAATCTCCCACCTTGGAATATAAGTAGTCTCTGCATAACTAGTACCGGCAACCAAAAAAGCTATCATTGTGGTTGTTCTCAGTTTAAACATTGTATTTCCTTATATCAAAATATTTGAATTCTGAATTATAATTCCATAAAAATTAATAGGTTGCAAATTTCTAGCAAACGAGTATTTACGTCGCCTCATTACGTACCCAAATCACCATGGCTACCCCACCAAGCACCAGTAGAGAACTGGCCAGCATTCTGTAGGTGACCCCTTCGTTCAGCAACAACCAGCCAGCTAATACAGCTAATACCGGCACAGAGAGTTGTAGCGTAGCGGCTTTAATTGCTGCGATATGTGGAAGGATGCTATACCAGAGTGCGTAGCCCAAACCGGACGCTAACGCGCCGGATGCAACAGCGTAACCAACACCGGCCACATCTGCACTGCCCTCAGGCCGTACAATAATGAACAACAACACAGCCATTGGCGTAGCACGTATAAAATTACCCGCGGTAGCGTCGATGGGCCGCACTGTCCCTTTACCTAACAACGAATACACACCCCAGGCTACGCCCGCTGTGATCATTAACAAAGCATTGGAAAAACTGGGTACAGCTGCATTCGGTAACAATAATAAAATGAGTCCGCCAAGCGCCAGGGTAAATCCAGCCCACTGTAGTAGCGTCATTCGTTCGCCGTTAATCAAACCCCAGCTAATCATGGTTAACTGCACTGACCCAAACAAGATTAACGCACCCGCTCCCGTAGTCATGTTGATATAAGCAAAGGAAAAGCCAGCAGCGTACACCAACAACGCAAGCGCTGAAGCAGTGTTACCGTGCGCCAGAATAGCAAGCCTGGTTTGTGGCTTAATTTGGTTACGCGTAACCATCAAACCCAGCAACACCACTGCGCCACTGGCTAAACGCCAAAACGTAAAGCTCGCCGGGTCTATGGTAGTTTCAACCAATGCCATGCGACACAGTAAGGAGTTAGCAGCAAAGGCCAGCATCGCCAAAGCCGTTAAGCACGCAAGTTTGAGAGGTGCCATAAATGTCCCTGGATTAAGTTAAACTGCATGCCATTACAAGGCTAATTACACAACAAGCAGTAAACCTTTATTCACTATGATAAAAAAATACCCGCATAAGCGGGTATTGTTATTTCTTCTTGCCAGCAAAGCCGCTACTAAAGCTTTAAGCCTAAACGGTCTGCGACTTCAATGTAAGTCTCTACCACCGAACCCAATCCCTGACGGAAACGGTCCTTATCCATTTTGTTGCGGGTGGCTTTGTCCCACAAGCGACAACCGTCAGGCGTAAATTCATCGCCCAGAATAATGTTACCGTCGCTGTCTACGCCAAATTCCAGTTTGTAATCCACTAAAATCATGCCACCCTGATCGAACAAGGCTTTGAGTACGTCATTTACTGCAAAGGTCAATTCTTTCATTCTGGCAACTTGCGCTTTGGTCGCCCAACCGAATGACTCAATGTGGTAGTCGTTAACCATTGGATCATGTAGCGCGTCGTTTTTCAGGAAAAATTCAAACAACGGCGGATCGAGCAATTTACCTTCTTCAACGCCTAAGCGACGAACCAATGAACCGGCGGCAACATTGCGCACGACACATTCAACGGGGATCATGTCGAGTTTCTTAACCACTGATTCAGTATCAGAGATAAGCGATTCTAACTGAGTAGCGATACCCGCTTCTTCCAGTTTGGTCATAATAAAGTGATTAAACTTGTTGTTTACTTCACCTTTTCGATCCAGTTGTTCAATCTTTTCACCGTCAAATGCTGAGGTGTCGTTACGAAAATACAACACCAGTTTGTCACTGTCGTCGGTAAGATAAACAGTTTTCGCTTTACCGCGGTAAAGCTCTTCGCGTTTTTCCATTATGAGTCTCGTATTAAATATCTAAGCCGTCTTCGGTCATTACCTGTTCGAATGGTTCAAACAAGTCTGTAAGCATTTTAGCATCAAATGGGGTGCTCTCATTGTCCATAAAGGTTATCGACGTTTTAGCCCCCAGATCTTTTACTTTCAGACGATACTCGTCGTAGTCGAGTAACTTAGCATCGTCAGAAGATAACAGACCTTTCCACCAACTCACTTGTTCATCGGTGTATTGAACAAAAATCAAGCCGTTGCGTTTATCGAGATCCTTAACGTTAAAACCTAACTTTCTCAATACCAGCTGTATGCGTGGCCAAGCTATGTCGTACCTTGCATCTAAAACAAACGCGGGATTACCGTCGCTGTCAAAACCCATTTCCATGTCTAAGCCTTGACGAATTTCGGCAATACGGCGATTCGTTTCAAGCTGATTGAGGTATTCGTAATGGCCTATAACGCGGTTCAAAATCTCAACTTCATCGCGGCGAACTTGCATCGGATTACGCTCGTCAAGCGAAGTTTCACCCTGTTTATAATCCAATAAACTTGCCGATAACTGCCCTGTTCTACCATGCGGTTTGAGTTCCAGTGTGAACAAAAATCGTCCTTTCGCCACTGTACTTTTTTCATCAGATGACCAGTCGAACCATCCGTCACCTTCATCGTCTTCGTTTAAGTTAACCGGCATCCAATCAGTGACCAGTCGGCCTTCATCTGGTGCAAAATTTTCTACTGCTATACCTTTTTCTTCCAGGTAGCCGATCAATGAATTCCAAATGGTTTTATCCAGAGTCTCTGAATCTTTTACCTGATCAATAAGGACCGTCGCCCCCTTATAGCCATCCTGAACGTGTGAACCTGTCACAAGAGGAATAACTAAAGCTGGTGGCACCACTTCCAAATCTCGGCCGATTAACGCATCATTACCGGTTTGCTTAACTGTTGGTACCGCGTAATCATCTTCGAATTCAGGTGTATCCAGATCACTTGGAACTTGTAGTTTTGTACGTTGTTCAGCTTTTAAATATTCATAGCTGCCTGATGCCGTCACCCTGTCTTGCTGTGACGCACATGCAGTAAGAACAAGGCTGGCAATACCGCTGACCAAAGCCAGTTTTTTATTCATCATTATCTCTTATTCCGTCATTAAAGCGTATTCGTGCAATAACGCTTCGATACCTTTTTGGCTCTCAAGTTCCGGTAGTACCATAGGTAGTCGTAAAAACGGGCTTTTCATAAGACCCATTTTGTACAATGCCCACTTTGGCATCACCGGGTTGGGCTCGATAAACAGTGCCGAATGCAGTTTTTCAATAGTCCTGTCTATCTCACGGCAGCGCGCAAAATCGCCTGCCAGCGCAGCATCACACATTTTTGCAATGGCTGCCGGCACAACGTTCGCCGTTACTGAAATGACACCATGACCACCTTCACACAAAAATTCGCAGGATGTACCGTCGTCGCCACTTAATATAATAAAATCTTTATCAACTAACTTCTGGGTTGCTTTGAGACGGGCGATATCACCAGTTGCGTCTTTAATCCCAACAATATTTTTATGTTTGGCAAGTTGTGCGACGGTTTCAGGCAGCATATCAGCTACGGTTCGCCCTGGCACATTATACAATATTACCGGCAGATCAGTGGCATCCGCAATGGCTTCAAAGTGGGCGATCATCCCCTTCTGTTGCGGTTTATTATAATACGGAACCACGCTCAAAAAACCATCTATGCCGAGCCCTGCCATTTGTTCGCTTAGAAAAATGGCTTCCGACGTCGAATTGGCTCCGCTACCAGCAATAATCTTTGCGCGACCGGCTGCTGCATCTACTGTCTGTTTTACGACTTCGATGTGCTCATCAAAAGGTAAGGTCGCAGACTCCCCCGTTGTGCCTACCGACACAATACCGTGGGTTCCATTCTGGATATGAAACTCTACCAACTGCCTCAGAGCAGGATAATCGATTTGGCCGTCATCATTCATCGGAGTGACTAGCGCGACATAACTACCGGTAAACATATTTTCTCCACTTTTTGCGAGCGCACATGGTAATTGGCAGGGCAGTTAAAAACAAGCATTTGAAGGCCGGTTATCAGTATTATTGTTATAAAGTTAAGCTTTGTTAATCCCAAGGCATAAAACATGTGAAACATTTTAGCTTTAAATTGCGTGCAATCAGCCATTTTCATGAACGTTTAGTGCGGTTCGACTTTACTGGTCGCTGTGTTAGAATCTGCGCCCCAACAGATGAGTCAGATCCATGAAACAACAGTTAATCGCCGTTATTTTAGGCACAGATCAGACCGGTATTTTGAGCGATATTGCTACGCTGGTCAGCGAATCTGAATGCAATATATTAGATAGCAGACACGCCATTTATGGCCAGGAATTTTCGCTGACCATGATTATTGAAGGTTCACATAATGCCATCACCCGGGTAGAGATGAGTATTCCTGATCTCTGCCAGCGCCGTGATCTGTTATCCATACTAAAACGTACTCGGCAACATACCAAACTAAATCTGACCCACCTCTATGACGTCGAATTTAATGGTGTAGACAATCCAGGGCAAATTCAGGCAATCACCCGGTTTTTCGCTGATCAACAGGCCTCTATAAGCGCTTTCCGTCAGACTACTGACACTGACGAAGAAACAGGACACAAGATGATGCGCTTTAAGCTGGTGGTAAACATACCAGACGATGTTGCCATGCCTGAGTTTCGTTACAACCTGAATTTGCTATGTCAGGTGTTAAACCTGACTTATAAAATAGTTGATAAACATAAGGGATAAACGAATGAAGACACTTTCAGCTGGCGTTGCCGCCCCGTTATTTAGCTTACCGGATCAAGATGGTAACCCTGTCTCCTTAGAGTCGTTAAAGGGTAAAAAGGTTTTGGTATACTTTTATCCAAAAGCCATGACGCCGGGGTGCACCGTTCAGGCCCAGGGACTACGGGATATTCAAAACGAATTACAGCAACATAACGTTATCGTGCTTGGCATCAGTCCGGATGCGGTGAAGCGCTTGCCAAAGTTTATCGAAAAAGAAAAACTCAACTTCACCTTATTGTCAGACGAAGATCACGCAGTCGCGGAGGCATTTGGTGTTTGGGGTCCCAAGAAATTTATGGGTAAAGAGTATGACGGCATACACCGTTTGAGTTTCTTGATTGATGAAGAAGGTAACATTGAGCACGTTTTCAATAAATTTAAAACCAAAGAACACCATTTGGTTATTTTAAATTACCTTGACGGTAACGCCGCATAAGTTAACCTACACGGGTAAATCAAAACAAAAAAGCCAGTATCGTTAACCGACACTGGCTTTTTTTGGTCAATAAAATTGGTTATTTATTAATAATTTCGGGCGGTGGCGGTTTAGACGACCAAGCACTTACCACTGCTTTTACCAGCGT
>JABXHM010000036.1 GCA_013373625.1 Alteromonadaceae bacterium | reverse complement strand
CGGCGAAACCGAGAAGTGCGGCACCGCCGAGGTAGGCCATCGGGTTGCGACGGGCGAAGTCAGACAAGCCGCCTGCCATTTCACCCAGATCCTTATCTCGGATCGAGTCCGAGGCATCTGCCAAGGTCGAAGCAATCTGGGACATAGTCCGCTCTTGCGGGGAACCGCTGCGCATCTCTTCGGCAGCCTTGCGAAGTGCGTTCGAGACGTCCGATACCTCGTCCGCCATATGGCCGCGCTGCTCTTCCTCGAAGCCGCTGGCACGCTGTTTGATTTCGTCCGCTGTATTTCGGGCCTTGGTCCGAAGATCATCGCGCATTTCACGCGCGGCGCTCTCAGCGGGAGAGGTGTTCGGGGTGTCGGGAGAGGTATTTGGGGTATATTGGGAAGGATCAGTCATCCTTACCTCCTTGAATAAAGTTGAGCGGCGGTGGACACCGTGTTGATTGAACAACACACGCTGCTCCGGCTAAGTTCCTTTTTTGCTCTTTATTATTTGACCGCGGCGTGGGAACTCTTTCGACCAGTACCTGCTGAGGGGGAGAATCCTGCGGGTCGGAAACCCCTGCCAAGACCTGCGCCGCCACTGATGCAACCGCAGAGAAATGAGGCTTTGACCGCAGTCCCGACCTTCAACTTCTGGAAATGCTGTGTGATGGCTGAATAGCCGGTCCAGTAAAGCTGCACCGTAGCGGTCGGCCAGAGACCGAACGGCAGCAACGGGCAGGCCGCGCTGCAGCGATAGCCTGCCGACGAATGTCCGGTAGGGGCCGAAACTACCACCTGCCAAAAGGGCGGGGAGCCCTCGATAACTCTTAACACATCAGGTCTTGGACCTGACCAAGGTATCGATTTGAGGAGCTCGCGCAGGTCACGCCACCGCCAATGCCAGAAGATACTGCGCTACGGCGAACACGATGTGGGCCACCAGCGCGTAAGCGATCATCCCGCCCGCGTTTGGCAGCTTCCGCGCGAAGAGGCCCCCGCCCATGCCAGGCATCAGGATGATGAGGCCCGCAAGTGTGCTGATCACGACGCCGATCAGGATGAACGGGAACACCGTTGGGGTCGCGACGAAGCTCGCGCCCCAGAACAGCGGGAACATTACCGCGTAAGCTAGGCCGATCAGGTAGTGGAAAATCCAGCCCGCCGCGGCCTCGGCCCCCGTATGCGGGCGGATGTCGGTGCCATCGAGGACCAGCCGCCCCGCCGGGATGCCGAGCAGCCATCGCCCGACGGAGGGCCAGTGCGTTCCCGGCATCCAGCCGATCTTGGCGGTGAAGACACCCCAGAGATCCAGCGCGATGGTGGACCCGATCCCGACGACCAGGATGAAGGTGATGATGTCTGCGGTCATGTGCAACTCCTCCGATGTTGCCGTTGGCGTAGCGCCGCCGGAGCGCCGTGATAAATTCTTTCTCGCAGGCCGATTGATTTCGAAATCGGATCAATCAAGGCCGAGCAGCTGGTCGAGCTGTCCGGCACGCTCCATCGCCATCAGCTCGGAGCAGCCGCCGATATGGATCTCGCCGATGAAGATCTGCGGCACCGTATGGGCACCGCCGGCGCGGGAGATCATGGAACGGCGCTTGTCGCCGCCCATCACGTCGATCTCGGTGAACCGCGCGCCCTTCTGTTTCAACAGCGCCTTGGCGCGGGCGCAGAACCCGCAGAAGGGGGTCGTGTAGATGTCGATCTTGGCCATGTCGGTCTCCTTTGAAGGGGCGTCCGGAGACGCCCCTGCGGTGTCAGGCGGTGGTGATCTCGGGCGTCACGTCGATGGTCACGCCGGCCTTCTTGGCGAGGTTGCCGACGACGCAGACCTTGTCCGCCGTCGCGATGGCGTTCTCGGCCGCCGCGCGGTCTGCATCGGTGGCTTCTGCGCTTAGCACCAGTTTAGCGGTGTGGCGGATGGCGAAGGCGTCGTCCGTCGCGGTGGCGTCGGTCTCGACGGACAGGCTTTCCACCGGCACCTTCTTGTTCGCGGTGATCGCCCGCAGGGTCGCCGTGAAGCAGGCCAGCGTCGCAGAGGTGAAGAGCGACTTGGGGTCAGCCCCGGCGCCCGAGCCACCGAGTTCGGCGGGAATGCCGATGCCCACGTCCCAGCCTTCGCCGGTGATGCGGCCAGAGCCCTTGAAGCCACCGTCCCAGGTGGAGGTCATCTTGATTTCAGCCATGTGTCTTCTCCTTCGATTGTCTCAGGCCGCCTTCACGGCCTGCACGTATTGCGCCTTGGGGTTCAGGCCGACGACCGTGTCGACCGGCTGGCTGTCCTTCATCACGATGACCGTGGGGACAGAGCGGATGCCGAAGGCGCCGGCGATCTCGGGCGCCTTGTCGATGTCGACCTCTCCGAAGGCGGCGGTGTCAGCGAGTTCAGAGGCGACCTCGTTGAAGGTCGGCTCCAGCGCGATGCAGGGGCGGCACCAAGTCGCCCAGAAGCGCAGGACCTTCACGCGGCCCGCTCCGTTGATGAAGCTGTCGAAGTTGCTGGCATCCAGCGTGATGACGTCTGTCGTCATGTCTTTATCCTTGTCGTTGAGGTTTCAGGCCGGGACCGCGAGCGGCAGCCCGGCGAGGTAGCGTTCGGCCTCCAGCGCGGCCATGCAGCCCTGACCTGCGGCGGTGACGGCCTGGCGGAACTGGTCGTCCGCCACGTCGCCGGCCGCAAAGACGCCCGGGAGGGCGGTGGCCGTGCTGTCGGGTTTCGTCTCGATGGTGCCGCCGGGGTTCAACGGCAGCTGAGTGCCGAAGATTTCCGTCGCCGAGTCATGGCCGATGGCGATGAAGACGCCATCGGTGGGCAGATTGCGCAGGGTGCCGTCGCGGGTATCGCGCAGGGTGACGCCGGTGACGATCTTGGGGCTGTCCGTGCCGGTGATCTCGGCCACTTCGGAATGCCACTGCACCTCGATCTTCGGGTGGGCGAACAGGCGGTCCTGCATCACCTTCTCGGCCCGCAGGCTGTCGCGGCGGTGGACCAGGATCACCTTTTTCGCCAGCCCCGCGAGGAAGAGCGCCTCTTCCACCGCGGTGTTGCCGCCGCCCACCACCACGACCGTGCGGCCGCGGTAGAAGAACCCGTCGCAGGTGGCGCAGGCACTCACGCCGCCACCCTGAAACGCCGTCTCGGACCGCAGGCCCAGCCAGCGGGCCTTGGCGCCTGTTGCGATGATCAGCGCATCGGCGCCGTAGTGCGTGCCGCTGTCGCTGGTCAGGCAGATGCCGTATTCCAGCTGGGCGCCGGTGATGATGTCGGTGGCCACCTCGACCCCCATGCGCAGGGCCTGATCGCGCATCTGCTCCATCAGCCACGGGCCCTGGATCGGGTCCGCGAAGCCGGGATAGTTCTCCACGTCGGTGGTGATCGTCAGCTGCCCGCCGGGCTCCAGCCCGGTCAGCAGCAGCGGCTCCAACCCGGCGCGGGCGGCGTAGATCGCCGCCGTGTAGCCCGCCGGACCAGAACCAAGGATGATAAGTTTGCGGTGCATCGCTCGAGTGCCCCTTCGCTTGCCTTTATCGTCGTGACAGACATATATGCAGCGAAAGGCGGAGTTTAATTTCGCATTTTATATCGTAATATATTCCCTAATCGCATCAATTAGGCGCGCATGGAAATCAAGGAACTGCGGTGCTTCACCCGCGTGGCGGAGACGCTGAACTTCAACCGCGCCGCCGAGATGCTGAACATGAGCCAGCCGGTGGTGACCAAGACCATCGCGCAGCTGGAGCACAAGCTGGGGGTGAAGCTCTTTGAACGGACGACGCGGCGCGTGTCGCTGACGCCCGCGGGCGTGGTGCTGCGGCGCGAGGCGGACGGGCTGTTGGCACATCTCGATCAGGTGCAGCGGGCCGTGCGGCACGCGATTGCGGAGGAGAGCGGACGCTTTGCCATCGGGGTCACGCCCTTGGCGATGCAAACGGTCTTCCCGGGCGTCATCCGCGGCTTCCGCGAGGCGCATCCCGAGATCGAGGTCTCTATCCACGAGCTGCCCACCGACGCGCAGGTGAAGGACCTGCTGGCCGCCGAAATCGACGCCGCCTTCCTGCTGATGCCGGCCGAAGACCCGGCGCTGGAGGTGCGGGAGATCCACTCGGAACAGATGCGCCTCGCCGTGCCGGTGACGCATCCGCACCTGAAGGCGCTCGGCAATGCGCCTCTGCCGCTCTCGGCCTTCGCGGGGGAGACCTTCATCATCCCGGCCCGCGCGCAGAACCCCGGCGTGCATGACGAGATCATCCGCGCCTGTGCCGTCTCGGGCTTCCGTCCCAAGGTGAAGGATTGCACCGAAGGGCAGAGCTGCCTGTGTCTGGTGGAGGCCGGGATGGGTGTCAGTTTCGTCACCAACCGCATCGACTGCGCGGCCAGTGGCGACATGCGGATCGTCGATCTGGAAGATCCGGCGCCGTCGCTCTCGGTGGCTCTGGCCTGGCGGAAGGACGATCCCTCGCCGCTGCTCGACACCCTGCGCGATCTGGCGCTGGAAGGGGCCGCTGTCTGACGGCCCCCTCTGCGTTCAGGCAGCCTCGGGGCACTCACCGCCGTTGCCGGCCCGCAGCGCGGCGCAGTGGCGGCGGTCGATCCCTGCACTGACCATGGCCAGCGCCAGACCGGCCAGCACCACGACACCG
Organism: Alteromonadaceae bacterium; assembly: GCA_013373625.1. Classification (GTDB taxonomy): domain Bacteria; phylum Pseudomonadota; class Gammaproteobacteria; order Enterobacterales; family Alteromonadaceae; genus Alteromonas. Next base: position 10,078 of record JABXHM010000036.1, on the reverse strand, counting down.
GCCACCGGCCCGGTCATGCCGAGGCCAAAGTGATCGACCACCCAGCCACCGCCGCCGGCGCCAAGCGCGATGCCAAGGTTGAAGGCCGAGATGTTCATGCTCGACGTGGCATTCACCAGCCGGGGCGCGATCATCGCGGCCTGATTGACCGCGTAGAGCTGAAGGATCGACACCGACCCGAAGGCCACGATACCCCAGATGATCACCAGCGGCACGACCGTCATCAGATTGCCCGCGAAGGGGATCAGCAGGAACAGCGCGACGGCCATCACGCCGTAAATTCCCAGCAGCACCGGCATCGCGCCGACACGATCCGCAATCCGTGCGCAGACGAGGTTCCCGATCGCCACCGCGACGCCGTAGAAGAACAGCAGCGTGCCGATGCCGTTGGGCGTCATGCCGGTGAATTGCTCAAGGATTGGCGACAGGTGGGTGAAGGCCACGAAGGAGCCGCCGTAGCCTACAAGCGTGATCGCGAACAGGAGCGCGAGGCGCGGCTTCAGCACCACCGACATCTGCTCGAGGAAGGACGAGGGCGCGGGCCGCTCGATGTTGCGCGGCAGGAGCCAGGCCAGCGCGACGAAGGACAGCACGCCGATGCCGGTGACGGCGATGAAGGTGGCCCGCCAGCCGAAGTAGTTGGCGATGAAGGTGCCGACCGGCACGCCCGAGATCAGCGACAGGGTGATCCCGGTGAACATGGTGGCGATGGCCTGGCCGGCCTTTTCCTTGGGAACCAATTGCGCCGCAACGACGGTAGCGACCGAGTAGAAGACGCCCTGCACGGCGCCTGACAGGATGCGCCCAATGAGGAGCGTGCCAAAGGTCGGCGCCAGCGCCGAGAGGGTGTTGGCGATGACGAACAGGACCATGAGGCCCAGCACCAGCTTCTTGCGGTCGAACCGCCCCGTCAGGGCGGTCAGCAGGGGTGCGGCGACAGCCACGGCCAGGGCGTAGATGCTGACGGTAAGGCCCGCGGTGGCGAGGCTCACCTGGGTATCACGGGCGATTTGGGGCAGGATGCCGACGATCACGAACTCGGCCATTCCAATGGCGAGCGCCGCAGCCGTCAGGGCCCAGACTCCGATAGGCATGAGGATCTCCGATAGCTTGAAAGGCCCGCCAGGAAGGGCGGGCTGGATGCACATGGTCTACGGAGGGCGGAGATAGAGGTTAAATTCCAATATTGAATTTGTTTTGATCCCACATTGAGAACCAAGCATCCCGCCAAAAGTCATTCCACGCGTTAGAGACCGCTTGGGCGAGCGATCTGCCATTCGCCGCGCCTAACGCAAAGGTCAGCTTTGGGCCGAAACTAACACCTGCCAAAAGGGCGGAGAGCGGTCATTGGCTGCGAGCGCTCAAGCACGTCATACACTTCCAATAAACGGACGCTCAATCCCAATCGCTTGCTCCATCGCAGCTTGAGAAGCTATAGTACTTTCCCGAAAAAGAATACGGCTTCCTACCCAAACGCGACCGCGCGATTCACAATTCCTTGCCGTCGTAAATTCAAGATTGATCTGTCGGACGGTGCCCAAATAAAGTTTGGCCCTCAAACCTCAGACTTTTCTCGATAGTGCGAGACCGAGCATTTTCGCAGGCCGTTCTGCGGCTGCGGGAAACCTACAACCACCTCATCACGTACAGGTTTTTTGACGCGATGACCTGAACGATGGAAACTGTCGGACAATCCACCGGCCGGGCTGCAAAAGGTGGTGACAAAACTTGACTGCTTGATTACGAGCTTGTGTATCTAATAATCTGATACACAACGCGGAGCAGAGAAACCATGAGTCAGAATATGCTCCTAATTGACGCCGAAGCCGACTTCGACGTCTTCAAGGTGGCGGCATCGCGCAACGGCGTGCTTATCCTCAAGCTGTTGCACGATGCGGGCGGGCTAAACGTGAACCAGATCGCCGAACGGCTGGGGCAGCCGCAGTCGTCGGTGTCAAACAATGTTCAGGCACTTGAAAAGGCGGGACTGATCCGGACCGAGATGATCAGCGCTCGTAAGGGCAGCCAGAAGGTCTGTCACGCCATCTACGATGAGATGGTCGTCTCTTTCCATAAGCCGACGGGGAGTTTGCCGTCTGATGTGATCGAGGTGGCGATGCCGCTCGGCCTCTACACCAAAGCAGCTGTCGTCGGGCCTTGCGGAATTTGTTCGCCCACGGGGATCATCGGGCTGCTTGACGTGCCGGAGACCTTTCTGGACCCCGAACGGATGAAGGCCTCTTTGTTGTGGTTTACCAGTGGCTTCGTGGAATACCAATTTCCTAACAACGCGCTTTTGAAGGGGCTGGACGTCGGTCGGATTGAATTCGCGCTTGAGGTCAGTTCGGAGGTGCCGGGCACCCACACGGACTGGCCGTCGGACATATGCGTGTCCGTCAACGGCGTGGAGCTGGGGGTTTGGACGTCGCCCGGCGATTTCGGTGATCGGCGCGGTGTCTATACCCCGGACTGGTGGAAACTGGCTGGGTCTCAATATGGCCTTCTGAAGACATGGCAGGTGACGGACGAGGGGGCCTTCGTTGACGGGCGGCAGATATCGGACGTGGTGTTGCGTGATCTGCAGCTGTCCGAACACCGGTCGGTGCGACTGCGAATCGAGGTCAAGCCGCAGGCGCGCCATCCTGGCGGAATCAATATCTTCGGGCGCGGATTCGGGAACTACGATCAGGACCTAATTCTCAGATTGCACACGAAATCCAAGGTTTGAAGCGCACTTGCCCAAGGGTTGAGCTTGTTGTTGACAGGTTCCTCTTTGCGAGCAATCATACCAATAAATTCGGTTTAAATCGAATAAATGGATATGAAGTTGCGGGAGCCTTCAATGAAAACACGTGTCGCCGTCCACCGGGATTTCCACATCGCCAAAATTGACGACCGGCTTTACTCCGCGTTCATCGAACACATGGGGCGTGCCATCTACGGTGGCATTTATGAACCCGACCATCCGAATGCCGATGCTGACGGCTTCCGCACCGACGTTCTGAAGTTCGTGCAGGATTTGAAAATCCCGGCGATCCGCTATCCGGGCGGCAATTTCGTATCGGCCTACAACTGGGAGGACGGGATCGGGCCCAAAGACAAGCGCCCGGTTCGGCTCGATCTTGCGTGGCGGTCGAAAGAGACGAACCAGATCGGTATTAACGAATTTGGGAAATGGGCCGAAATGGCGGGGATCGAGATGATGCTCGCCGTGAACTTGGGATCGCGCGGGTTGGAGGATGCGCGCAATTTTCTAGAGTATGCTAATTTCAAGGGTGGCACCACTTGGAGTGACCTGCGCCGCGAACATGGCGTGCAGGACCCTTACGATGTCAAAATGTGGTGCCTTGGCAACGAGATGGACGGTCCTTGGCAGATCGGTCACAAGAAGGCGACGGAATACGGGCGGCTGGCGAATGAGACCTCGAAAGCGTTCAAGGGTTTTGATCCGACCATCGAAACGGTCGTCTGCGGCAGTTCCAACGACGCGATGCCGACATATCCCGAATGGGAACGGCAGGTGCTCGAGGAATGCTACGAAAACGTCGACTATATCTCGCTGCACAAATACTACGGCAACAACAGTCGCGACACGCTGAATTTCTTCGGCAAAATCGAAGAGACGGGACGTTACATCCAGACCATCGGCGGCGTGATCGACTATGTGAAGTCTAAGAAGCGGGCCAAGAACGACGTCCACATCTGTTTCGACGAATGGAATGTCTGGTATCATATCCGCGAACAGGACAGCGCCAATATCAAGTCATGGGACTGGCCGGAAGCGCCCGCGTTGCTGGAGGAGACCTACAACTTCGAGGATGCGCTGTTCGTCGCGGGCCTTATGAACGAATTCATCCGTCGGTCCGACCGGGTCAAGATCGCCTGCATCGCGCAGCTTGTGAACGTGATCGCGCCGATCCGCGCCGAAAAGGGTGGGCCCGCTTGGCGGCAGACCATCTACTACCCCTATCAGTTCGCCTCGCTCTACGGGCGTGGCACGGCGCTGAACATCGCGGTGGAGTCCGCGACTTACGATTGCCGCGTGGCGGACGATGTCAAATATCTCGACGTAGCCGGCGTGCTGGACGAGGCGGGCACAACCGTTACGCTGTTCATGCTCAACCGCCATTTGACAGAAACTGCTGACTTGGACGTCATGCTGACCGGCTTTCTGGGGGCGAAGCTATCGGATCATCTGGTGATGGAAGGTCACGATTTGCGCACCGGCAACGACGCGCAGAACCCCGACCGGATTGTGCCGACAAAAGGATCCGGCGTTGGTGTCGAGGACGGCCGCGTACAGGGCAAGCTGGCACCGCTGTCCTACCATGTAATCCGTATCGACGTGAGCTGAGGCGGTCATGGGGGTCTCGCTGAAAAAGGTCGCAAAGGATTTCGGCGCCGTCCGTGTCATTAAGGACGTGTCGATGGACATTCCCACGGGCAGCTTTGCCGTGTTCGTCGGCCCTTCCGGCTGCGGCAAGTCCACTCTGTTGCGGATGATCGCGGGGCTGGAAGATACATCGGACGGGGCTATCCTGATCGACGATCGTAACGTGACACAGGTGGAACCGTCCGACCGTGGCGTGGCCATGGTGTTCCAGAGTTATGCGCTCTACCCTCATCTGACCGTGTTTGAGAACATGGCCTTCAGCCTGCGGTTGGCTCGTACCAAGAAGGCGGAAGTGCAGAAGATGGTGGGCGAGGCCGCCCGCATTCTGCAACTCACGGATCACCTGGACAAGAAGCCCTCCGCGCTGTCCGGTGGCCAGCGCCAGCGTGTGGCAATCGGGCGGGCCATTGTGCGCGACCCGAAAGTGTTTTTGTTCGACGAACCGTTGTCGAACCTCGACGCAGAATTGCGCGTCGCGATGCGGCTGGAACTGACGCGCCTGCACCGCAAGATCGGCGCGACGATGATTTATGTCACCCACGATCAGGTGGAGGCGATGACGCTGGCAGACAAGATCTTCGTGCTGAAGGACGGGATCGTGCAGCAGGCGGGCGCGCCGCTTGATCTCTACGACGATCCGGACAACCGCTTCGTCGCCGGTTTTATCGGTTCGCCCGCAATGACCTTTATCCCGGCGACCGTGATTGGCCGCGATGCCGACAACCTCGTCCTGCGAACAGAGGGGGTAGAGGCGCATGATTTTCGCGCTGCCGTCAGAAGTGAGGCCGCGACGGGAGCCACCGTCCACATAGGTGTCCGCCCGGAACATTGGCGGATTGACCCAGAAGGCATGCCGGTCCGCGTCGAGGTGTCGGAGGAGCTCGGCGACGTGTCCTACCTGCATACGCGCCTGAACGACGAGACCGAAATTATCGTGGAACGCAAGGGGTCGAGGGAGAGTCTGGATGGCAAGTCCATCGGTATCACAGCGGATCCTGAGCATGTGCTGGTTTTCGATGTCGACGGCCAGCGACTGAGATAGGCGCATCCACCGAGAAGGGTGGGCGCGTCGAAAAGACGAAACCGGACCGACCTGCAGGTCGGCATCAATTTCAGGGAGGACGACATGAAACTATTCAATTCGATTTTATCTGCCAGCGCGCTGGCAATGTTCGCAGCGCCTGCGTTTGCCCAACAAGAGGTCATCTGGTGGGACTTTTTGTCGGGGGGCGACGGTGTGCGCATGCAGAAGCTGATCGACGGCTTCAACAGCGAACATCCCGATATCCAGATCACCGGTACGACGCTGGAATGGGGCGTGCCGTTCTACACCAAGGCCCGCACTTCTGCCGCTGTGGGTGAAGGCCCGGACGTGATGACCTATCATTTGTCGCGTGCGCCGCTCGGAATCGAGGAGGGCGTGCTAAGCCCGATCACCGATGAGGATCTGGCCAACGCCGGCCTCTCCACCTCGGATTTCTTTCCCGCCGCGATCGATGCCGCGACATCCGACGGTACGTTGTATGCGGTGCCTTTCGACATCCACGCGCTGGTCCTCTACTATAACAAGTCTATGCTCGAAGGGACGCCCTATCTCGATGCCGACGGCAACTTGACCGGGATCGAGAGCCTGGACGAGATGAACACCGCGCTTCAGACCCTCAAAGACAATGGCGTGCAGACGCCTGTGACCTATCAGACTGGCGGAGACGGCGGATTGTGGCGGGTATTCTACACGCTGCTGTCCCAGCAGGGCGGAGAATTCATCGTCGGCGGCGAAGTTTTGCCCGGCGACAATGCCGACAAGGCCGCAACCGCCATCGCTACCATGAAGGACTGGCAGGAGCGGGGCTTCACGCCCGAGCAGGCGGAATACGAAGCATCTGTCGCGCTGTTCTCGTCCGGTGAATCCGCTTTTCAGCTAAATGGCGTTTGGGAAGTGCCGACCTTCACCGATGCCGCGGCCAATGGAACGCTGGGGTTTGACTGGGGTGCTGTCGAAATCCCGCCGCTGATGGGGCAAGAGGCTACTTGGGCCGACAGCCATGCCTTCGCGATCCCGAATGAAGGGGACGACACGATTTCTGGCGAGAAGCGCGCAGCCGTCATGACCGTCATCGGCTGGATGGAAAAGAATGCTATCGGCTGGGCAGACGCGGGTCATATCCCGGCCTATCTGCCGGTCGCGGAAAGTGATGAGTACAAAGCGATGGAGCCCAATGCGACCTATGCGTCGCTGGCCAACAACGCCGCTTTCGATCCGCAATCTACCCTGACGGGCGTCGCGTCGCCTACCTACGACGCGGCACTGAACATTATCGGCCCGGCGGTCCACGGCTACTTCGAACCAGAAGAAGCTGTTCAGCAGATCAAGGACGATCTGACCGCGGCGATGCAATAAGCCGCCCCCTCCGGCCGCCACGGCGGCCGGATCTTCATGCCCCTCCGGAGACCGAGCCATGGCGATGATCGAAAACCGGCGCAAACGGAATCTGACGGCAATGACACTCGTCGCGCCGTTCGTCATCGTGTTTGCCGTCTTCTTCTTCTATCCCACGATCCGCATGGTGCAACTTAGCTTTACGAACGCGCCGCTGATCGGCGCGGGCGAATGGGTAGGCCTCGACAATTACATCCGGCTCGCCAGCGATCGCCTGTTCAAGACGTCGGTTTGGAACAATGCCTATTTCATCCTGCTCACCGTTGCGCCGACGACCATGATTGCGCTGGCTATCGCGCTGATGATCAATCGCCTTAAGGGCGGGATGCAGGCCTTCGTTATGGTGCTGTTCTTTCTGCCTTACGTCTTGCCCGTGTCTGTCGTCACGCAGATCTGGGCCTGGATGCTTGATTTCCAATACGGCGTCCTACAGCCGGTGCTGGCGGCACTAACCGGAAAGCCCGTCGCCGTGTTCAAGGATCCCGATTGGGTGATGCCAGTCATCGCGGCCATCACGATTTGGTGGACCACCGGTTTCAACGTGCTGCTTTTCATCGCTGGTCTTCGCAACGTCCCTGCCGAACTATACGAGGCGTCCGCGCTTGATGGCGCGTCGCAATTTCAGCAATTCACCCGCGTCACTTGGCCTCTCATCTGGCCCGTCACGGCGCTGGTCCTTACGTTGCAACTAATCCTGCAACTTAAGATCTTCGACCAAATCTATCTACTAAGTGGCGGCGGGCCGTTCAACTCAAGCTACGTCCTGCTGATGCAAGTGTACCGTGAGGCGTTCCAGCTTAATCACGGCGGTTATTCTTCAGCCATCGCGACGGTACTTTTCGTGCTGATCGCCGTGGTGTCGGTCTTGCAATTCCAGTTGCTGCGCATCGGGAGGTCGCGTCAATGAACACCCGCCGTCTGGAAAGTGCCATCGTCACAGGTTTTACGATAATCGTCGCCCTTATATGGGTCTTTCCACTGTACTGGGCGCTTGTGACCTCGCTCAGGTCCGAAAATCGCGTAGTGTCGCGGCCCGGCCTGCTGCCCGACGAATTCAACATCGGTAACTATGCCGATGCGTTGTTCAACACACAGCTATTGACTTGGTACGTCAATTCCGTGGGCACCGCTGTGATCGTGACCGTCGTCGTTATTCTCATCAGCATGATGTGCGCTTACGCTCTGTCGCAAATCAACTTTCCGGGCCGCAGGCTGTTGTACCTCGTGGTGCTGGCCAGCTTCATGATCCCGAGCCAGGCACTGGTCGTGACCCAATTTATCCTGATGGACCAGTTCCGGCTGATCAACACCTGGGGCGGTATCATCTTGCCGCAACTCATCGTTCCGGTGACCATCATTGTCTACAAGCAGTTCTTCGATTCCGTCCCGCGCGAAATGCGCGAGGCTGCTGTGTTGGACGGTGGCGGCGACTACGCGATCTTGTTCAAGCTGTTCTTGCCGCTTAACTGGGGCATCACGACCGCGCTGGCGATCGTCACGTTTATCGGAGTCTGGAACGCCTTTTTCTGGCCATTTTTGGTTATCACGTCCGAGGATATGATGACCATTCCGGTTGGCATCACGCAGGTAAACGATGCTTTCGGATTGGCCTATGCTCGACTGATGTCGGTGGCATTGCTGGCCGCACTCCCGGTTGTGCTGGCATATCTTATCTTCCAGCGCCGCGTGACAGAGGCCGTTATGATCTCGTCTGGGGTGAAAGGATAGACCATCGTCCCAGGCTCAGGCCTCATATCCCAGTGCAACATTTGCTTTCGATCTATGAATGGTTTTAGGAAAAGCCGCATGATTGTCTGTCCGGCAGACATCAGCCGTCAGGAATTTCTGCACAACGTATGAATGACCGCCTCGGTGAAACTGCGCCGCGGCAAACGGCCAGAGACCGAACCGCAGAATTAGTCCGATCTTTCTAAAAGCAACCCAATGCGATTGGGCGATAGGTCTCACGACCTCGTCAAACCTTAGGCAACGATATTTCCACAAAATTTCTGGCCACGCTTTTCCATAGCTAAAGTCTGACATGGTGCGAGGTCGAGTAGTGCTCGGCTTGCTCAACCATTCTCAGAGTTGCTTTTTCACCTAATGTTTTGGCAAGCGCGTATGACATCTCGGGCGGAGTCCACGTGTAGTTGGTCCCGTGCCAGAGCTTTACCGAACACTGCACTCGGTCGATCGCCACGCTCCAATCCGTGAAATAGGCTTTGATGGAAGCTAGATAAGCATCTGGTCGCTGTAGAAAGCACTCTGCAAGTCCGTTGTTGAGCTCGTTTTGGAAGTCTGGATCTTCGAAAAGAGCTTCTCCATGGGACGACACTTCCTGAAGAGAGTTTGTACAGTCCGCTCGGGCGACCACCGCGTGATTAAACCGTGGAATGCTGTCGGCAGGCTAAGCGACTTTGGGTGCGACTTAACCAGCGTGAACACAGGTCGTCCTGCTATATCTGGAATTAAGTCTCCCAAAGACAAAGGCGCCGTAGGGGAGAGGAGAATGAGCCGTGAGACAATATCCGGACGCGCCGCAGCGATCTGGACTGCGGCCTTTGCGCCGATCGAAGATCAGGCCAGAACAATCCCATCCTTTTCCGAGGCAAAAGACGTAGGCTGCAAGGTTTAGGAAAACGCCGTTTTGACGGTTTCCGGGGCGGTCGACAAAAGGTCTATAGCGCTGATGTCGAGACGCGGCGAATGGCAGCTCCAGCGAACTTGCTCCGCAGCGCTGGCCGCCTTGGCAAAGGGCAGCAACGCGCCGAAACTATATGCGGCCGTATCGCTGCTGGCATGCGCTGTTTTTGGTCTTTGGGAAAACGGATCTCGGTCTTGGGACTGGGTCCCCAGATCGTCTAAATCCACATCCTTATCATTCTAGTGAACCACTTCAACGCCGTCGGCACCGCCGAAATCATGCGAGTAATCTGACCGTGGAGACGCGGCTCAAGCTTGATTTGCGCAACAACGCCATCCTGCTAAGGAGGGGTACCGGGCAGGGTTTCAACTGGGTTGGTGATACGGATCATCCGCAATAGGTTCATTGAACCTTTCGGAGATTTGCAAGAACCCGGTTATGTCCTTGATTTGATTGGTAGGCCCACCAGGATTCGAACCTGGAACCAAAGCGTTATGAGCGCTCTGCTCTAACCGTTGAGCTATAGGCCCCCGCGGAGCAGATACCCCTAGTGCGCGAGCATGGTCAAGAACCTGCCGAACGGTTCATGCGCGGAGCGTCG
>JABXHM010000105.1 GCA_013373625.1 Alteromonadaceae bacterium | reverse complement strand
TATGAGCAAAAACATCGACGGATTTGTGGGCTTTTCACCCTGGATCCTCGTTGATTTTCGCTCGCCACGCCGCACCTTACCCGGCATTCAGGACGACTTTAACCGTAAGGGCTTAGTGTCTGAAAAAGGCGAGAAAAAACAGGCGTTTTATATACTCAGCGATTTTTATGAACAGGCTCAGCAATAGAGCCTGTTGCTACCAAAGCCCCACTACGGCGTGGGCTAATACCAGGTAGCGCAGGCACTTACCGGCAGTAACCAGTAGTATAAACCAGCTAAAACGCACTTTTAACACGCCCGCCAGTACGGTGAGAGGGTCGCCAATCACCGGCACCCACGCCAAGCATAATGCGGCGGTGCCGTAGCGTTTAAAACGTTGTTCCGCCCGGCTGAACTCTGCATCAGAAATGCGCAGCCATTTTTTTACCACTACCGTATTGGCCCAATAGCCCAGCGCATAGTTAGTGACCGACCCCAGTACATTGCCGACAGTCGCAATCAGTACCATTAAAGCTGGTGGCTGGCCATCGAGTAACAGCGCAGTTAACACCACTTCAGAACTCAGCGGTAAAACAGTGGCGGCTAAAAACGCCGACGAAAACAAACCCAGCCATTCGGGATAAAACACGTAAAATAAACCCACCAGCAAATACGTGAGCGCAGATTACCATATCCCCTGGCACCCGCGTTAGGCGGTTGCCCAAACAAAAATCCCACCAAATGGTGGGATTTAAGGTCTAATTAACAGTACAGTTAATTGCTCACAGGCACCCGCACTGGCGCTTCAGGCTGAGGCTTAATAGGCGATTTAAACCCTTTGAGCTCATCCAGTGCCACCTCAATGGCTTTATCAAGCTGCGGATCCTGACCCTGGCTTGTTTTGCTGGTCCATTGCTCAACATTAATGTCGGGGGCAACGCCGTAATTCTCCACCTGCCATTCACCGTTTACATCATAGAACCCGGAACGTGGCGCAGTCATAAAACCACCATCGATAAACGCCGGCACGCCCCAGATACCGACTAAACCACCCCAGGTGCGCTTTCCGACCAGTTTACCCAGGCCATAATAGTTGAACATATACGGCAGCATATCACCGCCTGAGCCTGACACCTCGTTAATCAGCATTACTTTGCTGCCCCACACGCCGGCTGCCGGACTCGTCATAGGTTGCTGCGGCGCAAACGGGTTATTAAAGAAGCCATTGAGTTCACGACGCAGTACATTAATGATGTAGTCGGCAATAAAACCACCATGGTTAAAGCGCTCGTCTATGATCACACCGGGTTTGTCGGCCTGCGGATAAAAATAACGATTAAATGAGTGATAACCGTCTTCTGCGGTATCCGGCACCCATACATAGGCCAGTTTGCCATCTGACTGTTCATCTACGTAGCGGCGGTTTTGCTCTACCCAGTGGTGCTTACGCAGTGCATTCTCGTTTGCAATGGGTTTAACCAGGTATTCCTGTTGTCTGCTGGCGTTGTCAGGCTCACCAATAGTGACGGTCGTTACCTGACCTAAGGTTCCCTCCAGTTGTGCAAACAGGTTCACTGCCGGGTTAACAGGCTTACCATTTATGGCTAACAGGTAAGCATCGCTGCCGATTTTCGCCGCATACTTACCCAACGGCGAGCTTAAATTAGCCCCGGCGAAAAACGACTCGCCGGTGTAAATATGGGTTAATTTCACGCCTTTACTGTCGATGGTATAGTCCACCCCCAGCAAGCCAACATGTGGTTTGCCGGTGTCGGGCTTTTCTCCACTGCGGGTATAAGAGTGCCCAATTGCAACTTCACCACCTAAGGTATCGAGCAAATAGGTTAAATCTGCCGGGTGCCTTACCGAGGCTACCAGCGGTTGATATAACGCGTACACTGCATCCCAGTCGGCACCATGAAAGTTATCGACATACAGATAGTCGCGCTGATAACGCCACGCTTCGCGAAATATCTGCTGCCATTCTTCAGCGTAATCAACCCGTTTGGTCAATGCCAGTTGAATGGTTTTATCGTCTTTGCCCGAGCCCTGGTCAGCATTGATCAGGCGATAACTTTTGCCACTTTGCAACAATATGGCGCTTTGATCAGCGGTGACTCTGAAGTCACTGACTTTATCGGCCAGCCTGGTCACTTCACGCTCCGTGACATCGAACTTCATCAGGCTGGTTTGGCTGTCGCCACTCTCATCATGGTAATGGCTCAGAAAATATAAATTACCGTTTTTGCCGCCGACCAAATGACTAAAGTGCCCTTCGTTGGCGATAACCGGCTGAATGCGTTCGCGAAAGCCCTCGGCAACCAAGACGGTTTGTGGCGTATTATCAGTTTCTGTATCAGGCTTTTCAGCATCGTCCTCAGGCTCGTCCGGCGCTAGCACTTCTTCGTCTGATCGTAGCTCGAACAACGGATCCTCAGCCGGATTCAGGCTTGCATAAAACAACTGCGACGTAGGATTAAACGCAATAGTAGACATATCCAGCCAGGCGGCTTTTGGTCCGTAATTCACGCTCCCCAAAAAGTACAGCTTGCTGCTGTCATCACTCCAGGTGGGCCATGTGACCTCAGCGAGGCCATCGGTTAACTGATAGGACGTTCGCTCTGTCACCGCGTATAAGTGCAGTTCACGGAACATGGTTGCATTTTGCTTGGTGTACGCAATAAAACGACTGTCCGGTGACCAGCTCGCCATCATGTGCCACTCCGGATGCACGCGTTTGTTAGCGTCGATGATTCTGGTGCTGCCGTTTTCGCGGTTGGCGACCCACAACTGCTGGGCTGAATCGGTGAACATCAGACGTTTACCATCCGGCGACCACACCAACTCATCATAAAAACCTGCACCGGCAAGCGTTATTGTGTTCCGGGTATTGCCATACTGATCAGCAATGATCAGTTGGTACTCGCCAGAGGTATCTGAGAACCACGCAATATACTGACCATCTGCCGACCAAGCCGGCGCGTGCTCGCGAACACCTGAGGTATCGGTTAGCGCGCGTGCTGAGCCATGCTCTACTGGCACGGTATACACATCGCCCCGCGCGGCAAAGAGCGCACGTTTGCCATTGGGCGAGACATTAAAAGAAGTAATATGTTTATGCGCTTCCACATACCCTTCCCGAGCCCAGTAAAAATCACCTGTTACCTCAATGTCGAGCTTTCTAGCCGGCTTATCGCCCTCTTTTAAATAGAGGTCGCCAAGGTATTCATACACCACATTACTGCCGTCCACAGCAAAGCCCATCACGTCATACTGAGCGTAATCCGTGACAGCACTCACCGCCTTTGTTTTGGGTGAGTATTTAAAGACGTTGGTCACTTTTGAGCGGTTAGATAAAAAGTAGATATCGCCATTGTCAGACCATTCCGGGTCGACATCAAAGTCATTGTCAAAAGGCAGGTCATACTCTTTAAGGCTGGCTAAATTAATCACGCGTAACGCCTGGTTCTGACCACCGCGATAATTTCGCCAGCCGCGATCCCAAAATCCGGCCCGGCGAAACACAACCTGTTCGCCAGTAGCGTCAAAGTCGCCGTCAAAAGCGCGTTGCATGGGTAACTGAGTAGGATTGCCACCCGCAACTGAAACTGTGAACAGCTGCTGCCAGTTACGCGGCGCCGAAAAACGCGCTGAGCTGAAGAGCACCTGCTTGCTGTTGGGCGACCAGCCAATGGCGGCATCGCCCCCCGGGTGATAAGTAAGACGCCGGGGTTCACCACCGTCAATACTCACCACAAACACATCTTTATTGCCTTCGTATTCACCGGTAAACGCAATCATTTTGCCATCGGGTGAAATCACCGGCTGCGACTCACTGCCCTGAAAACTGGTCAGCCGCGTCGCCTGGCCGCCGCTTGTGGTGGTTTTCCAGATATCGTTGGCGTAGCTAAACACCAGCGTGTCACCATGCAGTGCAGGTTGACGCAATAGTTGGGTTGCCGCGGCAGACAGTGGCAATGTGATAAGAGCAAGGCCGAGTGCAATACCGGCCCGAAATCCCTTTGCATTCATGAATATTACCTTTTTATGGTTGTTTATTATTGCCTGTTCGTTAGTCGCATTCAGCTTAGCGTAAAGTAAGAGCAATGAAAGTCAAATACGACAAAAAACCAGACTATCAGCCGCTTTGGCCGACAGATGCCAGCCCCTTCGCCTTGTCCTTTCGTTTTAGCTGCAAGGGAAGCGGGTGAGTGATACCTGTATTGCATAACCATGGGTATTACGTACAATCAGCGCCATCACAAAATGCTATTGTATTATAAAGCAGTTGCTCTCTTACACATCTCTTTGGCAACGGACAATGGCACAGCTATTATCACTCAGGGCTTGAGGCAACGCAGGCACATTTATTTATCAGGTTGAGTTTATGACGAATCAGCGCACTCTCGCTACGCTTTCGATTTTTTGTTTGTTTAACAGCGCACTGTTGCTGGCGTTACCAGCCTGGGGGCAGGCTAATAATGACAGTCTCCCGACAGAGATAGAGCGCATCACCACAACAGGCTCTCGTACCGGCACCGACAACCAGAATGCGCCCGTGGTCATCAGTACGGTAAATGGCCGTGAGCTGGCGCTGGTATCGCCCACACATATTGAAGAGGTACTCAAATTTATTGCCGGAGCCCAGGTTCAGCGCGGCAATGGCCAGGAATATTTACCGGCCTTACGCTCGCAAGTGTTTACCGGTGCCGGTGCCTGTGGCGGGCTATTAGCGGCTGAAGATAACATCCCTCTGCGCGCGGCAGGGTTTTGTAATATCAATGAACTGTTTGAAGCCCATTCTGAAATGGCGGCGCGTATTGAGGTACTCAAAGGCCCCGGCTCAGCGTTGTACGGCTCTAATGCCGTACATGGCGTTATTAATGTGATTACGCCTGACACCACCACTGGCGGCGGTATGACGGGTATCGATGTTGGCTCTTATGGCTACACTCGCTATAAACTCAGGGCCGGCCAAAGCTATGGCAATGGCGGCGTTGGTATTAACACCAGTATTACCCGCGATAGCGGCTATCGTGACCAGGAAAGTGTCGATCAGGAAAAGTTGAATCTGCGGCATCAGCATAGCTGGGACAACTTATCAGTCACCAGCGGCCTGACCTATACCAATCTTGATCAGCAAACCGCCGGTTATATTACCGGCTCCGATGCCTATAAAGATCCTGATCTGGCGCGCAGTAATGAAAACCCGGAAGCATTTCGCAAAGCCAGTGCGTTACGTATATGGTCCCGTGTCCAATGGCAGCTGGACAATGGCGATACCCTGTCAGTAACGCCGTATATCCGTGATCAGGATATGCAGTTTCTCATGCACTTTTTACCGGGTACGCCACTGGAAGAAAACAGCCAACAAGGCGCTGGCCTGCAATCTTTATGGGCACACCACATTGCTGACGGGCTGACTATAAACAGCGGCGTCGATGTTGAGTTCACCGAAGGTAGCCTGTTGCAATCGCAGGACGCGCCTACCCAGGGTTCGGCGTTTTTAATGGAAACTATCCCGGCTGGCAAACACTACGATTACACTGTGGACGCCCGCCTTTTTGCTGGCTTTGCCGAGCTTGAGTGGCAGCAGCAAAAGTGGCTGTTATCAGCCGGCATTCGTTACGAATACATGGGGTACGACTACACCAATAACATGAACAGTGGCCGGCTACGTGAAGATGGCACTGCGTGCGGTATGGGCGGATGCCGCTACAGTCGCCCTCCGAGCGGCGATAACAGTTTTACCAATGCATCTCCCAAATTGGGCGTCACCTACCTTTATTCAGACAATATCCGCTGGTATGCCAACTACTCTCTGGGTTACCGTGCACCTCAGGCCACCGAGATATACCGCTTACAACGTGCGCAGCAAGTGGCCGACTTAGCCTCAGAAGAAGCGCGTAATATTGAGCTGGGCATTAAAGGCAATTACCCGTCTGGGCAATATACCGTGGCGGTGTATACGATGAATAAAGACAATTTTATTTTCAGAGACAGCGACTTCTTTTATGTCAACGACGGCGAAACCCGTCACACTGGTATTGAACTGGAGTTAAACTGGCAACTTACTGAACAGTGGGACATTGCCATTGCTGCCACGGCGGCACGTCACACCTATGAATTTGACCGGGTATTAAGTGACGTGAATATTAACGGTAATGACATTGACACGGCGCCACGGGTTATTGCCAATGCGCGCCTTGGTTATCAACTTGCCGACACCGCTCGTGTTGAGCTGGAACTCAACAGCGTAGACGACTATTACACCGATCCGGAAAACCTGCACCGCTATGAGGGCCACGAGCTGCTGAACGTCAGGGCTTCATGGCAGCTTACACCGCAATTAACGGTGTTTGCACGGGTGAATAATGCACTGGATAGCGCTTATGCCGAACGTGCAGATTTTACGTCTTTTGGCGGTGATCGCTATTTCCCCGGACGGCCGCGTAATTATATGCTGAGTGTCAACTATGACTGGTTTTGACCCACGCGCAGATACTGATATTTGCGCATCGATTTCGCACACTTCATACTGAGACTTTGAATATTGTCAGCCCGACCCTAACTCAGCCGCGAGGTGTCTATGCACAAACTTCCTCCAGAGCCTGAAGAGCCGCACCTTGATGACTGCTGTGGTGGCGGATGTTGCCCGTGTATCTGGGATATTTATTACGACAGGCTCACCCAGTGGCGCGAGACAAAACAAAAATATGAAGAGCAAAACGCTGATAACCCTGCCGCAGAAAAACCCAACGAATAAACCACCTTTGATTTTACTGACGCAAACAAAAACCGGGCCGCATATGGCCCGGTTTTTTATTCGTGGTATTCGCGGTTAAAGCTTCTTAACGTTATCGCCGCTATCGCGGTCAATCAGTTTTATAAAGGGATCAACACCGGCGTAATAGGGCTTTTCAGGCACTGTTACGGTGATCACGTTCTCGCCACTGACAATCTGGTGCTTGGCTTTGTAGAGGATTTGGCTGTCGTCGTTAATTTTGGACGGATCAACGGTAAACAGGGCAATGTCCACCCACTCATCCAGCGGCTGCTCGGTTTCCATACCCTCACCATCGGCCGCGTATTTGGCACCGCTGACGGTAAGGGTAACTTCATAAGCATCATCAACCTGTTCCGTCGTTACACTGTCGACTTTCAGATCGTACAGGGTTATTTGCTCAAACAGATCAGCAATAAACGCCTGCTCCTCCGGCGTGGCCACCGCATTGAGTTCAGCTTGTAAATCCAGTGTCGTCGGATACGGATCCGACTTAAAGCGGAAGTCAGTCATAAGTTGCGCGAGCGCGGCGTTGAGACGTTCTTCGCCAAGACGGTCAAGGATCGACATCATGACGACCGAGCCTTTACGGTAGTGAATGTACTGTTGATTCTCACTGCGCATAAAGGGCATCTCTTCAAGCAGCTCACCGCTCCTGCCGCCTAAATACCGATCCAACTCGTACTTAAGAAAACGGCGGATTTGATTTTCGCCATAACGTTTTTTAAGCACCATAATTGCACTGTATTGCGATAAACTCTCCGACAATATTGCACTGCCTTGTACGTCTGCCGCGCCAAGTTGATGACCCCACCACTGGTGAGCCACTTCATGAGCGGTGACATAGTACACGTAGTCAATATCTTCAGGGTCACGCAAATCGGCTATAAAACCAATGTTCTCAGAGTAAGGAACAGTATTGGCAAAGCTCTGGGCAAAGGAGCGATAGCCCGGAAACTCAATAATGCGCATTTGCTTATGCTGGTACGGGCCAAATTCTGCAGTAAAATAGTCCAGCGAGTCTTTAACACCCTGGATCATCACATCTACGTTCCAGGCGTGCTTGGCATCGTAATACACTTCAATATTAACGCCATTATGAGTATCGCGTTTCACCTCATGCGCGGCCGATAAAAAGGAGTAGAAAGCCACCATCGGTGAGTCCATTTTATAATGGAAATAACGACGGCCATTTTCAGTCCACTCTTTTTGTAAATAACCCGGCGCAATGGCAATCTGCTCAGCCGACGTTGATACCGTGGTTTCAAAGTCGATAAAGTCTACCCCTTTGCCGAAAAAGCTTTGTGAGTACTTACTGCTGTCTTCCAGCTTATAAGCCCTGGGACGCTCAGGTAAGTCGCGCTTACGACGTTCGTGCCGGTCACTGATCAGGAAGTCACTGCGAAAACCAAATACCGGAAACAGCGAATAGTTGTCGATAAAGGTACCATTCTCTGCCACAGCAACATCGAAGCCGCGATCTCTGAAACCTTCGTGATCGCGAACAACACTGATACTACCGGCAACTTCAGCGCCTGGTGCCAGCGGTTCACTGAATTCCAGCCATGCCGAACGGTACTCCGGCATGGTTTCAACAATTTCAGCACCCGGTAAGTCAATTTCCCATTCGGGGGTGTATTGTGGGTAAGACACCAACACACGCTTAATAGGCGTATCCTGTTTATTTTTGACCACGACCTCGGCGGTTGCTTCGATGCGGCGCTGATGCGGGTAAATATCGACTAACGCGTTGACACTGGTAATAACCGGGATGTTCGCTTCTTCATATTCCACAAACTGGCGTTCATATTCAGCACGTTGATCAAGCCCTTCATCACGACCGGTAAAGTCATTCAGTACCTTGGTGTTGTAGTGTATAAACCCGCCGGTTGCCAAAAACACGACCAAACTTGCAGTCAGCAAACCTTTACCGGTTTTACCTAACTGATAGCCCAGCAGTTTAAAGCGGTCTTTAAGCCGGGTTTCCGGCCCACGCTGCCATAAGCCAAAGCCTATTACCGACAGCGCCAGACTGAGCGCCCCCCAGTACAACATGTACCAGTTGAATCCGGTCAGGAACCACCCGTAACCATTGAGATCAGAATACAGGACGCTCGGCGCATTGCCGTAAGTCCACATATTATGTTCAACCCCTAACTGATTCAGTACCAGGGTAGAGATCAAATAAGCCGCTGAGAGCAACATACCCAAATACTTGTTGGGGCTGAGCACCTGAATAAAGAACACCAGTACGGTTGTCCACATCCAGGGCAACAACTCAACATAAAATAGTTCGCTGATATACAGTCCAAACTCAAAGTTGGTATACCCTTTGGTAAGCTGGAAGAAAATGGTGAACAACATGCCTACAGCATAAAGTACCGCCAGCACTGCCCACATAGATAACAGCTTGGATACCCAGAACACCGCATTGAACACCGGCGTAGATTCAATAATATCCCCCATGCCGCTACTGCGTTCTCGCCAGACAATTTCACCACTGTAGTAGATCAGTACAATCATCATGGTAAGGCCAAAGTTATCCACAATGGCACCGGTCATGGTTTGCGTCAGTGGCATGTTGTCGGTGCCATACAAGCCACCGTAGGGTACCGCATACAACGAGGTCAGGTTAAAAATACTAAACAGTACCAACACAATCATTGCCGGGCTGAACAACACCTGGCGCATTTCAAAGCCTAAGCTGGTAGTAAATTTTTGCCACTGATATGCAGCCGAAGCCTGGTAATCAATACGATTGCCTACCGGCGCGGGCATCCTTGAGGCCTTGGTAGGTTTTACCTTCTTCGTGCCTTGTTGCCATTTAAACGAAAACAAATTACCAAATACCACCAGTACCGTCGTGCCAATAGCCAGCCAGATAAGCCTGTTTTGTAGCAACACACCTTCCAGTGAAATGGTGGTAACGTTCTTATCAAATACGGTCCAGTAGCGACTGATTTCACCAAAGGTACGCAGCGCAAAGGGGTCGAGTAGCGCGGCAATGTCACGGTATTCGGGTTCGCTGGTTAAGGTGCCGCCAACCACATACACAATAAATACACCGAGTGCAGTCAGATAAGCTGCCATCATTGAACGTACCCGCTGCGCGAGTGCGTAAAATATCATGCCCATCGACAAAAAGCCGGGCACTGTAATGTAGAAAAACACGGTCAGATAAAAACTTAAATGAGTGTCCCCCACACGTTCGGGGTCAACCCACGGCATAAGTGAACCAATCAGAATACCCAGCGGCACGGCGGCAAAAACCATCAGGGTTACCAGCAACGAACCAAAAAAGCGACCTAACTGGTACTGCAACGGATTAATCGGACGGGTATAAATTAACTCACTCATTTTAGTGGTATGGTTGCGCGTTGCGGTACCGGCTATAAAGTTAACCAGTAAAAACAGCGCAAATACCCCCATAATAAGAATTGTCTGGGCAATGGCATAACTCCCGTTATACAAGACATTACCGCCTCCACCAATGCGTACGCTGTCGGTAGCAGTAGCCAGAAACGGCAGCAGGAAAAAGACTAATGCCGTGACAATAAAAGACGGCTGGCGCAGGTAGTAGCGCCATTCGAAACCAAGTGTTTTAAGCAACATAGCCGCGCTCCTTATGCTGCTTTCGCGGCGTTTTTACGTGACTCGTATAACGTCGAGAAATACACATCTTCGAGATTCGCCGGCGCCGCTTCAAAGCCTTCAGGTGCTTCATCAGCCATAATGTGAACCACGTGCTTACCCGCAATCAGGCGCGACGATATCAGGCTGTACTGTTGTTCAATTTCTTTCAGCTCTTCAAGGCTAACCTGCTTACACCAAATACGTTCTTTAAGCTGGTAGGTTAGTTCAATGGGGTTTCCTTCGAGCAATATTTGCCCTTGTCCCAATACCGCCATGTTGGGGCATAACTCTGAAACATCATCGACAATATGGGTAGACAGGATAATCACTTTTTCTTCACCCAGACTCACCAGCAAATTATGAAACCGGTTGCGCTCTTCCGGATCCAGACCGGCCGTTGGTTCATCAACAATCAATAAATCAGGATCGCCCAACAACGCCTGAGCGATACCGAAACGCTGGCGCATACCACCGGAATAGCCACTCACAGCCTTGTCACGGTGCTGCCAGAGGTTAGTGTGTACCAACAAACCTTCAACAGTTTCTTTGCGCTCAGCTTTGTTGCTCAAACCTTTCAAAATAGCCAAGTGATCAAGTAACTTTTCGGCGCTTATTCTAGGATAGACACCAAAGTCCTGCGGCAGGTAGCCTAAGCGTTGACGCAGTTCATTCGGATTGGCAATCACGTCGGTGCCGTCAAATTCAATCGTCCCGTTATCGGGTGATTGCAGCGTGGCAATCGTCCGCATAAGCGACGACTTACCGGCGCCATTCGGCCCGAGCAGGCCAAACATGCCTTTAGGTATGGTTAAATTTATGCCATCGAGAGCACGGACGCCGTTAGAGTAGGTTTTGGTGAGTTGATTGATAGTGAGCATGAAGACCAGTCCCTTAATTTATTATTGTGTATTTTTTACCCTACAGTATTTTCCGGCACTGGCTACCAACAATTTGTAACAAATTATGGAAACGCTGTTAGATTACAACTAACACTTATTTACCGTGTCGATGGGCATATTGGCGGGGGCTGTCATAGAGGCTTCGCTGGCATGTACGGGTACGTCAACCTTACCATTTGCAATCACCTCGCCTTGCTGCCATAACTTCCATTCGCCACGTTCATAAATATCCCACTGTTCGTCGTGGGTAAGTGGTTCGGTTGCAATAACACTCACCACATCCTGAGGCGTCGTCTCGGCGGCAAAGTCAATTTCGACTTCAACGTCTTTTAGACACGCCGGACCGAAAGGGGCGCGGCGGGTAATACTGGCCAGTTTGGTGCTGCAAAAGGTAAACAGCCAGTCTCCATTGCTCAGTAAACAGTTAAACACGCCTTGCCGGGCATACTCCTGAGCCAGCTTAACCAACGTATCGGTTAATTGCGCCGGCATGGCATCACGGGGCAAATTTTGCCTTACCTGATTCATGATATCGCAGAACAGCTCTTCGCTGTCGGTATCGCCCACTGCTTCATACATACCTACCCGCCGGGTAAACCCGGGGATCTGGCCATTATGGGCAAACACCCAGTTACGCCCCCAAAGCTCACGTACAAAAGGGTGCGTATTCGACAAATTAATGTTGCCGACATTCGCCTGGCGAATGTGGCAAATGGCCGTTTTACTTTTTATTGGCAGTTTGCCAACAAATTCAGCGATAGGTGATGTTGCACACGGCTCGGCATCATGAAATAAGCGTACGCCTTTTCCCTGGTAAAATGCCACTCCCCAGCCATCTTTATGCGGGCCGGTACCACCGCCACGACGGGTGAGCCCGGTAAAGCTAAAACATAAGTCGGTAGGGGTGTTGGCACTCATGCCAAGCAACTCACACATAATACTATCCACAACAACACTCAGATAATGGCAAGAATAGACACTTCAGCTTTTGCATTCAACTCGTTGCCAACAACATCAGCAAGTTAGTAATAATATACATTCCTGAATGCATTACCGCTGTCGCCACAGCGATATCCATCGGCGCTTACAGTGCCGTAGCAGTTTCAATAGCGAGCGACACAATAGCACCGGCGGCATTGCTGGCATTGCAGGGCGCACCGCCAGATACCGTTCAGCATCTGTGGCATCTGGCTGAGGGAAATGCGGTGAAGGCGCGTGTGGCCGGGGTTTTCTGGACGGTTTCATAGTGACTCTCTTCTGACTGTTTCAGAAAATACTAGCGCCACGGGATTATTAAGTTAAACTATAAAATATTGATTTTAGATTAAGATTTACTTAACACTAAAAACCCAGGGTGAAGATTCATGAAACCACAGTCCCTCCAGGCCGCCATTGCCACCGTTGATCTTGATATGCTGCGCTCATTTGTGGCTATTGTAGAAAGCGGCAGCATGACCAAAGCCGCGCGACTGGTTTATCGCACACCTGCAGCTGTCAGTTTGCAGATAAAAAAACTGGAAGAACTCTTAGGCGTGCGGTTAATGGAGCGCACTTCCAGAGCGACCCATTTAACGTCGCACGGTGAATTACTCATGAACTATGCCCGGCAGCTATTGTCTATTAACCAGGAATTATTCGGGCAGTTTAATCAGTCACAACCGGTGCAAACCTTAACCTTCGGCCTGGCTGAACAATTTGGCGTTACCGACTTACCGGCTGTGCTATCACAGTTTTCAAAAGCGTATCCGCATATTCGGGTTGAGGTCGTCGTTGGTCGCAGTACTGAGATCATGCAGAAATTTTTGCGCAAAGAACTCGATATTGGTCTGGTAAACCTGCTCACAGATTCACCACCTGAATACATGCAGTTGGTGAGTAAAGAACGATTATGCTGGGCAACGGTCAGCGGCAGTTCCATAGCGCAGCAAATGCCGCTTAAATTATCACTGGCAGAAACGGGATGTGCATGGCGCCAGCTCGCTGTTGAGGCACTCAGCAAGCAAGGGCTCGATTACACTATTGCCTATACCAGCGACAGCTATATGGGCCAGGTAGCTGCCGCAAAAGCTGATTTAGCCATCGCAGCCATCCCTTTTTCGTTGTTAGAAGCACCTTTAATTGAGGTTGATAGGGCTGCCGGACTACCTGATATTGGTATCGTACCGACTTATGTTCTGCAACACCCTGCTCAACGTGGTGTGGAGGATGCCGATGGCAGCTTGGTGGCTGGCTCGTCGGAAGAATCGTTAGTAGATTCCTATAAGACAACATTGAGCAATTATATTAAGCGGGTATTTAGTCGCGAGTAGTCAGTATGTATTTAACCGCAAGCTGGCTTGCACAAACCTGGAAGAGAGCAGCCAGTCATCGCAGCATAAAAGTGACTTTTGGCACTGTTAGCCGCAAGGTAACTGAACTATTTTGATGGAAATCACAAAAAGGAATTCGTCTATGTATCGTCTGCTAAACACGGTGTTATGTTGCACTTTACTCATCCATTTGCCGGTATTTGCTGCCAATGATGCCCCGGCTACCGCAGAAGCAATGCTTGCCGAGGTAGAACAACTCATGGCAAGCGATCTTGATGACGCGGAGGAACTTCTCGAAGAACTTCTGGCGAAATCGCCAGACAGTGCAGCAGCACATTTTCTGTGTGGTCAGGTTATGGGGCAACAAGCCAGTAATGCGATATTCTCAGCCTTAAGCTACGCGGGTAAGTCGCTGGACTGCTTTAAAAAAGCCGTTGAGCTGGCACCTGAAAACCCCGATTATCGCTTTGGACTCATGATATATTATTTGAGTGCTCCCGGTATTGCTGGCGGTGACAGCGATTTAGCCTGGGAACAAGCCAGCGCCATTGACGATATCGACGCTGTGATCGGCATTCGTGCCAAACTGCGTTTCTACCGTCAAACAGAAAACAAACAAGCTTACACTGAACTACTGCACGGTGCCCAAAAGGCCTATCCTGAACATGCCGAGTTTCATTATTTGCAGGGATTGTATTTACAAGAGGAAGCGCAATTTGCCGAAGCGCTTGAGGCGTTTAATCATGCCGTCGCCGCTAGCGTAGATCAGGCGCAGTATTACCAGTTAAGCGCACTGTACCAAATAGGCCGCAATGCTGTGTTCAGCAAGCAATTCACCGAAGCTGGCACCGCCGCGCTGCAACGCTTTATCGAATTAGATCCCGATGAGCCTAATCTTCCCACCGCACCATGGGCACACTTTCGTTTAGCGCAGCTGTATCAGCAAAGCAATAATACCGAGGCGCTAACGCGACACCTGCAACTCGCCAAAGCCGGTGCCGACGAGGCGTTGCTCAAAAGCATAAAAGCGGCCTTTGACTAGCGCGGAAAGGCCAGCTTAACGAGCCCCAGCGCAGCAATTCCCGCCCTCAGCTCAGTTTTCCGGCAAGCAAAAGCCCGTAAACTATAAGCTTTGCAGGGAGGACGAATCATGAAATTTGGGTGTGTATTAATTTTGCTGGTGTGGCTGCCGCTGGCAGCAGCGCAACACCAAACAGCAACAGGTCCGGTTCAGCTGGCCACACGTTACGATGCCGATATTAACCTGGCGAGTTACCTGATCAGCGAAAAACTCGATGGCATACGTGCCCGCTGGACAGGCAAGCAACTACTCACCCGCAACGGCAATATTATTCATGCGCCGCGATGGTTTACGGCAAACTGGCCGGACACAGCAATGGATGGCGAGTTGTGGACCCAACGGGGCGACTTTGAACGTATCGCCTCTATAGTGCTTAGCGATTCGCCTGATCAACGCTGGCAACAGGTTTTCATGATGCTGTTTGATTTACCCGACAATACAGCGCCATTTGCCCGTCGCGTCACGACAATGCAAAACCTGGTTAAACAAGCCAATAACCCGCAGTTATTGGTTATCCCGCAATTTACACTCAACTCGCAACAAGCGCTGGAAGCCAAACTGGATACCATCACAGCCGCTGGCGGCGAAGGTGTTATGTTACACCACCGCGAAGCGTTATATCAGGACGGCCGAAGTAACCATTTACTTAAAGCCAAGCGATTCAGTGATGCCGAAGCTAAAGTACTCGCCCACTTGCCTGGTAAGGGCCAGTTTAGCGGGATGATGGGCTCGTTATTGGTACAAACTTCTGATGGCATACAGTTCAAAATTGGCAGTGGGTTTAGTCGCAAGCAACGACTGCAACCGCCCGCTATAGGCAGTTGGGTAACCTTTAAGTATTATGGCGTAACCCAAAAACGCATCCCCCGCTTTGCCAGTTTTTTGCATATTCGCCCGGCTAAGGACAAGCCTTAGCCCAGGCATCACAGACTAAAAAACACGGTAAATCACGGCGCAATGTGCCCTGTTAACCTGCTTCGGTATAGGCGTATTCACTGAGTCCTAACTGCGCCAATACGTCGTCTAAGTGCGCTTTGGCCTCGTCGGTAGGGCCGGGATAATCGCCAGAAATGGCAACATTGCCCATATAGCCAATTTCGCGACTGCCTGGCACCGAACAAAAATACGCCGCCAGCACTAATTCACGCAAACGGTTAAAAGCTCTGGCAGGCATCTCATAGCCGGCTTGGGCATGACTTTCGCCAAAAGCAATGGTGTCTAAAATTGCTTTTTGCTGTGCTTCTGTGACCGATAAAAACCCTTGTTGGTGATGGATTTGAGCTTCCTCGTCCAGCCACATCAGCAACCTTAAAATGCTGTCCCGGTCGCGCTGTTGACCACTATACGGCGCACTCACCCACTCATCGACTACACTTGGCGCACCAATGCTCAGTGCGCCGGGTTTAGCGCCTTCAGCGGGCAACAATACATCGCTTATGCGTGACACCAGGTCGAGCTGTTGTTTGGTTAGCGTTTTTGGCCATGCCGAAGCCGGTGGCACAATTAAATTAGGATCCTGGCCGTAGCCGGGCAGCGAGATTGGCTCAATGGTTAACGTGGGCCAGTGGCCTGCCTTTGCTGTATTACTGACCGGATTGCTCGACTGGCCAAAACAACCGGGCAGGGTGGCACCGGCGACCATCATTGCAAATAGCTTTAATGACTGACGACGCGTCAGGGAAATCTGCCCGGTAGAAGGTAATGATTGTTTCATCTTACAGCGCTCCCTGTTGCAGTTGTCCCGCTAACCAATTGGCATTACGCATGGCCAGCGTCAAAATAGTCAGTGTGCAGTTTTTATGCGGATTCGATGCAAATACACCACCATCCATAACAAACAAATTAGGACAATCCCAGGTTTGCCCCCATTGGTTAGTCACCGAGTCAGTCTTGGACTGCCCCATTCTTGTGGTACCCACTTCGTGAATAATTTGCCCGCCTTTGGCGATGGCCTGCTCAGGGGCTGGTAACTCACCGACCTCTGCACCCATGGTTTCCAGCAGGGTTTTAGCAGTCGATAGTCCATGTGCAACCTGATTTAGTTCATGTTCAGACCATTGCCAGTGAAAACGGGCCACAGGAATTCCCCACTTGTCAGTCACCGACGGATCAATATCCATGTAGCAATGCTCGTTAGGTAGCATTTCGCCGCGCAACGCAAAGTAAATTGACGCCCCGTAGTTAGCAATGGCTTCTTGTTTTAAGTCACTGCCGTAGCCTTTAAAGTCACCTGATACACCGGCACCAGGTTCGCGAAAACCGCTGCCAATTTCGAAATGGTAACCACGAGGGAAATCCATCTCACCGGCTTCCTGGGCAGCATGGCCCCACCAGGGAATAAACAAGTGATTAGCCGTATGGCCATCTTCGTTGTATCGCGGACGGTTTTTCAGTGCTGGGATCGTGGCACCAAGACCTGCGCCGGTTGAGTCCATCAGATTGCGCCCTACCTGACCACTGGAATTAGCCAGCCCGTCAGGGTGTTTGTCTGACGCAGAATTCAGCATAATGCGTGCTGATTCACAGGCACTGGCAGCCAGAATAACCACACCAGCGCCCACCGATACTTCTTTCGCCGTTTTTTTATCAACATAGGTCACGCCATTTACGTTGCCGCTGTCATCGGTGTTTACCTGCTTTACCATGGCATCAGTTATGACTTCAAGATTGCCGGTTTTTTGAGCCATCGGCAGCAACGAGGTGGTAGTTTGAAACGCCGCGCCAATCGAGCAACCGTGACCACATGGCGTGGCATAAAAGCATGCCGCCCGGTCATCTTTAGGCCGGGTTAATACCGCGCGGTGCATTGGCACGGCGGCAATACCGTGCTTTTTAGCCGCCGCAGCAACCAGCAATTCAGGTACCCGGGGCACCGGAGGCGGTTGTAACACACCCTCAGCAGAATCAGGCATATCATCTAAACCTGTATTGGTACCGCAAACGCCAACCAGAGTTTCGGTTTTGTCGTACCAGGGCGCAATATCGGCATATTCAAATGGCCAGTCAGCACCCAGTCCATCGCGGGACTTGCCCTTAAAATCGTGTTCACTGAAGCGCAGCGAATAGCGCCCCCAGTGGTTGGTTCGGCCGCCCAACATGC
Organism: Alteromonadaceae bacterium; assembly: GCA_013373625.1. Taxonomy (GTDB): domain Bacteria; phylum Pseudomonadota; class Gammaproteobacteria; order Enterobacterales; family Alteromonadaceae; genus Alteromonas. The sequence continues at coordinate 8,018 of JABXHM010000105.1, read as the reverse complement.
GCGCCCGCCACCATAAAAATTCTGATTCGTCATCGGTGGTGTAGGGCTCATCGGGTACCGACCAGCCACCATCTACCGTTGCATCGTAATAACCAAAGTTTTTATCTGCTGTACTGGTTGCCATCAGTGGTGCATCAGCATTGCGTTTAAACATTGGCGTTTCGGTTTTCGGATCGTAATCCCGCCCGGCTTCGAGCAACAATACTTTAATACCGGCCTTGGTCAGCTCATAGGCGGCCATGGCACCACCCGCGCCCGAGCCGACTATCAGAACCTGGTGGGTTGCATCAGCCATCAGGGTAACTCCTTAATTTTAATATTTTTAAATGAAACCACATCACCATGATCCTGCAGCCCGATATAACCGGACTGTTGCTGCGCAAAGCCCTGCCAGTCAGCAAACTTACTGGCAGCCACCAGCTTGTCCCAGGTTGACGAATGCAGCACGATATGAACTGTCATTACGTCGTTTTGCCATACCGACAACACGTTATCCTGCAGTCGGATCCGCAAACTATTCCAGGTTTCTGCAGGCTTAAAAGCGGCTGACGGCGCCGCTACCATGTCGTAAAGTGAACCCGCGCGGCGGGCGTCCATTTTAGCGTCGGCGTGTCTTTCATTATCGATAAGCTGAACTTCCGGGGCGTGCGAATATACGTATTTCCCCTCTTCGTCTGCCAGCACAAAAACGCCACTGTTGCCGCCTTGTGCTATTTTCCAGTCCAGCCTGAGTTCAAACTCATCGTATTGCTTGCGGGTAATAATATCCCCACCGCCTTTACCTGTGAGCGTTAATACGCCATCGTTTATTTGCCATAAGGGGCTGACATCCTGCTTTTGATAATTGCGCCAGTGTGTGAGTGAATTACCATCAAAAAGTAATTCCCAGCCTGCGGATTTTTCAGTGTCGGTAAGTGTATTGTCTGCGCCGCTTGCATTGTTGCTGTGCAACCCAAACAGGAACAAAACAGCCAGTATTGATAGCCCTTTCATTTGATTATTCTCTGAGGTTAAAGTTTGTTATTGTTAAAGTTATCTGACTATAGCAACCCTATGGCGAATAATGAAGCGCTTGTATACTTCAATAAAAACCGCCACGATTGTCATTCGCCGACGCTAACTTTCGGTTAAAAATACGTGTTTTATTGAGTATGCAAATTACACACTCCGCATGCGTGAACAGGTGTACAGTCTATTTTTCAAAAGGGCCTGAGTGCATGTCAAAATCGATAGCTATATGGAAATCACAGGCGCTGGTAACAGGTATGATGGTTGGCTGAGGTATAGGTTGTACTCTGCCCAATGATATTCACGCCCATCAATTTAATGGGCGTTAACGTGGTTAGCCGCAGTAGGGCAATAGTTAGTTACTTTGCGTTGTATTTTTTTCTGGTACACGCAGCTCATAGGTGACGTATTTTGATTTGGGGTAAGGCTCTACATCATATTTTGGCTGCAAAAACGCCACCAGATTGATTAAATCGGTCACGGTTAACGAGTCGTTGATGTTTGGCATTTTAGAGCCTTGTGAGTCGGTCACCATGCTCACAGGATAACGCGGCGCTAATTTATGGGACGGATTAATAACACTTGTTACCAACTGACCATAAGTACGAACCCCGGCGTCAGAGCCGCCCAGTTTAACTGGCCGCAGTAAGGAGTATGAATCATCAGGACGTGGTTCAATACCCTCCACCACATGACAATTTACGCAACCATACTGCATAAAAGCAGCTTTACCGGCACTGGCATCTCCATCAGGCAAACTAAAGCCTTTCGCTGAATCCGCGGCTGGTTGACACCCTGTGATGCTTAGCAGAGCCATTGCAATCATCGCGATACGCATAACGCGCCCCCCTTACCCTAAAGTTTTTGCTTTCCGATTTATTTTAGCACTACTACAACTAAAACGTACAAAAAACAGGCTGCCCACTTTGCAGGCCATGATATAAGTACTCCCTCTCATGCAAACCTTACGAACTGACTGAAGCAGCTCTTTAAATATGGACCGAAACCTCATAATCTAGAAACATCTCGTCATTATTGCGGAATCCAGATAATGCCTATCAGCGCAACGGCAATTGCCCTCGCATTACTTTTCGTCAGCAGCAAGGCTATGGCCCTCACCGCCGACCAAAAGCCTCCTGAATTTGTTGATCTTAGCCGCGTGGTAGCCAATGTCTCTGTTGATACGCGCTATGCTTCGGACAACAATTTTGTTGGTAAACCCATTACCGGTTACCACGCCAATAAATGCATTATTCATAAAACCGCAGCCAGTGATCTGAAAAACATCAGTGCAGAACTCGCCCGGCAGGGCTATCGGCTGAAAGTGTTTGATTGTTACCGACCAGAACAGGCAGTAGCCCATTTTATGCGTTGGGCGCAGGACTTAACCGACGTAGCAACCAAGTTCGAATACTATCCCAATATTGATAAAGCAGATTTAGTGCCTGATTATATCGCCGCCCGTTCTGGTCACAGTCGCGGTTACACCATCGATTTAACCCTGGAACAGCGTCAGGCCGACGGCTCCTACAAAGAAGTGGATATGGGCTCGCCCTTTGATATGTTCGACCCTCTCTCCAATATGGCTGATCCCAGGGTCAACCAAGCGCAAAGCAAACACCGGTACCTGTTAAAAAACATCATGAATAAACATCACTTTAGCGCTTACAGCATGGAGTGGTGGCACTTTACCCATGAGTCAGATCCTAAAACCAACTATTGGAATTTTCCGGTAAAGTGAGCAGCGCCGTATATAAATTGACTATACCGATACATCCTACTGAAAAAAGTCAGCGCGGGTAATTACATCAACAATATTTTCGTTATTTGTTTTGCCAGTATTACTGCGGTGATTCAGCATCGTTTTTAGCCGCAAAGATTTTGCCTAAAAATGCCAGAGTAGGCGTTTGTAATAGCGCCAGCCAGATTTGTGATAAATCGAAGTAGGCTTCGAATGCCATGCCTGTAAAGCCCACAAATACAACCAGTGGTACCAACAAACAAAAGACATAAAAGTAAATAAACGCCTCAGCCAAACTCGCGGCAGTAGATTGCACCCGCTCTTTTTGTGTGCCAGTACGGGCAACCGCTAACCAAAGACCTATAATGACGCCCGTTGCTGGCATAACCGAGGTTGAATACCAAGAGCCAGCCGCTTTGGCTAAGTCAGGATGACTGCCGATCAGGGCAATTAAATATAAAAATAATAGCCCGGCGGCTATTAGCCAAATAATGGTTATACGTTTGCGTACCCTGAATAAGTCTTTCATGTTTTCCTACAGCTGAATATTGGTAAGTAACAATTGCTCTTTGGCTGAAATCCCTGATTGGTGAATTTCTGCCGCGGTTGCTGAACGCGAACGAGCCATTTCATACACTAATACACTGAGGTTAAAATCATCTGCTACGGCTATTTCTCTGATGGTTTCTGGTAAATGTATAGCACCATCATTTGCCAGAGCAGCTATTGAGGCTTCGTCTTGCAATGCTTCGTCAAAGACAATCACCTGATTTTTATCAATGATCACAAATACCAGTACCCGATAATACCCAGGCTCAGCGCCGACCAGAACACGTAATAGCCTGGCCCAGCTAAAGCTATCCAGCGACACACTAATATCGTTAATATCCCAGCGTTCAGGTGCCGGGAAAGGCTTGCCCAGCCCGTCCACACGTTCAAGCTGAGTCGCCATGGCAATCCCATTGGGAATGTTGTAGTACTTAAATTCTGTGTACCCGGCTTGCTCTAATATAGTTTCCAGCGAGTCAGACAGATCGCCAATGGACGTTTTACTAATATTGCTTAGTTCGTTATCCCGCAGTGTCAGGTAAGCACTGGGTTTAGGAATAGGCCATGGAAAGGCGGGCAAATTAGCGATACATTGTTGCGTTACCGAATTAATCAAACAAGGATCCGGACTGCCCGGCCCCGGCGAAGTGGGCTGCGGGTTGCCACTGCCCGCAACGATGTCATCTTCGAGCAGCGCACAACCATAGTCATCCACTGCGTTTTCCATCGAGGAATCAGGGCACATGTCGGCATTATCCGGAATACCATCGTTGTCACTGTCGGTCTGACCGGCCTGAATGTCGGATGCGGGAGTGCGGGATGGTACTTCAGTGTTGGGGGCGTTGCATGCACTCAGTGTAGTTACCAGGGCTATGCAGAGAATCAATGTAAAGCGGTTCATTGTCTGTCCTTAAGAAGCAGATTAAAACGCTACTTATGCTTACTACTCCATCAGTAACTTGAACTAACTTGCCGGGTTATCCGTAAAACAATAAACCACAAGTTTAATCTATTCAACTGGCTTTCATTTTGTGCGGTACAAGACAGTACGTTTGCATAGTGGATACGCGTTGCAACATGATGCCTGCATGCAGGCATCGGGTGATAAATTCAGACGGTGTAAAATAAGTAATAGAACTACGCATTTTAGTAAGAAAAAGCACTAGAGCTTATTAGCATTCGCCGTTATGTTAATAATTAGTTAAATGTTGATCTGTGGGTTACCGGGGGATTTATGAAATCTGTTTGTGTTTTGCTGTGCGCATTGATTATAAGCGGGTGTTCCGCTACTCAGCCTCCGGAAGTCGAGTACACGGCTGTTCCTGACTCCAACCTCAAACAAATCACCAATACACGATTCGATCGTTTTGTAGTAAATCCACAATCAGATTTTAGCCAGTACGATGAAGTCATTTTTTTCCCCATGCAATTGAATCAACTCCGCGTAGACGAAGGTGCAACCAATGACCTGGCTAACAGTTGGTATCAATCCAACTGGGAGGAAATGGATAAAATTTGTCAGCATTTCGATGATTTTGCAGAGCAGGTATTTACCTACAAGCAGGGTTTAAAACCGACAAAAAAAGGTGGCAGTAATGTGCTCGCCATTGAGTTCAGATTAAAAGACTTTATGCCCTATCAGAAGCGTTACAAGGATGCCAATGAGGATACTGTTGTAGCTCGCGGCACTCGAAATGGGCTGGGCTCTATTACCTTTCAGGCCGTGATCGTTAATTCAAAAACGGGCGAGTTACTGGCAGTGATTGAAGATGGTATGCAACTTAATCCTGGCAATATGATGATTGTAAAGGGCGATCCTAATTTACAGGTAGATAGCGCGACACGTATGTACCAGAATCTGGCTTGGCGTAAAACCTTTAAACGCGTTGTGGAGCGTTTGCACGATGATCTCATGCGTTTAAAACAAAGTTAATTCGACTGTATTGCTGAGCTTGTTTGCGCTTAGTTAACTATATTTTACTTTTTACTAAGCGATCTGATTTTCTGCAAATATTTTACCGGTAACACCGTTGAGTCGATGACTATGGTGATTCTCACAATGTCATGAGCGATCAAATTGGGCTTAAAAACACCGCAAGCCCCAGCATGGCTGGCGAGCAGGGTAAACAGTGCATCAAAAACCAGATGTTTATCTTTCATACACCTTCCTTAGCCTGATTTATCAATTCGATTTCTTACCACGAAAAAGTATAAGTGATGTCGCGCTGTAAGGACGCCGTACTTTAATAGGGCTGTCGATCACTGCATGCTGTTGGATTAGTTACCATGCAAAGCCCGCAGAGAAAAATCTCACCGTTTTAGCAATGCCTGCCTAGTGTAATGTCGCCCTGACCTACCGCCACTTCAAGCGGCTCAATTGAAATTTCTTGATCTAACTCCGCCTTTGCAACGAACAAACACTATCAATGTTAATTGCACAACAAGGAGAAATTATGTCTAAGCACCTGCTTATGGTAATGACGTCACATGACATCATGGGAGAAACAGGTAACAAGACAGGAATGTGGCTGGAGGAATTTGCCGCACCCTATTATGCGTTTAAAGACGCCGGCTACAATATTACCCTGGCATCGCCAATGGGAGGGCAAGTGCCCATCGATCCGAATAGTCTGGCCGATGATGCGCTCACCGATGACGCCATTCGCTACACAAAAGATGAGCTGGCACGGAGTGCTATTGCGTCCACTATTCCCTTAGAAGATGTCCGCGCCGAAGAGTTCGATGCGGTATTTTACCCCGGCGGTCACGGCCCTCTCTGGGATCTGTCAGACAACGCTCACTCGATAAAGCTTATCGAAGACACCATTGCGGCCAATAAGCCGGTGGGGGCAGTATGTCATGCGCCAATCGTACTCAAAGACGTTAAGAACCCCGACGGAAAATACCTGATAGATGGCAAATCGGTTACCGGTTTTTCCAATAGCGAAGAAGCGGCTATGGAACTTACCAATGTAGTGCCTTATCTGGTTGAAGACGAACTCACCAAAAAAGGTGGCAAGTATGAAAGTGCCGATGATTTTGCCGTAAAAGTGTGTACTGATGGCCTACTGGTGACAGGGCAAAATCCGCCCTCTTCACGTCCGGCGGCCGATGCGCTCATCAAATTAATTGCATGATACCGGGTAACCAACAGCCCCTCTGATTCAGAGGGGCTTTTTTGATGGTGAACCTCCTTTTGCCAACAGGTTCTCTTCGATAAATGACGGCAAATAATGCAGAAAAACGGCATAACGCGCCGCTCGCACGGCTTATTGAGGCTTTTCTTCATTAACGAGCATGGTCATATATTTGCTGAACCGCCGAGCTCTGGTTTCGGGCTTTTTGGCGCTACTTAAGCCATAAGCAATAACATAACGGCTCGATTTATTCAGCGAGTCAAAAAACGTTTTAACCCTGGGCTGGCCAGCCACCGCCGCCACAAAATCAGCGGGCACTTCCATTTCACTGACCACATAAGCATTGTCCCACCGGCCATCAGCTTTGGCTGCGCGAACATGCACTAAGCCCGCTTCCTGCATGCGGTTTTCGCTAATCAAACGTTCAACATGTTCGGTGTTTCGCTTTGACCAGTTACTTCGCGGTAATCTGGGCGTAATTCTCTGCGCATAGGCTTGTGCATCAAGCGATTTTTTTATGCCGTCTATCCACCCCCAGCACAGCGCTTCGAGCACCACATCGTTCCAGGTGACGCTTTGAATCCCGCTGCTCTTCTTAAAGATTTTTACCCATAACTCCGAAGCTGTGGCATGGTGCTCTTCGAACCACTCGCCCAGCGCTTGGGCGGTTGCAAAAGCGATGATGTCTGATGGTTGCGGATTTGCCATGACTTTAGTACCACCCGGCTTCGCTTAACATTCTTGCAATCATCAGAACTTCTGACCCATTACTCACGAAGAAGCGCTTTAATGCTTTTCACCACTAAGTCACGGTCTGCAATGTGCAAATGGTGGTTGTCTGATCCCGAATAAACAACCCTGGCTTTACTGGAAAGTTGTTTAAAGGAATCTTCGGCGTTACCAAAAAGAGTGTCCATTTGTTGGGCAATATCCTTTGGCACAAATGGCGGATCATAGCGTTCTGCATTGGGCTTGGCCCGAACAACAATTACCGGTTTATCACCATAAGACTGGGCATTTTTCAGTTGCTGATAGCTTGTTATGTGATCAATTTTCTCCGGCGCTCTCGCAAACATGGGATCGTGAACACTTTGCTCAAAGGCATAGTAGCTATTGAGCTCCTGATTATCGGATGTAAACTCGTCAGGCCACCTTGAGCCCATCGTCATAAAATACCCGAATGGCGGAGGGTCAATGAGCACCGCACCCAGCACTTCATCGTTATAAAGATGATTGAAGGCAGATATCACATAAAACGCATAGGAGCCCCCCGCAAAATAGTACGGCGGTTTAATATTCGCTTTATCCAGCAAAAGGTGCAGCCTCTGAGCCACGGTGTTAATGGTAACAGGCACTGGCCCGGATTCACTTTTACCCAAACCGGCGCGATCATATAAACACACGCTAAAATCCTGCTTAAGACGTTCGATATTTTCTAACCAAACGCCATCTGAACCATAGCGGCCAAACCCTTGTTCCAGAATCAATGTTGGCTTGTCGTTTTCGTAGCATTCCAGGTACAAACTGAACCCGCCAATATCAAACATAGCCGATTTTGTTGGTTTTAAATCAACGGTTGCAGC
>JABXHM010000063.1 GCA_013373625.1 Alteromonadaceae bacterium | reverse complement strand
GTTTCAGCAGTGATTTTTGGGGTGTCAATAATTGTCTTGGTTTTAAAAAAGTGAGGTTCGGCATACTACGTGACTGTTAAGAAATTTATAGGGTAAAAATCTGACTATTTACCTAATAAAAAACTATAGAGTTTTGAATCCTAAGCCTCGCTCGTGCTGGGCTTTGTTTTTACAGCAGGCTGATGACTTTTTAAAATTCTCCATTGCGCCAATGGCCGAGAGATTTTCTGCCATCAGGTTTGACGCGTTCGAGGAAATCTGGGAACTCTACATTTTTTCCATAAAGCGTTTGTCCCTGAGCTAGCAAGTCACGGTTTAATTTCCAAGATTGGCTGTCACGCGCAACCGTTTCAGATAAGGCGAGCACATCAAATTGACTAGTCATATTGTGCTCCCATTGGTTCCTAATTTACTCGCTAATGTGAGTGATGAAGTAATGCCATGCTTGGCGGCAAAAGTCCGGAGTTTCCTATCGTAAAAGCTTGCATCGTGTTTATAACGACAAAAAAATCGGATAACCGTATTGGGTTCATCATAGATTGCCCGAATATCATTTTCTCCCGCATCAATGGAAAAAGATCCGTCGTCTAGCCGATAGGCTGCTTGTCCGTCGACGAAGCACTCTTGAGCAAACCTCGACAGCAAGTTTTCAACCTGCTCGGGCTTTACTGTCTGAAATACAAAAGATAGGACAGTCACCGAAATATATAGGACAGTAATTTTTAAAAAATGTAAGTGTCGCAAATAAATAGGACAGTCACTTTGTCTGAACGCTTAGCCTCGCACTTGCGGGGCTTTTTTTGAGCACAATTCGTGCAGACTGCACTGTCCTAGCTATACTGCTAACGTACTGTATTAATTATAGTTTATTGATTATCTACAATGGTTCGTAGTGTCGTTGAATGTATATGCAGGCACGTTACTATGATCCAGTCATAGGTCGTTTTTACTCGAATGATCCTGTTGATGCACTTACATTCTTAAACCAAGGCAATGTGCAAGGCTTCAATCGCTTCGTCTATGCTTATAATTACCCTTTTAAATTTATAGATCCCATTGGATAGTCAGCACAAGAGCCTTTCGATAAATGGTCAAACGCATGGACTAATATCCAAAGCACAGTGGTTAACACTATATCTGGTGCTGGTGATCTTGTTCAATAAACAAGTAGTGAAGCTGAAGAAGCAGTGTCTTCTGCTACATCCCCTGATAATTTAAGGACCGCTTCTAACGATATGGCAACTCTTGCTGTTGGTGCAACTGCTTTGGGGCAGGCAGAAGTCGCTGCTCCAGCAGCATTAATATCAGTAGTTTTGGGTTATGCGGCTGCTGTTCAAGGTGATAATCCAGTACAAGAAGTAGTTGTTGAAGCTGTAGTTAATTTCTCAGCTAAGCCAATCGGAGTCGTTTCAAAAGGAGCAGCAATTAAACTAGAAGGAAAGGTGAAAAATGGGGTAGAGTCTGCCGGACAATTTTTGGAGAACAAGTACAAAGATCTTATTAAAAGCGAAAAATAGCAGGTAATTAAAATGAAGTTGATTAAATACCACGTTGATAAAAAGTACATATGGCCTTTACGGGTATTTTTTCTGTTAGCGTCAATTCCTTTTGTTTACAACGTTTATGAGACAGTAACCACGAGTGTTGCAATCGACGGTAAATTTACTTTCGTTAAAGGTGAACACCGGGGATATTACTCTTATCTATTCAAGCAACTGGCGATATCATTATTGTTACTATGGTCAGGACTATTTGGCGTTCGTGAGAAAAATAATAGCGAATCTCAATAGGCAAAATTTCCAAGTTAGTCTGAAGCCTCGCGTTTGCGAGGCTTAGTTTTATAAGTAAAAATCGTGCAGGATTCATTAGCCTAGCTATACTGCTAAGGCACTGTATCAAATATGATTTATTGATTATCTATTATGGCTCGTAGTGTCGTTGAATGTATGTGCAGGCACGATACTATGATCCGGTGATTGGGTGGTTTTATTCGAATGATCCTATGGTTGTACTTACCTTTCTGAATAAAGATAATGTGCAAGGCTTTAATCGTTACGTCTGGTAAGGCCTGAGTTCCCTAGACACTTTCTAAGTTCCTAAAATACTGCCGATCATACTCTGTTGGTGTCAATATAATTTACAGTAAATGCAAAATTAACATTTGGTAAATATTTAAGTATCTGTTTTTATAATTCTTTTTTGTCTGGTTTGTTTCTTGCTTAAAATTGCTGGTTTTAACATAAGTTATCAGGGACGATATTCATGAATAATCTAGTCAAATCACTTTTTGCTTTTCTGTTACTGCTTTCTTCAACAAGTTCTAATGCTGCTCTGATAGATACAGTCACATGGAATGGCACAAATTATGGCTTACTTTCAGCGGGCACCTGGTTGGACGTACAGGCTGAGGCGGTTAGTTTAGGCGGTAATTTAGTAACCATTAATTCAGCAGCTGAACAAGATTTTCTGTTCGGTCTCTGGGGTGAAGATGGAACCGCTGATTTTACCTTTTTTGCATTGTGGATTGGCTACACCGATATGGTGATAGATGGTGATTTTCAGTGGATCAGCGGTGAAAGTTCAAGCTTCACTCAATTTGCTGTCAATGAACCTAATAATGATGGCGGTGATGAAGATTATGTGTGGATGCAAAAATGGACTGGCCAGCTGGCAAACGGCAGCACTGTTACCGATGGCATTGCCTGGAACGATGCTTCAATTAGCTATAATCTAATTGGTGGCGTGGTTGAATTCACTGCTAATGTACCTTCACCCTCTGTATCCTCGTTATTCTTTCTCATGCTTTGCTCAATCGTGATTGTAAGAGTCAAAGCAAAATAACCATTGTGTATGCTTTCGGGAGCCTTATCTGCAGGCTCTCATTATCGTCATCTGATGTTTCAGTTGTCGTTAACATGGCAATGCAGTCTCTGGTAAAAAAGCAACTCATACTAAAACCTATAAAGAACAGAATATAGGGTATTAAATCGTTAATGTTTGGGTTGAAATGGGACAGGGTTAAAAAGAAAGCTATCACCCCTGCAGCCAGGATTAGGTAAAACTTAAAATACTGGTTAAAAGCTGTTTCTTTGAACATGTGCTTTTTCATTGTCTATTCGCCCTGCTATGCCTCTTCAGTCATTCATTTCACCACAGCTATATCCCTTTGAGGCGTTTAGTTAGTTATTTATCTGGCACATCCTGATTGAGTTTGAGAGGTGTCAGCTTTTCGCCACCCATGGACTAATCTAATTGAAGTGAAAACTTATCAACACTGGACCAGTGGCTGGTATTTACCGTTTACATAGGTAAGCTTGGCAAAAATGAGCAATACACTTTGATCCCATCCTATTGATAAGCAAGCACTGAAGCTGTCTGCTCAGCCTAAATACTTTTCTTCAGCGGCCAATAGGGGATATATCGCTGAATTGCAGTGATTTGTTACCAGAAAATGGTTAGATATTAAAACGTTGACAATAAGCAAAGGAATGCACAAATGCTCAATATACTAAGTAAAGTACTATTTTTATTGATAGTTTTTCTTACCTCAGGCTGCGCCTCACTAGTCGAACAGCAAATTTTATCTACAAAAAGTGTTGAGTTGCATGAAACGGCTGAGCAACAGATGAAAAAGATGATCGCAGCACAAACACGCCATTTTTGCGTGCAGGAAAATCGTTGTTTCCCATACATATTTGCACCTCTGAATCGTCATTTTCTAACCAAGGAAAGTAATATTACAGGAGAGTTCAATGGCATTGTGAGGAGGGTTTCACTGTTGATGAAACGCGATGAGCTACCGGATATTGAAGGAAATGTACTCATTATTCACGGCTTTATGATGAGTAAGGAGTGGATGATGGAGTCTGCATCGTATTTTCAGTCGCTGGGTTAAAACGTGTATCTTATAGACTTACTCGGGCATGGAGACAATACCTTTGAAAAAGGGTTTGGTGTCCACGACATCCCGTTTATTCAGCAATTCATACAAACGGAAATTGAAGGGGATGTTCCTTTATATATTGTGGGCAACTCTATGGGGGCTGTGCCCGCCATGGCAATAGCAAAGGCTAACAATGTGGAGGGAGTGATACTTCAGGCGCCAATGATACGGTTTGATCAGGCTGCAACGGCCTTTGTAAGAGAGCAAAACGCCTGGTATTCATCTTTGTTATCCAAACAAACTATTCATCAGGGCGTATTGGGTGCGCTTGATGCCCAAAAGATTGCTGTTGAAGAAACAGATATTACCCTTGCGCTACCTGATTTTAACAAGCCAGTTCTAATATTCGCGTCCGATATTGACACCGTTTCACCGCATAATTTGTGGAAAAACTACGAGAATGCGTTTTTACGAGTGGTTAAGGTTGCCAAGCGCCCACATGGCCTTATGACTTTGGTAGGACAAAAAGAACATGTTGAAATTATTCGCTGGTTCGAAATGCTGAATTCCTCAAAGACTGCTATTTCGCGACAATCACTTGATCAAATTGAAGACATGCATTTAAGTACTCAAATTCAATCTGACAATAAGGCAGTAGCTCACCGGGACGAATCCCTACCTGATTAATCCGGCAAGCGATTACCAATGTTTACATTCAGCGCAGACTCGTGGCGCTGCATTCATTACTCAATAGTATTGAGGTTCAATAACTTTGTTAGTTCTTTTACCGTATCGTTGCCGGGGTAACGTTGGGTAAATGCGGTGAGTTGCAGGCGCGCTTGCTCTATCTGGTTGCGTTCATGCAGTGCTTTAATCAGCGCTGCGTCATAAGCCGGGTGCTTAAAGTGCTTTGCAATGGCTAACATTAAATCCAGCTCTCGTTCTTTATTTTGTTCACTTGCCAGTGCATAGGCATAAAAGCCATAAAGTGCCAGGTAGTTTACATCGTAATTGTCGGGGTTTTTAGCCATTGCCAAGTCAATCGCCGTTACCCCGGTTTGTTTAGCGGTTGCCAGTAGTTGCATGGTGGCTTCATCTTTAAACGCTTTTCTTGGGGTTGGGGTAATACCCAGCTTGAGTAACAATGCTTCAGCCGCAACAGGTACCGACGATGGGTTTTGTGCCGTGATAAGATTATCGTCAATGGCGACGAAGGGCAGCATGGGATCGTTGTGAATAAAAACACCGCCATTGGCAATGAGTTTGTCTTCGACCAGGAAAGGGAACATAGCGATATGTTCACCACTGAAGGCTCGCTCCTCAACATTAGTGAAGGCATTAACTTGTTTACCGGCAATCAGGTACTGACCATCCGGTAGCTTAATATCGGCAATGGCGGCAGGGCCGTGGCAGACTGCGGCAATTATTTTTTGTTGCGCTGCAAAGCTTGTCAGCATGGTTTGCGTGGCGGTATCGCCGGGCAAATCAAACATGGCTCCGGCACCACCAACAATAAAAACGGCCTGGTAGTGGCTGGGCTCAATGCTTTTGACTGTTAGTGTGTTTCGTAACTGCTCCAGTGCGAGAGATTTAAAGCGTTGAATATAAGAGAGATTATCTTTATTTGCCTTAACCAGAACGGGCCCGCCTTTTGGTGTGGCAATATCAATTTCAACGCTGTTGTCATGCAGCACCAGATAGGCTTGTGCTAACTCTTCCAAATCATAACTCAGTTCAGGCTGCGCTTCGGTGCCATAGCCCGATATCAGCATAAGTATTCTGGTGGTGCTCGTTTCTCTTTGCGAGGCTTGTGCCGGGTAAAGGGTTAGCAGGGTAAATACACATAAAAAACAAAGTTTACGCATAATGCGACTCCGGTATGCAGGTTACGATAGACCAAGCTTACAGCACCTGATGTCGTTATTTTGTGAAGGACGGATGGTTTCGCATACCGACATTTCCTTCACATTTGGTTTGCTAACGTTAGCCCCATCTAACGTTACTGAGACACAAGAATGCGCATAAAAGTTATTGGAATGCTGTTGCTGGCAATCACCTTTAATTCTGGCTGTACAGCCAGTTACCTCGATATTTTTCCTGCACTGAGCGATCCTGCATTACCCACTAAGGCCATTGCGCCTGAGCAATTGCGTGAAGATGTTGACGCATTGATTGCGGGAATAATCGAACGTCATCCGGATATCACTCGTTACGCCGATTTAGATGTTGTGTACCAAAAAGCCGAAGCACTTAAAAATGAACTAACAAAGCCAATGACTCGTCAGGCGTTTTTTAAGAAGGTGGGCGCGCTCTCTCATCTGTTTAACGATGGCCACACTTTTTTACTGTGGCCCTATCAGGAATATCAGGATTTACAAAAACAACAGGTATTAACTTTCCCGTTT
>JABXHM010000059.1 GCA_013373625.1 Alteromonadaceae bacterium | reverse complement strand
TGCCAACTGGGTAAAATAGCCGTGTAAATTAGACGTCGCCTGTTCATCCAGCGGGTAATGGTAAATCTCAGCCTGCTCAAGCGTTCGCAAGCGGTAGTCAACGCCACTATCAACATTGACCACGTTACAGTGTTTATTGATAAGCGCTATAGCAGGTAAAAAGCGCGCCCGTTGCAAGCCATTGCGGTACAGCTCGTCAGGCACAATATTCGATGTTGCCACTAATACAATACCGTGGGAGAACAATGCCTCCATTAGCTTGCCTAAAATCATTGCATCAGTAATATCCGACACAAAAAACTCGTCAAAACAAATAATACGAGTTTCTTTAGCCAGCTTGGCCGCAATAATATCAAGCGGATCCTGCTTGCCACCGAGGAGCTTTAGTTCATCGTGCACCCGGTGCATAAAGCGGTGAAAATGCACGCGCATTTTATTATCAAATGGCAAGCAATGATAAAAGGTATCAACCAGGTAGGTTTTACCGCGCCCAACACCACCGTAAAAGTAGATGCCCTGTACCGGTGCTGACGTGCTCCTGGCACCTAAAAAAGCCTTCAGCTTACTGGCAAAGCCTGCTGTGGTCGCAGGTTGCGAAACCAATTCTTCGTATAAACGCTGTAACTCCCGCACGGCATTTTCCTGCGCGGGATCATGCTTAAAATCGTCGCGTTTTAGATCTTGCTGATAAGTTTCCCACGGCGTCATCGCCTGCTTTACTCCTTCGAGAATGCCCTGTTAATGCGGGTGCCATGACCAAATTATTAAATCCAGATGAGTATTTAACTACATAAGGGTCAGTACACACTTACCCGCTGTCTTTGAGAAGTTTTTGGTTGCACCCGGCGATTGGGGCAATATTATGCCCTAAATCGCCGTTAACACCAATTTACCTATTCGAATAAAGGCAATATCTGAACTGAATGTGCACTGATGAAATCACCAGGTGACAATTAAGCGCTTCAGCAGGGGTAGCCTGGTAACATTTTGCCACAATCAATCCGCGCAAAATGCGTTAGCTCTTGCTATAGTTCCAGTTATGCATACTATGCAATATCTGTCGCAGTAAGACAGCAGACTTAAACATTTATCAAACGCAGTTTTAGGTCTGCAAAACAGTAACATTGGAGAAAGTAATGGAAGTGGTTATCCCTTTAGCAATGCTGGCAATCGGTTTAATTATCGGTTTTTTCGTCGCCCGGTTTATGTACACCAAAGAAGGGGCAGTAAAGGCGAATGAAACAGCAGAAAAGGCCATTAAGGATCTGCTGGCTCAACAGTCACAACATCACATTTTTCAGGTAAAACAGTCTGTAGAGACTATTGAAAAACAATGTAATGACCTTAAACAGAGTTTATCTGAATACGAAGAGCTTTTAGAGACTGCGGATTCAGAAGCTACACCTGCTGTTCCATTTTTTGGCGAGCACACAACCGCCTATCTGCGAAACAATCTAAAAGGTGTGGAAAAGAGTAAAAGTAATGCTAGCAGTGACACCCAGCCCCGGGATTTTGCTAATCACAGTTCAGGGTTATTTGTCGGCAATAAAGCTACATCTGCCGCAGACAAAGAATAACAGCGGAACTTTTTAGGCAAAGGTACAGTCTCTGGGAAGGTAGTTGCAAAACGCAATGAGACTAGGAGTGTATGTGTCTATGAATAAGTCTTTTCGAA
The DNA here is from genome assembly GCA_013373625.1 of Alteromonadaceae bacterium. Lineage (GTDB taxonomy): Bacteria > Pseudomonadota > Gammaproteobacteria > Enterobacterales > Alteromonadaceae > Alteromonas. The sequence goes on along the minus strand of JABXHM010000059.1, from coordinate 24,507 downwards.
AGCTTGTGTTGGTTACTGGTATTGTTGCCAGTACCGTTGGTGTATCCGTTTCCACGCAGGCTGCTCTTCCTTTCTTTAATGACAGCAAAAAAGAAGTTCCGTCGTTGGCGCCCATGCTTGAAGAAGCTATGCCAGCGGTGGTAAGTATTGCCGTAGAAGGCACACAAACTTCGCGTCAGGAAGTCCCGGAGATGTTTCGTTACTTTTTTGGTGGTCCGCCTGAGCAAACCCGTGAACGCCCTTTTCGCGGCCTGGGCTCCGGCGTAATCATTGATGCTGACAAAGGCTACGTGGTAACAAATGCGCACGTTGTTAACAACGCTGACGAAATTACCGTTAAGCTATCTGATGGCCGGGAGTTCTCTGCTAAAAAGCTGGGAGCCGATGAACAAAGCGACGTGGCACTGTTAAAAATAGAACCGGATGACCTCACAGCACTGCCTTTGGCAAACTCTGATGAAGTGCGGGTGGGTGACTTTGTTGTTGCCATTGGTAACCCTTTTGGCCTGTCACAAACGGTAACTTCAGGTATTGTTAGCGCCATGGGCCGTTCTGGCCTCAATATTGGCGGCATTGAAGATTTCATCCAAACTGATGCGGCTATCAACCGCGGTAACTCCGGTGGTGCTCTGGTTAACCTGCACGGAGAATTAGTTGGTATCAATACCGCTATTTTTGGCCCGAATGGTGGCAATGTGGGCATTGGCTTTGCCATTCCCGTCAACATGATGAATAACCTGGTTGAACAAATAGCAGAATTTGGCGAGGTTCGCCGTGGTTTGCTGGGGATCTTAGGCAGTAACGTTGATCAGGGTTTAGCTGAAGCGATGAACTCTGAAGTGAACAAAGGTGCCTTTGTCAGCGAAGTTCAACCCGATTCAGCAGCTGAAAAAGCCGGTATCAAAGCAGGCGACATTATCGTTGCGATTAATGGTAAAGAGCTCAATAGTTTTGGTGAATTACGCGCTAAAATCAGCACGATGGGTGCTGGTGCTAAGGTTGAATTAACCCTCGTTCGTAAAGGTGAAGAACTCACGGTTGATGTTGTATTAGATGATGCAACCCAAAATCAAGTCGTTGCTGAGCAAATTCATCCAGCATTGCAAGGTGCCACACTCATAGTGGGGGCTGACGCCGACGGAAACGACGGCATTTTGGTTAGTGAAGTGGCCGAAGGCTCACCCGCTGCTCGTATTGGCTTACGAGAAGAAGACGTGATTCTGGCTGTTGGCCGCCAGCGAGTGACCAGTGTTATGGAATTCCGTGACGCCATTGAAAATACAACAGGTGTTATTGCAATGAATGTTCGCCGCGGCAATGCATCATTGTATGTAGTGATTCGCCAGTAGCAGTATTAGCGGTTGATCAGAAGGCGGCCGTTGGCCGCCTTTTTTATTGCCTGTAGGTTGTCACTATTGTTTATACTTTTACGCCAGCCGTATATCAACACCGTGGCTAGCCTGTCGGTTGACTAAGCAAAGTACCAGGCAATGATGTGCACAGAATGCTGATTAACATGGCACAGACAAAGACATCGTTGTTTGAGAGGGTCATTTACTTTCACGCAGCCTGCTGAAAATGTTATGCTTATGCTAATAACAAACCTCTGGGCTGCTCTTCACGTTCTGCTTTCTTGCAGCGTGCTGTATGACTATCCCAGCGCATAACACAATAAGAACTTACGTGGCGAGCAAACAATTTTTCGTATTTATAATTCGATCGGTATTTTTAGGGTTGGTTGTGGCCCTACTGATTTTGTTTTTAGTACCTGACCTTCGCAAGGGTACCGGATTTGGCACCACATGGTTTGCCCCGACGCCACAAAGTAACAAACGTGAAACCTACTACCCGGCTCTGAGTCGCGCCGCGCCCGCAGTGGTCAATATCTACAGTGTTAGTATTGAAAATAACCCTAATTATTACAACCAGCCCCGGCAGCGGACCAGCCTTGGTTCAGGTGTTATTATGACCGACTCCGGCTACATATTAACCTGTCACCATGTTATCAAAGACGCCAGCAGCATTTTTGTGGCATTGCAGGATAACCGGGTAGCCCAGGCCCAAATTATAGGTACCGATCAAATTACAGATTTAGCGGTACTTAAAGTTAACGAAGATAATTTACATGTCATTCCGCAACTTGAAGAGCCTGACTTGCGCGTAGGCGATGTAGTCATGGCAATTGGTAATCCTTATAATCTTGGCCAAACCATTACTCAGGGCATTGTCAGCCGCGCAGGCCGCACCGGGTTATCGAACAGTTACGTTGATTTTATCCAGACTGATGCCGTACTCAATCAGGGTAACTCAGGTGGTGCACTGGTTGACAGCAATGGCTATCTGGTAGGTATTACCAATGCTAACTTTCAGGTACGAGATGAACGCCGGGGCACCTATATTGTCGATGGTATTAATTTTGCTGTTCCCTACGAGCTCGCCGTTCGGGTAATGGAATCCATTATTACCAATGGTAAAGTCACTCGTGGCCAGTTAGGCTTTTTTGGTGAAGAATTAAGTGGTGGTCCGGGTATCGAGGTCAAAGCCGTAACACCGAAATCGCCGGCCGCACAGGCTGGGTTAAAGGCCGGAGATATTATCATGTCAATTGATGGTATACGGTTAGAAAGTGCTTCAAAAGCACTCGACATGATTGCTGAAACTGCACCCGGAACGGTCCTGGAATTGGAAGTGAGCAGACAAGCCAGAACGGTAACCATTCAAGTTACTGTTGCTGAATTAATTATTTAACGGCGGCTGGTATTGGGCAACGGCCCGTTGCCCGGCATAAACTGTGTTCTGAATGGTAAGGCGGTAAGGCTGATCGGCACTGCCAGCCAGCCTTACCCCACAACTATTCGCTCGCCCGCGACACATTCGCCCCTAATCCGCCTAACTTAAGCTCAATGGCTTCGTAACCGCGATCGAGGTGGTAAATTCGGCTGATGTGAGTTTCGCCTTCGGCAACTAACCCGGCAATGATCAAACTGGCAGATGCGCGCAAATCGGTAGCCATGACCGGTGCACCTTTAAGTTTAGATTCACCTTTGCTCACCGCACTGTTAGTTTCTAACGCGATTTCTGCGCCCATGCGTTGCAGCTCTGGTACGTGCATAAAACGGTTTTCAAAAATAGTTTCGGTGATCACACCCGTGCCGCTTGCAACAGCATTCAGTGCCACAAACTGGGCTTGCATATCGGTCGGAAACCCCGGGTGTGGCGCAGTTTTAACTTTTACAGCGGTCAATGGTGTCTGACTGCGGTCCAGTTCAATCCAGTCTTTCCCAACGGTGATAACCGCGCCGGCCTGTTGTAGTTTGGATAACACGGCGTCAAGTGTTTCTGGTGCCGCATTTAAGCATTTAATGTGTCCGCCGGTCACTGTAGCAGCCACCAGATAAGTGCCCGTTTCGATGCGATCTGGCAATACCCGATAGTCACAACCGTTAAGCGTTTCAACGCCATGGATACGAATTTTATCGGTACCTGCACCAGAAATTCTGGCGCCCATACTATTCAGGCAGTTAGCAAGGTCGACAATTTCCGGTTCACGGGCAGCATTTTCGATAACCGTTTCACCGTCAGCCAGGGCAGCAGCCATCATCAGATTTTCGGTTGCCCCTACGCTCACAATATCCATAAAGATACGCGCGCCCTTTAAGCGCCCGTCAACGCTGGCCCGAACATAGCCTTCATCCACGTTTATTACAGCGCCCATCTTTTCAAGGCCTTCAAGGTGCAAGTTAACCGGTCGTGCACCAATTGCGCATCCGCCAGGTAACGACACATTGGCTTTGCCTAACCTCGCCAATAGTGGCCCAAGCACTAAAATTGATGCACGCATGGTGCGTACCAAATCATAGCTGGCCGTATCGCTGGTGAGTTCAGCCGCATGCAATAACACGGTGTTTGCTTCCTGCTGTTCTACGCCAACGCCAAGGTCTTTCAGTAAGGCCTGTGTGGTACTGATATCGCGTAGTTGAGGAACATTACTGTAGCGGCAGGGTTGTGCGGTTAACAAACTGGTCATTAACAACGGCAGGGCCGCATTTTTTGCACCAGAAATTACCACCTCGCCTTTAAGTGGCGGGCTTTGTTTTATTATAAGTTTATCCACAAGCGGTTCCTGGTGGGTTACTGGGGCATATTAAGCAGGCGCTCGCGCTGCCAGTCTTTTTCGGTATAGGTTTTTATGGAAACCGCATGCAAAGTGCCATTGGCAATCAAAGCATTAAGGGGCGCGTAAACGGCTTGTTGACGTTTCACCCGGCTCATATCGGCAAACGCATCACTCACTGCAATCACTGAATAATGTGAACCATCGCCTTTAACATGAACTTCTGCAAGTGACAGCTGTTCTTTTAATAAGGTTTCTATTTCTTTAGTGTCCATAGACTCTTTAGCAACAATTAGGTGTATTTACTCAATGGGTAAAATGCCATCGAGTTCGCTGATTTTTGCCAATTTAAGCATTTTTTCGGGCAGGTTGCACAAAGTTATTTTAACCCCTTGAGCTTTACCGTCGCGAATGGCATTTAAAGTCCAGGCGAGACCGGCAGTATCAACCCGCTCTACAGCGCTGAAATCCATCACACAATGAGATGAATGACGATACTGTTGCTGTTCGTTACTGCTCAGCGACTTCCACCAGTCCTGACTCAATGACTGTCGATCCAGCGCACCGGTTAAGCTGATGGTTTGTTTATCACTCACGCTTTGCTGCCCTGTCTTTTACTGCCGTCCAGGGATTTTAATTCAATTGGCTTGGCGATGCGCTCGCGCATTATCTCAATCACCTTTTCAATCCCTTCGGTACGAATAATCTGTTCATACTGTTTTACTTCGTTCTGCAACATACTGATGCCTTCAGCCACCATGTCGTAGGCTTTCCATTCATCACCCTTGGTGTTGCGAACTTTAAACGCGACATTGATATCAGGGCGGTCGCCGTCGCGAATTATTGCGCGCACAGTCACGCTTTTATCGTCTTCAAAATCACCTGATGGTGCAAACAGAACTTCCTGATCATCATAGTAGCTCAACGCGTCGGCATAACTGGTTACCAGGTATTGACGAAAAACACGAATATACTCAATCAGAACTTCCTGATCGGCTTTTTTAAAGTTGAAGTGCTTACCCAACACCTTAAACGCACTGTAACGATAATCGATATACGGCAATAACTCTTCTTCCATGATATCGCGCAAAATTTCAGGGTTTTCGGCAATTTGTTGCTTGGACGCTTTAATACGTTCAAACGTTTTATGACCGACCTGTTCAACCATTTTGTACGGGTTTTTGGTATCCACTTCGTTATTTTGAGCGCTGGCGGGCATGATAACCATCAGCATGAGTGTTAATAAAACGGCTAATTTTGCTTTCAACTTATTTCTCCTAACCAACAATACGACTGCCATATCAGACCGGCTTTGCGTCATTATTATTCTTCACTATTACGACTGAACAGGAACTGACCAATCAATTCTTCCAACACCAGTGCCGAACTGGTGTCTTCGATGTAGTCACCATCTGCCAGATTTTCTACCCCTTCGATAGTAAACCCAGGTTCAAATCCGACATATTGTTCGCCAAGTAACCCTGAGGTTAAAATCGATGCCGAACTGGTTTCCGGAAATTCGCTGTAGGCTGTTTGAATGGTTAGTTCAACAACCGGCAAATAGTCATCCCTGTCTAACTTAATATTACTCACCCGGCCAACTGTAACCCCGCCAACTTTGACTGGCGACCGTACTTTTAGTCCACCAATGTTGTCGAACTTGGCATACAGGGTATAGGTATCGCCATCTGAGGCCATGGTTTGATTAGCAACTTTTAATGCTAACAATAACAAGGCAGCCACTGTCATTAAGACAAACACACCCACCATTAATTCCATTTTATATCGATTCATTTCAACTGCCCCTTATTCAATACCAAACATCAGGGCAGTGAGTACGAAGTCCAGCCCTAATACTGCCAATGACGAAAACACCACCGTTTGTGTGGTTGCCTGACTGATACCTTCGGAAGTTGGTATCGAATCATATCCTTTAAATATGGCAATCCAGGTCACAACCAGGGCAAAAACGAGGCTTTTTATCACGCCGTTAATCACATCTTTGTCCCAATCAACTGTTGATTGCATAATTGACCAGTAACTTCCGGCATCAACACCGAGCCAGTCAACACCCACTAAATGACCACCTAAAATCCCTACCGCCGAGAAGATAATTGCCAGCATTGGCATAGCGATGATACCCGCCCAAAAACGTGGAGCGACAACTCTGCGCAAGGGATCGACCGCCATCATCTCCAGGCTGCTAAGTTGCTCAGTCGCTTTCATTAATCCAATTTCAGCAGTCAGTGCTGAACCAGCACGACCAGCAAACAATAGTGCGGTAACCACCGGCCCTAGTTCACGTAATAATGACAATGCCACCATTGGACCAAGGCTTCCCTCAGCGCCATAGTCAGTAAGAATGGTATAGCCCTGTAATGCCATGACCATGCCTATAAAGACACCTGAAACGATAATGATGGCCAGCGATTGCACCCCAACCACATATAACTGACGAATTGTCAGCGGAATATTCTTAAAGCTGGGTAGCGCGAACAATGCGCCAAACAGCATAACGCCTGCACGACCGCAAGCAGCTACCCGTCCGATAGTCTGGCGACCGATATGTTGAACCCAGTTCAATCGCTTTCTCCTAAAAATGCACTGCTTAACGACTCTGCAGGATAATGAAACGGCACCGGCCCATCAGCTTTGCCTTGCAAAAACTGCTGCACTAACTCTGAATCGCTGTCCTGAATTTGCTGTGAGGTTCCCTCACCAATGACACGTTTGTCTGCCAGAATATAAATATAATCGGCGATGGTGAGTACTTCAGTGACATCATGCGTTACCACTATACTGGTTAAATTCAGCGCATCATTTAGTTCGCGAATAAGTTTCACCAACACACCCATAGAAATAGGATCCTGCCCGGCAAAAGGCTCGTCGTACATAATCATGTCGGGATCTAACGCGATTGCCCTGGCCAACGCCGCCCGGCGTGCCATGCCGCCGGACAACTCGCTCGGCATCATTTTTGCCGCGCCGCGCAATCCAACAGATTGTAGCTTGAGGGCCACCACTGTCGCTATCACCGATTCTGACAAGTTAGTGTGTTCACGCAAAGGGAAAGCAACGTTGTCATACACCGACATATCGGTAAATAAGGCACCACTTTGAAACAGCATGCTCATTCGCCGGCGCGTTTTATACAGCGCTTTCCGACTCATTTTATGAATCGATTCACCGGCAAAGGTGACATCTCCATGGTCAGGCTCCAATTGCCCGCCAATTAACTTTAACAAGGTCGTTTTACCGATACCGCTGGGGCCCATCACTGCGGTGATTTTGCCTTTGGGTACACGCATGGATATGCCGTCATAGATAAGACGGTCTCCGCGTGAAAAAGTCATGTTGTTTACGTCGACTAAGTAGTCCATGTTACTTCACATTTCCTGTGCTGGCTCCCGCGGGATCCCAATTATTTACCAGCCTGCTGGCGGTTACATCTTTCGTGGATTTAGGTCTTAAACCGCATCGTTACAATTGTACTTGGAATAATTTGTTTTGACTAAACCGAAAAAGTTACAATTTATATCACTGCAATCTTACGCGCTTCACATTTACCGGTTGCGGCGAAGTAGTATTATCGCTAAAAAGACCGTCAAGATCTGTTACAAATAGCGAAGCTTATCATTCTATCGCGTAGAATCGTCGTCTTGGTACAAGCTGATCAGCGGCACAAAACAAGGTTATTACTTACATTTTCTAATTTTAGCATAGTAGAATTAAATTACATACATTCATGTAGGTATATTTAATAACTAATTGTTTGGCGTAACTAAATTATGAAAACAAAGCGGTAAACCCATTGTTTGCTTTGCTTTTAACCAGTTCCCGCATCTGCTTTTCAGGGTATTTCTCTGACGTTTTTTTATATTTTCTATCATTAACAGCGCATTTGCTGCGTTTCCATTGCAGAAGCTTGGGTCAGTAAAGTTATTATCTGAATAGCTAAAGTACTCATCTGTAAGAGAGACCGGACGAATCAAAGTTTCATTGACGAAGTAATGTTTTTCCTTTTCCAGGCACTGTAACGGTCATAGCGACATAAACTGATTTGTTGAACACATCACTTTGTCATCAGATAATGCTGATACAACACTAATTTATAAAACGGTCCTGACTTTGAAAGGATCAACAGGTAATTGCAATTCTCTCAAGCAAAACATAGGAATAAGCGTGTTTTTTTGCGAGAATACGACTTTCCGAAGCAAACAGGTTTTATAGTGATATTACAAGTTGCTATTTTTCTGGCAGGACTGGCTGTACTGAGCTGGAGTGCCGACAAGTTCGTTTATGGGGCATCAGCACTGGCCAAGAATATTGGCATATCACCCATGATGATTGGGCTTACCATAGTCGCCATGGGGTCCTCGGCTCCGGAAATTGTGGTGTCTGCAGTGGCATCTATTAATGGCAATCCTAATACGGCTGTTGGCAACGCGATTGGCTCCAATATTACCAATATCGCGCTTGTATTAGGTATTACGGCTTTAGTTAAGCCATTACTTATCTCATCTACCACGCTAAAACGAGAATTTCCTGTCTTACTGGTGATTAATTTGATTGCGGTGTATTTTTTGCACGACAGCGAACTCACTTCAGTAGAAGGCATTATCTTGCTACTGATGTTTATTTTTGTTCTTGCTGGCATGGCGTGGTTATCCTTGATCGTAGATAAAGGCGACCCGCTGGCAAACGAAGCTTCTGATGAAATCCCCACTCAGGTTGAAAACGGTGTAGCGGTTATGTGGATTGGCGCAGGGCTAATTTTGCTGCCGGTGAGCGCCCAGTTTATGGTCGACTCAGCTGTTCACATTGCTCAGTACTTTGGCATAAGTGATCTGGTGATTGGCCTGACTATAATCGCCCTGGGTACCAGTTTACCCGAGCTTGCCGCCAGTGTTGCCGGTGTTATGAAAGGCGAGCATGATCTCGCACTTGGCAATGTTGTCGGCTCGAATATATTCAATTTACTGGCAGTGCTTGGCATGCCGGGACTCATTTCCCCCGGATTACTGGACGTATCTGCCGCTGAGCGTGATTCACTGGTGATGCTCGGGCTCACGTTGTTACTCTTATTATTTAGCTTTAATTTCCGCGGAACGCGGCGCATTAATCGTGTAGAGGCAACCATATTCGTGGCTTGCTTCCTTGTTTATCAGTATTGGTTATTTGCCTGATGAAACCACAACAACCGACGTCTTTTATCACCTCAGCACAGCGCGTTGTCAATATTGAGCTCGCTGCTATCGCTGCGCTTAAAGAAAAGTTTGATGACAACTTCACCAAGGCCTGTAATTTACTGCTCAACTGCGAAGGCAAGGTTGTAGTATGTGGTATGGGCAAGTCCGGGCATGTGGGCAATAAAATCGCCGCGACGCTGGCCAGCACGGGCACACCTGCGTTTTTTATGCACCCTGGCGAAGCCAATCATGGCGATTTGGGCATGCTGGGTAAAAAAGATATTCTGCTGGCTATATCCAATTCTGGCGAAACGGCTGAACTGCTTAACTTATTGCCCGTAGTAAAACGTCTCAATGTGCCCGTAATAGCCATAACGAATCGTGTCAACAGCACCCTGGGTAAGCATGCGGATGTGGTACTCGATATTGGCGTAGAGCAAGAAGCCTGTTCTCTGGGCCTGGCACCAACGACCAGCACAACGGTAACATTGGTGCTCGGTGATGCACTTGCCGTAGCGCTACTGGATGCCAACGGCTTTACTTCAGATGATTTTGCGCTCTCACACCCTGGCGGTAGTTTGGGCCGAAAACTGTTACTAACCATTGCCGATATCATGCTCACCGACGATGAAATTCCTTTAGTGTCAGAACATGCTTCCGTCTCCGATGCTTTACTTGAAATATCCAGAAAAGGACTGGGGCTGACCGGTATCACTAACCAGGATGGTCAGTTAACCGGGGTATTCAGTGATGGTGACTTGCGCCGTTTACTCGACGCCAGAGCCGATATTCATAACACACAGGTACAAGCAGTAATGACACGAGGCTGTAAAACTTCAAAAAGTGACGAACTGGCGGTTGCGGCACTGAACGTGATGGAAAATCATAAGATAAGTGCGCTGTTAGTCGTTGATGATAAACAGCGTCCCGTAGGCGCTTTTAATATGCATATGCTGCTCAAAGCAGGAGTGTTGTGATGACCACGGTTAATACCCAGTATGGCACAATGCCGGAAAGTGTATTTGCTCAGTTACGTAACATCGCTCTATTAGTTTGTGATGTTGACGGCGTATTTTCTGACGGGCGTATTTACCTGGGCAATCAGGGCGAGGAACTAAAAGCGTTTCATACTCGCGATGGATACGGCGTAAAAGCACTGATTAACAGCGGTATTGATGTTGCAGTGATTACCGGGCGCCGCTCGAAGATCGTTGCCGATCGCATGGCGGCCCTGAATGTTAAGTATATTATTCAGGGCGAGGAAAACAAATCACAAGCATTAGCCAAGCTGCTAGAAACACTGCATCTTTCAGCAGATCAGGTAGCCGCGGTGGGGGATGATATGCCTGATACCGGCATGTATACACACAGTGCAGTAAAAATTGCGGTTAACGATGCGCATCCGGCAGTGCTCAGGCAGGCTAACTGGGTCACCACTCAACGAGGCGGCTTTGGAGCAGTACGGGAAATTTGTGATACCATTCTTGAGGCCAACCACAAATTAGGTGGCATACAAGGTGCCAGTGTATGAGTCGGCTCGGTCTTATCATTGCGGGTTTATTTATATTAGCTGCTTCGCTCTACCTGCCGTCATTTTTAGCTGAAGAGCCGGTGACACTGCCCGATCGGGATGTGTTAGCGCTGTCGCCAACCTATAAGGCTCGCAACCTTACAACCACATTGTTCAACGAGCTGGGGCAGCGTATCCATCAGGTGTTCTCTTCTTCGATGGAAAACTATGAGCAATTAGGATTTATATTGTTCCAGGAACCGCAATATACTGTCTTTCAGGATGCTTCTGAACCGCCCTGGCAGGTTGTTGCAGCAGAAGGCACTTTATACGACAACAATGTGATTCAACTTGAAAAGAACGTAGAGATCGTAAGTCAGAATCCGGATGATTATGTTCAGCAGGTCACCACTGAATATTTAGAAATAGATTTAGATACACAGATTATGATGTCAGAGGCCAGCGTTGAAATATCCGGCCCGAACTTCATTATATTAAGTAACGGGTTACGCGCAAACCTGAAACACAAAACCTATGAGTTAAACGATCATGTACAAACGACTTATCAACCTGCTAACTAGTGCACTATTAGCGCTTTCTCCTGCACTGGTCCTGGCCAAGCAAGCCGATTTTTCACAGCCTATCGAAATCAAATCTGAGTCGCAGTTTTTGGACGGAAAGCTCAAAAAATTAGTACTGATTAATGATGTGCAAATCACCCAGGGTACGTTAAACATACTCGCCGACCGACTCGAAGTTGAAGACCATCTTGGCAAAGGGAAAGAAATTTTTACTGCCACTGGCCGCCCGGCGTATTACCGACAGGAACTGGATGATGGCAAAATCGTTGAAGCCGAAGCATTTGAAATTCGCTACGAAGTGGCAACTCGCACGATTTCTTTGACCGGCAAAGCGAAGCTGAATCAAAATGCCCGTACCGTGACTGCAGAATCCATCACCTACGATATGGAAAAAGAACAGTTCAAAGCCACAGGTTCCGGCGATGGAGAAGGTCGTCGTGTGACAACGATTTACAGTATGGAGCCTGAAGAAACCCCTCCAGCCCAATCCGATAGCGACGAACAGGATGATGACAACGAATGACCACCCTGACCGCCAAACATTTAGCCAAGTCATATAAAACCCGTCAGGTCGTGCGCGACGTCAGTGTAGAAGTGTCTACCGGGCAAATTGTTGGCCTGCTTGGTCCCAATGGCGCTGGCAAAACCACTACGTTTTATATGATTGTCGGCTTAGTACCACTCGACAAAGGCGACATTTACATTGATGACATGGATTTAACCCGCCAACCCATGCACGAACGGGCTCGTAATGGTATTGGTTATCTTCCGCAGGAAGCTTCCATTTTTCGCAAGTTAACTGTTTTTGATAATATCATGGCGATATTGCAAACGCGTAAAGGCATGAGTTCAGAGCAGCGGCTCAACGAAGCAAATTCACTACTTGATGAATTCAATATTAACCATATACGTAACAGTACAGGCATGAGTTTGTCTGGTGGTGAGCGCCGACGCGTAGAGATTGCCCGGGCACTGGCGGCAAATCCAAAGTTTATTTTATTGGATGAACCTTTTGCGGGAGTTGACCCAATTTCGGTTAATGATATAAAGAAGATTATTCAGCACCTGCGTGATCGTGGGATCGGAATTCTCATTACCGACCATAACGTCCGGGAAACCCTGGATGTGTGCGAAACCGCTTATATAGTTAGTCAGGGAGAGCTGATTGCTCAGGGTAGTGCAGAGCAGGTGTTAAGTAATCAAAAAGTAAAGGATGTATACCTGGGTGAGCAATTCAGGCTATAGTTAGGGATAGACTGCCAAACAATAACGCGACAATTACCATTGTCCATTTCAATAACAAGCAAGGCGTTAAGAATAGAAGTAGATGAAACCATCTTTACAGCTTAAATTTAGTCAACAACTCACTATGACGCCACAGTTGCAGCAGGCAATTAAACTGCTGCAGCTTTCTACACTGGATCTTCAACAAGAAATTCAAGAAGCACTTGATGCTAATCCCCTGCTTGAAATAGAGGATAACAGCGACAACGATATCGTCGAAAAAAGTAAACTTGATGCCGAAGCCGATGCAGCGGCAACTGCCAGTGCCGATAACAATTTAGATTCTAACGAGGCGATGGAAAAGAACGAGCTACCGGACGAGCTCCCCATCGACAGTACCTGGGATGAATACTACTCAGCATCTTCTGCACCGGCACCGGGCCCGGCCTCGTCTGATGACGACCAGGTTTTTCAGGGTGAAACAACAGATGATATTCAGGCACATTTATTGTGGCAAATGCGACTGACACCATTTAGTGAGGTTGACCGCGCTATCGCTATTGCGATTATCGATTCAATCGATGAATCAGGATATTTAACCGTTTCGGTTGAAGATATCCTCAATAGCGTCAATACTGATGATATGGAAGAGCCCGTAGAGGAGGACGAAGTTGAATGCGTACTTAAACGCATACAGATGTTCGACCCTATCGGTTCTGGTTCACGTACCCCGCAGGAGTGTCTACTGGTCCAGCTAAAACAATTTGCGCCGGATACGCCTTGGCTTAACGAAGCAAAAACATTGATAGAAGACTACGCCGACCTGCTGAGCAGCAAGGATTATCGCACCCTTATGCGTAAATCCCGGCTCAAAGAAGATGATTTGCGTGAAGCAATGCGATTGCTACAAACGCTCAACCCGCGTCCCGGTAGTGCACTGATTACTCAGGAACCTGAGTATGTCATCCCGGATGTTTCTGTTAATAAGAAAAAGGGCCGTTGGGTGGTAGAGCTAAACCCCGACAGCTTGCCAAAACTGAGCGTCAACCAGCAGTACGCGGCAATGAGCCGCCAATCCAGAAACAGTGCTGACTCCCAATTTATTCGCTCCCACATGCAAGAAGCCAAGTGGTTTATTAAAAGTCTGGAGTCACGCAACGACACACTGTTGAAAGTAGCCAACTGCATCGTACAACAACAAATGGGCTTCTTTGAACATGGCCCTGAAATGATGAAGCCAATGGTACTCAATGACGTTGCCGAAATGGTTGATATGCATGAATCAACAATATCTCGGGTAACCACGCAAAAATACATGCATACGCCACGTGGTATTTTTGAACTGAAGTACTTTTTCTCCAGTCACGTAGCAACGGAATCTGGTGGTGAGTGCTCATCGACTGCGATCCGCGCGTTAATTAAAAAACTGGTTGCTGCGGAGACCCCCAGCAAACCTTTAAGCGACAGTAAAATTGCCCAATTGTTGGCTGATCAAGGTATAAAAGTTGCTCGGCGAACAATAGCAAAATACCGGGAATCGCTATCGATTCCACCGTCTAACCAACGCAAGAGCCTTATCTAGGCCGAAATATAAGGAAGACGAACTATGCAAATTAATCTTACAGGTCATCACGTTGAGATTACCGATTCTTTGCGTAATTATGTTGATACTAAATTTAGCAAACTGGAGCGCCATTTTGACCACATATCAAATGTCCATGTGATATTGAATGTGGAAAAATTGAATCAAAAAGCTGAGGCCACCATGCATTTAAGCGGTGCTGAGGTATTTGCGTCGTCAGAAAACTTAGATATGTATGCAGCGATCGACGCCATGGTAGACAAGCTTGATCGTCAGGTCATTAAGCATAAGGAAAAGCTCAAAAAGCACTAGGCCCCCTAACCCTATGAATATAGAAGCCTTAGTTAGCCTGGATCGCACTGAATGTGCGGTCCAGTGCAACAGTAAAAAACGCATACTTGAAATTATTAGCACCATTGCTGCGCAAACCAATCCGGAAATACAAAAGGACGAGGCCCTTACAGCACTGTTGGCTCGCGAAAAAATGGGCAGCACGGGCATCGGCAATGGTATAGCGCTACCCCATGGCCGGCTGTCCGGCCTGTCAGAAATTACCGCCGTTGTAGTCACAACAAAACCTTCTATTGCTTTTGACGCCATAGATGATAAACCTGTCGACATCTTTTTTTCTATTTTAGTGCCAGAGAACCAAACTGAAGGACACTTGCAGACACTGGCAACAATTGCCGGTAAACTGAGTCAAAAATCCATCGTAAAAACTATTCGAAACGCCGAAACGAAGGAACAAGTTATTGCAGCGCTGTGCGACAACTCCGCTCAGTAAACAGTAATACCACAAGGAGTCTGACAGTTCATGAAGCTTATCATTATCAGTGGCCGCTCGGGCTCGGGGAAGTCCGTTGCGTTGCGCGCGCTGGAAGATCTCGGTTATTATTGTGTTGATAACATTCCCGTTAACCTGCTCCCTACCCTGACGCATACAGTAGCGGATGAATATGATCAGGTCGCAGTCAGCATTGACGTCCGAAATCTGCCAAAAGAACCAGAGGATCTGGTTGAGATTCTTGATTACCTGCCATCGTCCTGGGCCATGACTATTGTGTATTTGGATGCCAGCGACGATATGTTGGTAAAGCGTTTCAGTGAAACCCGCCGTCTTCATCCGTTGGCAAAATTAAATATATCACTGGCCGATGCCATTCAAGCTGAGAAAGATCTGCTAGCGCCAATTGTCGAACGGGCTGATCTGTATATCGATACCGATCGTTTGTCTATTCATCAGTTAGCAGAATTAATTCGCGAGCGGATCCTTGGTAAAAAAAGCTCACGACTGGTGCTGGTATTCGAATCCTTTGGTTTTAAACATGGTATCCCAAAAGATGCTGATTATGTTTTTGATGCACGGTTCTTACCTAATCCGCACTGGGAACCAGACTTACGACACCACACAGGGCTCGATTCACCGGTAGAAGCTTTTCTCGGTTCACAGCCCATCGTGACAAAGTTTATCTGGCAAATTCAAAATTTGATCGCGACCTGGTTACCTCATTTAGAACGGAATAACCGTAGCTACGTAACCATTGCCATTGGCTGCACGGGGGGTCAACATCGCTCGGTATTTGTGGCGCAGTCGTTAGCAAAATTGTTCGAAGACAAGCACCCTGATGTACAAATTCGCCACCGGGAGTTAAACCGATAATGCGAGTAGAGAGAACGCTCACCATTGTGAATAAACTGGGTCTGCACGCGCGCGCAGCGACCCAGTTAGTGCAACTGGCCAATCAGTTTGATGCTCAAATTACCCTCGTAAAAGGCGAGCAGCACGCGAATGCCAACAGTGTACTGGGCCTGATGTTAATGGAAAGCCATCAGGGTGAGCAGGTTGAGGTAATCAGCGAAGGCCCCGATGCAGAAGCTGCAATGGATGCCGTAGAATCGTTGATTGCCGGTCGCTTTAATGAGGCGGAATAGCATAGAGTCTCCATTTACTCTTGCTTAAGCTAGGCACCCGCCGACATACCACTAGTGGCAGGCTTACCTTTCACACACACCACGTGTTTAGTGGTGTGCATCGATATAGGCCTGAATTTGCTTATCCAGCAGCGCTAATGGTAATGCACCGTTACCCAGCAGTTGCTCATGAAACTCCCGAATATCAAATTGATCACCCAAAGCCTGTTCGGCGCGCTCACGCAATTCGAGTATTTTTAGCTGGCCCATCTTGTAAGAAAGTGCCTGACCAGGCCACGAAATATAGCGGTCAACTTCGGCACGTACGTTGGCCATCGATAACGCAGTATTGGCTGCCAAATATTCTATGGCCTGCTCCCTGCTCCATCCCTGAGAGTGAATGCCAGTGTCTATAACTAAACGGCAGGCCCGCCACATTTCATAGCTTAAGCGGCCGAAATGCTGGTACGGTGTTTCATAGACACCCATTTCAACCCCTAAGGCCTCAGCATACAACCCCCACCCTTCACCATAGGCGCTTAAATATAAGTTGCGACGAAAATCAGGTACGTTTTCAAGCTCTAATGACAGTGCATTTTGCAAATGGTGACCAGGCACGGCTTCGTGCAGCGTTAAGGCCACCATCTCGTAGAGTGGCCGCTGGTCTAAATTGTGCGTATTTACCCAGTAAGCTCCGCCTCGAATACCCTCCAGCGGCGCAGAGTTATACGACGCAGTGGTGTAATTTGGTGCTATTTCCTTGGGTACTTCGACAATACCATAGGGCTGTCGGGGCAGCTTGTTGAAAAACTCTGGCAACCGGTATTCAATTTTCTTGGCAATAAAGGCTGCTTCTTTGAGCAAATCCTCAGCACTTTCGGGGTAAAACTGCGGATCAGTGCGCAAAAACGTGGTGAATTCATCAAGACTCCCCTCGAAGCCTGCCGCTTTCATTTCGGCCTGCATAGCTGCACGTAGTCGCTTTACTTCCGCCAAACCAATCTGGTGGATTTGCCCGGGGGCACGCTCTTCAGTGACATACTGCCGAATCGCATGGCGGTAATAGGCTTCCCCATCAGGCAATTGATGCGCCCCCAGGCTCTTGGTCGCGGCCGCTAAATATACCCCTTCAAGGAAAGTAGCTAAGCGTTCCAGCGCAGGCAAAGCGTGCTCCTTAATTGCGTTTAATCCGCTCTCCCGCAACTGTTGTTGTTGCGCTTCGTTGAGTGAGGATGGAAGTTTTTTAAAGGGTTCATACAAGCTGGTCAGGCTTGGATCATCAACCACCAGCGCTCGCACTGTTGGCGCGACGCCCTCAACCACGACTTTTGCATGGACAAAACTATCAGCAATCCCGACACGCATATTGGCAATATTTTCATCGATATAGCGCTCGATATCCCGAATGCGTGCTATGTACGCTTCGACATCAGCCGAAGTGCGCATTGAGAGCCCCTTACTGGCGCCGAGAGCTCTGCTCCAGAACGAATAAAACGTGTTAAAAGGCATACGTTGCAAATTGAGCTGATTGGCATTAATACTGTTCACCAGTAGCCATTTCAATAAAGCATGGTTGACTTTATCTGTCTCGCTCAGCACTTCAACATTAATGCTATCAAGTTGCGCGACGAACCCTTGCTCAGTGCGCAAACGACGCGCCCGATCCAAAGCGGTAACACCAGGCAAGCGGTCACGGTAGGCGGCATGCCCAAAACGGGCTGCAAGAATAGGATCTTCCGCTAATTTATACTGCCAGTGCGCTTCGATAATACTGGCAAGGTTAGCGCTGCTATCGTTTGCAGTCTTTGCTATCACCGTTTCGGTATCAGACGCTACCGCAGCATTGTTCGGGACAGAAGTAGACTCACACCCCATCAGTCCGGTAAATACCAAACAAGGTAAAATCCAGACTATTTTACTTTTACTGACAAAATAACCGTCACGGTGTTGCATTAGTACTCCTGGCCAAGACCTTATTGCTCTTTAACAGAGTAGTACTGTAGCACAGCGCATGGCGAAGCAATAAAAAAGCCTGACGTATTGTCAGGCCGGTTACTCTGTTTGAATGCGTTATAAACCTGAACTGGTTTGGCTTAGCAGACTCTCTTGCGGCTGCGCAGTGTCTGCTGGCAACTGCTCATCACTGGATTCTGCCATATCCCTGACATTTTTTTGCACAGTAATGGCGGCAAACAAACTAAGGGTAAAGGCCATACCAAAGAACCCTTTCTCGCTAAGCAGCAGCTGTGCATTATACAATCCCACAACCAGCAACACTATTGCCGCCGCGGTGGCAACTCCGCAAGCCCCAAAATAAGCGCGAGTCACTGCCATACCGGCCATTTTATCCCGGACGGTTTTTTGTAACGAAACAACGGCAAAAAGACCCAGCAGCAATACAGTAAAATAATAACCTTTTTCATTAAGCTGCATGTAAGCGTTGAATAAACCGACAAGGTAGCTGACGACACCGATAATTAGCGCCATAATTGCCGCGCTACGAAACGCCTTGGTTGGTATCCTGGCTTGATTTTCCATAGTTTCCATAATGTTTTCCTTAGTTATATAGATTGGATTTGACCGTCGGCATACAGCACTATTGCCTGCTGTTCGAGATTATATTGCTGCAAAAATTCAGCAATGGTAGTGAATGTTGCCGTTCTCACCGGACCATTGTGATCGGCGGTGGTTACGCCTTCCGACACTAAACTTCCCATGGCTAATTTGAATCGACTTACGTGCACTTGCTGCGGCCTGAAATAGGCCTGATTATTGGCCTTAATGCGTTGTAGATCATTAGTTTGATAGAGCGCAGATTGCAACATATCCAGAGTAAACTCTGTACAATTCTGGCGACGGCTATTGAAAGGATTGGCCACCACCGAATAGCGCGGGTTATGCAAATCCAGATGTTTCTTTTGGCTAATCAGCGTCACTAACTGCTGTTGCACAGCAAGCGTGGGGATCACAATTCCGGCTTTTAACGTTTGCGCTCCCCAAAAAAAGTCTACCGGGTAATCGACGACAATATCACTGCGGCCTGGATCATCGGCGCGCTGATAAAGATTATGGATAGCATAACCGTATTCAGTACTGCCATCGTCAAGCGTAATCGCTGAATACACGGCTACTGCTGTGTGCGTAAAGCTTATTCCCCGCGGTAACTCGGCTTGAGGCCGACCTACCCGGCCAATAATAAAGGCATAGGCTTGTTGCTCTGCACCATAGTGTTCTACCTTCTTGGCAAATTCGATAATTTGCGCCGGTGAAAACTTCAACTCTGACGGCGCCTGACTGCCGGCATACGCACTGACAGACAGCAATACTAAACTCAATAACACAATAATTCGCATAACGTGCTCCCTGTTAGCGCGCGGCTATGGTTTGACCTGCTGTTGAATGACGACTTCAGAGGGGGCTGGATCACGGGTGATCACTCTGGTCGTTATGGTCAATGGCTTAGTATTCCTGACATGCCTGGCATGCAAGGTGTCGATAGCATTGCTACCGGCTTGCGCCACAGAAACAGTTACTCCCCCACTGATAATGATTGGCGCAGCCACTACCGCACTGCCAACAGACGCCGTTGTTGAAATACCTTCAACACTGGCGAGCACGCTATGCTTACTTGCCTGACCACTGTGTTCAACTGAGTCAGCACCAAAAACCGGACCGGCCACTAAGAGAGCCGCGAAAATCCATACTAAATGTTTGTTCATGACCATATTCCTTCACTGATTAATTCTTCTTCAAACTATGCCAGGGTAGAATATATGTAAACCAGTTAAAACAATGTAGTATATAACTACACCACCAGTATCGAATTTCAATACCATGAGTCAGATAAAACAGGTAACCAACTTACTCAAGCTGTTACTCAAAGAACGTAACATGACCTACAAAACGCTGTCTCAATGCCTCAACCTGAGTGAGGCCAGTATCAAGCGGTGTTTTTCGCAGCACAATTTCACCCTGGATCGCCTCGAAACCATTTGTGAAGTGCTGGGTCTCTCATTAAGTGATGTATTTATTCAGGTCGCTCAGTCACAACCCAAAGTATCGCAATTATCAGAAGCCCAGGAGCGCGAACTACTGGATAATCCCAAGCTTCTGCTCGCCGCGGTCTGTGTGAGAGATGGTTGGCAGTTTAATGATCTAATTAACCATTATGCGATTACCGAAACGGAAGCCGTACAACTTATGGCGAAACTGGACCGGTTAAAATTCATTGAGTTTCTTCCTGGTAATCGTTACCGCTTGCTCATCGCGCAGGATTTTCGCTGGATCCCCGGAGGGCCGTTAGAACGGTTTATGGAGCAGGAGGTAATGGTGAAATTTATGGCGCCGAAAAAAAATGAGCCCTGGGCCTTTCGCTTTTACCTGCGCGGCAGATATTCAAAAAGTTCGGTGGAGATTATTCAGCGCCGTTTAAATCAATTAACCCATGAAGCTGCAGAACTTAATGAAGACGATGCGCGATTGCCCATTGAGGAACGCACGCATATGGGTCTGTTGATGGCCATGCGGCCCTGGGAACCCTCACTGTTCGAGGCAATGCGCCGTCAGTGAGCAACGACGTTGATTATGCCTGAGATGTGTTGGTTTCCAGCACCAAAGCGATGATATCGTTGCGGTAACCATCTTTGGTTTTGTATTCGCGGTAGCCTTTAGACACAGCAAAACCCACCACATATTCCTCAGCGCCGAGGTGATAAATGCCGGCTCCCTGCGCGCCACCCGGTTGCTCGGTGATGTGCGCTGGCAAGGTGAGTATATCACCGGGTTGCCAGGCTGATGACTGACTTGCAGCAATAACCCGCCCACTGCGCTCAACATACAAGCCTTGTCGATACTCAGAACTGCTATCAATTACTTCGTCGAGCATTTGCCGAAACTGTGGTTCACTGTCGAAAACCAATCCTATGCCGCCGACAATCTGATTGTCATGGCGAATAGCAGCATTGTATACATACGTGGGCCGTTGCTGATAACAATCCATGTCCTTAAATTCAGACACACAGTATTGCTGGGTGTCAGTTAACGCCAGTATACCGCGCCAGTTCGTTGTTTGTTCGACCGGATTAGACACCAGGTCTGCAAGGGAACTATGCGAAACGGCAACCACTGTGCCTTCTGTGTTGTAGATATAAATGGCGGTATAAACGGTATACAACGAGTTGATGTAAACGAGGATACTGGTCATCTCTTTACTGGCATGACTATCTGTTACTGGCTCTTTCAAGCATTGCGAAAACAACGAAGTAAGCGCCCACCAACGGCAGTCGTTCGCACGTTCATATAAGTTACGATCCATAATATCAATGGCCAGTTGGGCCTGAAACTTCAAAGCCTGATACTGTGTACTGAGCACAGTGCTCATCAATTGCGTCACCGACTCAGAAAATATGCTTTGCATTTGCCGGCCAATCTGACGAATCTCTTCGAGGATAGGAATAAATTCATCAGCGTCACTGCGCGCCGCAGCAATACGACCATTGAGTACCACTAAATCGAGATCGTCAGTAACAATACCCGCGCGCCGTTGAATACGGAGCAGTGTTGGTGAAAAGCCCTGCCAACGGGAAGAAGATTGTTGAGTATCTGTCGCCGCGACGCTTGCTTGTGCATTCATGTTAACCGGCATTAGCGCACAGCCATGCCAGTGAAGACCTTGATAGCCCTGATAGCCGCGTGTTGGTGCTATGGCGCTGACAAACGGCTGTCCGGCTATAGTTATCAACTGCTGGCTCGGCTGCAGAGGAATGTTTGTACCACGTGGTAACCGCTGATGATCATTTGATTCGAGCACATTGCCGCGACTATCCAGCAAACACAGCAGTAATGCACTGTCATCCTGTAAATCGGCAAATAACGCGCTCATTTCGTCTGCAAGGCGAAAACTCAAACACAACACACCGATAATTTGAGCCGACTCAGGGTCTCGGATTGCGGCCAAAAACAACGAGGATAACGGCTTATCAGGATTAAGTGGCGAAAAGCGACATACCTCATAATATTCTTCCTTACCCTGCAACACCTCGGCGATGACAGGGTCAACCTCCACAGACCTGAGAGCAACATTGCCCAGACGGACTTTTTGCTGTCCACGGGCATCAAATAAAATAATGTCGTCGTAGACCGAATATTTTGCTGAATATTCGCCAAGACGCTGCTGAAGATTAGCAATGTCATTGTCACTGGGCTGTGGTTGTTTTAAAAAATAACGGATCTCAACATCTGTTGCCAAAAAACCAACATCCGCAGTGCGTTCAAATAAATTTCGATTGGGGATATCTATGACTGTCTGCGCTATTGCCTGCTGTTTACGAGAGCACTGCTGGAGTTGCTCAGTGAGCATGTTATCAATCAGCACAGCCTGTAAATCAGCAAATTCCGCTTTGGTTTCCAGCATATTAGCAAGCAAACTTTGAGGTACATTGAGACTGTTTATCTTGCCTACCAGGGCCACTTTGTCCCACCAGTTGTTTAACGCCTGTAACTTGACCTGATGGCTCATTACCGATGGAAACATGCTATTTAAATAATTTTTATTATGGGCGCGCAAGCATTCCATTTTTATACCTACTTCTAAAATACAAGTATCTGTTTTATTTATAATTACATATTCTTTTATACCAAACTTAACAATTGAATACCGTATAAAATATTCCAATTTCTATATCTTTTAGGTCTAGTGATGCTGTTTAAAAAGCCGGTAAGGAATAAAAAGTCTATCCAAGAACGCTTAAACCATGACAGAATCGCAGCACTGAGTTACCCTAGTATTAATTGCCAGAACTCCAGGATGATTAGGTGGCTGACGCCCTCGAAGCAAAATCGGCACGCGGCCAATTACGCGATATAAACCAGGCACTTGCCGAAGGTAGGTTTGTATCTGTAAGAAAGCAGCTACATGAAATGCCAGCCAGCGATGTGGCGTTAATTCTGGAGTCCAGCCCAACCAAAACCCGTGATGATTTATGGGAGTTGCTCGACAGCGACTTCCACGGCGATGTCATTGAAGAACTGTCAGAAGAAGTCCGCAACGGTATTATCGCCAAAATGATGCCAGCTAAAGTCGTTGATGCGCTGGAGGACATGGATACCGATGATTTGGCGGAAACCCTTTCCAGCCTGCCGGATGAAGTTCTCCAGGATGTCCTGCAGTCGATGGATGCCCAGGACCGCCACCGTGCCGAGCAAGCCATGTCTTACGGTGAGGAAACCGCCGGTTTCATCATGAATACCGACACTATTACACTGCGCCCCGAAGTGTCGATAGATGTTGTACTGCGGTATCTGCGATTAAAAGGTGAGCTACCAGAAAACACCGATACATTTTATGTGGTTAGCCGAACCGACAATCTGGTTGGCATCGTACCGGTATCCCGGTTACTGACCACCGATCCCGAAGCTAAAGTCACCGACGTCATGGAAGAAGAGCCCGAGGCGATACCGGTCAATATGCCCGACGATGAAGTCGCCAGCATGTTTGAACGCTACAACTGGTTATCAGCCCCAGTGGTTGACGACAAACACCGCTTAGTGGGCCGGATCACTATCGATGATGTCGTCGATATTATTCGTGAAGACGCTGAGCACTCTATGATGAGTATGGCCGGTCTTGATGATGAAGAAGATACCTTTGCTCCTGTTTTGCAGAGTACTAAGCGACGCTCTGTATGGTTAGGCGTTAACTTACTCACCGCATTAATGGCAGCGGCTGTGAGCGATCTATTTGAAGCCACACTGAGTCAAATGGCGGTTTTAGCCATTCTCAATACCATTGTACCAAGTATGGGCGGCGTAGCCGGAAATCAAACCTTAACGCTGGTTATTCGGGGTATGGCACTTGGCCATGTCAATCAGTCTAACTCCCGTTGGTTAATTACCAAAGAATTTGCTATTGGCTTATTAAACGGGATCATCTGGGCCATATTGATTGCCTCAGTCATCGCGGCATGGAAACAGGATCTTACGCTGGGAATTATCATCGCCTTTGCCATGTTAATGAACATGATAGCTGCCGCGGTATCGGGTGCTACATTACCCATAATCATGAAAAAACTCCGTATAGATCCTGCCCTGGCTGGCAGCGTCATACTTACTACAATCACCGATGTAGTCGGTATCTTTGCCTTTTTAGGTACCGCCACACTGTTCTTAGTGTAGTGCTTTTTTATTGTAAAATAAGTTAAGCTTCTAGGGCGTGTTGATCTTTGCTGTACACGTTTTGTGTCTATATGAAAGCATTTTAATCGCGAAACAGCCCTGCAGGCCTAGTGGTTCTAAGTCAAAGGGCTGTGACAAAGAGTAAAATGATTTCATGACGACCCCTTCGGGCAGCGCTTGTGCGTCATTTATGCTGCGTTGTGTGTTTTTGATTTAGGCCCGCT